>JBBISI010000001.1:0-61345 GCA_037441405.1 Candidatus Cloacimonadota bacterium
ACGTTCCCGAATTTGGTGATTCCGTTATGTGTAACGTTCTTTAGGTATGTAAGGTTGAATAGGTACGGAAGGTTTGGAAGGTTAAATAAGGATGGAAGGTACGGAAGGTTAAACTGGTACGGAAGGTTAAGTTTATCCTGCCAAACTTGGCCTTATCCTGAAAAAAGACCTGTAGCGACCTCTGGTCTCCAGCAGCAAAGCTTAGCGTTATGGCTGCCAGGTATTCCGGGAGTTTTTTTAAACTCCACCAATCAAGGCCTTGTGACCACTGTGAAAGATGACACTCATTTGCAGTTTTGGGTGAGAGTTTGAACAAGGAAGACAGACTGTAGCTAAACAGGAGACTTCCGATTTTCCTTGACACCACTTCATTGTTTGATTATGAAGAAACAAGAAATTAAAAGTGGTAAATACAAAGCGATGATCTCAATATACCCGGACTACAAACTCGAACGCTATCAGAAGGAGATAAAGTATAGTTTCAATTTTATCTTCCACACTCTGGGCTACAGCCATAGATACATAGATGACATCCAAAAACTGCGTGAATCGGACATCCTGCTCATCTACGGACTGCTGGCCCCGACTGCCGAAGAACTCAAAAAGATCTCACGTCATTACATCACTATCTTTATTCAGGCAGACCCCAATCTGTATGACCCCAAGAGCTATAGCATAGAGAGGATCCGCCGCAGCATTCGCGAAACCAAACTGCTCACTTTGACGCCCGTGATCTCGGAACTTAAATTCACCTACCCTGCCGAGAATTACTCCGAAAGGGAGATCCACGGCGGAAAGATCAATTTTGACCTTGCCGGCAACGTCTTTTTCCACCTATCCGAATTCGAATCGCAGATCGATCCTCAACGGGACCAATACCAGTGCTTTCCTGATGAAGCGCGTCTCTTATACCAATGGCGCGAAACCCCGATCGTCCACAATCTTTTATGGTTGATCGACAATATGCTCATGGAACACTCTAAAGCCAAAAGGCAGATCATCGCCCGCAAATGTCTTTACCCCGAACATCAGATCATGGCAGCCATCCTCACCCACAGCGTGGACCACTTGCAAAAGTGGAGTTTTAATTCCTTATTGCTCTCTGTGGTGGATGATTTTATCATGCTCTTTTCGCTCAAGATAATGCAACTTTTCCGCTCCATCACCAGCAAACTCAAATACCTCTTTACCAATTACGAGGTCTATTGGAACTTTGGGGAGTATCTTGATCTAGAACAGCAGTTTAACATCCGCTCAACATTCTTTGTCGCTGCCGAGGAAAATGCCGATATCGATTACACCCTGGAAGATACAGACCTGCAGGAAGATATCGGCAAGATCAAAGCCGCCGGATGCGAGATCGGACTGCTGACAACAAATGATAAACCAAACCGTGAGGACTACATTACCCGCAAACAGATCCTGGCGCACAACATCGGAGCCCAAAGCATCGGCATCCGCCAGTTTGACTTCCGCATCCATGACCAGATCCGCGAATTCCTTCAGCAAGTCAGACCGGCTTACAGCAATAGTTTGTGTTATCAAGACACACCCGGATTCAAGAATGGCGTCGCTGTCCCTTATCAACCCTGGTTTGGAGGGACAGTCTCCAGCCATTATGAGATACCGCTCTCCTTCCGCGACATTTATCTCCGCCTGACCCGTCATCGTATTGTATCACTCGAAGATGCCAAAGCCCAGTTCAAAAAGATCTACCAAGCCGTGCGCAAGGTTCATGGAGTTCTATGCCTTGATTTCACGCTTGCCAATTATGCCGAGATCCATTATTGTAGCAAGTTGTATCAATACATCCTGGCTCTGCTCAATTCCGAAAACATCTACAAGGCTACTTGCATGGAACTTGCCGACTGGTGGGAAAAGCGGCAAAGAGTGACCATCGAAGAAAGCGAATACGAACTCAGCGTCTTTTTCCCTGATAACCTGGATCATTTCTGCCTTACCGTATCCTCTGAATTTCAGATTGCCGAAACCAGCGGCGCAGAGATCGATGTTCAGGGAAATCTATTCCGCTTCTCCGACATCAAAAAAGGAACCATTGCGCTGATCCGGTTTAGCCAACCCGATTGAACCGATAACAATGATAAAGATACTGCATCTCCAACTTCTCCCCCTGCTCTACGGTGCTCAGAATATGATGCTGCACCTCTTGCAATCACTGCCCCGCGACCAATTTGAGATCCATGTCGCCAGCCGACCCGGGCGGTTGCTGGAGAATAAGGTCAAAGAGCTGGGATTCAATTACATCCCGATCAATGCCTTGCGCCATTCGATCTCACCATTGGATTGGGTTGCTCTTTGCCAGATATTAAGGATCATCCGCCGCCATCGCTTTGACATCGTCCATACCCATTCATCCAAGACCGGACTCCTGGGAGGAATCGCCGCTTATCTGCTAAAAGTCCCGCTTGCCGTTCATACGCTGCATGGCAATCCTTTTCACTGGGGACAGTCACGCTTGGTGTATCAGTCATTTGTTACCATCGAACGGCTGATCGCACCTTTGTATCAGCGTTTGGTTTTTGTCAATAACTGTGACCGTGAACTGTGGTTAAAAATGGGACTTACACGCCCCGATAAGGCGATCACTATCAATAATGCCTTGTCTGACGAACTCCACCATAGATTGGTGGATATTGCCTCCCACCGTAGTGATAATCCTCCAAAGATATTCACTATCGGCTCAACCATGCGCTTTTCCCCTCAGAAAAATCCCATCCAAACCGTGACTGCCGCCTGTCATATCTGCCAAAAACATTCAAACGTTCGTTTTATCATTGCCGGAGATGGTGAACATCTCGATCTTTGCCGCCAGATAGTTCACTCACTGAAAGTGACCGATCGGGTGATCCTGCCCGGGCGGGTATCCGATATTCCAGCACTACTCGCCACATTTGACGCCTTTCTTCTTTATTCCAATTGGGAAGCCCAACCGATCAGCATCATCGAGGCAATGTATAGCGGCCTACCCATCATCGGATCGGATATCCCTTCCATCGCTGAACTTGTCTCTGATGATTGCGGATGGTTGATCAAGCAAGATAACCCTTCGTTGCTTGAAAGCAAGATCCTTGCTCTCATCGACCTCCCCCATTCCCAGGTCAGGGAAAAAGGCAATAATGCCTTATCCCGCATCCGGCATCAGTGCTCCTCTCAAGCGATGGCGGACGGCTATCTGAATATCTACCGGACACTAAGGAGCCCTTGATGCCTTTGTATCTCATTTGGCAGATCGTCATTGCTGCCGCATTTGTCTTTATCGGCTCTCTGCTGCTGATCCCTCTCAATATCCGCTTTTCCCTGCGCTACGGATTTATGGCAAAGCCGAACGAGCGCCGCGTTCATTTACATACCCAGCCCGAAGCAGGCGGATTGTCCTTTGGTTTGCTGATCGTTTTAGCCCAGATCCTTATCGGATACCTCAACCTCCGGGCACATCCGGAATTCGCCAAAAACCTCCTTAACGTTGGCGGTGTGGGCATTATCGCCCTTATGCTCGGGCTCTTTGATGACAAATATGAGAGTCGTGCCCGGTTTAAGATCCTCTGGCAAATCGGGATCGGACTGGCTATGTATGAATTGGGTTATAGAGTGACGCAACTCACCAATCCTTTGGGCGCCACGATCGATCTCGGATGGCTCTCATTGCCCGTCACAGTTTGTTGGTATGTCGTCATTATCAATGCGATCAATTTCATCGACGGAATTGATGGCTTGGCAAGTGGAATCGCCACAATTTCCGCAGCCGTTCTGTTGGTCTTTGGTATTCGGGATTTCAATCTGACTGTGGTGGCTCTCACCTCTTTCTTGATCGCCGGTAATCTGGCGTTTCTTAGATACAACTTTCATCCGGCCCTGATTTTCATGGGTGATACCGGTGCCATTTTTATCGGACTCAACCTGGCCGCGCTGGCAAGTGCCGGAACCGCTCAATACAAAGGTATTACTACTCTGACCATCATTGTCCCCATCACTGTAATGTCCATTCCGGTTATTGATGTCGTCCTGGCGGTGTTTCGGCGACTGGGCAAAGGCAATATCTTCAACTCGGACAGATCGCATCTCCATCATATCATGCTTTCCGCCGGACTGTCCCACAAGTCGATCGCCCTGATCCTATATGGCGTAACTTTCCTTTTCGGACTTGTTGCGACCGGCTTTGCAATATCCTCGCGCAAGCTGCTCTTTTCCATCCTTATCGCCTTGATGATGGTCTGCGTGATCGTCGCATACATTTTGTTACACAAGGAGAAACGTCAATGATCCGTATTTATGCCATGCTTACACTCCTGATGTGTGTCCCGTTAATAGCCACCACTTGGTTGACCGATACGAATACCACCTATGTCTTTGACCTCATGGTAAGTGATAATGATGTCTATTTCGGCACTTGGGGCGGATTGGTTCTGCTCAATGATGCCGGTAGCCTGAATTGGACGCAGGGTTTGTCCCAGACACGGTGGACTACCAGCGACGGCATTGCCTCCAATGACGTCCGCACTGTAACCTATGTATCCTCATCGGAAAATATCTGGCTGGGATCATACGATAAGGGTATAACCATTATCGGAAACGGATCAAACCAGATCATCAATACCAGTAATGGACTCCCCTCCAATCGGGTCAACCGCATCATTGAAAGCGGCTTTTCAACCCTCGTCGCCACCGATCAGGGTCTGTCTCTCTTCTACTATCTACCTGGGGTGTCTTTTCCTTTGTTGCTCCAACGCTACACCGTCCAAAATACCGCTGGCGGACTATCCTCAAACAATATCGCGGATATGCTCCTGTCACCTCAGGGTTACCTTTATCTGGCTACAGATATCAGCGTTAGCTATGTCCATGTGGACTCCCTGGATTTTGACAGTTCCTGGAGAAAGTGGAACAGTTTAAACTCTCCGGTGATCGATGGAAATCCCGTGATGCTCGCCTCCAATGATACCGATCTCTGTCTTGCCTTCGGAGCTACGGTACTCAAGCGTTCCCTCGATCCAGCGGAACCCGGATGGACTTCATTCTCCGCAACCCAGGGATTGATCAATCATCCCCTGTCGGCGATGGGGATTGATGCCACCGGATCTATCTGGGTTGCTTATGGGGTATGGAACGAAAACAACCTCATTTTCCAGCGCAATACTGACCAACTTCTATCAGTTATCCAGCCCGACGGCACGATCCAGCACATTACATCCAACACCAATGGCTTACATTCATCCGTCATCAGCCGTATCGTAAATCATGGAACGGAACTTTACCTCGCATCATGGGGCGGTGGGATCTACCGAAAGTCAGGCGATCAATGGCAAAATTACCGTTCCAATTGCATCGGCTTCCCCAAGATCAGTGACATCGCCGTGGACAAAAATCACAAAATCTGGTTCGGTAGTGGCAATCAGGGACCTGGCATCGTCCGCAAGGGCACAATGGGGTTTTCCGTGCTTGACGGCGATCATTGGCAGACCTTCAACGTGGAGAATAGTCCGCTTACTGCCGATAATGTTCTCTGCGTCGCGGTGGATGGCAACAACAAGAAGTGGTTCGGACCTTGGGACGTTTCACCTTTAAGCCCCTCAAACTGGATGCTTGGGATCACCGTTTACGACGATGAAACCGATACCTGGCAGCGGTTTTCCCGCCAAGGCGTCCAGAACTGGGATCCCGAGAACTCAGACTGGTTGTCCGTTATCCCCGGATCGCCCAGATTGCTTGGCAATACCATCGGCGATATTGCTCTCGATAAATATAACCGTATCTTGGTCGCAAGTTACACCGACGGCATCAATGTCTTTGATAACAACTACAATCTCGTGACTACCTTCACCATTCCCAATAGCCCCCAGCAAGCCGTCGTCTATCTCTATCACAGCGGTAATCAATACTTTATCGGCACCAATAGCGACCGCGGACTGGTCATCTGGAACCACAATTCGCTACCGGTGACCGGTGGCGAACACTGGCTCATACCACCCCCCTCCGAACTCAACAATTGCATTGTCTATGACGTGGCGACCCTTACAACCCGATGGGGTGAAAGGCAACACTGGATCGCGGCCAGCACTGGACTCTTTATGTGGAATGAGATCCATTGGTATAAATACGATACCGATATTAAAAGACGCCGATGGGGTAACGCTGACTGGGAAAACGACATCCTTTATTACGTGGACGAGGAACGCCTCTTTGGATCGGTGCGCACCTTCCCCACCGCCCTCCTGCTCGATCCTTTCAACCGTCTTTGGATCGGAAGCGTAGGTAATGGCTTTTCCATGTATGATCCTGTTAGCGAACGATTTGCCAATTATTATTTGAGCGTGTCACCCTTACTCTCAAACTACGTGACCGCCCTCGCTTTTGACCCTGTGGGTGGATACTTGATCATCGGAACTCCCGATGGCGTAAACCGTTTGGAGATCGGACGCTCGATCCAAACCGCCCAATCCATCCAGAACGTGATCGCCTTTCCCAATCCCTTCTCGCCATCCCGTGACGGATTCATCCGTATCAACAACTTTCCGGACGCACACTTCCCCGCCGATGTCAAGACATGCCATATCTACAACGGCGCCGGCGACCTCGTAATCAAACTCGATATCAATGAATTCGGACGCTTCCATTGGAACGGCAAAAACAAAGCCGGCAAAGATGCCTCCTCCGGCGTTTATTACTACTTGATCTCCGGATCTTCCTCCACTTCCCGCCGCGGGAGATTTGCCCTGATACGCCTGTAGGGAGCGCAAAGGTCTGCACAACGAGATCAAATAGGCAAAACTGAAACCCAAAGCGAGAAGGCGACATCTGAAAAAGACCGGTGTATCATTTAGAGAGTTGACTTAAAATTATCCTCCTTGCTTGATAACCTTAGTATAACCTTAGTATAACCTTACGACCGTAAGGTTATACTAAGGTTATCAAGCAGGGAGAACTCAGGAGAAAGCACCACTCCGCTTGAATCTAAACCTTCTTGAGACCGTTAGATAACTCAGAGCGGTTGACCCCACGAGTATCCAAACAATCTGATAGGCACAGTCCTTAGTTAATACTGACTGTGCTGTAAGGAGCGACGTTACTGTTTTTTTCACTGCCTCACAATATGGTGATTCCAGTGTGTGCATCGTTCTTTGAAATCTAAATGCAAAGATCACTGCCTGTTTAAGATTGCAGTATTCTTCCGTCGCGGAGTTCCAGTATTCTGCCAGCTCTTTTTGCCAGGTTGAGGTTGTGAGTCACGAGAATAACGGTGATCCGTTTTTCGCGGTTCAGTTGTGATAGGATATCGGCAATCTCGTCACTGCGTTTGCTGTCCAGATTCCCGGTGGGTTCATCAGCGAGCAGAACCTTGGGATTGTTTATCAGCGCTCTGGCAATGGCCACGCGCTGCATTTCTCCTCCGGAAATCTCTTTTGGGAGATGATTTAGCCTCTTTTCAATACCCAACATTGAGGCGATTTCACTCACGTTTGAGTTCGCTCCGGTATTGCGGTGAAATGCAAAAGGAACCCGGATGTTTTCAGCAACGGTGAGAGTGGGTATCAGGTAAAACTTTTGGAAGATGTAGCCAAAATGAACTCTTCTCACCAGGTTCAGTTTGCTTTCGGGCATGGCTTTCCCAGCTTCAAAGACAGTGGCATCACCTATGGCCAAAGTTCCGCCTGAAGGATTTTCCAAGCATCCCAGCAAATGGATCAAAGTGGTTTTTCCGGATCCCGATGCACCTGTGAAAGACACAAATTCACCGGCCTCAATCTCTATATCAATACCGTTTACGGCTGCTATAGCTTCAGCACCGCGCAGGTAAATCTTGTTGATGTTTCTTGCCCTGATGATGCTCATAATTCCCCCTCGCTTATACGGATAGCCTCTATCGGCTTTATCCGTGATGCTCTGAAAGCGGGGTAAATACCGCTAAGAAGCCCGATACCCACGATTATTCCCAAGGAGTGGATCACCAATGAAAAATCGATCAGGATTAGAGAGCCCTTGGGAGAATAAGGCAGGATAAATCTGATCATAGCTTCGGTAAAAGCTGCCAGCCCAATTGCCAGTAAAGCCCCCAAAATTCCTCCCACCAGGCAAATGATAACAGTTTCAGTCCAGATGAGCCGAAAAATCTGGCTGGATCCGGCTCCCATGGATTTCATAATACCGATTTCCTGATATCGCTCCAATACAGACATTAGAATGGTATTCATCACACCAATCATGGCAATGAGGATGGCAATGAGGGCAATGGACATTATCATGATGCGAGCAGTACCCACCAAATTGGAAATGGTATTTTTTACCTGTGCCATGGAAACTACCTGAACATCCGGAAGTTCATAGAGTTTTTCCTCAAAGGCACTCACATCGGCATCCTTATGGACCTTGATTCCTATGGAAGTAAGCAAGCCCTGAACGCCAAAAACGTTTTGAAGGGCTTTGTACGGTACAAATATGGTGCCGTCATCCTGGGTGCCGCTGCGATTTAGGATTCCCACCACTTTCAGTTCCACTTCATGTTCAGGTATAAGCAGCATGTCTCCCACCTCTCTTTGCTCCAATTCAGCAACTTCGTAGCCGATTACGGCTTCCAGGGCAAATGGGTCTGTAAACCACTTACCTTGGGAAAAATCCAGGTAAGTTTTCATAGACGGGAAAGTGAGGGGATCCACTCCGGTATAGGCAGCTATGCCTCCATGTTCGCCGACGAGCGGATCAAAAACTGCCTGCATCAACATGGGTGTAAGCCCCACTACTTCAGGATGAGCTTTCAGATCAACCAATACCGAGTCCGGCAAGTATCTTAAGCCCGCTCCGCCCTGCATCATAAGGGTGGCGGCTTCATAAGGACAGCCCTTGGCGGTGAGTAAAACCTGGAATCCCAGGTTGTCGATATCGTCATTCAGCGATTTCTCATATCCTTGGTTAAAGCCCAGCAAACTTATCAGAACCCAGGTGGACAGGGCTATTCCAAAGAGGGTAAGGATGCTGCGCACTTTTTTACGGCGTAAGTTTTTGTATGCTATGGTGGTGATGTTTGGCATGTCCGTTCCTCTATCTGGGGTTCCAATAACCAAAGTGGTTCATTAAGACCAGGTTCTTTTTCAGTCCCCTCATGATGTTATAAAAATCCTCATCAGCGGGTGCGGGATTTTTGATGCCTGCCAACTTCCCGGTGCCGGAGCGGGTTTTGATACTCCAGGAATCAAAATCTTTGAGGGTTAGTCCTTTAAACTGATCTGTAAAAGCGCCGTCCCGGAAACTGCGGGAATTTTTTCCGCTGATCCTTTGTATATACGTGCTGAGGATGGTTCCTCCGGTATCAAAGGCCAAAAATAACTGTAATCCTCCATACCGGCCTTTTTGATTAACACCGTGGATGTAACCGATTATTCGATTGTCACGGTATATTTCGTAAAGAGTATAGGGGACATCGACAGTTTCGAATAGCCCCACAAATTTGTCGCCAAGGCGCTTCTCAATTTTTCCCAATAGGTCTTTACCGCCGTCTTTGGCGATGGAGCGATAATAGGTTTTGAAACCGGTGGACGTCGGGAAAAGTCTTTTTACGTCTCTGTTCGGGTCGTTCAAATCGCAACCAACTGCTGCGTGTAGGGGCAACATAATCAGCAACGTTACAATGAAAATGTATAATTTGTTCATGATACAATCCTTTAACGTTTAAAAAACGATTCCTTTGTAAAAATACGCCTGCAGAGCGATGGTATGAATACCGGTGGGCTCTTTGAGGTTATAGGTGCTGCGAAGAGTGATATCCGGCGTGATCCGATAAGTCAGTCCGGCAGAATAGATGGTGCTTTGTTCGCCCTTGAGATCATTTGCCTGTAATTGAAGTTCAATATTTGCCCTATCTTCGGGTAACAAGTAGTAAGCGCCCCGGGTCAAATAAGCATAAGCCGGATCACCGTCGTATGATCCATGCAGCAGATCCGCTTTTATGTCAAAATTCAGATATCGTAGCCCAAGATCGAAACCACCCAGGTGAAGCGGGTGTTTTTTGTTGTTGTGCATCACAGAGTATCCCATGCTTTTGAGGACATTTCCCGTGGCTGCCGAAAGGCCTATGGTGGCATTATTGCGGGAATAATCTCCCCAACCCGTCCTGGCTGCCAGCAGGTAGTTTTCTCCCAGATACAAGGGCATTCCGGATCCGGTTCCGGCAGAAAGGACTATATTCCACCACCCACCATCATGCTTAAGTCCCGCACCCCAATCCCGGTCAAAGTTCAATCCACTCATGGTGTTATCCGCAAGCAGAAGAGCATGATTGTTCAGATAGGAGTTTAAGCCGATGGCAGTTTTGTTATGGCCAATCCATAAATCTGACACGGGTGTCTTCCAGTTTATAAAAGCATTGTAAACCTGAGGCTGAATTTTATTGGGTTCAGATTCGTCATATGCTAGCCGGATCTGGAGAGACATATATCCCAAATCTGTGGACTTTGCTCTGATCCTGCCCAGATAATCTATACCCAGCGAGGGTTTTTGCATGGCGTCGTGAAGATGATGTGAATATGCCTGCCAGCTTGAGGGGGGGTCTGTAAATGACAGAACCCCCTGAGCCTCAAAGAAGAGGATATTGCTTTGTGCGTTGACGGCATATGGAGCATAGGCAAGCAGCAGCACAAAAAGCAATGGCACAAACCGGAGACCGGTTACAGCATGATATGTCACGGCGACACTTCTATTTGATGTCCAGTTTTACATAGGCATTTGCAAAGCGTTTGTCGCCTTTGGCAAACTTCAATTCAATTTCCCAGTCACCCAGCATCATAAAATATACTGGGATGACGTATTGACCTTTTTTGTTCAGTTTCATGGCTTTATCTCCAGTGTCGTGAGAACCCTTCATGGATGGCATATAAGCATCGGCTGTAAGGGTAAGATTATCCACGCGTTTCTCGTTTTTGTCAAATACATTTACCAATAGGACATAGGTGCCGATTTTGGGGCGTTTATTCCATTCGTAAGTCACATAGTGTTCCCTGTCAATCCAGTGCGGCTTTTTGGGACCGGGAATGATGGATTTTGGATTCCGGATGCTGTTGTTTGTGGTTTGGGTTTGCATCCGGGAAGTGCACGATCCACAGTGTTGAGCGGCAAGGGTCAGAGCTATCCAGGCGATGGTGGTGAGTAGGATGAATTTTTTCATTTGTGATTCCTTTTTATTTTGTCATTCGGGCTATGGTTTTTTTTAGTTCGTCCAGCACTTCTGAGGAGCCGGATCGGATCTGTTCCAGCACGCATGAATTCAGATGTGCTTCAAACAGTTCCTTTGATACGGATGCCAATGCTCTGCGAGTAGCGGCAATCTGGGTGACGATATCATCACAATACACATCCCCGGCGAGCATCTTTTGTATTCCTCTCACCTGGCCTTCAATCCTTTTCAAGCGGTTATGCAATTTTTGCTTGAAGACATCGGTATGATGTGCCTTGCGACGCTGAGACTTAATATGTTCCATATGGTTCTCCTTCATACCCCATGGGGGTATATGACAGGATAACGCAAATAGTGTTCCATGCAAGGACTTTTTTTATGGAAGAGCGTTTAACATACTGGAATCTCCAAATATCGGAAACGTGAAAATGTAATGCCGTCTCTCCATTCCAGCGTAGGTCGTTATGCATCGGATTATGTCGGGTAGATGGTTTGCTCATTGTAGTGATGTCAGTCGCTTTGAACTATTCACCGGTCTTAATAAGGATCAGATCCAAGCGGACTGATGTTTCTGCCTGAATTCCTTCCTACTCCATAACCTTAGTATAACCTTACACTCGTAAGGTTATACTAAGGTTATCAAGCAAGGAGACAGTGGTCAAGCCAAAGTCGATATGTTCAATGGTCTTTTGGGGATAAGTATCACAGGATGGTTAAAATACACCGTAACCAGCATTTATTCAGGTAAAAAGCCGGTTTTCCCCGGGGAAATCTGCAAAAATGTGAAAGGCGTGGAGTAAACGGGTTTACGGATGGATTACCCGGGAGGGTGGGAGGAGGGATAGATCTATCTTGTTGATATATGAATTGATCGGTTCCAGATTACCTTTCAATTCCAGGTTGTCAAACCAGCCGAATTGATCACGGAGATCGGGATTTATTCAGGCAAAGGTGGCTTCGGAGATCAGCAGTCGGTTGGGTAAAGCGGATTTTTCCAATCGGGCGGCGATATTGACGGTATCGCCGATGACGGTGAGGTCTTTGCGATCCGTCGTGCCACTGTCTCCCTGAAGGACGTGACCGCTATTGATGCCGATGCGGACATTGATCGAGCTTTCATTGTTTTCAAGGCGGATACGGTTCATTTCCGGCAGTCCGGTATTGATGATCTTGAGGGCGCTGCTAACGGCGTCATTGGCATCGGCATAGACCGCCATCACGGCATCTCCGATGAATTTGTCGATGTCGCCGTAAAACTCTTTGGTGATGACTTCGTAAATGCCGAAAAGGTCATTGAGGATCGCCACCTCCGCCTCGGGGGAATTAGTTTCCGAGAAGGAGGTAAAGTTCACTCTGTCCAGAAAAAGAACGGAAAGATCAAGCACGCGGGGTTGACTGCCGCCATCCTCTTGCTTCAGCCGGGTCAAAACGTCGCTGTAGGTGGTGGAGGAGACGTATTGCTGATGAGGGTATTGAATTTTTCCCAGAGGATGCGGTGTTCTTCCTGCAGGGAAATATCGCGATAGACCTCGGTGCAGGCAATGATCTTGCCGTCATGGTCAAAGACAGGCGAGATGACTGTTTCCACGAGAAAGCGGATGCCGTTCTTCTTGCGGGGATAGACTCTGAAACTGTCGCCTTTGCCATCTCGCATCACTTTAATGATCTGGCAGGCGCCACGGCAGAGCAAGAGGCCATTAACGTCAATGTGGTTCAGGATGTCTTCCGAACAACGCTTGCCCATCACCTCATATCGGGAGAAACCGGTAAGCGATTCGGAACTACCGTTCCAATAGGTGATCCGGCGATCTTTGTCCACAATATAGACGCAATCGTACATATTGTCCAATAGCAGACAGAGGACGGAACTGGGATCGGATAATTACTTGAGAATATCCATGATCAAACTCCTGGTGGGATAAGATCGAGAAAGAGCGCTTGGAGGGCGGAAAGGTGTTTTTGCACGATCTGCCGCATCTTCTTTCCGGAAGGATGAATGACGCTGATCCCCAATTGATTGACGCCGCCTACTTCGATCAGGAACGCCCGGGTCTGATGAGTATGGAAAAAGTAATTACGGGCGTTGCCGACACGTGTAGTGGCTCCAGTGTGTACTTCATACAAGCCATCGGTATAATCCTTTGTCAATCTTGAGGCATAGATCTGGGCTACCTTGAGCAGCTCATCGTAAAGCACCGCCTGATCCTGGTCGTGGTGGTTGTGCCATGGCAGATACAATTTTTCGCTGTATGCGCCCGTAACGGAACTATGGTAGAAAATAGCGATCTCAAAGGGAATCCGGCTTGCCAGATTCATCACCGCCCGGGTCTCCGGTTCGGACGCGGGAGCGCTGCCTTTGTAATATGGACTGGTGGTCGGAGTAAGCGGGTCAACATCCCAGAAAACAGGAAAGTTGCGGTTCAGATCCACTCCGTCGGTGGCATAATCCAGGATCTTGTTGCCATCGGTATCGCGGTTGTTTTTACGCTTGTAGGGATAGAGTCCCTGGGATACGACGCGATAACCTTCGGGATTGGTGGTTGGGATGATCCAGAAGGTATAAATATCCAGCAGTTCTTTGATCCGCGGATCTGATTCAGAGCGCTGCAACAGCAGCAACAGCCACCGCATGACGATCTCCACCCCCAAGACCTCATCGCCGTGGTTTTGGCCAATCATCAGAATCTGACGATCGCCTCTTCCGGTCTCCAGCGCAAAGATCGGCAGGTCTTCTGTGCTGCTGGATCCGAGGCGGTGAAGTTTTACTTTTTGGGGATAGGTGCGCACGATATCCCGGATCTCCTGACGCAGAGACTGGTCATTGCGGTATGCCTTGTCCAGGGGATATAAATTTCCGGAAATAGCGGCGCAGGAGATAAGCGCCAGAGACAGAACGCTGAGCAGGATAAATCTGATCGGGAACAGGTTTGTTTCTTTCTTTCGATGTTTCATCCAGGCAAAACCATTCGCTTAAATCCCATTCTAATGTCTGAGATACATGATCTCAAGTTTGGCCGGAGGATTGGAATCCTCCGTTACCTTAACCTTTTGCGATAATGGATCAAGAAACCTCCTCCCAATGCGGCAAGAGTGATCATCAACCCGATCAAACTCAAACGAATGCTGACCTTGTAGGAGGGAGGATCAAAGCGGAAAATGACCTCATGCTTACCCGCAGGGACGACGATCCCGCGCAGAACATAATTGACGTTGTGGATCGGCGTCTCATCCCCGTTGATATATGCCTTCCAACCGGCGGGGTAATAGATCTCGCTGAGAACCATGAGCGCTGTGCTGTCCGTCCTCGCGGTCAAAGATATCTCATGAAGGTCGTATTTATCGAGTTTGATGGTGTTGTAACCGGGTTTTCTGATCCCCGGGATATCTTCGGTGGCATAGGCATAGCGGGCGGGATCAAAATCCGCTTCATTCATCAAGGAAATGATCGAATCAGCGGGAGTGACCACGACAAGCGAATCCACAAACCATGCTTTGGGCAGCGCATTCATATTCTGGTAAATGGTGATCGGATGCGTCGCACTTTGAAAGACGAGTCGCTTATCACGGATAGATCCGGAATAAGGAAGAGTGTCGCTGACCACGATGTAGCGCGTAGAAAGCATATCCAGGACGGGAGTGGGGAATTCCTTCATATGATTCTGGAGTATCTGGCGATAGCGACTGAACTGACCGTGGATGGAGCGATTGAGCAGATCGTCATAGATCCGGAGTTTGGCAGCCGAATAACCCAAAATGGTGCGGTGATGATATGCCCAGCGGCCGGCGGCTCTGTCATCCGGCGTATAGATCCGGGATTGGGTGTTATCCTTCATCAAAAACTCGTCAAAGTCCCGAATGGCAAAGATATTGCGATGCCTTCGCGGCGGTTCCAGATCACGGAGCGACCTGCCTGTGTAAGGCCACAGGTCAATAAACGCCAGCACAGTCAGTAACAGGATCATGACATAATGCGGGATCTTTTTAATGGTAAATAGATAAATTACACCCATAGCAAGGGTTAGCAGCCCCAGAGAAAGCATGCCACTCTTGTGGATCATCCCCAGCCGATGCTCGCGAAGTTGGTCAAATACTCCCGCGTGTTGAGGATACTGCTCCAGATATTCCGCTTCCTGTCCGGTAAGGAGTTTCATACCGCTGAAGATGGTAGTGGCGGATGCGGTATAGATTAGAAAGACAGCGGCGCAAATGATAAGCACGCGGCGCATTTTTTTGACTGTGAATTTGTCCGCCTGCCGTAGTTTATCAAGGATGGTATCGATCCCGAGTCCGGCGAGGATCACGGCATTGACCTGAACCATGGTCAGGATCATCACCGGCACGCGGAATTTATTGAAGAATGGCAGATGCCGTAGCAAGAGGTCTGAAAGTTGCGGCGTGTATTTGCCAAATGACATCATGATAAAGAGAAAGGACGAGATCCAGAGGAATACGGCAAAGCGGCGATGCTTGCCCCAAAGCGCAAAACCTCCGAGAACAAGAACGATCAGGCCAAAATAATGATAGACTTCAGTGGATTCCATCCCGCCCCAGTAGGTGGAGAAATTGCTCAGTGGATTATTCCTGTCAAGGGATACGGGTGCGGAAACGCCGCCATGAAACTCCGGAATGATGAAGGACATGGTCTCACTGGGCTTGAATGACCAGCCCTGGGCATAGGCAGTATCCAATCCCGTGGCACCGCCACGCATGGTGTAATGATTATATTCCCAAGTTGACAGATAAGGATTCATCACCGCAAGTGCCGTCAATCCATAGGCCGCGATCACCAGACAGGTGTAAAGGATAAATTGTTTCCATTTCTGGCTCAGGAAGGTCTCGATGAGCGTATAGATCCAAAACATCCCAACAAAAAGATAGAGGTAGTAGGTTATCTGCGGATGGTTCTCCCGGAGTTGGGTGATCAGGAAAGTGGCCAGAAGTCCCAAACCGAGCAAACTGGGCTTTTTCCTCAGATACATCAATGCCCATAGCACCCAGGGGATATACATGATGGCACGGAACTTGGTGTTGTGACCGATGTCCAATAGCCCCACCCAGTGACAACTGAAGATAAACGCCACCGCTGCAAAAAAACATGTCCAATGCTCCATGCCCAGGAAATTGAGCAGGACAAAGATCCCCAAGCCACCCAAAATGAGCAGTAAGATCCGCCAGTTGATAACCTTGTCGGTCACTTTGGTCAAACTCTCCAAAAAAGGATAACGGGTCGGGAAGGATACCATATACGCCGGCATGCCGGAAAACATGTTCGGCGCCCACAAAGCACGATCGCTGTGGGTCTGATTGTATTCAATGACTGTATTGGCGGCCGCTTCCCATTGGGTGATATCGTGCGCAATGGGAAACTGGTTTTGGTAAGCCACTGGAAAATAGATCAAACTCACTGCGACAAAGAGCAATACTCCCAAAATCAATTGGGGACGGGCGGTGATACGTTTCATAAGAGTGGATGTGAACCTCGATCCAGTGTCCCTTCCAGTGACTCTTAACGGTGGATGGTACCTTACTTTGCCGGTTATCTTCAGTTTTGGATTGACAGTTTTCTTGCTCATCTTTTCCTCAATCTGTTAGGTCTGGTTGCCTTAAACGCTGTGATTGGCAATCGGTCAAGAAAAATGTAAAAAGACACCTGATCAGGAGTAATGATGTTCTTTCGGTTTTATAAAAAAATATATGGCTATGAATGTGATATTTATGGTCATCTCAACAATAGCAATTACCTCCAATTGTTGGAAGCGGCGCGCAGCGAAGCACTATCCGAGATGGAAGTCCCCATCCCGTATTTGCTGGGGCAAGGCATCCAGATCTTCATCCTGTGTTTTGATCTGGACTACATCAAAGCGCTGCAACTGGAGGATAGGGTGGAGGTACGCAGTTATGTCCGCGACTGTAATCGTCTCAAAGCGATCTGGGATCAGGAGATTTATGATTCCGGCGGCGACCTCTGTTTTCGAGCTCGGATGACCAGTGTCTTTGCCCATAACGGCAAAGCGTCGCGTATCCCGGTGGAGTTGCATCAGCATTTTCTGCAGTATCTCAGTCGGGACTAAGAGATATTTTTTATTTGCCAGTATAGTAGGTTGCCAAAAATTGGTCTCCAATTGCGGGAACGCCATAAGTAAATATGAATGAATGCCTTTCTCCGGGGATAACGGTGGGAGCGATGTCATCTTTGACAAGAGGAACAAAATGTATAAATTGAATGTGACGGACACCTTTTCCGCCGCCCATCGGCTGGAGGGTTATCAGGGCTTGTGCTGCAAACTGCACGGGCACAATTGGAAAATAAGAATCTGCCTGGTGTGCAGTGAATTGGATGAGATCGGGATGGCTCTGGATTTTGGCGTGATCAAACGGCATTTGCGAGACATCCTCAGTCCTTTGGATCATGCCTATCTAAATGATCTGCCGGAATTCAAAGGGATTAATCCCACCTCCGAACATTTGGCACAGTATCTCTATGGCGAGATGCAGAAGCGGCTGGCGAATACTGTTTGCAGTGTACTAGAAGTGGAGATCAGCGAATCAGAAAAGACATCGGTGGTATATCAAGAATGATCAAAATTGTGGAATCCTTCTTCGTAAAGAGCGCAGCGGAGCCACAGGATTTTCCTGCCTCAGCGTATCCGGAGTTTGCCTTTGCCGGCAGGTCCAATGTCGGCAAATCCACCCTAATCAACCTGATCACCAATCATAAAGGACTGGCCAAGACCAGTTCCACTCCCGGAAAAACCCGCTTGCTAAATTTCTTCCTTATCCGCTACAAACGCAGCGGCGTCGAGGAACAGAGATTTATGCAATTTACCGATCTTCCCGGCTATGGTTTTGCGGAAGTGGGTCTGGCAGAACTGGAGAAGTGGCGCCGGATGGTCAACCGCTTCTTTGATGAACGAAACCAGCTAACCGGCATCGTGATCCTTGTCGATATCCGTCACGAAGCCGACCCCAAGGACATCCAGATTCTCAAGATGCTAAGGATGCGTAATATACCACATTGTGTGATTGCCACCAAGTCCGATAAGATACCCAAAACCAAGATCAAACAAACAGTGCAGAAACTTGCCAAAGGACTGGAATTGGGCGAGACTCCGATCTTTACCGTTTCGGCTCTGGACAATGTGGGCACCGAGCAACTCATCGACTGGTTTGAGCAACGGATTTACATCTAAGATAAATGTCTGTCTTTGATTACGATACGATCGTTGTGGGGGCGGGTCATGCCGGAATCGAAGCCGCGCTTGCATCAGCACGCTTGGGAGCGCGCACTTTGGTATTGGTCATCAAGATGGAATCCATTGGCAGGATGTCTTGCAATCCTTCCATCGGCGGTCCGGCAAAAGGACATCTTACCCGTGAGATCGACGCCCTTGGTGGAGAACAGGGTTGGGTGGCAGACCTGACCGGCATCCATTACCGCATGCTGAATATGAAGAAAGGACCAGCGGTCTGGGCGCCACGGGCACAGAATGACCGCATCCAATACTCATTATTGATGCGCGAACGTCTTGAGGATCAGGCAGGACTGCATATCCTCGAAGCCAGTGTGAGTGGCATCGTTATCCATGGGGATGCTGTCTGCGGGGTTAAAACACTGCTGGGCAAGGAAATAACTGCTCCCAGGGTGATTCTTGCCACCGGAACATTTCTGAATGGCGCCATCCATACAGGCAATATCACGATCTCCGGAGGAAGAGCCGGAGAGCCGGCAGCGCTTTTTTTGTCGGTAAATCTCGGATCAGCCGGTTTGGCAGTCCGGCGTTTCAAGACCGGGACCCCTCCCAGGATAGATCTGCGCACCCTTGATTACAGTAAACTTGAAGCACAACCCGGGGATGCTGGTCCGCAGGGCTTTAGCTTTTATCGTGATGTCAAACCCCGCAATCAAGTGTCCTGCTACATCACCCGCACCACGGATGCGACCCGCCGCATCGTCTCCGAAAACATCCACCTTTCCGCCCTTTACAGCGGTATAATTAAAGGCATCGGGCCCCGTTATTGCCCCTCGATCGAGGATAAGATCGTTAAATTCCCAGACAAACCGACTCATCATATCTTTATAGAACCGGAAGGACTTAGCACCCACGAGGCTTATGTAAACGGCATCTCCACCAGTTTGCCTCCCCACGTCCAGGAAGCGATCGTTCACAGCATTCCCGGTCTGGAGCAAGCCCATATCCTGCGTTATGGCTATGCCATTGAATATGACTATATCAGTCCTGAGGAATTGACCCTCTCGCTGGAGACGCGCAGGATCAAGGGACTCTATCTTGCCGGACAGATCAACGGCACCTCCGGTTATGAGGAAGCCGCCGGACAGGGTTTGATGGCGGGGATCAATGCCGTACTATCTCTGGATGGACGCTCGCCACTCATTCTTGACCGTAGCAGCGCATATCTGGGTGTCCTGATCGATGATCTGGTCACTTGCGGCACTAATGAGCCCTACCGGATGTTCACCTCGCGTGCCGAATACCGATTATGCCTGCGTCAGGACAATGCCGACGAGCGTCTGATGCCGATCGGCAGGGAACTGGGGCTGGTTTCCGATGTCCGGTGGCAGCGTTTCCAGAAGATGCTAGCCCTCAAGGAAAGAGAGATGCACCGCTTGTTGACCGAGAACTGTGACAAGCATCCCGATATGAACGAGCCGTTAAAGTTTGCCACATTACTCAAGCGTCCGCACATCACCTATCAGGATCTTGACCGTTACGGCTGGATACCATCGCCGGAAGTGGACATTGATGTAGCCCGCCGCATCGAACTCGAGATCAAGTATGAGGGTTATCTCAAGCGTCAGGAAGATGAATTGGAACGCTTTCGCAAAGCGGAAGGCATCTCTTTGCCGGATGATATCGACTATATGGATATCAATACCATCGCTTGGGAGGCACGGGAGAAACTAAACCGCATCCGACCACTCAGTATCGGACAGGCGATGCGTATCCCCGGCGTCAATTACACCGATACCTCCGCCCTAATGGTCTGGCTCAGGAAGAACAAACTTTTCCAACCCGCACCATCCGGAGAAACCAAGAGAGCACGGCTTGAGCAACGCCATTCATAGATCCAAACCGCCCCAATCCCTCACCGTTCAGCTAGTTTTGTATGTTGCCGTGATGATCCTGATCATTCCAATGATGGGATGTGCCGCTAAAAAACCACACCTGCAAACTCCAGTGCCAGCCAAAGTAAACCATCTCCCGACGGAAGTCCCCGCCTGGCTGATGGAATTGCCCCCGGGTGACTATGCCATCGGCATCGCCTGGCGTCCCACCATGTTTGGCAGCGATGCAGAGGATTCCGCCCGTGATTTTGCTGCGGTAGCGCTTTCCCGCAATCACAGCGCATACGTGGTGGACAAGTCCCTCGTCTATTCGCTGTCCCAGATGCAGGAGATCGACTGGAACAACGTCAATATTAATGTGGTGGTCAGTGCTGATACCGATTTTCTACGCCGGGCAGCGCGGGATCTGATCATGCTCGACAGGATCGAGATCCATGGTTTTCTGATCGCCCTATTTGGATTTAAACCGATCGAACCGGACAAGACGCCGCGACTGATGCATCTCACGACCAAGCCCGCTTGGTGTGATCAAACCAATCTCTTCATCGCGGATCGATCAGTTTATATTACTGGCGCCGCCCTATCGGCTAATCTCTTTGAAGCGTGGACGGAAGCGCAGGAAACCGCTCTGAGAGCCATTGCCAGATATCGGGTGCAAAGGGTGGTCTCACGCCTTGTGGTCAATAACGACTGGATGCATCAATATACCGAGATGGAGACCGTTCTGCGCAATCAGCAGGTCTTTCTCAGCCGCTGTTTCATCGAATTCCGCCAGATCGAGAATCAGCCCAGTTACAAGGTCTATCTCCAGTTCAAGGCAGACCGATGAAAACCGCCGCCATCATTCCCGCACGTTATGAATCCACTCGTTACCCAGGCAAACTCATGGCTCTGATCCTTGGTATTCCGATCATTCGCTTTATCCATGACCGGATAAGGAGTTTTTGCCTCTTTGATACTGTGATAGTCGCCACCGATTCCGTTGTCATCTTTGATGAGATCACCTCTCACGGCGGCAGGGCAATGATGACCAAAAAGGATCATCCCAGCGGTAGCGACCGGATTGCCGAAGTGGCTCGGCAGATTGATGCCGGCGTCATTGTCAACGTTCAGGGCGATGAACCGATGATCGATGCCCATTCCTTGCGTGGCTTACTGGATCTTTTTCAGGATACTACCGTCCAGGTCGCCTCACTGATGACCGCCCTATCCGATCCGGCTCAACTCCCTGATCCCAATACCGTCAAAGTGGTCACCGAACTGAATGGCAATGCCCTTTATTTTTCCCGCTCACCGATCCCCTATGTTCGTGACGATGATTTCAATCCACCGTTTTTACGTCATATCGGCGTCTATGCCTATCGCCGCGAGACCCTCTTACAAATGGTCTCCTTACCGCCCAGTCCTTTGGAAGCGACCGAAAAACTGGAACAACTCCGCCTGCTGCAAAACGGCATCCCGATCCGCATGCTTATGACCGATTATCAGGGCATCGGCATCGATACCCCGGAAGACCTGAAGGCAGTTCGCAAAATGCTGGGAGATATCTCATGATCAAACGCCTCATCCTTTCAATCCTGCTCATCACCCTTGCCGCGCTGGGTTATTCGCTGCTCCTGCGCGTTTTATACACCAATGATTCGCATGGCGCCTACCAGCCGCGCGAATATGTCACGCCTGAAGGCAGGATATCCTTGGGCGGATATGCCGCGCTGGAGTATCACCTGAACCTCCGGAGAGCGGAATTTCCGCGTACTGTCTTTTTCGATGCCGGTGACCAACAGACCGGCAGCGTCTTTTCCTCCCTGAAGTATAATGGTGCCATCGGCGGTGCCATTGCCGAGGTTTTCAATTTCCTCAATCCCGATGCCGCCGCCCTGGGCAATCACGAATTTGACCACAGTTACGCCAATACCAAACGCCTGATCGAACTGGCAAAACGCCCGTTACTATCCACCAATATCATCGATCACCATACCGATACCCATCTCTCGCCGCATCCTTATGTGATTGTAGAACTTGATTCCATCCGCATCGGCGTCATGGGCTTGACCATGACCGACCTTAGAGAGCGGGTAAAAGCGGATAATGTCCGCGACCTCGCCCTTCTCCCTTACGTGCTGTCGATCGACCGCTACCTCGATCGCCTTGCCGCAAAGACAGATCTGATCTTCCTTTTAACCCATATCGGTTTTGAAGCGGACAGTTTATTGGCGACCAAACTGGACAGCCGCATCAACATGATCATTGGTGGCCACAGCCACACGCCCTTGCCCGAACCCGTCGTGGTCAACGACATCCTCATCCTTCAGGCTGGCGCCTATCTCACTTATCTCGGACAACTCGATATCCTCGTCGAGGAGGGACGCATCATCGCCTGGGAGAACGAACTCATCCCGATCACCACCCCAGAGCAGATGCCAGAAACCCCTCTGAGCGGTTTTGTCCGCAAAATAAGCGACCAAATTGATCTCGAACTCAATCAGGTCATCGGGACCATCCCTGTGGACTGGACACCTTCCAAATATGTATTGACTGACGTCTCTCGTTGGATGGCGAATGCGCTCCTTGCCGAGTATCGAGACCGTTACAAACCGGATCTGGCGATGCTCAATTGCGGCGGCATCCGCAAAGCCGTCCCCAAGGGAGAGATCACCCTCAAAGACCTGACCGAGATGCTGCCGTTCAATAATACCGTCGTCATCTTCACCGCTACCGGCGCCGATCTCATCAATTACCATTACCACAACGAACGCAATATGATAGACCCGCCGCATGACATCGTGCAGGACTCCGGCATCCACCGCATCGGGACAAGTGACAACTACCGGATCAATGGCGCACCGCTCGATCCCAGAGGTATTTATCGTATCGTCTCACACGACTTTCTGGCAGGACAATGGCAAAAATACCTCACTTTCGAACCCCAGTCAGTTTATGATACCGGCGATCTCGTCCTTGACGCCATCAAAAACCAGATCAGACGCCAGTTACCGGTCAGCAAGGACAGGCAATGACCCTCACGAATCACGAATACTGGATGAATATCGCTCTGGAGGAAGCCCGCCTCGCCGCAGAAGAGGATGAAATTCCGGTCGGCGCTGTGCTGGTCAAAGGCGATGAGATCATCCTGCGCAACCACAACCGCACCCGCCAATTGAGCAATCCCCTGGCGCATGCCGAGAAATTGATAGTTGACAAAATCCTTGCCTCAGAAACCAAGTTCCTCCAGGATCACCGACTATACGTGACGCTTGAGCCCTGTTTGATGTGTGCCGGAATGCTGATCTTAGCCCGGTTGAACACCCTGGTCTTTGGTGCTTCCGACCCCAAGGCGGGTGCCGTCGGATCGGTCTATAACGTCCTGCGGGACAAATGTTTCAACCACCATCCCACAATTGTCAGAGGTCTGCTGAAAGAGCCCTGCAGCGTTATCCTGACCTCTTTCTTTCAAAATAAAAGAACTTGATTACCCGCGGAGAGTTGCCGGAGCGGTTGAACGGGGCGGTCTCGAAAACCGTTGTGCCTTTACGGGCACCCAGGGTTCGAATCCCTGACTCTCCGCCATGTTTTGTCCGTTCCATGTTTCATAGCGGAGCGTTCCGATGCTCCGATCTCTTGAGTACTCGTAATAGCAATAGATAGACCCCTGCCTTTGTCGGGGAATCGGAATCATCCGCTCCAATATGATCTGCCAAGCCCTCTGGGCGAGTGATCAGGCCCGGGAAAGCGACATGTTTGAAGTGCTTGTCCGGTAAGACTAGAGATTCATGAATGGGTGAAGAGGAAGCATGGATTACGAATCCCGATCGCTATTGACCGCGTTTTACCGGGTCCGGCCGGATAATGATCCGCCGCCGCTTAATTCAACACAAAAAAGCCCCGATCGAAACCGGGGCGGGATGGAAGGTGGTGCAAGCGTTTATTTCATGATCTGTTCGGCAGTGGTCTTGTCACTGGAATAGGTGAAGGCATCCAGGATCCGGAATTTATTTTGGGGATCGGCACATTCCGGCCAGGCGATCTTCAGGGCTTCCAATTGATCATCGGAAAAGCGAAATACCTTGACGATCTGGACGATCTGGTCAACCTTAAAGCGGTAACTATCGGCAGCGGTTCTGAGCATTCTGATCTGGTCATCGCTGAATTTTTGGTTTTTGATGCGGGTAAGCAGGTCCCCAAAGTCCGTGTCGGAGATTAGTGGACGGGTGGATTTGAGTTCGGGACGGGGTTTTTCGGTCGTGGGAGGCTTCTGTTCGACGGGGGGAGGCGGAGCGATCACCTGCTCGGGTGGCGGAGTGATCGTGATATTGATACCCGGAGTAGGTGTGATGGTAAGGACGGGATCCTGTTGTTGCAGGACTGGTTTGACGGGAAGGATGACGTTATATTCGACGGGGATCATTTCCAGGAGGGCATAAATCTCGTTCATCAGGGCGTCAAAACTACGCTGTTCCGAGCGGTTGAGTTTGCCTTTGATGATACCGTCGATCCTGTCCAATTTGGTAAAAACCTCAGCCAGTATCTTGCCGGTAGTGGTTTTTCCGTCTTGTTGGATGCCATCCACTTTGAGCGAAACACTCCCTTTGGGGGTGGTGATCTGGACTTCCTGCGCCGTTATGCATAGGATAGCGGTGAGTGCCACTAATATCAAGATAATCTTTTTCATAAGGTCTCCTTTACTGATCTGCGGGAATCTATGAGCGTGGGCCTACAGATGCGGAAGCGGTATCTTTGGCAAGAAAAAAATCTCCATCCAGAAGGATTTTTTTGTTGACGCCCAGGGCGAATGCGAGACAAGGGAAGAAGAGTGATAATTATTGCCAGATTAGGAGGTTATTATGCCTGTCTGCATCCGTATGGGATCGTTGTTATTGGTCTTGAGTATATGCTTGGGGAGTGTGCTTTGGGGACAGATCCTCCGCGCGGAAGGTTGGGGAGATAGTGAGGACGGCGCTCGCAGCGGAGCCCTTGCCTCGTTATCCCAGTCGATATATGTCCGGGTGGAAACCAATGTGATCGATACAGAGGGCGAGGTGAACTTCCGGACCTTTGCCCGAACCGTCAAGGAGATAACGACCACGAGCAATCTGCCCCTGTTGGGTACTTCTTATCTGCCGGTGGAGAAGAAAGGCAAGGACTATAAGATCACGGTACTTCTGGATCCCGGGCGTGCGCTCCCCCTCTATGAAGATCGCCTGAACGCACTGCAGTCAGCGCTTAAGGATGCGACGCAATACCTGACCGCCGACGCCGATCCCGTTCTGCGTTATAATCAATTGCTCCAGGCACGGAGCGTTCTTGAGGAATTTGAGATCCACCGCTTCATCTACCTCGCTTTGGGCGGGAAAAAGCCATTTTCCGCCCCGATGACGGAAAGACAGATCAGCGCGGCTCTGCATACTCTGACCGCTGCCTTTGATGATCTGGAACTGGCTTTGAAGTTTCATGGCGCCCGCTTCAGCAATTATCCCCTGATCTACCTGCATTATCCAGCCCTCTATCCCTCCAAGGAAGTTACGCAGTTTTCCCGCATCATTCATGACCGCTTGTCAACAATGCTGCCCAGTACGGAAAACATCGAAACAGCCCATTATTATCTCCGTTCATCCTATGAGGTCACCAAAACCGGCATCAATCTCACCCTGCGCTTGGTCAATCCAGCCGGCAGGATCGAACAGGCGGAATTCATCAAGCTAAATCCCCCCGCCTATGAGCAATATGAGTATACGCCCCGCAATTTCAATGTCGCACAGAGCATCGCTTCCGGGGAATTGATCTCCAACAAACTGCAGGTGCAATTCGCCGGCATCAGTGGCAGCGACCAATTGTTTTACACCGCTGGCGACATAGCAGGATTCAAGATCCGATCAAACCTCCCCGTGGAATACTACATCATCGGACACAACCATTCCTCGGAAGGCGTATATTCCTACCTGATCTACCTCGGCTCTGGCTTTATCGGCAGGATCAATCCCGATCAAACCAACCGCTGGATCCAACTCCCCGAGTTTGATGTAACTGCACCGTTTGGCGTGGAAACTTTGCAAGTGATCGCCTCCACCGGCGACCTCTCCAAATCACTCCCACCGGCTAAGTATGACAGCAAGTTCGGTCTTTACAAGATATCCGACAATCCCTCGGATGCTGTGTTTCTTACCCGGGGACTCAAACCGGTGGCAAAAGAAGTGGAGACCACAGAAGCCACTTTAACCATGACCATCGTCGAGAAATAGGTTTGACCTGGCACTAACATCCCACAATAGAGTTTTAGAAAGAATTACCTGCAGAACAATTTGTTCTGATCTGTTGCTGCAACCTGAATGCCGTTTCCCTGGTCAAAAAGTATAAATTCAGCGGCTCTGAGGTCCGTGGCAGATCTGACCTATTATCGGTTCATGCTGCCAGTCTTAGTTTTGTGGATGGTACTTTGATATGGACTGCAAGCACCACACCCGGAGGAGGATTAGTGCTTCGCCCCCCCCCTGGCGGATCTCACCGTTACTACCGGCTCAGCCGTGATGAACCGTTCCGCCAAAGAGTCCGGCCCCGGACGCTGATTGTCACGGTGTAGATATTAATCCGCAGCCATCAGTCGGCAGCCTGGCAATTACACTTGACATCTATATCGCAACTTGTCAGCATGGCGCTTGTATGGACAGGAGGTGAATATGCTTAGTGTTAGACGTGTCATTGTCGCCACCGTGATCGGTATCGTATTGGCAGGCATAATGTTTGCCGTCACTCATATCCTGAGTGATTTGAGCCTGACGGAAACGGCCATCATTCTCGCCGGACCGGTCTTGATCGGTTTTATCTGCGGGATCAGTGCCTTTCACCTGCCCTGGTGGCTGCATGGGATCATTATCGGCGTCATTGCCGGAACGCCCACATCATTGACTATAGCATCGCTCAAACCCTGGAGTTACACCAGATGGGAACATCTGCTCCTCGGTTTTCTTCTGGTGGCGATCTATGGGTTCATCATCGAACTCTGGACCACCGCCGTCTTCCGGATGAGGCATCTCCCCCGTTGAAGGATCGTGAACACCTCCGTCAGGTGAAGACCTTAATCGGATCGATCGGCGGATTGTATTGTTGTTTCAGAGCGTAGCACATACTGGAATCACCAAAGATCGAGATCACAAAAGGGAAACAGCGTCTCTCATTCCAGCGCAGGCTGTAACGACACCGGATGGGGAACTGGGTAAATTTCCGGTGAGATATCCGGGAAGCGCAGCACGCTGATCATACCTGTTATCCGTACAGCATTTTGAAGATCTCTGCGGCGCGGGTAAAACGCTCGAGGGTGTCATATAGCACGCCATAAAGCACTTTGGTGTCATTGTCCAGCATCAGGATAAATTCCATTTCGCCGCTGCGTGCAAAGGTGAGCGTGCGTTTGGTGCGGTTACGCAGATAGACATCGACGATGCACTCGGGATTATCGAAGAGGGGGATGAGCGGTCGATTGTCATCCACGTATAATTGCATGGTAAATAGATCTCTCAGGACGTTCAGGACACGGACAATGGCACGGTTTTCGACTGGGATCGGGAAACTTTCCCGGCTATCGGTGTATCGCCAGTTCGGCGCTTCCTGGATCAAGGTATAGGAGTTTTTGCGGTAGCGGACGTTAATGCGAAGTATATCCCTTTCCTCAATACTGAGGATATTGGGATCGCGCCAGATCTGAGCATCGGGGACAAATACATTCACCACCTTGGCGCGGGTCTGATAGATCTGCCTTGATCCCACGCGCCTGATATAATCATATGGGTTACCAGCATTTCCGATATGTACGTGGTCGAGGACCCTGTCTCGGGCGTCCAGGAGTTTTACCTGTAGGGCAATATCGGGCTCGAGTCCATAGCGGTGGTCATCTTCGGTGCTGGTGGTGATTACGGTATTGGAGATGTCGCTTGAGATCAGGTCACGAAAGAGATTGGCGATAAGTTCTTTCTGGACTCGCCATTGGAAAGGTTCGGTCATCATCCAGACCTCGTCTTGCTTTTCCATGGCTATAGATCTATCGCCCTTACGGATCTCAATGCCGGCGATGGCAAGCGAATCCGCCTGAAAGAGACGGAAGGTCTGTTCCACTGGTTCTTGCCGGCGCAGATATATGAACACCGCTATCAACAGCAAAACCAAGAGGATCAATATCTTATATCTGCGGTTCATTGCTGGGTATCCTCACCCCCTCGCTCATCAAGTTCGATCAATCTGCGGCGTTGATATTGACTGATGATCTTTGTCTTGCGCTGCCGGTTGTAGATGATCTGGGACAATCCCAGGATCATAAGTAAAAGCGATGGCATCACCACGCTGATGACACGTATCACCTTCTTGTAGTATCGTTCCTGAGCATTGACATCCACGCCAAACATCCCCTCGCCCAGTTTCCGGTGCTGGTAATAGAGCAGGTTGAATGGGCTGCTGGCAAAATTGCGGGAGCGGATGCTGATGAGGGATTCATTGCCGATGAAATAGTCCACGGCATTGAGGATGATATTGGCGCGGTCGATGTATTGGGGCTTGTAATCAGGCGGATCGAAGGCTAGTTCCCGGTCTCCGAACACCACGATCTCAGCGTGATCCCTGCTCCTTTTGAAATCGGGATAACTGGTGGTATCGACCTCGGCAGAAAAGAAGCTGCGAAAACTTCCGCTGAAAATCGTACCTACCGTCATCGGCGGCATTTGAAAGAGATCGCTGCTTTCGCGTTCAAAGAAGGGATTGAGGTCAAAGTCCGGAGCGGTTACAAACGCTGATTGACGCGAGGTCTGGAGCAGCGGTTTCATCTCGACGGTTATGGTATCGAGGACGGTAGAGACCTCGGAGGCGAGATAGAGAACGATATTATCCACGTTTCTGGTAATGATGCTCTCGGAAGTTCCGGTGACCACCGGATAGATCGGGAAGGGATATTGCTGGCGGGTAGAGTCTTCATATTGGCTGTCACATCTCATATCCATCACCAGATTGGGCTTTATCCATATCCCATAGTGCTCCAGCAAATCAAAGATATTGGAGCGGATCTCGATGAAGCGTCCCGCCTCAAAACCGACCCGTTCCTGCAAAATCACCAAATTACCGCCGTGCATGAGGTATTGATCGAGGTTATATAGTTGTACCATGCTCAGCGAGTCAACCGTGCCGGTAAAGATCATCACAGGTGCCATTTTTGGGATGCTCATCAGATCAGTGGAGATGAGCCGATAGTTATTGCGGATGGCGGATTCGAAGGTTTGGCTGCTGCCTTCGACATAGGTCTCTCCACGATAGATCAGGATTTCCGGCAATTCGACCTCGGTCAGTGATCGGAAGATAGTGGTCAGCGCATATTCCAGTGAGGGCAGCATATCGGGCATGATATTGATCACGTTTCGTTCGCCCCGGTATTCGAAGGTCATGCCGAAGTAAAGTTCCTTGAGTGACATCTGATCGTTTTCAAAACTCTGGTAGGTAAGAGCTTGAATCTGGTTTTGAACGGCCAGGGAGCGGAATTCCTCCATATTGGCAGTGCTGACGTATTCAAACTGGAACCGGCTTTTGCCATACTGCTTATATTCAACCAGCAGGTCTTTCAGGTAGCGCGCCAATTCATTAAAGTCCGGTGGAAGGTCTTTGGAGATATAGACCTTGATCAAGAGTTTCTCGTCCAGTCCACGCATCAGTTCACGGCTCACTTCGCCAAGGGTATAGCGTTTGTCTTTGGTGACGTCAATCCGCAGAAAGAGATAGGCACTGATCAGATTGAGCATCAGGATTATCACAACCCGGATCATCAACGCGCTGAAGATGGATGTCGTCTTGGTCTTCATCTTCAACGCTCCTGTGCCCGGTTCCTGAGTTTGAGGTTAAATTCCGCCATAAGCAAAAAGCCGGCTGTGATACTGAGGAACCATAGGATATCACGGCTATCTAGCACTCCCTTGTAAAAACTATCCAGATGATAACCGAAGCTGATGAATTGAAAGACCGATGCCACCGCAACCGGCAACAGCGGCAGGATCACCGTACTCAGGCAAAAGAAAGCAGAGATGACAAAAGCCAGGATAAAGGCCAGCACTTGGTCCTGTTGGATGCTGGAGGCGAAGATACCGATGGCGATATATGCCCCACCTGCCATCAGGATCCCCAGATAACCGCTCATGATGGCGCCATAATCGATGCCAAAACCATACCACAGGATGATGCCAAAAAAGACCAGCGTGCAGAGTATCACCGTCACGAGCAGCAGCAAAGCGGCGATGAATTTTCCGGCGACGATCTGTCCCGTTCTCAGTGGCAGGGTCATCAATAGTTCCAGGGTTCCCCCTGATTTTTCGCGAGCCAGCGAACCCATCGTAATTGCCGGTATATAGAACAGATAGGTATAGTGGATGAGTTCAAAGAGGAAGCGCAATTCCGCTTTGCCGATTTTAAAAACGGTCATGGAAAAGAGGATTCCGCTGATCACGAGGAAGATGGTAAAGATGATGTAGGTGGAAAGGGAGCGCAGGGCTGCCACAAATTCCTTGCGTGCAATGGTCAAAGCGCTATTCATCGCGGGTCTCCTTGTCTTGGGGTTCCGCAGCATCGGAATGCTGCACCACATTACTATCAGGCATGAGGTTATCCTCATCAAGGATAGGGCTGGTCAGGCGGTGGAATACATCTTCCAAACTAAGCGAATGGGTCTTCATCCCAACGATCAAGCGCTGCTTTTGCATCGCATATTGGGCAAAGCGTCGTTTGAATTCTGCTTCCTCGGTAATGGTAAAAGTATAGAGTACGGACTGATCCTGCGGCTCAATCTCTGCCAGGACCGCATCCGGATAGTCGATCAGGAAGGGCTCCAATTCCATCTCGCCGCCTTCGATCTCGATCGTTACCCGCATTCTTGATTCCAGCAAAGCGGGCAGATCGTCCTTGATCGCATCGGCGATGATTTTACCCCGGTTGATGATGATGATCCGATCACAAAGCGCTTGCACTTCCTGCAGGATATGGCTGGAGAGGACGACCGTCTTGGCGTTGCCCATTTCGCGGATAAGTTGCCTGACATCGATGATTTGATTGGGGTCGAGACCGGAAGTGGGTTCGTCCAGGAGCAAGACCTCAGGATCGTGAATGATCGCCTGTGCCAGTCCGGTTCTTTGGCGATATCCCTTGGAAAGCGTACCGATCGGCTGGGCAAGCACTTCGAACAAGCCGCATTTCTGCACCACGAAGTCCAGCCGGTTGATAAAGTCCCCTTTTCTCACCTCGCGCAGCGTGGCGACATACTTGAGGTAGTCATAGACCAGCATATCGTTGTAGAGCGGGTTCTGTTCCGGCAGGTAGCCGATGATTCTTGCCGCCGCCAGGGGATCGTCTTGGAGCGGAATGTCATTGATCAGGATATTACCCGCTGTAGGTTGCAGCAAACCCGTCACCATCCTCAGGGTGGTAGTTTTCCCTGCTCCATTGGGCCCCAGAAAGCCGACGATCTCTCCCCGTCGGATAGTAAAGGAAGCGTTATCCACTGCCCGGATGTCACCGAAGGTCTTTGATAGATTTTCTATGCTGATCATCAGTTTATTCCCATGAACATCATGCCGGAGCGGTCGGGCGCTTGCAGGGATATCGTGTCACCTTCCTTGAGTCCATCAATCACTTCCACCATCTGCATGTCATTACTGCCCAGTTTTACCGGAGTGGCGATCCCCGGATTTGCCGGCTCCGTTCTTGTCCCAGATCTTGAGGGTGCGGGACTGCTCTCCGCCGTGGTGATATATACGATATCCTGATTCTTATCATCGGTGAAGACTGCTCTGATCGGTATGACGAGGACGTTCCGGCGCGATTCGCCGATGATCGAAACATTGGCAGTCATTCCTGGCTTGAGCCGTGGGTTTTGTTTTTCCAAGCCGATCTCGACCGGGAAGACGCGGGCATTATTCTCCATCACCGCCATCGGAGCAATCTTGATGATCTTACCGCTCATTTCCGCGTAGGGCAAGGCATCTACCGTGATCCGCGATTCCTGACCAAGAGAAAATTTGGCTATGTCCACTTCATTGATCCTGGTCTTGACGATCATCTTGCTCAGATCGGCGATCCGCATCACCACCGTGCCCTCACCGAAAGCTGTATTGCTCGATTGCACCATTTCCCCCTCGCTCAGACGGCGCTCGATCACCGTTCCCGTAGCGGTGGCATAGACGTGCGTCACCCGGCCTCCGGTATCGAGATCACGGATAAGCTCATATTGTTCTGTCGCTTGGTGATATTCGATCTGTGCCGTGGTCAATTGATCCATCGCCAGATCAAATTCCGCCTGAGAGATATGTCTTTCGGCCAATAGTTGGCGTCTTTTCTCCAGTTCGGCGCGGGCATTGTTCACAGCCAGTTCGGCCAATTGCAGTCGGGATTTGGTGGCAAAGAGCGTATTCGCCTGATTGTAATCCGGCTCGATATCGGCAATGATTTGTCCGGTGCGCACGTAGTCGTTCTCATTGGCATAGAACCGGACGATCGTGCCCGATACCTTTGATTTTACCGCCACCACCGTCTGGGGCTGTATCTCGCCAATGATCTCCACCTTGGATACGATATCTCCTCTGACCACCTTGTAACTTTGTTCCTGCGCTGCCAGTCCAGTCCTTTGTCCAGCGGCTTTGGAAAGGTGTTTTACCACCACACCGAGAATGACCAGGACGATCAGCGCAATGATGATCCATTTCCATTTCTTTCGCATTTATACCTCTGCTTTGTCTGCATAAGTGTCTCTAATCATATATATTGGCTATCTTGACCCGCCGCCCGTCACAATCTCAAAGACGCTTTTCATGTCAACAAAAAAGCACGATCCCAGGAACCACCATGTGTCCTCCCTGCTTGATGACCTTAGTATAACCTTACGGTCGTAAGGTTATACTAAGGTTATACTAAGGTTATCAAGCAAGGAGGAAAGTGTCGTCCTGAGTAAGTTGACACCTAAACCCAGTAAGGGGAGTTTGGTATGAAGACAGAAAAAGTGGACAGAGAACAAGGAACAACTACAGTGTTGCATTCAAAATGCAAGTGGTGGAAGAGGTAGAAAACGGTCTAATCAGTGCCGAAGCTGCCCGCAGACTTTACAATATCCCCGGAAAGAAAACCATCCATGAATGGATCCTCAAGTACGGAATAAACAAAAGAATAAACAAGGTGGTTCACGTCATGACTAATACTGAAGAGCTCGAATTGATCAGATTGCGCAAAGAGAATCAGCGCTTGTCAAAAGCGTTGGATGACAGTCACTTAAAAACACTGACCCTGGAGTCGTTAATCGAAATAGCCGACGAAGAATACGGGTTGGACTTAAAAAAACCTTTGGTACCCAGCTGTTGAAAGAACTCGGCAAAAAGCTCAGTCTATCGGACTCAGATCCGGACTGAAAGTGATCTGTTCCGCATACGAATACACCAGACAAGCATACTACAAACATAAGCGACAGATGGTGGAGTTTCGAAGAAAGCAGCGGAAGATACTTGAGTTTGTGGATAAGGTTCTATTAAGGCAGAAATGGGTGGGAACAAGGAAGTTACACAGGATGATGCGCTTGAGCGGTGCTGAGGATCTGAAGATCGGTCGTGACCGATGGTTCGAGTTGTTGGCAAATCCCAATCGCTTGATCAAGCGGAAGCGCCGTCATATCAGCCCGACTACGCTCCTGAGATCCTACCGAGTACTCGGGATGATTTTATTCTTGCAAGAATTATGACCTCAGAATTTGTTGTCCCGTAAGTAGAAAAGACCGAGGAAATATATGGCTACAATGGCTGATATCCGTAACGGAATGATCATAGAATTCAAGGAAGGTCTCTATGAGATCGTGGAATTTTTGCATGTCAAGCCGGGTAAGGGATCTGCCTTTACCCGCACCAAACTCAAGAACGTCAAGACGGGCAAAGTCCTGGAAAACACCTTCCGGGATAGCGACATTTTTAATGAGGTTCGCGTCGAACGAACCAAAAAGGAGTATCTGTATCGCGATGGCGATTTCTTTGTCCTGATGGATCTGGAAAATTATGAGCAGATCAATGTGGACAAAGTGCTGGTGGGCGAGAAGGAAAAACTGATGATGGAAAATATGGAAGTGATGGTTTTGGCGCATGCCAGTGGTGAAGTATTGGGGATCGAATTGCCCACTACAGTCATCCAGACGATCGCAGAATGCGAACCAAACGTCAAAGGCAATACTGCCTCCGGTGGAGGCAAATATGCTTTTACCGAGACCGGCCTGCGCCTGACCGTGCCATTTTTCGTCGAAAAGGGCGACCGGATAAAGATCGACACCCGCTCTAGTGAATACATCGAACGAGCATAAAATAAGATAGAGAGGATACTATGGGAAAAGTCAAAAGTTTCGCTGCCAAACTGGCACACGACAGTTCCACCGAAGGCAAAGTGATCTGTCCTGTATGCAATACCGAGATCAAAAGAATCAAACTCGTCAAAAATAAAAAGGGACAGACCGGATGGTCGCCTAACCAGGAGAACGCCAAGGTCTGTAAATGTAACGAGGCAGACCTATTCGCCGGAAAAAACCTGTAAGTAATCATAAACGTTTGATATTATACGCTCGTTTTCCACGCTGTGATAGTGATCGGGGGACGAGCGTTTTCTGTATCGGCAAAAAATGGATTGACTGCTCATGGGGATGTGTTTTTCTGGCGTGAGATACAAATCCGGCTCTGAAAGATGACCAATGAGATAGACCCAAGAAGGAAATGCAGATGAAGATGATAAATGGACAGATGAATCGGCGGAGCGGCATGTTGTTGGCGTTGCTCATGCTACTGACCGCGCTGGGCGGCATGGTTCCGCCTCATCCGATGTATCAGGATCCGCCGGCGCAATTAAAACGGACACAGGTCGAAAGGACTGTTCCGTTTGACTTAAAACAGATGCGTAGCATCCCCAATAATGTCCTTGTTCTGCGCGTGCAGTTCAGCGACGTACGTTTCCAGTCCACCCCGGTCTATCCGGATTATCTGCCGCACGATCATGCTTACTTTGACCGCTGGATGTTACATCTGTCCGATTTTTTTTACGATGCTTCGCAAGGGCAATACACTCTCAATTATTACCTGCCACAAACGGTTTACACCCTATCCCGGCCGATGGGATATTATGGTGAGGATACCAGCGAAACCATAGATGCCCGGGTGGAGGAGATGATCGCGGAACTGGTGGCGCTGGCTGATCCCGAAATCAATTTCAATCTGTATGGGGGATTGATCGTCTTTCATGCCGGTCCCGGACAGGAATCCGATATCAGCGGGATCAGACGCGGGCAGATATGGTCAACCTTCATTACCCGCAAAAACCTGCAAGCGGCTTTTGATCCCGATAATGACGACTATCCCGGGTTGGTGACCTCGGATGGGGCGATTCTCAAGAATATCGTTTTGGTGCCAGAAAGCGAATATCAGGATTATTTCCCGCCGGAAGGTGCACCGGACGCAAGCGTCTATCTATTCAGCATTTATGGCGTTTTATCGCATCAGTTCGGCCACCTGATCGGGCTGCCTACGCTATTTGATAACGTCTCTGCCAATGGACGTTCGCAAGGGATCGGGAATTGGGGACTGATGGGAACCGGCGTTTGGAACGCCAATGGCTACGTCCCGGCTCAACTTAGCGCTTGGTGTCGGTATTATCTGGGTTGGGAGCAGCCGCAGGTGATCAGTTATGATACGACCGGTCTGGTGTTGGATCACTTTCTGGATCGGACGCCAGGTGCGCTAAGAATGTATAAAGTCCCGATCTCCGCCCGGGAGTATTTCCTGGTCGAGAACCGGCAACAGAATCCGGATGGCAGTTTGGATCCCTATAACAATTTGCCCAGTTACACCTTCAAACTCCTGCCGGAGGGCGAGCAGGACTATTATGAAGATGCGCCGTTGCGGCCGTTCTTTAATTTTATGAATAACCGGTATCAGGGATGTGAGTGGGATTTTTTCCTGCCAGGGTTGGGCGGTCCGCTGCTACCGGGAGAAAATCATCCGACCGATGGCTCCGGGATCCTGATCTGGCATATCGATGAGAATGTGATCGAGGCAAATTTTGATCCCGATTTCGACAAGAATACCGCCAATGGCAATGCCGCCCACAAAGGGGTTGACCTGGAAGAGGCCGACGGCATCCAACACCTTGATACGGCGGTATTTGACTATTACAAGTATGGCGGACCATTCGATTCATTCCGGGCTGGCAATAATGACTACTTCGGCAATCAGACGCATAATGGACTGCTCCGGCTGCCCACGGCGGAGAGTCATTATGGCGGTATCCCTCTGGAGATCTATGATATCAGCGCATCGGGCAATCAAATGTCCTTTTCAGTGCGCTTTGACTGGAAACTGGATACCAGTTACACCGGCATCAATCCCTTTGCGGGATCAGCGGTGGATTTTACCGGTGATAGCGAACACGAGATCTTTTATGCTTTGCCGGATGGACAGATCTATCTCTGGAAAAACGACCTGCTGATGCCGGGATACCCTCTGGAACTGGATTCGATGTATGTCCATTACGTATGGGACGGGAGGACATTCTATCTTCCGCTACAAAATCAGGATGCGATCCGGCTCTATTGCCTGCGGCATAATCATTCCGGTTATGCACTCACGCTAATCAATCGGGTTTGGGCTGCTGCTCCCATGGACTGCGGAGAAGTGCTTGCCCTGCCTTTGAATAAGACGGATGACTGGGGCAGCGAGATCATTCTTATGAATAAACAAAGCCAGACGATCGCTGAACGGATCGAGATGAACAGGCGTATTCGTAGCAACCTCGTCTGGGAAAACGGGTTCATTTATGGGTTGCTGGTCAATCCCACGCAAAACTATGACCTGTTTTTCTATAATCTTCAGATGACCATTTACGATGACCTGCCCCTTCCCATAAGCGCCGATTCGCTGATCATCGGTATCTATCGGGCACCGGTCACTCCGGGGGGTGGGTACTCGGAGACGATCATCCAGACACCGCATAGCATCATCATGCTGGACAGTCAACGCAATCACGCTGAAGGCTATCCGGTGATCCTGCCCTTCAGAACCACGAGTCCATTGACTATCGCTGATGTGGATCGAAATGGCACCCTGGACCTATTGGTCGCATGCGATAGCACTTTTGCCGTCTATGACTATGCCGGAAAGCTGATGAGTCCGGCGGGACTTAATATTCAAAACAGCATTGCCGACGGCAATGGGGGATCGGTGATGGCGCTTGATCTCAATGGTGACGGCAGGATTGAGTATATTGGCACTTTTGCACAGAACCGGATGCTTGCCTGGAATGATGATTTCCGAGTCCGATCCGGCTTCCCCGTCTCTTTTGGAGAACGTAGCCGGACACTGCCATTCATGGGGAAGGACACGGATAACAGGATCTATATGTATTATTCCTCGGATGATGGCAAGATCTATCGCAAGTATCTGCCCGATGCCACTATGAACGCTATCAACGGACAATGGTTCACGGAATTTGGAGACCTGCGGCGAACTGCCTCGCGGGGCAGGGATGACCTCACCAATCAGTATGCTTCCACGCGTATTTTCGTTCCCGGCGAGGTTTTTATCTTCCCCAATCCTTACAAGTCCATATACCCGCGTCAGATGACCTTGCAAGTAATGACCAGCCGTGATACCGATATCCTCGTCAGGATATTTGATATCAGCGGAAAACTGGTCTATACCCAAAAAGGCAGATGCCAAGCATATCTGCGCAACCGAGATGTTATCGACCTGCCACTGGAAAAACTCAGCAGCGGCGTCTATATCGCAGTGATCTCCGGCAGCGGCGAATCAGTGCACCACAAATTTGCAATCGAGAAGTGACCCTGGGTCACCAAAGTGGAGGATAAATGAGATCCTGCCTGATTATTGCCGTCATCCTGATCACGGGAATGACGCTTGGGGCTGAAGTCCACGAAAATTCCGGCAAATATGGCTTTGCCTTTCTGCAAATGCCGGTCAATCCGGTAAGTATGGCTCTGGGGGGCAGAGGTGCCTATAGTAATGGTAACCATGCCGCTTTTGCCTTGCAGCCGGCAATGCCCACCGTGGAGGCAAATACGGCAGTGACGGTCAGCCATACCATGTGGCTGGATGACACCCGTTTTACCACTATTGCCTATTCCAATTCCAACCGCCGCAAGCATTTTGGCTTGCTTTACCGGAATCTGGATTACGGCGAGATCGAGATCCGTGATGATAATGCAGCGCTTATCGGTTACTATCGCCCGATTGATCTGGCTATGATCGCCAACTATGGACACCGCATTAGTCCCACTCATTATCTGGGGATCAATGGCGGCTTGATATACGAAAAGATCAATACCGCCTCTGCCTATGGTGCGGTCATGGATCTGGGATACACTTTTCTGCCCCCGTTTGTGGATAGCCGCATCTCGTTGGCAGTGACCAATCTCGGCATTTCCTCACGGATGAATGAGGAACAGATGAAACTGCCTGCCGCAATGGCAATCGACATCAGCAAGGGATTTGAGATGGATCAAAACCGCATCATATTTGAGGGCAGCGTGACCAAAGCCGTGGACGATAACTGGAAGGGCGCGGTGAATACCGAGATCGACCTTAATTCGATACTCTTTCTACGTGCCGGATACAAGATAAATTATGATGCCGAAAACGTAACAGCCGGCTTTGGCGTCCAATGGCGGGGGATAACGGTGGATTACGGCTGGTCTTCATTTACCAGTCAATTGAACGATACCCACTCCCTTGGCATAACCTATTCTTTTTGAGGATTTCATGCGTTCAACAAACATCACTGTGTTACCTGCTGTCATTGCAATCATGCTATTGACATTGATCACGGGCAGTGCTCATGCCTTTATCAGGGATCAAGTCAGAACCCACTCGGTCACTCCCAACAAATTGATCTTCAAGACCTCCCGGGTCATTCAGCCAACCCAAAACCGGACTGGCCTGACCCAGTTTGATAGCTTCCTTGACCATTTGGGAGCCGATAATATCCGTCTCATTCGAGGGATGCATCTGGAGCAGTATTATCTGGTGGATCTGGTTCAAGAACCGGACTGGGTTGTCGTACGCAGCGGCGGATACAGATTTGAAGGCATCGAATACATCCAACCCATTGGACTCAGCACCTTCCACAGCATGACCCCCAACGACCCGCTTTTCCCATTGCAGCAATTGCAGTTATGCTCTATACCTGAGGCATGGAACTATACTACCGGCAGCCCTTTGGTGATCGTGGGAGTAGTGGATTCGGGCATCCTGCGCGAGCATCCTGATATTACGGCAAACCTATATACCAATCCCAACGAGATCCCGGATAATGGTATCGATGATGACGGCAACGGTTATATTGACGATTGGTGTGGCTGGGACTTTGTGGATTCGCCGGAGATGGCGGATGTGGCTTTGGGCGACTTTATCGGACAGGACAATGACGTCACGGACGAAAACTATCACGGCACCCACGTCTCCGGAATCATCAGCGCGGCCGGAAACAACAATATCGGCATTAGCGGAGTGAACTGGAATGCAAGGATAATGCCACTCCGGGCAGGTTTTAAAACTACCCAAGGCACAGGTTATCTCCAGGATGACGATGCTGCCGCCGCGATCATTTATGCTGCAGACAACGGATGTCACGTGATCAACATGAGTTGGGGCGATCCCAATTACTCACTCATCATTGCAGACGCATGTGAATACGCTTACAACAGGGGAGTCGTCCTGGTTGGCTCAGCCGGAAACGACCCCGGTCCGAATCTCAGTTATCCCGCCAAGTTATCCACCGTCATCTCAGTCGGTGCGGTCAACCGTTATAAACACCTGGCAGGTTTTTCCAGTTATGGGATCGACCTGGATCTGGTTGCGCCCGGAGAACAGATCTGGAGCGCCTACAAACTGGAACCGACGGAACTCTACAGCGAAATGTCAGGCACTTCGATGTCCGCTCCTTATGTGACTGGTAGCGTGGCACTTTTGAATGGATTAATGCCGGGACTGACGCCAGACGAGGTAAGGGCGCGACTTCTGACCTCAACTGATGATCTCGGCGCGCCTGGCTTTGACATTCACTTTGGCCATGGGCTTCTGAATACCAAAAAACTATTGGAAAATCTTGATCCTCCTCTGGTCGCGATGGTTTATCCCTTTGATAACATGGGCATTTCCTCTGACTTTGATATACTGGGCACGGTTCGGTGTGATGATTTCTTCCGCTATTCGGTGATGTACACCAACAAAACCACTCCTTCCATCCTTGATTGGAAAGATGTGCAACACCATTCAAACGAACCGACTTATTACCACCAACCTGTCTCTAATGGACTTATCGCCCGATTTAATGTTCCCCCTCACTTCAATGATGGCGTCTATCTGCTTCGGATCCAATATGAAAATGTGAATGGCAAACGCTACAATTATTACCGCTCAGTTCACTACAATACGACCAATCCCACCATGATCATCGAATCTGTGCAGGGTTCCCGCCGTTATGAAGGACAGAACCTGCGGTATTATGTCTCAGCCAAGTTCAGTGAGCCCGTGCATGCGAGGCTCAAGGCGATTGCTACCGACAATTCCGAATTTCTGGTTTACAGCGTTACAAGGGACAGCATTCAAGTGTGGCTGCTGCCGCCGGAGATGCCGCAAGGGCAGGTCTCGGTGCAGATCGAAGCATACAACAACGCCAATCTCGTATACTCGTCACCCATCATTAATAACGTGATCAATATCCAGTATGAGATCGTATCGACTTATGGCTGGGCTCACAATGTTATTGGCAGTCCCCGCGTCCCGCTTAACAAGATGTATGACTTTGACAATAACGAACTTATGGAGTATGTCTCAATGGATTTGCCCGTCGCCGGTTATGGACAGGTCTATGTCTATGAACCCACAACCGTTGGACATGTTCTGAAGCATACGTTCAATGATGCTTTCTGGCCATTGGATCTGGGCAATACCAATGATCAGGGTAAAGAACTTCTTATCCTCAAAGCCGATACTGCCATCATTCTGGAGACGCCTGCCGGCGGCAGTTATCCTTCGCAGAATATCTGGAGCACTACCGGTATTTCAGGTGGGATTTTTGCCAATTATACCGGCCCTGTAGCGGATGAGGTCTTATTGGTAAAGAATCTTCCCGCCGAACGGGTGATCCAGGCTTACACCAGGGGAGGAGGTGTATTCACAGCCCGCAATACACTCCGTAACACGACCCCCACCAATCTCCGCAACACCTTTGTCCCATCGATCATTTGCCGTAATTTCGATAATGACGCTTTACTTGATATCCTTGCTGCTGATACCGACGGAGACGTCATGGCCTTTGAGATCATCAATCACAACAACCATTCCATGACTTGGACAAAGCGGCTGCCCATAGGCAATCTATATTACCTTACCGCAGGCGATTATACCGGAAATGGACGGCAGGAATTCTTCGTCGGTGGCTACTACCGCGACATTATCAATCCCAACCTCAATTTCTGGTTTTTTGAGGGAATTCGCAGCACTACCAATAACACCTACGTTTCAATGGGCTCCATCATGATCAATAACTACATGGCCCAAAATGCCGTCCATTCCTTTGATTTGGATGGGGACGGCAAGGACGAGATCATTCTGGCGCTGACGCCCAACCTATACGTTCTCAAATACATAAACAACCAGTTTGTGCCGGTTTGGTATGGGTCCAGTTCCAATACATTCCAGATCGCCGCCTGGCGCGATGCCGCTCACCGGAGTCATTTTTTGACCAATTACAGGTCGGAAAACGATTCGCTATATGCCTCGGAATGGACTCAGATGGACGCCTACACTGCTCCGCCTACCCCGGCAAACCTGCTGGTCAAACCCTTGAACGAATATTCCGCCAGACTTACCTGGATCGGAAACAATTCTGACCACTACAATCTCTACCGCAAGGATGAAGATGGTAGTATCATTAGTTTTACCGGCATTACAAACAACTCATTTATCGATACCACACTTTCTGCAGGTAGGACCTATCAATATCGATTGACGGCGGTCAATTCCATGTATCAGCCACCGGAAAGCCAGCCAACGCTCTGGTATAGCGTTATCCCCAATCCGCGTCCTCGCATCACCGAGATCACAATGATCAGCAGCAATGAAATGAGGATCCTTTTTGACCAGCAGATGTCATCCGCCAATCTCAATCCCGGATACTATCACGTAAGCCACGGCTTGGGTAATCCGCACTCGGTCAATGCCACCATGATGCAATTTGGGATGCAACTCAGATTCCGCAACCAGTTTCCGGAGACGACCGAACCATTCACTCTCACCATGCAAAATATCGTCGGAGCCACAGGTGTCGAACCGGACGTCTGGCAGTATCAATTTTACTATGTCCAGGATTGGACCCCGCCGGAGGTAGTGGAAACCAACGTTACCGCCGACAAAAAGACGGTGGAAATCGCCATGAGCGAGGATATCGCCGCCGATAGCGCACGTGCCCTGTCAAATTATGTTTTCACCCCTCCACACAATGATCCGGACAATCGCATCATGACCGTCAGTGTGCATGACAATATCATCCGGCTGAGATTGAGAAACGCTATCCGGTATTCCAACCAGTTATACTACGTCACCATCTCCAATGTGACCGACCTGGCGGGCAATGTGATTTCTCCCCAAAACAATCTCGCTACTTTTGCCATGCCAACCGTTACCAATCTCGATGCCGTGATCCTCTATCCCAATCCGGTGCGCAGTGCCGATAATGCCTGGATCGGTATTTTGAACCTTCCGCAGCATAAGAAAGGCAGCATAGCCATCTACAACGCCTCCGGCGATATCGTCTGGAAAAGCGATATCGATCCGATCACGCCAGTTACCCACAATCCCGTTATCCGCTGGAACCTCAGAAATATGAATGATCGCAGGGTATCCTCCGGGATCTATTTCTATATTCTGGAGATGGGCGGAGAGTATAAAAGAGGAAAGTTCGCGGTCATCAATTGACCTCGCGGATCGCTGATGATCGCTGGATTGATCTGCTTTATGCAAAAACCGCTGATCACTTTGATCCTTTCAGCGGTTTTTCTGGTGTTAAACGTTTTGGACGCCCATTCTACCTGGCTGGTGACCGGAAAACACCATTATCACCGGGAACGCAATCCCGTAGCCCGCTGGATGTTTCGCAAGTTAAAACTACCGCGCGGGATCATTGTATTCAAGACCTTGCTGCTGTCACCGCTGGTTATGGCGATCGGGTTTTATGCCGCGTGGGAAACCTTCAACCTCAATATCATCCTCAGTGTCGCCAACCTCATCTTCCTGCTCGCGGTCATTCATAACTACCGTATCGCCAGACGCTTAAGGCGTTATTACTGACTCAGAGCCGACAAAGCTTGGTCATAGTCCGGCTCCATCCCGATCTCGGGAACCAATTCCGTGTATTGGACGATTCCAGCGGCGTCGATCACTATTATCGCCCGTGCCAATAAGCCGGCGAGGACACCGTCGATAATCTCCAATCCATAATCCGAGCCAAATCATCGATCGCGCATCTCGGATAGCGTTTCCACATTCTTGATCCCTTCCCCCGCACAAAAACGGCTCAGAGCAAAGGGCAAATCCCGCGAGATGCACAGAACAGCCGTGTTTTCCAATTCAGCAGCCGCTTGATTGAAGCGGCGTACACTCATCGCACATACTGCCGTATCAATGCTCGGAAATACGTTCAGGAGCAGTTTCCTGCCCCGATAATCCTGGAGTGTTTTATCTTGCAGGTCGGCTCCGGTAAGGGTAAAATCCGGTGCCGGATTCCCATTCTCCGGTAGCGATCCCCGAGTTTGGATCTCATGTCCTTTCAGTTTGGTGGTGCCCATTGTATCCTCCTTCGTGACCGATTCGGCGGGTGGCCTTGCTCCTAGCCGTCATCATCAACCGGCGATTCTTCTGAGTAAGTCCCTTGATATGGTCGAGCCTGTGTCTTTTTCACAGAAATGATAGGCGGCAACGATCTCCTGGCAAGCTATTATTCTCCCTTGCTTGCCAGCCTTAGTCAAACCTTTGCCCCCCCCCTTAATCAAGTGTTAGTTAATTGTTACCGTTTGATTAAGGGGGGGGGATAAAAGAAGTCGCCATCTCGGTAGAGATATTCTTTCCTGGTGCGTTCGACTCTTACTTCATTGAAGCTATCACTGTCCCGGAAGGTATTCTTGAGCACCTTGCCGGGTCTGACGTTTTTTAGTTTGGTGTGGGAAAAGGCAGAGCCCTTACCCGGCTTGACTTGCAAAAATTCCACGATCTCAAAAGACCATCCTTGAATTCTATGATCATTCCATTACGGATATCAGCCACTGTAGCCATGCTATTCCTCAGTCATTTCTACTTATCTGGGCCGTACTTTTGAGGGACACAATTCCGGCGAGAATTATCTGTCCTCTCAGTATGGATCTTTCATTTTGTAATACGGATAGCCGTGCCGAGTTATCGACAGCTAACCCGCATATTGATATCTATGCTAATGCTAAGGGAGCACATAAGAACAAAGTATTGTGGATAATTTGGAATCCACACACAAACCAAGCGTTAGTGTCCGGGTTTAATTCTTAACCCGCCTCGGCTAATAGTTTTAATAACGAAATCCCTATCTTTGCAATTAATTAGGACATCATAGTTATTCTTGAAGAAGTGAACCCGGTTAATCGATATACTCTTCTGGGGGCTTAGCATCTCGACAAGTAGCGTGGGGATAAAATACAGATCAAAACTGCCATTACTGCATTCTTTTACACCAATTATCAGGTCCGAAGTTTTCGTAGATTGAGTATAGGTCTTTACACCCGACTTATAGGTTCTATCCACCCCACCTCTTGATCCTCCGGTGAACGAAATACTCGTTTTTGATGTCATGACCTGAGCACGGATTATTTTCTCCCGATTTTTTTATCTTTTAGCGCAATAATGATATCGTAGGGCGATAGGGGAAGATCTACTAATGAAACGTTTTGGAATCTCTTCATCAACATCCCAGCGACGATATGCTCATGAGCAAAGCCATCGACAGATGCCTGTAATCCTCTGTTGATGTCATTCGTTAACATAACTTGGCATCCTCAACACTATGATATAATCTTGAGATATCCTCTTATCACGAGGTACTTTAATAAAGTGTTTGATGACTTCAGAACGGAACCAGGTTTCCACCTCGAAACCAATCTCTTCTGCCAATAGACACAGATACTTCCATGACTCAAACAACATACCTCTGATTCTATTGTTTCCGACTATAATGATGTATCTCCTGTTTTGCTTCAGCACACGGAAAACCTCTGACAGATTCCGTCGCATATCCAATAAGTAGTTATATGCGATATAGCTGCGTCCTTTGTCAACCAAGAACAAATTATGTAGCACTTGATCTATTTCTGCTATGCCAAACCCGTGATAAGTAGAATATTCTGTGACAGTTACAACCTCAGTTCCGACGTGTTTCTTTTTCAAATGAGTGAGTGATCCTTGCTCTATTCCGAGCCAATACAGCTCCAGCTGATGCGTTCTGGGGTAGTCAACAGCATCTACATAAGGAGGTGAAGTAACCGCACAATCAATGGTTTCATCCTTGATTCCTATTGATTTGGCATCAGAGCCGGATAAAATCTTGCACTCAATACTAGATTGACTTATCAGATTGTAAAACTCTCCCATCTTATATGTGTTAACTAACACAGCTTCTATAAACTTGGATATAGCCATCGATGGGAAGATGTCTTTTTGTAGCTTCTTTCAAACGACGGTTCTCGTACATCCATCGTCCGCATTGGAAACACTTCTGACAATTGATGAAAAGCACACCAGATAAAACTCTTTCAAAAACGTAGCAACCTCGAGCAATTCGATTGAGGACTTTATGTAGGCTAATTCATAAAGAATGAACTCCTCAAACCAATTATCGCGATAGGGGAATTGTGGGATAGTGGCTTTATCTACGAGATTGGGATTGTAGTTTTTTTATCTGATTGATTAACGATTCATTACAATTGTCGAGCAATGATGGCTCAATCGGTGTCGTTTTCGATTTAACTAGCAAATGACAAAACGCTTCGATATCTATAGCAATTGAGTTACGACCGAGGATTAGCGATTCGAGATTGGTAGTCCCACTACCAGAAAAGGGGTCTAATACAATGTCTCCCGGCTGTGAATATTTCTCGATTAATCACCTTGGCAACTCGGGAAAAAATTTAGCAGGATATCGATGAATTCCATGCAGGTATTTGGCTTGGTCAGAACTTATGAATAAAAAACTGTCACCCGTATTCACCGGTAAGGTAACAGGGATATTTCCAGTAACCTTGATAATTTTCTCACCGAATCCATTCTCAATTGTCTCGACTGAAGAATAAACAAAAAGCTCGTTTTGCCTTGAGTAGTGCTTTTCACGATAGAATCTAATCTTCTTCGAAACTCTCTGCTCCAGTGACATAATGTCAATCGCTTTGAATGCAACCATACCATCTCCATGAATCGGTATTGTCATAGCCCTGCATTGTGTCAATAATAAATCAATTGGTTTGATAGCACCATACAAGACTAACCTGCTGTTTCCCTGATACATAAGCGCAGCTTCACCTCGTATTCCTCTCGAGATCATCTCGAATACTCGGGACGATCTCGGGAGGAACGTGCGTTGAACTTGAGTAAAGTATTGGGTGATCAGCAGGCAGAAACTCAGCAGCAATACGGATCCCATCCTGCTATAGAAAACCTCCGGTCATTTTGTATTTGACAAATGAAGATGGCTGGCAAAGGTTAGTATTTGTAAGAGTGAGTATTGTATTGATGAAGCGAATAGAACGGATTGTCATCATCGCAGCGATCTGCATAATTGCTGCGGGAATCTACGGCGTCTGGATGTGGCTGACAGTGCCTTTATACCTGACTGCACCGTCGGAGGCACCCATCAAGGTGCAATACACCCCCCGGCAAAGCTCAGTTGAGGGAGTGAGCATACCCGCCATCAAGATCGGTGGCAACGATGTTTATCTCTTTCCTATAGCGAATTATGACATTTCCTCCGTACTGGTCAGTAAACGCCGCTACCGTTCCGGATTCATGTGCAAGCTCTCGCCTTGGGATTATGCTCTAGTTTGGGGCGACGTGCCTCAGTATCTCGATTACCTTGACTTTGACCAGATCATCCGCTATTGCCTCTTCACCGCACGTGCTGACAGCCCCATCGACCCCGGATATGTCCAGGTTCATATGTCCAACAACCACCTCATCCCCGCCAACAAAAACGTCCGCCGTGCGCTGCCGCTCGCCCGGGTTGGCGATAAGATCAAAATCGAGGGTTATCTGGTTTACGTTGAGGCAATTGCGCGCTCAGGATGCGTCACTAAATGGCAGAGTAGTACTTCCAGAACCGATACTGGCTATGGCGCTTGCGAGATCATCTATGTGACATCGCTCAGGATCGGTGACAAAATCTACCAGTAAGTGCCCGCAAACCCTCCCAAGCCGATCCCATCAGCATCCACAAACAGATCCCTGATCCTACTCTTTGGATCAAGTTTTTTTTACTTGACGTATGAGCACTCTGATTTTTCTATCATGTTAGAGAGATTTGCTTTTTACACAAAGCACATAATTCAAGGAGGAATTATGAAAAAGATATTGACAATAATGACTCTGATGATGTCGGTGGTGCTGGCTTACGGTCAGACCAATCCGGCCGCACAGGCATTGCCCTATTCCCAGGACTTCGGCGGAACCGCCCACTCATCCACGACCTATCCGGCGGGCTGGCAGGGTTGGACAATCTCCACCTCTCCGGGATCTACCTTCAACACCAGCGCACCCACTGCTGATCGTGCTCTTACTGCCAATAGCACGGCATCCACGACATCCGGAAATGTTCATAATTATGATGGAAAGATCGGATATCTGAATACTGCCAGTCTGGATCTGACTCTGGCAATGGCGCTGAATACCACCGGAATGGTAAGCATCCAGGTCTCCTATGACATTATGACCATCCGAAATCCTCACGATGGAGGCAGCAATACCAGGATCAATGAAGTAACGCTGCAATACCGCATCGGAACAACAGGTGCTTTCACAACCTTGACCGGAGTGGAATACCAAAATAATACCGTAACTCAAACTACGGGCACGACGCCGCAAAATCTGCAGACTAAGACCATAACCCTGCCGGCTGAATGTAATAATCAAGCCGTGGTGCAGATCCGCTGGGCTTCCAGACAGGTGAGCGGCAGTGGATCCAGACCCAGTTTTGCCTTTGACAATGTATCGGTAACCGGAAGCGCCGGCGCCACGCCAACGATCGTTGTAAATCAGAATTTGAGTTCCTTTACCGCCTGGACGGGATATCCCTCAGCTGCTCAGACCTATACTTTGAGTGGATCGAATCTTACCGCTCCGATCAATATCACCGCCACCGCTCCTTTCCAGGTGCGCATTCCGGAAGGAACCTGGGGCTTGACCGCCCAGGTGCCAAACACTTATAATGGATCGATGGAGGTGCGTTATAATCCGGTTAGCGCCGGCACGCATAACGGCACGGTCACCCATGCCAGCACCGGAGCAGTTAATCAAGTTTTCAACGTTTCCGGCACAGCGACCGATCCGACTCCCACCATCCAGGTAGGTCCCAATTTTCTATTCTTTACTGCTGAAGTGGGTCAGTCTTCCGCTCCCAAATCCTTTACGATTACCAGTCAATTTCTGACTACCGGCATCTCCGTTGCCTCCAGCGGACCTTATACCTTCTCCAGCAGCGAAGGCGGAACCTATTCCAATCCGCTTGCCCTGGCACAGAACTATAATGGCTCCGTGTGGGTCATATTCACTCCTCCCGCTGCCCAGGCATACACTCAGAATATTACTGTAACCAGCGGAGCGGTTCAAGAGATCGTTACGACCTATGCCGTGGGAGAAGTGATCAATCCCAATCTGCTGCTGGAAGAGAACTTCAATTATCCTGCCGGAAACTTGCTGACTAATCACGGTTGGACCGCACATAGTGGTGCCGGCACCCAGCCGATGATCGTCGGATCGACCGGATTGACCTATCCCAACTATCCTTCGGCATCGGGAAATAGCGCTCAGACCGTCTTTGCCGGCAGCGCCGAGGATATCCATCGTACCTTTACCGCTCAGACCAGCGGCGAAGTCTATATGTCTGCCCTGATCAATATCAGCACTGCCAGTACCACTGGCGACTATGTCCTGCATCTGGGAGCCAGCCCCATCGGCACGGATTTTAAGGGACGCCTCTTTGTCCAAAGGGATGCCGCTAACAACATTAGATTCGGCATTACAAAGGCAGGAGCGGTCGCCTCGGCGGTCTGGACGAACTACATTTATAGTTATGATACGACCTATCTTATCCTGATGAAATATACCCTTATCCCCGGAACTGCCAATGACGAAGTAAAGCTCTGGATCAATCCCGATTTCAGCGGGGGAGAACCAGGTGGTTTCCTCAGCGCCGTACCTTCAGAAACCGATGTCGGTTCCAGTGGTATAGGCAGCATTGCCATCCGCCAGGGAACCAACACCCCCATCTGTAAGATCGACGGCATCCGTGTTGCCACGTCCTGGACAGCACTTTGGGCTATCGGCGCATTGGATCCGACCATAATCGTCACCGGTACCCTTGATGAATTCATCTCCATCGCCGGTTCGCCTTCCGACAGTCAGAGTTACCACCTGCGTGGCGAGGATCTGCTTACTGGGATCACGGTAACACCGCCTGCCGGGTATGAACTTTCCACCAATGATATCAATTGGCAGAGCAGCCTGAGTTTGCCTTCCAGTTATAATGCCCTGGTTTATGTCCGTCTCAATGCTGCAGACGCCGGAGAATATGCCGGTTTCATAACTCATACCAGCGGAACGGCGGCCCAGGTCAATCTTCGCGTGGATGGAGAAGCACTGACACCGACCGGAGAGATCATTGTCAATCATGATATTGAGGACTTTTACAGCACGGTTGGAGTGCCCTCGGCCATCCAGACCATTGAGGTCGGAGGTGTGAATCTGACCCAGCCACTCTACGTATTTCTTTCATCCGGAGCCCCTTTCCAGATCAGAGAAGCGGCTAACCCTATCTGGACAGACCTGCTGGAACTGGACAATGCCTTTGCCGGAGATATTGAGATAAGGTTTAATCCCGTCGCCCCAGGTATTTATAACAGTATGTTGTATCTTGCTAGTGACGGTGCTGCCACAATGGAGATACCGCTCAAGGGTATTGCCACTGTCGGCGTCAACTCTATTGCTGAATTGCGTGCCTTACCAACCGGAAGCACGGTTTATACTTTGACCGGCGAAGCAGTACTCACCTTCCAACAAACCTTCCGCAATCAGAAATACATCCAGGATGCCACCGCGGCCATATTGATCGATGATAATGGCGCGGTGATCACAACCGCCTACAACCTTTATAACGGCATTACCGGCATCACCGGCACTCTCAGCACCTTTGGCGGCATGCTCCAGTTTGTACCCATCCGTGACCCCGGTGCTGCCACTTCAACCGGTAACACCATTGTTCCTCAGCAGATCGCTCTGGGTCAGTTGCTGACCAACTTTGAGGATTATGAGTCGGAACTGGTCGAGGTCTCGGGTGTATCCTTCAACGCTACCGGAAACTTCGCCAATGGTACCGTATATCAGATAACCGATGGTGTGACTAACTTCAACTTCCGCACCACCTTCTGGGACGTTGATTATATTTCGACAGCGATACCATCAGTGCCAAAAAACATAGTCGGCATTCCCAATTCCAGAACGGAAGGAAATTTCTTCACCGCCCGTTTCATTGCCGACTTCCGTGACGTCAGCGCACCCAATCTGCCCACCAAGCTTGCCATCACCAATATCGATCCCGCATCACCCTATATCAATACAGCCTTCAGCGTTACGATCCAGGCACAGGATGATAGCGGCATCCCACGGGTTGTAACTACTGCTACACAGGTCACCTTGACTCGGGCGACCGGTACCGGTATCCTCAGTGGCACCGTGGTTGGCACGATTCTGCAAAATACCAGCAGCGTAGCCATCTCCGGTGTTCTTTACAACACCGCAGAAGCGGGTGTGAGTTTGACCGCTACTGCCACTTCAGGTATGGCTCTCACCGCTGGAACCAGCGCAATTTTCACAATTCAGAGTATTCCTGCCGAGCCGACCGTTACCGTGCTCTCCCGCCCTGCATATGTGGACATCTCCACCATCGAAGGCCAAAGTGCTGTATTAATGCAATTGCAGGCATATCCGACCAATGATGTGAGATATCGCCTTTTCAGCGGATCATTCCAGTATAACTGCTGGAATGGAACAGAGTATGTATCCTCCACATCCTATGCTGCAGGTCCCGCCGTACCTGGCACAGCCACCACTTCCACCTCTTGGTGGATCCTCTATCAGCGAGGTAACAACAACAGCACCGCTGCCTCTTACCGCGACCGTCAGGGTCCAGGATACACCACTAATTTTAAGACCCAAGCATTACCCGCCGCCACAGCGATCTCCACTCCCTTCACCGTGAATATGACCCTGCCGCTCACTTCCACCAGCTATCCGCTTGCCGTCAAGTACGTAGTTCTGGGATATGATGCCGAGACCGGTGGCACCTTGCTGACCGCCACCTCATCCGCACTTACCACCGGTCAATTCTCGCTGGTCGCCGAAACCGGCACCATCATCCGCCGCATCGAAGTGCGCTCCATCACCAATCACCTGATGGAATCCATCACCGGTGTCTGGGACAGCGAAGGGTCAGGCGGCTATTATGCAGCGGTCGCGGGACTGACTGGCAACGCCCTCCGTGCCGGATTGAGAACCATTACCTCCACCGGACACGTCAACAATAGCTGGGATGCCTCGCGCTACCACTTATACGCCACTCTCGACAATGTCAACAATCAGGTCAGATGTATCTACACCGGAGCCTGGTTTGCTCATCCTGCCGGAGGTCAATATACACCCGATGGGTTAAGTGCTGAACACACTTATTCCCGTGATTGGTTTAGCGGACACGCCGAGTACAACTGGTGCGATACCGATCTCAACGCCCTTTTCCCAACAGATATCAACGCCAATTCTTCACGCAGCTCTTATCCCTTCGATTATGTGACCGCGATCCTAACGCCTTGGGGCTCTGGGTCCTACCTTTCCTATCGGGGTAATAATGCCTCCGGTCATCCGGTCTTTGAAGTTGCTGACGAATTCAAGGGTAATATCGCCCGTGCCATCTTCTACTTTGGAATGCGCTATTATGACGACAATGCCAATTTCCTGCGCTACAACGTCAATCTCATACCTATCCTGAAGCAATGGCACGCTCTCGATCCGGTCGATGCCACCGAAATTGCCAGAAACAACGGGGTCTATGCCTTCCAGGCGAACCGCAATCCCTTCATTGATCACCCAGAATGGATAGAAAGCATCTGGGGAGCGATCACCGTTCCCACGCCTGTTGCCACCGCCGCCACCGCCGTTGATGCCCATGGCTTCACTGCCAACTGGGGAGCCACTGCCGGAGCAGCGTCCTATCGCATTGACATTTCCACTTCTCCGAACTTCGCCGGATTTGTCACCGGACGCAAGAACGTGGTGGTGACTGGAACCAGTTTTGTCCTGAGCGGACTCTATCCCAATACCAACTATTACTATCGAGTCCGCGCATTGGACGCCAGTGGGAACTTGAGTTTGCACTCCAACACGATCAATGTCATGACCATCATCGGCGGACAGGTGATCTATTACTGGAACTTCAACGACAACGTCCCGGCCTCAGGTGTAAACTGGGTTCAGCCCATCCCTGCTAACATTGGCAACGGTAACATCACTTACGACTTCACGGTGGCATTGTCCTTTGCCGGAACCACGCTGAATGGAATCACCGGAGAGGTCACGGGCGGCAGTTTGGTTCCTCAACCAGGAGATGGATTGATCAATAATGGCAGGCACTTTGAAGTCAGCATGCCCACCACCGGCTATCAGGATATAGTTTTCTCCTATATCACTCGCGGAACTACTACCGGATTTAATACACAAACCGTGCAATATTCCACCAATGGCGTTGACTTCATCACCAAAGAGGTCTTTACTGCACCATTGGAGAATAATTGGGTCTCATCCCAAATCCGCACCGTGGACTTCTCGGATGTTCCCGCCGCCGATAACAACCCCAATTTCAGAGTGCGGGTTGTCGTTTCGGGTGGAACCTTCAGCACCGGTAACAACCGTTTCGACAATATCAAGGTATTCGGTACCCCCACCGGCGCTGCGCTCGATCCACCGCAGAATGTCCAGATCAGTATCGTTGGCGGCAATGTCCAGATCACCTGGAACACCGTCACCGGCGCCACCGGATACCGCATCGAAGCGTCAAATGACCCCTATTCCGGATTTACTCCCGTCGGAACCGTCGGAGCAGTTACCTTATGGAACTCAGCAGTTTCCGCCAACTACAAGTTCTACCGGATAGTCGCGACCCAATAAACTGATTATCACTCAATACATGGAAAACAGGGCTTGAAAAAGCCCTGTTTTCTTATGTCCTCCTTGCTTGATAACCTTAGTATAACCTTAGTATAACCTTACGACCGTAAGGTTATACTAAGGTTATGGAGCAAGGAGAACGACAGCGGAAACACCAGCCCGACTGATTCTAAACCTTATCAAGACAGTTGCATAATTCAGTGCGGGTGACTCTGGGGCAACATGCAAACTATCTCTGTCTGTCTGACAATACTTGTCAACAATCCAGCGCTATCAGACGTTAAGCGGTGACTTCGGTCACCGTTCAGAACCCCACCGGGGATCGGAACGCAAGGGAAGCCCGACTTTTTGAGGACCTTAGTCCGGGAGAGATCCCATCTCGCTGGGCAGAGAACCTTCTTTAAGCGCACTGGAAGTATGTCTCCCGTTCGGGCTGAAGTCCTCACAATGCCTGAAAACACAGTGGGGTTGTATGAACCTTCACGATCCGAAACGGTGGTTGAAACCACCGCCTAATATCCGATAGCGCTGGAAGGCAGGTGATATTGCTTTCTTACGACCTCAATGTCTGGTGTCCCCCAATATGTGCAACACCCCTTAACAATGGCTCTCTTTCAAACCGAGCGAGTAAATGCAGCACCCTGACAATAACTCTTTTAGTAGTGATGATGATTTTAGAATACCTAACTGCAAATCACTGATAAAGATAAACGTACCAATCGAAATCCATACATTCCTGCCCAGGAAAACCGACATCCCGATCTACCCACTTAGTTTGAAAGAGAGTCTTAACAATCGCCCAGGCAACCCGCCCGGTGGCATGTGGTATAATTGCCACGTATTATTGTAGGTGAGGCTAATAATGTGACAAATAGGACACAGCTCATCCCGTGCAAGCAGACCAAGGACGCCTTTTCCCGGTGCAATTAGGCATCGATAAATGACTTTATAGCAGAAAAATACGACGTTGAAGCAAAATGATATGAGGGGGAATACCCAATTGGCACAGCTTTTGCGATAGTATTGGCTGAGACCCATAAGGAATCACCCAACAAAAATAAACCAAAAGGAAAAAGGAGATTACAACCATGGGAACCCAACAAATTCTGCTGATCGTACTGAGCGTTATCATTGTCGGCGTCGCAATCGCAGTCGGCATCACGATGTTCCGGACACAGGCTTACAATGCGAATCAAACCGCAATAGCCAGTGAAGTGCAGCAATATGCTGCTGAAGTCATCAAGTTTTACAAGACCCCCGTTTCCCAGGGCGGATCAGGACAGGGCGAGGTAGCCCCCACTCAAACCAATGTTTCAACCTTTATCGGTTTCAATCCTGCCACTTTTATCAGCACTTCCGAGAATGGCGTGTTCAAAGTAACCACTGCCAATGCAACTTCCGTAACGATCGAAGGTATCGGCAAAGAACTCAGGAACAACCTCTATCCCAAAATCACTACTGTTGTTACTCTCGCCAGCGGTACCATTACATCCACACCCGGAACGTCCAGCACACCCGATTTTCCCTGATAATCTATAACCTTATGAATGGTTGGAACCAAGAATGGCACTTGACGCCATTCTTGGTTTCCGTTAAATGGTATTATCCAAAAATTTCGAGGTAACTTGGGGTTTTTGGATAGTATCATTTATTATATGAACGAAGGACGGTGGCGATGCTGGAATACCGTTTCAAGGGGATCAGCCCGCAAGGGAAACTCGTACAGGGCACTTTCACTGTCAGTAACAGGGGTGAAGCCAAGGCGCACATCAAGAATCTGCTTGCCACGTATCAGTTGCATCTGCAATCCCTGGAGCGGAAGCGGGACTTTTTATATAAAGTGATGATCCCGGGCAGAAAAGCGTTTACCGGCAGGCAGTCCGCTTTTTCCAAGGATGAGGTGGCAACGGCATTGCGCAAAATGGGCTACAATAATTTCCGCATCAATCTGGTATATTTTGATCTGCCGATCAAGCCCTCCGCGCAGGATATCATGATGTTTATCAAACTCAGTACGACGATGCTCAAGGACAAGATGAGTTTTGGCAAAATCCTGGGCATGCTGGCCGAAGAACAGAACAACCGGATGCTCAAAGATACCCTGCTCCAGATCGAGAATCAACTCAAAGGCGGTGCCGAAGGCCGCGAGGTATTTATGCGCTTTACCAATGTATTCGGCAGATTTCCTGCTTTTATGCTGGGTCTGGCAACCCGTAGCGGCAACATGGCTGAGGTCTTTGAAGCCACGTGTAAATTTATCGAGCGGGATCAGGAGATCAAGAAGAACATCAAGAAAGCGCTGATTTCTCCGATGTTTGCGGTTTTGGCTACGATCGGTGCGGTGATCTATTACGTGGTCAAGATCTTTCCCGCCACGGCGGAACTCTTTTTAAAATACGATATGCCGTTGCCTCCGATGACGATGGGGACCTTGGCACTGAGCGGGTGGCTCTCTCAATTCTGGTATCTGGTAATAGGAGCGATAGTTGTGCCGATCATCGCTTTGTGGCAATGGTGGCGGACACCCAAAGGAAGTATCTGGAGAGATAAGCATATTATTAAACTCCCCCTAGTCGGACACCTGATCCACAAATCAAGCATTGAGATCTATTTCCGGGTGTTCGGCACCATTTATGCCGGCGCTGGCGATAATATCGAGACGATCAAGACCGCAGCCGAGGCCTGCCGCAATACCTGGATGGAAAAACAGATCAAGACGGTTACGCTGCCGCTGATGCTGCGTGAGGGTATGGCTTTCGTGCCGGCGATGGAAGCGGCGGGCGTGTTTACCAAAACGGCGATAACCCGTCTGCGCACGGGTCAGGAGACCGGAAATATCTTGCTGGCGGCAACGCAGATCGCCACTTATTACGAAGCGGAAACGACTTACAAGATGAATAATCTGATCGAATACATCCAGACCCTGGTGGGTCTGTTCATTGCCATAGTGATCACCCTTTTGACCGTGGTATCGGCAGAAATTGCCACGGTTTCACCACCGATCACTTGACGAAATGGAGTCATGAGCAACCTGACTAAATTCGGCAGATACCTGGTGGACAAGGGATATATGGATCAAACCCTGGTCGAACAAGCGACCTTGAAACTCTACGAATATGGCGATACCTCGCCTGGCGCTCTGGCACGGCTTATGGTCAATGAATACAATGTCCAGCATGATGCGGTGTATGAACCGCTGGCAAAACTCTATGCCTTCCCCTCTTACGAGATCGATCCGGAAACTCTCGACAGCAAACAAGTGATGCAATGCCGCGAACTGCTCGGCAAGATCCCTGAAGACTTCAAAAAGAAATTATTTTATCACAAGATATTTCCCTTGCGTATGCTCAGCGGAGATCGGGACTTGATGCAACTGCTGGTGGCTGATCCCACGGATAAACTGATTCAGGAGATCCCCGTGCAGACGCCATTTAAGCGCTATGAGATATACTGGAGCAAGGTCAAGAGCATAGAAGACCTGATCCAAAAGATCTCACCGCAAAAAAATGAATTCTTACAACTGCTCGAGGAAGCGGGGCAGATCGTGGTCGATGTGGAGAGTCCGGAGGAAGTCCTTAACGAACAGGCGCTGGATGAAGAGATCAATAAGAGTTTGCTGGTCAATCTCTTTGAAGGAGCAATGATCGAGGCGGTAAGGCGTGATGCCAGTGATATCCACATTATCCCCAACGGTAAGATGGCGATCGACGTGTTTATCCGGGTGGATGGCAAATTGCAACTTTGGCACCGTCAGGAAAACACGCCACCGGAGGCACTGGCAGCGGTCGTCAAAGACCGCAGTATCGGGGTTGACCGTTTTGAGCGCGATACGGCACAGGACGGATTTGCCCAGCGCTTGATCGACGATCACCTGATCCGGTTCCGGATCTCGATCTTTCCCATTGTCTCAGCAGAATATGAACGCCGCTTTGAGAGTATCGTCATCCGGGTCATCGATGACCGTAAAGTGATCGCCGACTTTCGCAAACTCGGTTTTCAGGAGCAGGCGGAACAGGAATTTCTCAAGTCCATCAATACTTCCAAGGGAATCGTGATCGTTACTGGACCCACCGGAAGTGGAAAAAGCACCACTTTGATGGCGGCACTGCATCATATCATCAGCCCGGATATCAATGTCCTTACCTGCGAAGACCCAGTGGAATACGTGATCAATGGCGCCCGCCAACTGAAAATCGGGCACAAACTAAGTTTTGAGCAAGCCATCCGCGGCATCTTGCGGCACGATCCCGACGTAGTAATGGTCGGAGAGATCCGCGACAAAGTAACTGCCGAAACCGCGGTAAAACTCGCCAATACCGGTCACCTGACCCTATCCACTTTGCATACCAATGATGCGCCGAGTGCGATCAGCCGTCTATATAAAATGGGGATCGAACCCTTCCTCCTGGCGTATTCGATCAATATCATCATCGCCCAGCGCTTGGTGCGCAAACTTTGTGTCCATTGCCGTCGTCCTATCAGTAAGGAAAACCGGCAAGCGGCGATCCTCTTGGGACTGAGCGAGGAGGAAGTCCTGAGCGGCTCGATCTATGAACCGGTCGGCTGTCCCAAATGCCATCAGGGATACCGAGGTCGGGTAAATATTGCCGAAGCGCTTTACTTCTATCCTGAGATCCGAGCCGAGATCATGAAATGCAGGACCGAGATCGATGAAGAAAGGATCCGGGAAATTGCCGAAAAACACGGGATGCTCTCGATGCGTCGTTCCGGTATCGAACGGATCCGGGAAGGGCTGACCAGTATCCCGGAAGTTTTGTATGCCACTACGGAGGAATAGATGAATATGCTGGAAATGGTATTGGCTCTATTTGCCGTCCTCTTTTTTACGACGGTGGCATTGATGTATAACCGAGCGGCGTGGGATTCCCTGCAGTATATCGATGACAGCAACAAGGTCATTCAGGCGACGCATCTCGGTCACCGCTATCTGGATGAAGTGGATGCCAAACTTTTCTCCAAGCAACTCAGATTCAATCACATCACGACAAACTTCAATTTTACCCACACGGTCAATCTGGTGCATCCCAGTCACGTCTATACAGTGCAAGTAACTGCTTTTCAATGCGATTCGCTCGGTGTGGCAGTGTCCTCACCGGTTGCTAATCCCTTATATTCCAGAGTGAATGTCAGGCTTACTTCACGACATGGATTTATGATACCGGTTCGGGTCTTCCGCGTCTATACAAAAACGAATTATAATATATGAATGCGATCATTGATGTCATGGGCTCTTTTCTGATCGGCAGCATCCTGCTGTTGATGATGATCACGTTTCAGTATCAGATGCAGGAAACGGCGGCAAGGACAATGTTTTCCGCCAATATGATGTCGCATATCGATGACGCTGCCACTTACATAAATCACATCATAGCACTTGCCGGGATCGGAATTAATCCGATAAATGCGGTCACGGTAGCCCAGCCCAACCGGATGGCATTTCGAACCTACTGGGATTACAATGCCAAAGCGGTATCGTCGGTATTGAACATAATTGAGATCAGATTGTCCCCGATTGTCACTCCGGTGGGAACAGCGCTCAGTATCTATCAAAATGGTCAATTGATCGAAGAGATGGGACAGATCATGTGGGTGGAGCACCTGCACTTTACCTATTTCGACCGTTTGGATCAGGTAACTATTACGCCCAGTGCTGTCCGTGCAACCGAAATCCGGCTTACTTTCAAGCGTGATCCGCCACGTATGGGAACAGCTCCGGTGAGGGCACACCTGCAAATAAAGTGTTACCTGATGAACACTTACATGCGCGGAGCATAAATAAAGGGGGAAAACCATGGGAAGAGCACTTATGGTCGTCGTCATCCTGATGAGTACTGTTTTTGCCGGGATAGTGATATCAATGCAAAGGCATCTATTGAATGTTCCGGAAACGATCACCTCTAACCTCATCCGCCGGGAAGCGGAAAACATCAGTGACTACGCTTTGCGGAAAGCGGTTGCCCGGGCTTCGTTTTTAGGCGCCAGTGTCAATCCCGGCTGGGTGACCAATGTGACTGAGCATTATACCAATTTCAGGGTCGGTAATACCTTTGTCGACAGCATCAGATTCCGTTTCCATTCGGGAAACCAGAATTTTCGCGCTTTTACCCACGTCCGAACAGTGAAACAAGGGATCACTTATCCGTACCGGGCGGAGATCGCCTTCAACTTTCCGATGGCTGAGATCGTGGGAACGCCCAATTGCTTCTATTACGAATTCAATCAACCTCAGTTCCATGGCGCTAATGAATTCATCAGGGATTCCTCGCCCAATCAAAATACGGGTGAACCGATGAATCATATGGGCACCAGACCCCACGGCGGAGCAGACAGTTGGAAGTATGCCTACTTTGATGGAGTGGATGATTATATTCGTCGGGATGACCATCCCTCGCTACGGCTGGGTGGTGAATTGACGGTGGTGATCTTTGCCAAAATCGACGAAGACAGAATCACCTCTACCTTGGTTTGGATCCCTTCCAATCCTTTTGATACCAATGTCCCAACTGCCAACGGACCGGGGCATAACTTGCGCTATAAGCCGACTGCGGGCATCTGGTACACCAGCAATCCCCGGCAGATCAATTTTGGCGTAACCCAGAATAACAGCGAATTGACCGTTGCCACCTTTCCTTTCCGGGCGGATGGCAAGTGGCCTCATAACAAGGATCCCTGGCATTTCTTTGCCATGACCTTCAACCGAAATACACGAACGCTGAAAGGGTATCACAATGGGGTTTTGGTGACTCAGAAAACATCAACGACCGCGGCACCGGTTCAAGAAAACACCTATGGTTTCCAGATTGGCAGGCGTGATATCCGCGTTCTCGGTCCCGGTGGCAATAGCGAATATATGTATATGAAAGGCGGCCTGGATCAGGGGGGCTTGTGGAACCGTGAACTCTCGGCGGCAGAGATCTTCAGTTTTTACAATAGCGTGATCAATCCCGCAGATATACTTTATATCAGGGATTAAAGGATGCGATCGTGGAACAAGATAGATTGAAGATGCTACGTTGGTGGGCGATGATCCGGTGGTTTATGGTGGTGGTTACTTTTTCCATCGGGATGCTGTACATCAGTTTTTCTCGCAGTGCTCCAACTATCTTGTTCTTTAGCGTTTTTAGCGGCATCGTGGCATTGAACTTGTATTTCCACTTTCAAACCACTCTGAGGCACAGTTGGCTGGTCATTTTTCAAGTTATTCTGGATATCGTCTTTGCTTCGATCGTGGTTCATCTCACCGGCGGATTGAGCAGTTCTTTTGTCTGGATCTATCTGATCGGGATCATCACGGCAGCGCTTACCATTCCCCAAAGCGGTGGCTTGATTGCCGGTCTGATCGGGAGTTTGTCTCTGGTCGTCCTGATTATATTGTATCAACACAAGGTCTTGGTTGCACCGGAAAAAGGAGTGATGGACATTGCCGATACCACAGTGTATATCCTGTCTTATACCGGATTGTTTTGCGGCGTGGCGATGATCGCCAGTTATCTCAGTGATCATCTGGGGCTGCAAGCCCGGGTC
>JBBISI010000001.1:61445-156843 GCA_037441405.1 Candidatus Cloacimonadota bacterium
CGAAGAGGTATCGCGGGAGAGGGATCTGCTCCAAAAGCGCATCAGCGAATATCATGAATTGCGCCCTGTACTTAAGCAGATCGCTCATCTGGATCATGATATCAATACTCCGCTATGCATCATCTCCCTATCGATCGGCAGGGTCAAACGTCTGGGCTTTGAACTGAATAGTAGCGGCTTACAAAAAAGTAGTGACGAGATCACCGAAGCCATGAACAAAATCAACCTGCTCTTGCAGCAATTGATCCCTCTCAAGAGACATCCGCTGATCCAAGAGGAAGGAGCCAATAATGGCGAACAAAATACTGGTAGTTGACGACGAACAGAGCATTCGGGAGATCATCCGCGAATTTCTGGCTGAAATGGGTTATGAGGTCAAGGTCGCCGTGGACGGCGTGGATGCTCTGGACAAAGTGAGATATGAGTCCTTTGACCTGTATATCATTGATATCTACATGCCCAGAATGGATGGGTTGGAACTGCTGGTCAAGATCAAGGAATTGCACCCACTGGCGGTGGTGATCATTACCACCGGTTTTTCCAGCATAGATATCGCCGTCAAAGCCATCCGCAATGGCGCATACCATTATCTCACCAAACCGATCCAGGCGGAAGAACTGGCCAGGGTAGTGGAATCAGGACTCAAACACAGCGAAGAACTCAGTGATGTTAATACCATCTCACCTAATTCCGATCCTTTGACCGAACAGACGGATCTGCTGCTGTTAAGGGGTTTTACGCCGGAACAGCAAATGGATTTTCGTGCGGTTGGGACTCCAAATAAGTATAGTGCAGGCGATATAATCCCTCAAGACAATGTCGCCGGCACCATGCTCTGGATCGAATCCGGCAAGATAGCCGTCAAATATAAGAATGCCACGGTCGAAACGATCAAAGCCGGAGACATCTGGGGTGAGGAGTCATTTATCGCTTCAAATGCCGTTTTTACCCAATTGGTAGCAATGGAGGATGCGCAGGTAAGACACTTTAACCGTGGAAAACTAATCGAATATTTTACTTATAACGATGAAAACCTTACCAAACGTTACATGATCAACCTGGTACAATGCATCTATGTCAAATGGCGTCGAGCGGTTTACCGGATCGGAATCTTCAGCGGTTTTACCCCCGATGTATATCAGTAAGGACTACAATACGTGAGATACTGCGAACGAGTAGGCAGTAATTAACACGAATGCCAAAGAAATGGAATCCAGTCCCGGACACAGCGCCGGTCACTGGAATGATAGTAATAAGGATTGACTATGCCATTGGCGAGCGCTAATTATCTTGAAATGAATCTTACCGAGTCATTGATCGGCATGGATTTGTGTCTTATGATCGATCAATGGCTTGATAAGCATCCTGATTCAGTTATGGAGGGCCATAACCTGCTCCGTAAGTGGCTGATCAAAATGATCGATCTCAACGCCTCGGATCTCGATCTGGGAGGCCCCGGTAACAGACAAATGATCTGGACGCGGATATATGGCGTCAAAAAACCATTCCTGGACTTTGGTTACTTTGCTGCCTGGGAGACCAATCTTATCATACTGAGTTGGCTTACCCCGCTCCAGAAGAAGAAACTCTTGCAGGATCTAAGCATTGATTTCTCGGTTAGCGTCAGAGAGGATGACACCGTCACCCGATACCGGGGAACAGTGTATTTTGAACACAACTTCCTTTCCGCCAATTTCCGCCGGATCAATTCAACGGTCTTTAGCATGAACAATCTGGGGATTCCCAAACAGATCGCCGAGCGCATGAACCTGCAATACGAAAAGACAGGACTGGTTCTGGTCACGGGGATCACCGGTTCAGGCAAGAGCACGACGCTGGATGCCGTCATCGATATGAACAACCGGGAAAACTCTGCGCATATCGTGATCATTGGACATCCGATCGAATTTGTCCATGAATCCAAGATGTCACTGATCAAGCACCGGGAAGTGGGCTTGGACGTCCATTCCTTCAAGCATGGCGCCGTTGAGTCCTTGCGTCAGGATCCGGACATCATTGTGGTGGGTGAGATGCGTGACGCCGATACCATTGCCACTGTTCTCGAGATCACCGACAGCGGACACAAGGTCTTTACCACTTTGCACACCAGTAGTGCGATTGACAGCATCCATAGGATCATCGCAGAATTTCCATCCGAAGAACAGGATCGGATCCGCAACCGCCTGGCTGATGTGCTCAAAGTAACGATCTCACAAAAACTCGTGCCTTCCGTTGACAATAAACTGGTCTTGGCAAAAGAAATTTTGAGCGTCGATAATTCGGTGCAAGCAGCGATAAGAAACAAGAATATCGGCGAGATCTACCAAATGATGGTCGAGGGCAAGAGATTGGGCATGATCACTCTGGAACAGGATTTGCTGGATCTGTATAAACGTGGCTTTATTACCAATAAAACTGCAATTAACTTTGCTAACAACAAGAAACGGATCATGCAGTTATTATCAATGCCCTAAGGTAACGGAGGATTCCGATTTTCTGATAAGGATATGAGGTTAGAAGAATGAAACATCCCAAACAGGCATTTGGTATTCATGAGGACGGGATTGCCGTCAAATTCGCTCATTTGGTCAATGTCGGCAATGTGATCTATCTTCAAGCGCTGGAGAGGGTGGAATTGGATGCGCCGCTATATCGCAGACCGGATGGGAAAGTGGAATCTGAAATCGAAAGCAATCCTTGGGAAAGCAAAGCGCAGACCGACGAAGAGGTCGAATTGGATGAGTTCAATCCGGAATTTGGAACCGGTTACCAGATCCAACCGTGTGACCAACTGCTCAGCAGTTATGATCTCAAACAAGGCGTAATTGCTCTCAATGTCAATAGCGATAACCTGATAATCAAGCAGGATGGGACATTACCAAACAAAAAGGCGATCAGGCAGTTCATCAAGGATAGAATATCAGCCGAAGATTACAAAAAGGGCAATTGGGAGCCCTCTACGGTCGAGGTCAATAGAAGACCTCAATTATGGGTTCATCACGGCATCAATCAACTATTGGAGATACTGATTGAATACCGCAAAAAGATGAAGGTCTCGATGTTTTTCCAACTAGCAGATGCCAATGACATCGCCCTGACGGATTTTTTTCGACTCAACCTGGACAAGGATTCGGAGCGCATTGTCCTGGTTTATATCGGCTTGGAATACCGCCGGATCTTTGTATTTGAGAATGGCAATTGGGTGGATACACATGCCTTGCAGATTAGTCAGCCAAATCCCAATCCCGAGATAATCTATTCCAAATTGTCATTGGTTTTGGATGAAGCGCAATTGGGTAGCATCCAAAAGATAGTGTTTTGCGGTGATCTGGCGTCCCAGGAAGTGGCTGATTTCGCTCAATCGCAGTATGATGGGGTCGCGGTTGAATTGTTCCGGTTTTCCCAGGTGGTGATCTCTGAGGACAAGTCAACCATTTGGGATCTCCGTTTCCTTGCTCAATATGTATTACCCATCGCTCTGGCGTATAAGGCCATGTATATAGAAAATATGAATTTTACTCCAAGCAACTTCCTGCCTTTTAGCATTTTGGAAGGTCAAAAGGTATTCAAGATCGCCTGGCACGGATTTATCGTTTTGGGTTTCCTGTTTGTTTTGACATCCTTGGGAACGTATCGCATACTGATCGCCAATCTGGAATTGATCCAGAGTAACCGCATCCTAAAGCAAAAGGGCGAGGAACTCTTGCTCAAGAAGGAAGAAGCTAAGGAGATCGACCGGATAAACGAAGAGATCGCTTCCCAACAGCAGGGTCTGGTGGTCATCCGCAGTTTGCTGGAAGGCAAGAATCCCTGGTCGGAACTACTTTCTCGGCTAATAACCGAGCTGAATGCCCGCCCAATGACCTGGCTTACTAATTTACGCAAGGAAGGTGACGGCATTTTTGTCAGCGGCATTACCAGCCGTCAGGCCAATGTGGTCTCCTTGGCAAATGTTCTGCCGATGAGCAGGATAAATAAAGTAGTCCACACCCTGATCCGCGACCGTGATTTCTGGTCTTTTGAAATCGTGTCACAATTACCCGAGGTCGATTGGATAGGGCTAATGGAAAGCGAATTTGGCGATCTGGCCAAAACCAAGACCCAGGAGGAACAACCCGCGCCCCAGCCGGAGCTGCCAAAAGCTGTAGCACCTGCCAAACCAGCGATCAGCCCGGCGCCAGTGCCCAAACCAAAGCAAACGGAACCCGTCAAGACAGCCAGACCCATAAACTTTGGTATTCGTCCCATTGACGAAATATATCTTTTAAGAGCCAGTGACGAGATGGTCGAAAGCCGCAATCGTCCTGATGTCCGTGCTTATTGGCAGTTCATCGATGCAGTTCGCAAAGGAAATATGTGGGCATATCAGGATTATGGCGCCGCATTCCTTCAGGAGTATCCGGAGAGTCCATTGCTGCCGATAGTCCGTTGGCGATTGGCTTACCGGTATTACGTGGATCGCGAACTGGATCTTTCCTGGCAACATGTGAGTCCGATGTTGCAGCAGAAGAATTCATTTTCACCCTATACGCTTCTTTTGGCAGGAAGGATCGAATTGGCTCGTAAAAACACCAAGTATAGCGAATATTATGATACGTTGCGCAAAAATCACCCCGCTCACCCCTTGATCGAACTGATCAACAAAGACCTAGCTGAATTGAACAAGTGAGGTTTATATGACTAATACTCAACGCAATACCCTGGTTCTCTTCGCCCTTGTGATCCTGGTCTTCTTTGGTGGCGGCTGGTGGTTGAGGACTTTGGCACAGAAGAAAAAAGATACCGATCAACGGATCACCATTGTGAGCAACCAGATCGTTGCCATTGAACAACAGATCAGTGAGATCGACAATCTCAGACGGCAATTGGAAGTTCATAAGCAAATGATCGCCCACCAATCCAAGATCATCTTTCTCGAGGATACGCCCACCATCACTTACCGCTATCTATTAAAACTAATGTCCTGGATGCGGCGAAACACTATCTTCAATTTTGCACACAATGCCACGGGATCCGCCGATAAAAAATATAACGAATATGTGATAAACGGCAGATCACATTTTGGCGAGCTATTATCACTGATCCAAAACATAGAGTATCAACGAGCGATGCTTACCCTGGAAGAAGTGTCCATCGCGGCAGATAACGTTGCCAATAGCGACACCGTATCCTATTCGATTGTCCTTCGGACGCATTTTAGTGAGATCGGCGTTGATCCGGAGATCGCCCGACCCAAGAATTTTGCCGCCATTCCACTTCGATATCAATTATTCAAGTCACGCGTTTTTGAACAAGCACCGCCACGCGATATCGATCCGATGTTACTCAAGGTCGAGAGTTCCGTATTGATCGGACTTACCCAAAGCAAGGCGTTTGTCCGTGACGACAAGGGTATTATCCGGATTCTGAGTGTCGGCGATCCCGTTGCTTTGGGGTATCTTGACCGGATTGACCTGGCTGAGGGAAAAGCCGTATTCAGGATCAATCGTTTCGGCATATATGAAGATAACACACTGTTCCTAAAGAAGAATTGACGAGGTTTACCATGAAATATCTACCGCTTATTATGTGTCTGGTTTTGGGAGCTTTGGCTTCTTTGGCTGATCTATCTGCCCAATTGGAACCCTCACTCGAGGAATTTGTGTCGCTAAATGAGGTAACGCATATCAATGACGCTATCCACATTCTGGAAAGCGTATCCTGGAAGTTTCAACGGCGCAAGATCGTCAATCTGAGTAGTTATAACGGCATCATCAACATCCCGCTGACCCGGGTGCACTGGAAAAAAGCACTGGAATTGATCGCCATGCGCAATCAATTGAAGGTGGAGGAAAAGCCCGGTTTCATCGCTTTGACCGATATCGGCACTACCACTGAGGAAAAGGAAGCAAAACTGGCTCCCACCATTGACGCGGACACCAAGCAAGTCCGGATCAGTGCCCTTGCCTTTATCGCGGATCGGGCATATATCCGATCCCTGGGTATTGACTGGACGACCCTACTCAATGGCAAGGTAAAGATCAATGCTGGTTTTGCCGGTGCAGCGGGTGTGCCGAGTGATCTTTTCGAGCTGGGAGCCAGCCGGACTACGACTTTTGACGGACAGCCGATTGAAGTGAATACACTTCTCAATATGATCGAATCCAACCAACGCGGATCCATTCTGGCACATCCCACGATCATGGTAAGTTCCGGCAAACGTGGATTCATCCAGGTTGGTCAGGATATTTCGGTCAAATCTGTGGATGATGCAGGTAATACGGTTGAGCGCTTCTTTGCCACCGGTATCATTCTGAATGTCGAACCCACCGTGGTAAAGGTGGATACACTGGAGGTGATACATTTGGGAGTGTCGGTGGAACGCAGTTCCGCTACTCCAGGCACGGTCAGCACCATCATCAACAAGAGCACTTCGGTCACGGAATTGATCCTTTATGACGGCGAGGAGACCGCAATCGGAGGACTGTATGATACCGACGAATTGCGCGTCCGCAGCGGAATACCCATTCTCAAAGATTTGCCTTGGTGGGTATTTGGCATCAGATTTCTGACCGGATACGATACTTATGAGAAAAAGGAACGGGAACTGATCATCATTATCAAAGCGGAGATCATCGATTCCGCCGTAATTCGCCTCAGGAAAACCAAATAGATTGCCACTGCGATGAAAATCACCACCCGGGTCATCCTGCTGTTCCTGGTCATTATTGTTTCCTTTACCGGATTCTTCTATATGTTTTATACAATCAAAGCAAAGGAATCAAGGATCTATATAGATGCCGACAGTATGCAGCGCCGTCAGGCGATAGATTCTTTTCTGGCCCTCAAACAATCCCAGGATCTGGATATCACCATAAACCTCAGATCGGATTCCGGACTAAGGCGATTTGTCCAGACCCGCTATCGCCAATGGGCAAGCATCAATCTGGCTCCTCTGATCAAAAATCATGATCTTGATCTGGTGCAGGTCTATGGCAGTGACAAGCGCTTGTTATATGGCGTAGCGGATGAAAACAACGATTTTCTGGCGGATTTTGTCTTTGACAAGACCCTCTTGGATAGTTTATCGTCCAAGGGTCATCTCACCTGCGTCACCAAACTGAACAACCAGCTTTTGATGCTTGCCGGTTCGATCATCCATCCTGCCAGTGATACGACTCCAGCCTCTGTTCCGGAAGGTTTCATGATTGTAGGCAGGATATGGAATCACACCTACCTGAGTGATATCGGCAAGTCGCTCAATTATACCATACGAATCACCAAGTCACTACCGAGAGAAGTGGAGGATACTCAGACCCAATTCAATACCCGCATCGTCCGTCCCTTAAACGACTGGCTGGGCAATACCATCGCCTGGGTGATCTTCTACAACGTGAATCCCTATCTATCCGAATTGGGGCTGATCGGTAAGCAGATCCAATTTGGCACCTTCGGATTCCTCCTCCTATTCATCTTTATCCAGTTCGTCCTCCTCAATTACTGGATCACCACGCCCCTGAAAATGATCTCGACAAGTTTGCGCGAAAATGAACCAAACTTGGTGTCTCCGCTCACGGACAAAAACAATGAATTTGCCGATATCGCCATCCTCATCAAGAATTTCTTCCGCCAAAAACACGATCTGATCATGCAGATCGAAGAACGGATCAAAACAGAGATCAAATTCCGTGAAGCCGAGGAACAGACCCGCAAGATCTTTCTCACCTCTCCGGAGGCGATAATCGTGACGGATCTCGACGGAAGGATCCTTACCGTCAACGAGGAAGCGCTCAAATTGAGCCGGACAGAGAATTACCAGATCTTTGAGCAGCGCATCAAGAATATCACTGATCTCGCCAGTCCCGATCAGACCTATCTTTATGAACAATTACTCGATGATCTGATTAAAAGCGGTTCGATCAAAAACCGCGAACTCGAAATCAGCCCCCAGGAAGGGCGTCCCTTGCCGGCATTGATCAGCGCTTCGGTGATCTATGACGCCAATCATGTACCCAATAAACTGATCTTGATCGCCCGTGATCTATCCAACCTCAAATCCCTGGAATCAAAACTACGCCAATCACAAAAGATGGAATCCATCGGAACTCTCGCCGGTGGTATTGCCCACGACTTCAACAATATCATCACCATTATTGCCGGTTATACTGCTCTGGCGGCAGGAAAGATCGACCACTCCCTTGCCCAAAACGACCTCGATGAAGCACTAAAGGCATGCCTGCGCGCCAAGAGTTTGATCGGTAAGATCCTAACTTTTAGCCGTCAGTCCGAGAAGACCATCCGTCCCTGCATCCTCGCCAATGTGATCGAGGATACCATTCCGATGATCAGGGCTTCCATCCCCACGATCATCAAGATCAAAACCAAACTGGATGTCTATCATTATGTACTCGCCGATCCCAATGAGATCCAACAAGTTTTGATGAATCTCGCCTCCAATGCCTTTCATGCCATGCGTCCTAATGGCGGTACGCTGTCTCTCACACTGGAGGATACATTTGGCTTCGAATTGATCGGGCTCAGTCCTGCCGTCGATGTCCAAGCTACATATGTCCACTTCAAAGTATCGGATACCGGAGTAGGCATCTCGCCGGAGATCATGCACATGATCTTTGATCCCTATTTCAGCACAAAAGCGCCCACCGAAGGAACCGGACTTGGACTCTCCATCGTGCACGGGATCATCTCCAGTTACAATGGATTTATCACTGTCCAGAGTCATCCCGGCAGTGGCACCGCTATCAGTATCTACCTCCCTATCATCTCAGAACCCGAAGCATTGCCCCAACCCCAGGAAAAATCCTCCTTTCCTTTTCATCCTGCCCGCATCCTGTACGTCGATGACGAACCCGCCCTATCCGACCTCTTTGGTCAAGCATTGGTTAATGCCGGATACCAAGTCACCGCTTTTACTGACAGCCAGGAAGCTATGCAAAGTTTTATCCATAAACCCGAGGTATACGACCTGATGATCGCTGATGTCACCATGCCTAATATCGATGGTATAAAACTTGCCACCATCATCCGCTCCATAAGGAATCTGCCCATCATTCTCTATACCGGATTCTGTGACTATCAAATCCAAAAAAATGCTGATTCCATCGGGATCAACAAACTGCTCAACAAACCCATCCTGCCCGATGAACTGGTGGCTGTAGTCCGCGAAGTAGTCGCCAAATCCCTCATTTCCACCAAATAGTCCCATGAACCTTTCCTCAGCGAAGGTCTTAGTCAAGTCATAATCCCCCTTTAATCAAGCGTTAATAGTTAACGTTTGATTAGGGGGGGGGATTATGACTTGATTAGCGCAACCAAACAACACGCGGGAAAAAAGGATTGGCGAAAACACCGCAATGTGACAACGTAATCTGCAACTTGTGCAGTGAAAACTGCAAACTGTCCCATCGTAGAGCAGCCTTGCTCAACCTCAACACGGCCTATTCAGGCGGTTTTTGACAGGCTTTCTGCAAATCCGATCACCGAAAATTGCAAATTCTGGCACGATATCTGCGAACGTAAAACTGAGAACAGCATAGTTAGCGATGGAAGCATAGTAAATTTCTTATGACTGTTGAATAATTCAGAGAATTAACACTTAAATTATCCTCCTTGCTTGATAACCTTAGTATAACCTTAGTATAACCTTACGAACGTAAGGTTATACTAAGGTTATCAAGCAGGGAGAACTTAGGAGAAAGCACTCCTCTGATTGAACTTAATTCTTTATGAGACTGTTAGATAACTCAGAGTGGTTGACTTAAAGAGCATCCAGACTATCTGACAGGCATAATCCTAATTTTTTACTGACAGCAAAGGAAGGAGTGACGATATTGTTTTTCACGTTCGTGAAATTTGGTGATTCCAGCATGTGCAACGCTCTTTTCTTGGATATATGATCCAGCCAAAGATACATAATGTGATGATAACGTATATCGGTAGGAGAATTGCTTATGTTTTCGAGTGGGTAAAGGATATCTGTGAAAAAATACATATTTCAACGTGACAGTCTGGAAGGCATATTAAGTATGTAATTAGGGTTGATATTGACTGACTATCATCCTAATTTTACATAGTGTTAATCAAGTTGTTCACGAGCAAAAGAGAGTAGGAAGTTTGGTTCACTTAACGCCAATAACCCAATCATGGCTGCTAGGAGGTTCAAATGAAAGAAGAATTTAAACCACAAATGGAAGTGCTTGACCCGTTCACAGAATTAGCAGGTGAAGTGAATATAACATGTGGGTTTTGAGAGTAATCTTGACCTGATAGATGAGTATGGAAGGAATGGGATTAGATATCTTGAGTATTATAGAAGTAATTAATGAGAACTTGCAGATTACTCAATATGCTGATAAATAAGGAAATGGAGATTTGAATGAGAAGTGAGACTCATTGGAGCGGAGGTATAATCTCGTTATGAAAACCTACCATAAACTGATCATCGGTAATTGTGAAAAAATGGAAGAGATCAAGGATGATTCTATTCATTTAATCATTACTTCCCCTCCCTATTTCAATGCTCCGTTCGACTATGAAGGATTTTATAAGGACTACGATAAATACCTTGATGTTATAAGTAATGTGGCTACTGAGATGTACCGTGTATTACATGATGGAAGGATATTGTTTCTAAACATTGATGATATGCTTGTTGATGGAGTTAAATATCCAATAACTGCTGATATTACAAAGATTATGCAAGAAGCAGGATTTACATATCGTGATCGAATAATTTGGAAGAAGCCGGATGGTTATCTCAGAATAAGCAGGAGAAGCGGTGTTTTGTTGCAGAATCCATACCCGATGTACTACTATCCAGACAATCTGTTGGAGAGCATTCTCATATTTCAGAAAGGAAAGTATCACCACAGCGTTAAAACTATTGCTCAGAAACAAGCATCTTCAATTGATCTCAGTGAATTTAAAACAAATAAGTGGTATTCGACACTTTGGGAGATTACAAATGTTCTGCCTGGATCACCCTTGGAAAAAGGCATTGCTGCCTTCCCCGATGAATTGCCCAAGAGAGCTATACTTATGTTTTCCTTCAAAGGTGAAAATGTGCTCGATCCATTTTTAGGAAGTGGAACAACAATGAAAATGGCGATGTGCTTGGGTAGGAATTGCATTGGTATAGAGATCAATCCTGAATTGGAGAAAACAATCCGGCTCAAATGCAGCTTGCCTTTAGTGGGAGATCTAAACAATGAAGAGCTACACTTTAAGATAGAAAGGAGAGCATAGGTGTTAAACATCGAAGCAAAAATTAACAGCGTCTCTTACCAGCCAACCATGGCTGATAAGTTGGTGAGTTATGACATTAGCGAATTGGACGATGCGCTAAAGCACTCATGTTTCAAGCTTAGGTTAAATTCTAACCATGAATATGCATTGAGCCAGTGGGTATCTCCAAAACGGACACGCAGCTATCCATATGCGAGAGTATATCATACATTAGCTTATGGTGGAAAAAGAGTGACACTTATCCCAGTTATTAAGGATGAGGGTTATGATGGGGATAGAGATTATATCCAGTGGGATACTATTGCGTTGATGAGTTTGCTGCAGGTGCATGTGATTTTGGTCTACTATGTCTCAGCAGAAGCTCATGAAACGAAAGAGAATAAAATCACTAACCAACAGATTGACCAATGTTATCTAAACAAGAAGCTACCGCAACTATCGAATTACAAATCGGATGCACTTCATTGGAACATGAAGCAAGCTGAATCAATTGTAGCCCTTTTTAATCAGGCTTTAGATCATTATGGTCGAATCGCTGAAACCTTAAAGATACGTATTCATAACCGCAAGTCAGCAGAAAAGAGAATAAAACAGATTGAAAGAGCATACTTGAGTTTTCGGGAAGAATCCAGAAAACACGCAAAACTGGCTCAATACAGAGAGAGCCGGACAATTCAACCAAAAGAGAAGCTTATTCAAGCTGATAAGGCGATAATAACCATTAGTAACTTTCTCAATGGTGTATATTACCTGACAGCAGACGAAGCCCGAATTTCAGGCAACAAGATTATGCTTGTTGAAGCCAGGCATACAAAATCAACCCGATTTCCAAGTAAAGATGACATCCTTGATGGATGCGTCAAGATGCACCTGTTTTCCAATTTGTCTGAGGTTAACGTTGGAGAATTCTCATATACTCCTCAAGCTGTTTTGAAGTTAACCAATGCAGGTAGAATCAAGCCGGAAAACCTCTCAAATAAAAATCGGGAATTACTGAATAGGGTCGAGTATGAAGCTTTAAGTAATGGGTTTTTACTTGAATTGGGTTAATCATGCTGAATAGTGTTTTAAGATACCCTGGTGGTAAAGCAAGGGCAGTTAAGGTTATTTCTAACTATATCCCAACCTCTTTTCGTGAGTATCGAGAACCATTTGTTGGTGGTGGATCAGTTTTTCTATACATCAAGCAAAAGTTAAATGGGATTGAGCGATTTTGGATTAACGATATCAATAAGGATCTGCAACTGTTTTGGTTGATGTCAAAGGAGAGAAACCCAGAATTGGTGGATTCAGTTATTCAGTTTATGAGACAATTTGCCAATGGTAGGGATTTGTTTTATTATCTCAGAGATCTGGGCAGATCATTCTCCGATCTGGAACGGGCAGCTCGGTTCTTCATCCTTAACCGAACAAGCTTTTCTGGTACTACTGAGGCCGGAGGATATTCTGAAGCCGCATTTAAGCAGCGTCTTACACCTTCCTCAATTCAAAGATTATCATCCCTCGGATCAGTATTGGAGAATACTTTGATTACTCAAGGTGATTATTATGATTGCATCTCTCAGCCTGGGGAGAATGTGTTTATGTATCTTGATCCACCTTATTATACAGCAATGAAATCAAGATTATACGGCAAGAATGGATGTAATCACATATCTTTTGATTTTGATCGATTGGCTGATTCATTAAGGAATTGTAACCATAAGTGGTTGATGACATTGGATAATTGCGATTACGTCAGGAACATCTTCGGGTTTGCCAACTTTTTTGAATGGGACCTACAATACGGGATGAATAACGTAAACAAACGAACAAGCGCAGTTGGGAAAGAACTACTCATTTTCAATTATTATGTAAATCTTGCCCCACATCAGCAACTACTAATTGATTGTTAATTAGTGTGCTACCATTCTTGATGTTCTTGTCTCTCTTTCATTTAGCTTATTGATATCGCAGGTCCATCTCGAAGTCGAGTCGAAATACGAGAGAATTGCATGGTGTAGGGGCGAACCTATGTGTTCAACGATCCGAGAGTGTACAACCGCCCTTCTCGTGGGGCGTTCTTCAGCTGCTCTCCCCCATTGATCACCCATTCTCAAATCAACAAGATTCGAATCGTCAAGTTGCTCGTGAATAGCAATAACGCAAGATTGCTCATACTCGATGAATTAAACGTACTAATCGAAATCCATATTTTCCTGCCTAGGAAAACCGACATCCCGATCTACCCACTTAGTTTGAAAGAGAGTCATAAATATCCCCAAGAGTATGATCGCGAACGTCAGATCGAACAGGAAACCATGGCTCTGGCGGACGGTCCCGGGATTATCGATGCGGTTTAGTAGACTTAAGCAGGGTCAGGAGGGGCGTTCCTGTTCACGCTGGAGGTCTTTTTTGTGGATGGTTTCGCGTTTGTCGTGGAGCTTTTTGCCTTTGGCAAGGGCGATGATGATCTTGCAGCGGCCTTTGTCATTGATCATGATTTCCAGCGGGACGATGGTCATGCCTTGCTCCTCGGTCTTGGTTCTGAGGCGTGAGATCTCGTATTTATGGAGCAGTAGTTTGCGCTTGCGTTCGGGATCATGGTTGAACCAGGCGGCATTGTCCCAGGCGCTGATATGCAGTTTGAGTAGCCAGCACTCGCCGTTGTCGATCTTGGCATAACTATCGCGGAAATTGATCTTACCGGCACGGATAGACTTGATCTCGGTGCCCTTGAGCACGAGGCCGGCTTCGTATTTTTGGATGATCTCGTATTCGTGCAGCGCTTTACGGTTTTTGATGGATTTCACTGACGGAGGGTTTGGCATATCTTTTCCTGATAGTGTTTGGCGGTCACGAGCAGTTCTTCTTCGTTCATAGATGTGAGTTTACGGTTTTGAAGGACGAGAACGCCATCGATGATGACGTCGCGGACGTTGTGGCTGTTGAGGGCATATACGAGGTGGGAATAGGGATTGAAGATGGGCTGGCTATTCAATGTATCCAGCGCAACTATGGTAATATCAGCCAGATAGCCAGGCATCAGGGAGCCCAATTCGTGATCTTTATAGAGCGCCCTGGCGGCGTTGCAGGTGACCATTTTTACCACTTCCCGGGCAGGCAGAAAAGCGGGATCATTGGTCATCATTTTGTGGATCTTGGCGGTGATGTCCATCTCGGTGAAGAGGTCGAGATTGTTGTTGCTGGCTGCGCCATCGGTGGCAAGACAGACATTGACGCCGGAATCATGATAATCCTTCAGGGGCAGGATACCGGAACAGAGTTTGAGACTGCTTTCGGTGCAGGTGGCAACGCTGATATTGTGCTTTGCCAGAAGCGCCAGTTCCTCTTTGTCCACCCAGATCCCGTGCGCCAGGATAGTCCTGGCATCCAAAAATCCTGTCCTTAAGAGGTATTCCACCGGACGGATGCCCTGGGTCTTGAGGCAGTTCAGGCGTTCATTTTCGCTTTCGCTGATGTGGATATGGAGCAGAAGGTCGTTGTCTAAGGCGGCTTGGGCACATCGGCGCAGGTTGTCTTCGGAACAGGAATAGATGGCATGGGGGGCAACGGAAAATTCGACGAGCTTTGAGGAGGCAAATTTCTCATTCATCTCAACGGCATATTCGCCAATGCGGTCTTTGCCGTAGGGCAGGATGAGATCAGTCACCGCCTCGCCGATGATGCCGCGTAAACCGGCTTTGACGAGGGCTCTGCCCATCTGCTCGCCATTGAAATACATATCGTTGATCATGGTGGTTCCGCCGCGGATCATCTCGGCGGCGCCATATAAGGTGGCATCAAAGATAAATGGGTCGGAGAGCAGTTTTTCTTCGGCTGGCCAGATATATTCATTCAGCCATTTATCCAGTGGCAGGTCATCCGCCAAGCCGCGCATGAATGACATCGGGAGATGGGTGTGGGCATTGATCAAGCCGGGCAAGACGATGCAATCCGTGGCATCAATAACGGTGTCCGCGGTGGCTTCGGGACCTGCAAGCGGTTCGATGGCGCTTATCCTATCCTCACTGATGGCTATGAGATGGTTGGTCAATATGCTCAAATCCCTGTCCATCGTGAGGATGGTGCCGTGCTTGATGATGATATCGTAGTGCTTGTTCATAGGTTTTGCTATCCTCTCTATATGGTCCGCTTTAAATTTACTTATGGATCATATGAGCGGCTTCCTTGGGCTTGAAGATGCCTTTGCTGGTGATGAATCCGGTGATCAGACGGGCGGGAGTGATGTCAAAAGCAGGATTGAGCGCAGGACTGCTGGGATTGGACAACTGCTGGTCTCCCAATAATTTAATTTCATTGGGGTCGCGGAGTTCGACCGGGATGTGTTTGCCATTCATACAGGCCAGATCAAAGGTGGTCTGGGGGGCAGCGACATAGAAGGGAACTTTGTGTTCCTTTGCCAACACGGCTTTGCTGTATGTACCGATCTTATTGGCGATATCGCCATTGAGGCAAATGCGGTCAGCGCCAGTGATGACAAGATCGATCTCGTTCATCCAGAAGTAATAACCGGCGGCGCTATCGGCAATTATGGCGTGGTCGATCCCTTCCTGTTCCAGCTCAAAAGCGGTAAGACGGGCGCCTTGGAAGCGGGGACGGGTTTCGCTGACATAGACGAAGATTCTTTTACCCTTGCGGTGGGCTACGCGAATAACGGATAGGGCAGTACCCCAATCCACCGTAGCCAGGGCACCGGCGTTGCAATGGGTGAGAATCCTTGCTCCATCAGGTATCAGTGCTTCGCCGACGGCTCCCAGAATGCGGCAATCGTGCTCGCTCCGGGCGGTAAATTCTTTGGCGGCGAGGATGGAGACCTGACGACAGTGATCATAATCGGGAATGAAGCGCAAAGCATTTTCATAGACATAATTAACGCCATTCTGAAGATCAATGGCAGTAGGTCGGGAAGCGACTAGGGCGTCACGCGCCTGGCGGATGGTGGCGCGAAACTTGCCATCCGGCGCTTCCAGGAAAGCCAGTGCCATACCATACGCGCCAGCCGTTCCGATTGCAGGTGCGCCGCGAACGGTCATATTGCCGATCGCCCTCGTCACTTGGGTATGATCCTTAAGTTCGGTCACTTCAAATTCAAAGGGAAGTTTATTCTGGTTTATCACGCGCACAGTATTGTCTTCCCACCATACGCTTTTGTATTCCTTGCCATTGATTACCATATCGGTAGCTTACCTTTCATTCAGAAATTCCACCTCATCCCCCGCCTGGATGTATTTGAGTTTGCCCCCTTCATTGATATCCCGGCATAAACCGGCTTCGATCTCGGCATCATCGCTGTAACCGCGCTGTTCCCAAAACCCCGGCACGTAGCGGTCGGTCAATTCTATGCCAACGATGCTCTTGGCTGATTTGTATCCCCATAGATATGGAATGAAGGCACGGATGGGACCGCCATAGTCCTCGGTTAGTAATTCCCCGTCAAAAGCCCAAGCAAGCAGACATTTGTCCTTTCGTGCCACTTCGATTGAGATAGATGTCTCATAGGTGGATGAGAATGACCAGAACCGGACGAAGCGGACGCGGGCGGAACAGCCGACGTGTTCGAGCAGATCACTGATCTTCAAGCCCTTCCACAAGCCACCCACCGACCATCTGGTAACACTGGTCAGACGGGCATTCACTTCAGTTTGGGGCAAAGAGGCAAGGTCGTGCCACGACAACACGCAGGGGCGTTCGCATAGCCCTCCCACCTTGATCTGCCAGTTTTCCCGGTCGAGTTTTCCAGGATATCCCTCAGCCCAAAATACAGGAGTTTTCATACAAGCAAGTTTATGCATCTGTACCTCCTTCAGCAAATACAAACAGGTGTTCGATCACATCGCTGGGCGTAATGGCATAGGGTAATTTTCTTTTGGCAAGCAGATCAGCGGTTAGGCCCATGATCTGTGCGGCGTAGATTGCCGGATTTGCCAGCTCAGGATCTTGGGCCATAAATGATGAGATGATTCCAGCCAAGACATCCCCGCTGCCGCCAGTGGCCAGGCCGTCATTGCCGGTGTTGTTGAATAACAAGACTGACCCGTTATAATATATTGATGTTTTACCCTTTAGCAGCACCGGGCAACGGTATTTGGTTACAAATTCCTTCAGATGTCTGACGATGTCCCGCTTGATCAGATCAACCTCCACACCGGTCAAAGCAGCGAATTCGCGGATATGCGGAGTAAGCACCACATTACGGTCTGCCAGATAAACCATCAGATGTCTGTGTTTTGCCAATAGCCGCAAGCCATCCGCATCGATCACCATTGGCGGATAGGTGTCCCCAATTTGGTGGGTGAGAGCAATTTCCATCAGTTTGAGGGCATAATCGCTTTGGCTGATGCCGCAACCGATCAGAATGGCGTTATGTCGCATCAGCAATTGAAACAATGCATCCGGATCAGGGAGACCGTCTTCAGTTTCTGGGATCGAGCGGGTCATGACCTCAGTAAGTTTGATCTCAAAGATCTGGGATAATGCCGCCCGATGATAGAGCGTGACCAGTCCGGCTCCAGATCGTAACGCAGCCTGGCAGGCAAGGACAGCGGCGCCGGTCAAGCCCTCAGATCCGGCAAAAACTGCCAGCGAACCATAGGTGGATTTATCACCAAATGGCGTTCTGTATGGCAGGTTCAGGTCATTAATATCCAGTAGATGTCCGCAATCCAAGTCCCCAAGAAACATATCCGGTATGCCTATATCGATCAGGTGAAGTTCACCGCAATGCTCCGCCCCGTCGCCTATGAGATGTCCGAGTTTCAGAGCGCCCAGAGCGAAAGTGGCGCTTGCCATTATCGCACCCTCACCCATTCCGGTATCGGCATCGATCCCGGATGGTATGTCGATGGAAACGATTGTTGGGACATCTCTTTGGGCGGACTCTATGATCCGGTGTATCATCGGGGGTAATTCGCCTTTAAATCCTGTCCCATAAATAGCATCCACCAATAAAGTAACGTCATCCAATCGATCCCAGATATCTTCCCAATCAGTCAGGGATTCGATGCTTGTGACAGGTATCCCTAGGTTTTGGCAAATATCAAGATTGGCTTTGTTGTCCGGGGCGAGAGAATTACTGCTGACGATTAGGATAGCGACCGAGACGCCTTTTTGATATAACCAACGTGCCACGACTGCTCCGTCACCGCCGTTATTGCCACTGCCACAAAGAATAGCAACAGATCCAATCAAGTCATTTTCAAACAGATCAATGATCAGTTCTGCACATCTCTTTCCGGCATTCTCCATCAGTACGCGGGAAGGTATGCCCAGTTCGTTTATAGTGCGGTTATCGATTTCTCTCATCTGTTTGGCAGTTAGGACGTAGTTCATCGTTTCTCCTTTTTGAGGTGTTCAATATGGAGTTTGATCTCAAAGGTCGTGCCTTCGCCGAGAGTGCTTTCGACCACTTTGATGTGGCCGTGATGATACTCTTCAATGATGCGTTTTGCCAAACTCAATCCCAATCCCCATCCTCTTTTCTTCGAGGTAACGCCGGGCTCAAAGACCTTGCGCCATTGCGAGCGCGGAATACCTTTTCCCTCGTCACGGATGTGGATGTATGCCCAGTTTGATTTTGACGTCGAGGTTACGATGATATTACCGCCCTTGCCGCTCATGGCATCAATACAGTTTTTAATCAGATTTTCCAGCGCCCATTTGAATAATTCGATGTCCAGCAGGACTTTGACTTGTCCCAGTTTGCTGATCAAGTGAATATCGATGCGCGAACCGAGATGCGGCAGTCGGTTTTTGAAGTAATCCACAGTATCGGTCAGGATCACTTCCAGATCTTGCGGTATTAGTTTGACGGTCGATCCGACCTTGCCAAAGCGGGAGGCGATATTTTTCAGGTGCTCCAGATCAGCGGTCATCAGTTCGATTATCTTGCTGTGGTCATCTTTGTCCCTGCTGGAAGTCCGGCATTCCTTGAGGTAATCCATCCAACCCATCAGCGAAGTGATGGGAGTGCCAAATTGATGGGCGGTTTCTTTGGCCAGTCCAATCCAGATGGTGTCCTTTTCGGTTTTGCGTAGCAGTAGTAGGCCATAACTGCTGAAGAAGATCAGCATGACGGCGATGGCGAGTTCCAGCAGGACAAAGTAACGTATCTGTGAAAGAGATGTGGAGGCGGAAAAATAGATAAATCCGAGGTTGTGGTCGGCATTGCTGATCGGTATCTCGGTCATGCCCGATATCTTTTCATCGAGGTAATCCCGGTTTTCCGTGTCCAAAATCTGATATTCAAGGTTTTCCGGGATGTCCACATTACGCCAAAAGAGGGGTCTTTTCGTCCGGTCGGTGACAATGATGGAGATATCGATGCCCTTGATAAAGTGCTCAAACGATACCGGACGGGAGTAGAAAGCATAACCAGCCAATTCACCTTCATCGATCAATTCGATGCTGAGCATTTCATCAAGCAATTTGCGCAGTTTCATCTGCGAATCAGCCGACAATTCGGAAAATACAGAGTCCGCTGAGACCGGAACCCGGTTCCAAAACGTCGGCTCCATATTCGCATCGGTGATGATGGTGGACAAGGGATACTTCGGGATGAATTCGGTACTGACATAATTCCACAGTTCCTGCTGGAAGTTTCGCTTCAGCGAGATCTTTATATAATTGGTGAACAACTCAGTCAGTTTTTGCGTATAGGCTTCGCACTCTTTGAGGTAACTATCGGTATAGGCGATGTATTGGGCAAATATGCCGGGCACGAATTGCTGCTCCTGTTTGGCATTCTGGATCAGGATCTGTATATAGACGGCGAAAAAGGTAAAGATCGCAAAGGTGCCCAAAATAAGATACAGACGCAGCGTTTGAAAGCGATTAGTGCTTTTTTGCTGCTTCCCAAATATAGTCGAGTTCTTCGAGTCCTGCGGCATTGATATCCCTACCTGTGGCATGATAGTGTTCTTCGATCGCGTTAAATCGTCTGCGAAACTTCGCAGTCGTCTTACGAAGTGCCGATTCGGCATCAATATGGAGTTTGCGGGCAAGATTGACCAGCGTAAAGAGCATGTCGCCCAGTTCTTCTCTGATGCTGTCCATATCGGAATTGTGCATTGCCTGTTCCAATTCGATCCGTTCTTCGTCCAGCTTGGATTTGATCGGTTCAAGATCTGGCCAGTCAAATCCAACGGCAGCGGCTTTTTCTTGAGTTCGGTGGGCAGCGATCAAAGCTGGCAGGGAGCGTGGGATCCCATCCAAGATCGATTTGCGGCCCTTCTTTTCCTTGTTCTTGATCCGTTCCCAATTCATTTTCACTTCTTCGGCATCGTTTAGTTCCAGAGTGCCAAATACATGAGGATGGCGGCTTTGGAGTTTATTTATAATGTGTGTGAGCACGTCATCGATCGTAAACTTCTTTTTCTCCGCAGCGATCTGGGCCTGAAACACGACGTGCAGAAGCAAGTCGCCCAGCTCTTCCAGCAGTGCCTGGTCATCCCCGTTTTCTATCGCTTCGACTGTTTCATACATCTCTTCGATGAAATTGGGTATCAGAGTTTTGGGCGTCTGTTTGATATCCCAGGGACAGCCAGTGACAGGATCACGCAATAGTCTTACTATACTTGCCAAATCGTTAAATTCATTCATAATCATCCTAGTAATCCGCTGATCATTCAAAATCACTTTTTGGGACGGGGCATTCAAATAGTTCGTCCAGTTTTGCCGAATACTCTGCGAAGCGGAGTTCTTTTCGGGTTTGGAATCCATCGCCACACAGATGAACATCCACCGGCGTTTCGTTGAATACCAATGCAGAAAGCATATAACCGATGAATTCGAACGATTCCACTTTCTGAGGATCGATCTCGGCATCATCGCTAACGATAAATTTTACCACATAAGTATCACCGCTTTTTTGCACCTGCATGCTTTTTCGGTCGCTACTTGCTTCGTTCAAGCCCAGTCCGACAAAATAATCGCCCAGTTTTTGTGCGTCTCCCTTGGTGGCGCCTTTTCCGTAATAGACGTCAAAACCCTCGAATTTGATCTTTTCCCCATGACTCAATCGGTTGCAGGATACGCCAAGCAGGCATCCCAGGATCAGCAGTATTGCAATCATGCGTTTCATTGAACTTCTCCTACAGCTTTTTCCACTCAGGTTCAGGGTGGATTTCGTCAAGATAAATCCTTATGACAGACAATAGATCAACAGCGGGATATAAAATAGGGCGATCAGGATCGAGAAAGAAACGAGCGTGGCGGCGAATTCCCTGTCCAGATCTTCCAGATTGGCAAATATGAGAGTATTAAAACCGATGGGCGTAGCCGCACTGACGATTATTACGATCCGCGTAATGCCCTGCAAACCAAGCATAGTAGCAATCGCATAACCGCAGGCCAGACCCACGACCATTCTGATCCCTATAGCGGTAAATGCCTTGCCCAGATTGCGCAGCCGCGGATGAAAGTATAAGCCCAGCGCGATCATGATCAAGGGTATGGTCGGTTGTCCGATCAAATGCAGGAAGTTGATCCCGATCTCCGGCATTTGCCAGCGCAGCAATCGTATCCCAAATCCAATCACCATCGCCCATAGCGGCGGCAACCGCAGAAACCGCTTCCACCAGCCATTGTTTCTTCCCGAATGCGAGCCATATTTAACTGCCTGATAATAGGTGAAGGTAAAGATCATCAGGCTGTTACCCACATCAAAGAGCGTCCCACGCGCAAAACCCTCATCACCGTAAGCGGCAGCAAAAAAGGGTAGCGAAAAAGCGGTATTCATGATCATCGTCCCCACCAGGAAACTGCCCATCATCCCGCCAGTTAACTTCAATTGCCTGCCATAGAGCGTTCCCACGAAATACATGATGATGACTATGGCGATCCCGCTCAGCGGCAGATACATCATGTCCAGCGTCAGTTGCGCCCGTAAGATCGAATTCAGCGCCATCGCCGGCAGGGAAACGCTCAGCACGAAACGGAGCAAGACCGGGGCATCTTCCCGGTTCATCAACCGGACATAACGGACAAAGAGCCCCATCCCAAAAGCCAGGATGAGCGGAATGATCTTGATAAAGAATGGATTCATCGGCTTCGATCCTCCTGCCCCTTCCAGAAAGCCCGGTAGAGTATGTCCATCTGATTGAGCAAGGCACGGTTATGCTGCTTATCCAATTCGTTCTGCGGTCCAGCGATCAAGCGCCATGCCTCAAACTGCTGCAGGGCGTCTCGTAACTGCCACTTGTGCCTGTATTCCTCTCCCAATAGCGGGATCAAAGCATTTATCTGGACGTATGATAATCGGCTGGAAAACCCCCGATCATGTAATATCTGAACGTCCACCCGCATCGGATATTCCTCGGCAATGCTCACGATCTGCAGGATTTCCTGCCGGCTAAACCCGCCGGTGTCATCAAGCTCGCGAAAAATCTGTCGCTCACTGCTAAAATTGGCGATCACAAATGGCAGATTGTTGATATTGATGCCCTGTCTCTCCATCTCGGAGACCGATTCAAAGTTAAAACTATAAGCAAGATCCTTATGAACCGGCTGTTCAAAGACATTCTGCACGACAAACAACGCCACAAAGGAAAAGAGGAATGCCAGCACCGGTGCGATTACCCACGCCATTGAGATTTTGCCCAGGACGTTATAGCGGATGTTCTTGCCGCCTTTGGCAATACCAATCCCGACTACAGCACCGACGATGACCTGCGAGGAAGATACCGGCACTAGCGGGATCGTCGGCAAACCCAGGCTCAACAGCAGGTTGTATAGTCCCTGTGAGACAAAGAGAAAGAGCACGATTGCTTCCGCCAGCACGGCGATCAAAGCGGTCACCGGCGACAGGCGGAAGAGATCTTTGCCCACCGTCCGCATCACTTTATGCGAATAGGTATATATCCCGACCGCTATCGAGGTGGCGCCCAGCAGATACAACTGCGTAACGCCCCGAAACACAAAACCAGAGCCCAATGAGATATCGCTAAACGGCGATACCGGTACGAATACGCCGACCACATTGGCGATATTATTGGCACCCAAACTGTATGCCGCAAACGCCCCCACCACAATCAGACCATAGCGTGTGTATAGATCGAGCTTCAGCAAATGTAGTTTCGCTCTGTCCAAAATCCTCCGAAACAGGAAGAACAACACACCGGATATGACGCCAGAAAGCACGAAGGAAACCACCCAACTTCCCGCTATCGTCAACAGCGGCTTAAAATCGGTCAATCTGCCGGCAAAGTAGTTCCAACCGATGATCGAACCGACTATGGTCTGGGATGTGGATACGGGTATCCTGATCCTGACCATCACCGTGATCACCACAGCGGCGGCAAGCGCTACGGTAAAAGCGCCCCCCAGCGCATCGACAGAGCCCAGCCGTCCCAGTGTCCGTGAGGGTCCGCTGCCTTCCAACACCGCTCCCAGCGTGATAAAAATGGCTGCGATCAGTGCCGCCCGTTTGAACTTGATCATCCGCGTTTCGACAGCAGCGCCAAAGATATTGCCCGTGTCATTGGCTCCCAATGACCAGCCCAGATACAATCCGCTCAACAGGTAAATAAAGATCATCTCATCCCTTCCGTAGCGGAGAGTTCCGATCCATCAGTGGAGCTGATCCGTTGCATAAGCGCAGCTTGTCCGTTACGCCCATCTGGAAGATTTGATCCGATGATGAACCACATCAGAATAACGGCTTACAACTGCCGTTTGATGGTATAGATCGCCAGCCGGTCACACACCGCCTGCGCATAGTCCGATATCTTCTCGATGTGGATCGCAAACCAGCGCAATTGGCTCTTGCGGGCTAGATCGATCGGCAAGGCAAAGATCTGACGGCGCAGTTTCTCGCCCAGATGATCAGCCTCACGTTCAAAGAAAAACACTTTATGGATGTAGTTATACACCGCCGGAAGGTCATTAAAGAACGAGCGCACCGCACAAACCAGTTGTTCGACCGCCGAGACCGATGCCCGCGTCGTCTGCATCCACAGATCGTCCAGCGACTGATCGATCTCTGGCATCTCGATCGAGAACTGTAACAGCGAATCCTTGATGTTGTCGATTACCTCGTCGGTGTTTTCCAAGATCGCCAGGACATCGCCGCGGTTTTCGGGGATCAGCGTCCGCTCATACAAATATCGCTCAATGCTGATCCGCAGATCGTCCGCCTTCTGCTCATTCTCGCGGATCCGGCTCAAACGCTCCTCAAATTGGGTGTTCCGCTCCAGTAGATAATCCTCCATCCCCAATTGAAACAGCATCGCCGCATCACTCACGATATCGAGGAACTGATCCAGTTGCGCTTCGATCTGCTTGGTGGTCTTGAGTAATAATGCCATTTTCCACCTTCTTTCATTGTTTTTATAAGCCGTTTTGTCCTGCGGGACAGATTACGGCTTAACTATCCACAGTAATTCAAAACAACTCTTTTTGTCAAGTGTGTCGTTTTTCCCGTCAGCGCTGATAACAAGTACATAACTCCCTGAAAATGAATGGAATTTATGTAGTTGCAGCAGCAGATCCGCTGAAAAGCCCTGGAAGGGCGACACTCTCATAGGTAGTTGGTGGAGCGTAGCGGAACCCCTGCATGAGAATAGTCAAAAACCAATCCTTGATCTTGAGAGCCATCAGTTTCCGGCGTTCATTCAGGAAATCATCATCAATTTCTGTATACTCTTCGCTATCAATTCTGGTGAAGTGCCAGTGTTCTTTGTGCAATAATCATTTACGAAGTTATAACTGTTAAATGTCGGGGAAAAGACGTTCTCCACATTTGGAATCCAAAGGGGGTTTATCTGGATTGCCGCATTTAATACCTCAAAAATCTCTTCCACAGGGTTGTATGCTATGGATATTTTGATCGTCTCGTAGTTTTTATCCAGTTCCTCTCTCCCCAAAAATGCCGTCATCAATGCGGTTACTCTTTGTTGACCATCGATCAAATCCTTTTCCCCATGGATTTTGATCCATCCTTCAGTTTTACGCTCGGATTACACCACACGATCAAGTATCCGATCGGATAATTGATAGAGTGAATCAAGCAAGTTCCTGCTATCCTAAAACAACGATCCTTACATCAAACGGCTATACGATGGCTGTGTCATCGATGAAGTAGAGACGCAGTACTCGGTGTCTGGAGCGTTCCAGACGGAGACAGAATTACTCATAAGAAACTACGACTTGTCTCAACGACTAATATCGAAAGAACATGAATTATTATTTTCTACGAGGAAGCATCTGGTGCCAGTGTACAAATCATCTTTCGAGGATCCTTCACTCGCTGGCTGTTGTGAGAATCTTGAGTAAGAGATGTAAGAGTGCATCCACCTTCTATGATTACTGCCCATTGATCACCAGATTGGACAACGTCTATGGTAAAGTGCACAGGATAATTAGTTGTCAACCAACGCATTGGTTCCTTAGCAGTGAAAGAAAAACCACCAGCATTGCTGACAGGTAATTCGTACTTTAGTTTCATGCGTTCAAGAGATTTGCGTACAGCTGCTTCGAGCTCTCCCTTATTGCCATCATACTTAAAACTTGCTATTGCTTTTTTAGCCATGATAGACTCCTTATCTGTTTTGGCGAAGCGGGTAAAACAAAAGTGATAAATTCATATCTAAGGATATGTATTCTATAGCAGAACAGCATTCTCATACAACAAGTGGATATTACTTTCCCTAATACGAAATTTAGTTCCGTGATTATGACCTGTCCTTGCATCGAAATCAATGTAGATCAGACCATTCTCAAGTGCACCGATAAATTTATCCATTGAGAAGTTACTCAACATTTTAATGTCGGTATATCTGATAGACTCAGTGTTACCCTCTTTCTTCACATCAACAAACACGTAGAAACAATTAATAAGTTTAGCTCTGACAGAAGCTGCAACATCCTCAAATCCCCAATACGGGATGGGATTAAGACCTCCGAGACCTATTCTATCATTAACACTTGATAGCCATTCTGAATGGGACGGATCGACTTTACCTGCATCAAAAATGATAGTGATTCTCTTATCCAGCCTATCCATATTAACCGTAAAACCTCTATCGCTATACCTTTTGCAGTATAGGGTCTGTCTGAAACTTAACTCCGATTCAGGATATTTAGTCCCTGCCCCATTATGTTTCCATCCGTAATAAGGCACTAGAAGGGGAGGAACTATCCTTGCTTGCCTTGGGGAGGGCTCATTGTGTAGTAAAGTTGATAGAGCCGATGACTTCTGTCACTTCGTTTTCAATTCCCATTCTCCTGAATTGGCAATGGCTAAATTGTTTTCTTTGAGATCGAGCAAATCCTCTAAAATATTCCCCGCAGAGCCGTCATTACCGAACCGGTAGTTTTCGATCCAACCCCGCTTTTTTATCTCTCTGAGTTTAACTATCAGTTCGTCTTTCGTAAATACTTGAAGCATATCGTGATTCCCTATTTTTATGGTTTCCAAAAATCCAGCAGGTATTCGAAAGTGGTACCCATCGTGATGTAATTACTGGGCCATCCAAAGATGCCAATATTATTAACGATGTTTGTCCGATCCCAAATTATCGTATTTCTAAGTTCATAACCTCTTTTCCTTAACTCCTCCACCAATACGATATGAAGTGTAATACGCTTATTCTCCCACCAGAAATCGGGAACATTTACTACACAATGAGCCTTCGGCTTTAGAAGATGCAATAAATCCTCAAAGATATCACCCATGGCCATAGCCCACTCTTCGACTGAGTATGTTCCCAAGTCACGTTTATCTTGTGAGTATTGCTCAATTTTGTTTAGTTGACCGTTATCCCGATCTCGGCGTGATTTGTTTTTTCTTTGTTTGTTTAGCAGGTTGGCGTACGGAGGAGAGGTCCAAATCAAGCTGACAGAATTTGGAGGAAGATATTCTTTTATGTTTCTTGCATCATCTTGGATAGCAATCTGAGAGCATTTATTGATTGCGATTGATTGATCTAACCGTTCGTTACACAATCCGATATAAATCTCGCTCAGATCAAACCCCAGGCTATTGCGGTTTAAGTCTTGCGCCGCAACGAGAGTCGTGCCACTACCTACGAAGGGATCAAGTACTAATTCGCCTTCGTGACTAAACAATGATACTATCTTCTTTGACAAGCTTATCGGAAAGGTGGCGGGATGTCTTTCTTTGTCCCTTATATCTCTTTTTTCGTAAACGAGCTGCCATACCCCGATTTGAGATACCATCCATTCCCTTGCTGTCATGCAGTTTATATGGGTAGGTGGACACTTGCACACCCGCCGATAGTTCATGTTCCTCACTAATTCCTTCAGATCATTAATGCCTCTCTTTATTCATGGGTCATCCTCATCACTTTGTAAGCGGGGCGGTATTTTGACCTGGTTTTGGAAGTCAATCTTTTTCTTTGAAGTGATTCTCACTACCCCCCCCCTCTCTCGATCATATCAACGGTTGACTCTTTTTCCCTTTCATTGTGCAAATCCTGTCGTGGAGGATCAATTTACATTTATCAGATTCATTAAGCTCAGTAACTATCTGTTTCCCTTTTCCCCCGATAAATAAGACTGTTGCACATGCAAGTGGACAATAAGTATAGATAAATATTTCTTGTCAAGTTAGATGCGTTGTTTATATTGTCTTTGTAGCAACACAGGAGCTAACCATGGAAAAGCAGACAATAACCATCGCCGATCAGGAGATTTTCAATCGCCTGGCAACCCGCAAGCACTTTCTCAAGGACATCGAACTATTGATAAATTGGAAGAGGATAGATAAGTTCCTCGACACGATAGAGATTAGACGAACTTCGGTTGCCGGCAGGGACGCATTCTCAGCGGAAGTGATGTTCCGGATCATGCTGCTTCAATCTTGGTACAAGTTGTCCGATTACCAGGTGGAAGTGCAACTTGGCGAGTTTGTGTCCTCCTTGCTTGATAACCTTAGTATAACCTTAGTATAACCTTACGATTGTAAGGTTATACTAAGGTTATCAAGCAGGGAAGAAGTAAGGAAAGCACCGACTGAATCTAAACTTTCTTAAGACGGGTACATAATTCAAAGAGGTGTTTCCAATATGTGCAACGCTCTTATAAACGTTGTTTATGTCGCCCCTACGGTGCGGACGTTTTTTGCCTATCCGGATGCGGGGGTTCCGCTACGCTCCACCACCTGCCTGATAAGGTGACGCCCTATCAGGGCTGTCTTGGTGTCAACTCTGCCCGGGCTGAGAATTATCGAATGCTTGACAATTTTGCACCCCGATAAACAGATACCCCCCGATTGTCTTTCGCTTGGATAAGGAGCGGAATGGCAAGATATGACATTCATGGACACGGATCAAATTGGACAGGAGTCAAGAGTGGAATGAAAAAGATGCTGATCTACGGACAGGCGATCCTGGCGATGCTGTTTTGGTCGCTCACCTTTGTCTGGATCAAAGTGGCGCTGCAGTGGTACCGCCCGATGGAGATCGTTTTTCTGCGGTTGCTTCTGGCAAGTGTCCTGCTGCTCATTTTCATGCTCCTGATCCGGCACCGTCAGATGCCATCGGGGAAAGATATGTTGTGGCTGTTGCTGGTGGCGTTTTTTGAGCCCTTTCTCTATTTCGTGGGCGAAGCCAATGGCATGCAGTATGTTACGCCAACTCTTGGCTCTTTGATCATATCGACCATCCCATTGGTAACGGCGGTCGGTGCCTGGCTTATCCTCAGGGAAAGGATAACCGTCTATCTCATTGCGGGACTGATCATTTCCTTCAGCGGCGTGGCATTGATTTCCCTGGAGGGCGGAGGTGGAGACTCCACGCTCAAGGGTGTACTCTTGATGCTATTGGCGGTCTTTGCCGGAATGTTTTACGGGATAACCGTCCGTGATCTCACGCACCGTTACAGCGCTTTGACCATCGTAACCTGGCAGAGCGTCTATGGCATGTTTTTTTTCCTGCCGATCTTCCTGATCAATCATTCCGGTAGTTTCTTTGTGATGGAGCATTCCAGCACCGGCTTGATCACCATCGCCGCCATGTCGCTTTTTGCCACGATCGGCGCTTTTATGCTCTATACCGGAGTCATCCGCTACCTGGGCATCATCCGCGCCAATATCTTTACCAACCTCATCCCCGTCTTTACCGCCATCCTGGCATATCTCTGGCTTTCCGAGACCTTCACGCCGCGCACTCTGACCGGTCTTTCTCTCGCTGTGGGTGGACTCTTCCTCTCCCAATACCGGGACATCAGGCGCTACCTTTTCAGCGGGGGATGATCCGTCAGGAACGGAGTCCTCCCATCCGATAACGATCATTTATAGGGCGTACCCCCGTCCACATATCCGATATTTTCCGGTTTTTTGGACATATCAGAGCGGAATGGTATGGAAATCACATTTTTTCGCCCGTATCTGTTTCCGCAATGAAGATAAAGGGGGAAAATCCAATCCCAAACAGCAGCGGCCGCCGGTAAAAGCAACCGCTGTAAGATCTCTCGGTCTAAACAGAACGATCAAAGATTGATCAATCCAAAATTTTGAGTTACTTTGATCCAGTAACCCTTACTGGGGTAAATATGGGTAAGGGTATTGCCGTTGCGCAATGCCTGCCAGGGGGTACTGAGATACCGCACTTCCTGGTGATGACCACATTGCCAGCATCCGCTGCTCAGGGAACAATCGCTTGGCAAGGGTTTGTGATGATGTTTATCAGCGCTGTATCGTATTGTCTTATGGAGCAGAAGTCGGACTGATACCAAAAAATGAGCTAAAAACCCTTGACGGATTTCGGCGTTTAGTTAGTTAGGCACCTAATTAAATAAAGTAAGGATTAAGTAATGTCAGATTCCTTTTTCAAAGCGATAGCAGATGGCAACCGCCGGCGGATCATGTTGTTGTTGCGCAAGCATTCACGGATGAATGCGGGCGAGATCGCGGAGCATTTTGAGATCAGCAAAGCAGCACTCAGCGATCATCTGAAGATTTTACGTCATGCGGGATTGGTTTCTGCGGAAAAGAAGGGTCAATTTATCTACTACAGATTGACGACGACGGTCTTTGAGGACATGGTAAACTGGGTTTTGGATTATATCGATCAAAGGGAGAAAGACGATGAAAAGAATGGCTAATTTCAAATGGTCACTGGTAGTGATCGTAATGCATCTGATAGCGGTGTTGTATTTTGTGAATGTCATTGAGCCGGGGACAATGATCCCGTCGCACTGGAATTATGCCGGCGTAGTGGATGGATATTTCTCGTTGACGGGCGCGGTGCTGTTTGGGGTTTTATTCGGCATGGGTATGTTTCTGCTGCTGTATCTGATGCCCTATTACTCGCCGTGGTATAAGCGTTTTGAACAGCGTTTCGAGCGTTTGGTACCATCCCTGAGTTTTGTCTTGCTGCTGTTTTTTGCGTTGATCAATGTCTATTCGCTGTATCTGGCGAAGTATCCGTATGCGGTTCCGCGGATGAATTTCATCCTGGTGCTGATAGGTTTACTGCTGGTATTTTTGGGCAATCTACTACCCAAGGTGCCCCGCAATTTTTTCATCGGTATTCGCACGCCCTGGACGCTTTCTAATGACGAGGTTTGGTATCAGACCCACCGGATGGGGGGAGTATTTTTTATCTTGGGCGGCTTGATTCTGGCACTAAAAGGGATCATCCTGCAGGGGTATAGCATGTTCCAAGCGGTCACCACCGTGGCGGCGATAGCCCTCCTTCTTTATCCTGCGCTTCATTCATTTATCCTATATAGAAAGATCAAGCCAAATTGAGGGTGTGGGGATCAATAACCGATTGCAGCCCATGCTGCTTTTCTTCTTCCAAAGTATTCACCCGGTACCCGCGATTCCGCCGTAACGCTCCTCTACTTATCAGATTCCATTTACATTATGGGCGTTGAAGTCGGAATCGTAAAGCAAAAAATCGTCCCACACATTAGAGGAAGATTTTTCTTGCCTAAAAATAAGGCATTCAGAAAGTAACCCTGTCCGTAAGGAGGAATGATGAAAAAGATGCTTGTAACCTTATTCTGTGGGGCAGCATGCCTTGCCACCGTCTTCGGCCAGGGACTGGAGACATTCGATAATTTTGATTACACAGGCACCAGCTATATCGACGGCAGTTTCGTCGGCAATGGCGGGATCACCTGGAATTATTTTCACGTCACCGGGGCAGTGGCAGGCACAAATAGCAATCCCATCAACGGCAATGGTATGATCCTACGCCGCTCGGAAGTTCCGAGCCGGATCGTTTCGGGACCCATACCGGGTGGGATCGGTAATTTCTCAGTGAATATGCGCAAGGCATATACATCCGCCGGAGACCGGCAATTGGCGCTATTTGTCAATGGCAACTGGGTGGCGGATTCCCAGATCTTTGGCGGAGCTGCTGGCGGAGATCCGACCGTGCATACCTTTGCTGTCAGCGGAATAAACATATCAGGTAGTTTCACGATAGAGATCCGGAATATTCAGGGCGGAGCAGTCAACCGTCAGGTCACCATCGACAATATCTCCTGGACGGCATACGGTGGGGGAAATACTGTGGAGATGCCGGTTTTCACGCCCAGCGGCGGTTTCTATACATCCCCGGTGAACGTCAGCATCACTTGCGGCACTCCAGGTGCCACCATCCACTATACCATGGACGGCAGCAACCCCACGACCGACTCCCCGATCTACAGCACACCTCTCACGATCAGTTCTACCACCACGATCAGAGCCTTCGGTGTGCTGGCTGGCTTCAACCCCAGTGGCGTAAGAACTGCGACTTATACCTTCCCAGTAAATGTTTCATCAGTGACAGCGCTGAGAAATCAGCCGGTTGACGGTACAACGGTCTATCGCCTCACTTCCCAGGCGATCATGACCTTTAAACAGACCTTCCGTAATCAGAAGTTCTTTCAAGACGGATCAGCAGGTATTCTGATCGATGATTTTAACGGCGTCATAACGACTAACTACAATGTTATGGACGGTGTAACCGGCCTGACGGGAAGGCTCGGCGTCTTTGGCAATATGCTCCAGTTTACGCCCGTACTTGATGCCGGCGCTCCCACCTCTTCCAATAATACCGTTACGCCAGTGATCGTCTCGCTCTCTGATCTTACAGCCAACTTCGACCAATATGAATCCTTCCTGATCAGGGTAAATAATGTTACCTTCGCGCAACCGGTCACTACTTTTGCCAATGGCACCGTATATCCGGTTTCGGACGGCACCGCCGCTTTTAACTTTAGAACCACTTTCTTTAATGTGGACTATATAAACACCTCCATTCCTTTGGGGCCGAGAGATGTGGTCTGCATACCCAATTCCAGGGCCGATGGGGACTATATCACCGCCCGCTCTCTGGCGGACTTCTTTCAGGCCGGAGGATCGGTGAATCCCCCTACTTTCAGTCCCCCCGGAGGAACATATATGACCCCCGTTCAGGTTAGCATTTCCTCCTCCACTATCGGCACCCAGATCTTTTACACCACCGACGGCAGTAATCCCACGACCTCCTCGACCTTATACACCCAACCCGTGACGATAAACACGACGACCACTTTGAAAGCCATTGCTCATTTAACCGGACAGCCGCCTTCACCCATCTCAATAGCTACTTACATTTTGCCGATTAACGTATCCTCGATCAGTGAATTGAGGCAGCAGGCAACCGGAACCCAGATCTATCGCCTGTCCTCTGAAGCGGTGCTGACCTTCAAGCAGACCTTCCGCAACCAGAAATTCGTGCAGGACAATACCGCTGGTATCTTGATCGATGATGTGAATGGCGTTATTACCACCAATTATAATGTGGGAGATGGGGTTACGGGATTAACTGGAACGCTTTCATTGTTTGGCGGTATGGTCCAATTGACTCCTGTCACCAATCCCGGCGCTGCCACTTCCACCGGGAATAATCCTTTGGTTTTGGACATAGATCTGGAAGATCTGAATGAGAACTTCAACGATTATCAGTCACGATTGGTGCGGCTCACGCGAGTGTATTTCATCACACCGGAACCCACCTTTGTCAATGGTCAGGTCTATCCTTTCTCATCCGGAACCGCCAATGCCCAATTTCGCACCACTTTCTACAATGTGGACTATATCGGCGGCGCTATCCCCCAAACGCCGATGATGCTGATTGGCATACCCAATTCCCGCACCGATGGCGAGTATTTCACTGCGCGTAATTGGTCGGACTTTACTATCGCGGAGATCATCCCACCCTCCTACTTGCAAGGACAACTCATCCAAAACGACGTCCATTTGGAATGGGGATGGGGAATTCCTGAGAGGTCGGAGCAGCGGACCGTTCCCTGGGGACTTACCGGCATCAGTGTGTTTCGCAATGGCTCCGTGATCGCAACGCTGGAAGGCGGGAACACCACCACTTACATCGATCCCAACCTCCCCACCGGCAATTACACCTATTTCGTCATAGCTGTATTCTTTGAAGAGTGGGGCTCCGATCCTTCTGAAAGCATCCAGTTTATCGTCACCAGTAACGACGACCACATTCAGCCACCCTTTACTACCTCTCTCAAGGGTAATTATCCCAATCCCTTCAATCCTGTTACCACGATCAGTTACACGATCAAGAGCCCTGGTGCTGTTCGCATCGATATTTTGAATGTCAGAGGCCAGATCGTCAGGACACTTGGGGTTGATCATCAGACCGCTGGCTCATACTCAATAGTATGGGATGGGACAGATACTACTGGTCAATCAGTAGGAAGCGGAATATATCATTACCGGATGACCAGCGACGGCTTCCAGCAAAGCCGGAAAATGTTGCTGCTGAAGTAACTATAATCATCAGAAGCCCGTCGTCCGCCCATGGGCGGCGGGTGAAATAAACCCACTAAGGAGAGAAGATGTCAACCACACTCAAACGTATTGGTCTGTTCCTGGTCACCAACCTCTTGGTTATCTTTGTGATAACCGTAGTTGGGATGGCTTTCGGGATCGATTTTACCCGGGGCGGGTATCTGGGGCTACTGATTCTCTGCCTGATATTTGGTATGACCGGTGCTTTCATCTCGCTCTGGATGAGCAAATGGATCGCCAAGAAGATCTATAAGATCAAGTTGATCGATCCCCGCACCTCCAACGGTAGAGAGCGGTTTATTTACGAGACCATCAAGCAGATGGCGGAGTATCAGCGGATGCCGATACCGGAAGTAGGCATCTACAACAAACCCGAGGTCAATGCCTTTGCCACCGGCGCTTCCCGCAATAGCTCGCTTATCGCCTTCTCCAGCGGCTTGGTCAACCACCTCACCGATGATGAACTGGCATCCGTCGCCGCACACGAACTCTCCCATATCCAGAATGGCGATATGGTCACCATGACCCTGCTCACTGGCATAGCCAATACCTTTGTGATGTTTTTTGCCAGGGTGCTGGCGATTGCCATCTCGGCTGCCTTAAGAAGCAGTGATCGCCGTGGCGGATTGGGATTTATGGGCTATTGGCTGCTGGTGGTCCTCCTGGAGAACGTGCTGATGCTTCTGGCATACATCCCGATCTGCTATTTCTCTCGCTGGCGGGAATATCGTGCCGATCATGGTGCTGCCGAATTGACCACACCTCAGTCCATGATCAATGCCCTGTTGCGTATTGAAAGCGCCTTTCAGCAAACAGCAGAGAAGGATTCATTCGCCATGGCAAAGATAAACAACAAACGCAAAGCATCGCTCTATTCCACTCATCCCTCCATCTCCGACCGAGTCAAGCGCTTGCAAGAGCAGGCGATCTGAGCTCGGATCGAGGTGCCAAGAGACCTAAGAAAAAGCGACCCGCATACTGCAGAGCCGATGTGATACGGGACACGAAAAACGACCCTGCTCCCCGCATCCAGGTCAGGATCATCAAATTATGCGAAAATGGTTTTGGCATCGGGCACCATGATGACAAAACGGTATTCGTAGCCAACACACTGCCCGGTGAATTGATTGAAGCCGAGGTAACTGCCAGCCGGACAGGCATCATCTATGCCTGTCCCATCCGGATCATCGAAAGCGCTGAACAGCGGCAGGAACCGGATTGCGAAGCGTTTGGTCATCTGAAACTTTGTGGAGCCTGTGACTGGTTGATGCTGTCTTATGATGCACAGATCAAGACCAAACTCGACTTGTTCAGATTTAAATATAACAATCTTGCCCCCGCTTCCCCCAGTCCGCTGTCCATTATTCCCTCACCTCTGACCAGGCAATATCGCAAACGCAGTTGTATGCCTGTCGCTCAGGAAGATGGCGGCATCACCTTTGGCATGTTTCAACGCTGGTCGCATCAAGTGGTCGTTCACCGGCAATGCTTGTTGCATCCGCCGGTCTTTGACGAGATCGGCAGGGTGGTGATGGATTGGGCGCAGAAGGCAAAGGTAGCCGCATACGATGAGACCAACCACAGCGGAATCCTGCGCCATATCTGTTGCCACATCAGCGAGTTGGACGGATCGATATTGCTGATCCTGGTCACCAGAGGCGCTAAACTCCCCTTTAGCAACCTCTTCGTAAAAACCATCCGTGAGCAGTTCCCGCAGGTCTGTGGCATCATCCAGAACATCAACCGCCGTCCCGGTAACGTGATCCTCGGTGATGGGGAAAAGATACTCTGGGGAGTGCCCTATCTATGGGAGGAAACATCAGGGATCCGATTACGCGTGCATTATCGCAGTTTCCTCCAAGTCAATGGCAAGGTGGCAACGCTGATGTATGATTATATCTCCAGCTTGATCGAAGCGGAGGACAGAGTTATCGATGCCTATTGCGGTATTGGCAGTATTGCCCTGAGTATGGCGGGCAGGGCAAGGAAGGTCGCTGGCATCGAGGAAGTTCCGGCTGCCATAGAAGATGCGATTACCAACGCCAAGATGAATGACATCACCAATGCCCGCTTCATCTGTGGCAAGGTGGAAGATGTTCTGCCGGAACTGATCGCTAAACGGGAGCATGACACGATCATTTTTGATCCTCCCCGCAAAGGACTGGACGCAAATCTGCTGCCATTACTCGATCCTGCCCTGATCAGAAAGATGATCTACGTGAGTTGCAAACCCATCACCCTGTTCCGTGACCTGTGCATTATGACAGAACTGGGCTACGAAGTGGAGAGCATCCAACTTTTTGATATGTTCCCCCAGACCGCACATCTCGAAGCGGTAGCGCTCCTCCGTTCCGTAAGGAAACCGGAATGAAATATCTGATCCTCATGCTGCTGCTATTTATGGTGGCATCCTGCGAGGTCAGTGATCCCGATGCGGCGATCCGGATGGAGATCGACAATATCCTCTATGATATTCGTAGCGGCTTGATTCAGAACGACATTGGCAAAATTATGCTGCACGTCGATTGGGACTACCTCCATTTCGGGATGAGATATTACCAATATCGGGAATTGTGGCTCGATCGTATGGGCACCTGGACTTCCGTTTCCTTTGACAATCTGTCCGTCAAGGTCAATGGCGATCACGTCACCGCCTCTTTTATCATGCGACTCAGCAACGCTGCCCAAACCCTTAGCACCTACGAGCCCGAAACAAATGGCGACACCTCCTACTTCCTCTACGACGGTTCTACCTGGAAGATCATCGGCAATCAACATCACTTCTGACCTGAATACCCCTCAAGCCATATCCCGATAACACTACCCTGGCAGACGCCGAACCGTGGATATCACTGACATAAAACTATCCTCCTTGCTTGATAACCTTAGTATAACCTTAGTATAACCTTACGACCGTAAGGTTATACTAAGGTTATCAAGCAGGGAGAACTCGGGAGAAAGCACTATTCCGCTTGAACCTAAAGCCTCTTGAGACCGTTAGATAACTAAGCGCGGTTGACTCACCGAGTATCCGAACTATCTGACGGGCATAATCCTTAACTATTACTGACTGCGTTGGAATGGGGAGCGATATTGTTTTTTCACGTTTTCGAGATTTGGTGATACCAGTGCAATGCTCTTTAGGAGCATCTCTACGACAGAGAAGACGCAAATGCCTTCGCCAAGCATGATGAACTCGCTGCCATCCTGAAGCCGATCTAAGGGTAGGTTCTGCTCTTCTACAATAACGATCCTTGTATCCGCATACTCTATCCAGGCTTCACCATTGATGAAGTCGAGACGCAATGCCCTGTGTCTGGGGCGTTCCAGACTGGTAAAACTGCTGATTAGAAATTACTGATATGGGTTACTATATGGTGCTCAGTTTCTTTGCGATAATCTCTATCAAATCCTGCCTGGGTATCTCGTCGGTCAGTTTCAGATTGATCGTTCCCACTCTGGTTTTGATTTGGGCATGCTTGGATCTGAAATCAGATAACTCATCTATGTATCCAGGATATATTGAGACTCCCTGTTTCCAGTATCCGAGGAATATACAGCTTTTCCCATGAAAGTACTTAACTACCCCATAGGCCTTTTTGGTCTCTATCTCGGGCTGCACCTCGTAAATCAAGGCCTGTATCTTCAGGTATAGTTCCTTTCTGGCAGGATCCGCCATATCAATGAATGCTTGGACGGCATTATCCATTGTTCACCTCAGTTGGACTAATTCTGGGAACAAGATACTCAAGTAAGTACATTAGTCAATAGTTACGCCCGGCCCAAGCTAAAACTCGTCATAACCGCATCTGATGCCAATGTAAAACTGACCGAAGTCAAGCTGGAGGCGGATTCTACCCAGTCCGTGGTGGAGAAGCCTGCATCGGTCAAGATATCGGCTGACCAAGCCCTTGGGACTATTTGTGACGTGAAGATCGCAGTCGTTAGAGTGATCGCTGCAGTGTCCGGACTGGTAAATTCCCTGAACGGATTGCCCGATGCTTCTTTGGTTCAAAGTCAGGCCATGACCTTGGCATCAGTATCCTGTGACGAAGCTGCGGGTGAGATGGGCAATATCGCATCTTCTCATTATCTCTACTCTTTGTCTGAATCCTTAACATTCTGCTTATTCCTGGACATCAAATCGGTGTAAAAAGCAAACATGGCTCCTAATATCATCAATGAGATAGCTACAGCGATCATTTTCCCTAATTCGTAATAGATAATCCAACTGCCAACAAAATAAGGGATAAATGATAGACTCACGTATAAACGTTTATTGATATTTGTAATCACTGTTCCTTCTTGTGATTTGTGTGCTTCAACCAGTATGGGAGTAAGAAATCCATAACATGTTCCGCTGATTTCGCTTAAGAAATCCTTGAAGTGGATCACTTCGTAAGGACAAAATCCCGGTATCTTAAAGGCGTAGCTTATCATTTTTCTTGAAAAAAGAAAGGGCAAAGACTGCACCTTCCTTCCTTCAATTTTCTCTCCCAAGAACGTTGGAACTCCAATCCCCATCATCGTCAAGCTGAAATTTCATGATGGACCTCGGAAGGGGATTTATAGCCCAATGATTGATGCAATCTTTCTTCATTATGGGACTTGATGAATCCTTTCAATCCTGAATATGCATCGATAACTGCCCGATATTCTTTGATTTATACCTCCTCATACATCACCGTTCTCCAGAACCGTTCAATAAATATGTTATTAAAAGCTTTTGAAACAATCGAGAAAATCCATTGGAAAAAATCGTGATACCGATTTGAAAAATGAGTGAGAACGCATACTCTGATCCTGAATTGCGGCAGTAATGATCATCGGACAATCTTGCCGCCACCAGAAAATGATTGACAACCAGTGAACTCAAATTTCCTTGGAATCGAATCGCTATTGATTTAATCCAAAGGAGATAGATACAATGAAACAGGGAATCCATCCCAAATACGAAAAGGTGAACGTGGTCTGCGCCTGTGGCAATACCTTTGAGACCCGCTCCACCAAAGGCACGATGAACGTCGATATCTGCAACGTCTGCCATCCGTTTTACACCGGCAAACAGAAGATCCTGGACACTGCCGGACGAGTCGATAAATTTAAACGCAAGTATAACCTCAAGTCCGATAAATAGCGACATCCCATCATTTTCGCCATTTTCCGTGCTACCCATAATCCGGAGAGTGGCGATTTCTTTTATCAGGGATCAGTATGAATGAAAAGAAACAAATAAACGTAGGCGGGCAGGCTGTGATCGAAGGTGTGATGATGCGCGGTCCGGAATCACTGGCAATGGCGGTGCGGCGCAAAGATGGCAGCATCGAACTTTTTAAGAGCCCATTCACCAGCATCACCCAGCGGATCAAATGGATGGGGATGCCCATCCTGCGCGGGTTCTTCTCGCTGATTGAAATGATGCGCATTGGCATCAAATCGCTCTCCGTCTCTGCCAAACGTTATGAGATCGATCTCAATGACGAAGCCGCCGCTCAGGGCAAAAAGATCAGGACTAAATCCAAAGCCATGCAGCAATTGGAGGATATCCTCAGTTTTACCTTTGCCTTCGGTCTGGCTTTTGTCCTCTTTGGATTGCTGCCCTATAAGATCTCGGACTGGTTGCAACTCTCCCGTAAGGACCTTTACTTTAACCTGCTGGCAGGCGGTTTTCGCATCATCTTCTTTGTGCTTTATGTGTGGCTGATCAGTTTGATGAAGGATGTGAAACGCGTCTTTCGCTATCATGGCGCTGAACATAAGAACGTTAGTGCCTATGAACAAGACGAGGAACTCACCATCGCCAATATCCAGCGTTTTACAACGATCCATCCGCGTTGCGGGACGAGCTTCATATTCTTTGTACTCTTGGTGGCAATCCTGATCTTTTCGGTCACCGATACGCTGGTCTCGATCTACATCTTGGGCAAGCCGGTTCCCGTCCTGCTTCGCCTGGGCTACCATATCCTGATGATCCCGCTGATCTCAGGAATTTCCTATGAGATCCTCAAATTCTCCGGCAAAAAGATAAACCACCCGATCGTGAAGATCCTCACCGTTCCCGGCATGGCTCTACAGAAGATCACCACTCAACCGCCGGACGATGAGATGGTGGAAACCGCACTGGTGGCAATGAAAGCCGCATTGGACATGGATTACGGCGAACACAAGGTGACAGAACTCGGAGAACTCTGATGCTAAACCGCGATAAATTGGCAAATCTGGAAGCGGAATATGAAGATCTCAAACACCAATTGGCACATATCTCCATCCTCAACGATACTGAGGCTTACAAACGACTCACTCGCCGCTTCCGCGAACTACAGACCATCGTGGACGCTTGGCATCACCTGCAACTCCTGACACGCCAATTCGAAGACACCAGAACTATGCTCGGCGATGCTCCCGATGATGAGATGAACGCGCTGATCGTTCATGAATTGGATATCCTGAAGGACAAAATTGCCCAATCCGAAGAGGACTTGAGGGAACTGCTGATCCCCGCCGATCCGAATGATGCCAAGAACGCCATCGTGGAAATCCGTGCCGGAACCGGAGGCGAAGAAGCCGCGCTATTTGTAAGCGAGTTGTACCGTATGTACGGTTACTATGCCGAAAAAAAGGGCTGGAAACTGCAATTCATCGGCAGCAATCCCACCGGACTCGGCGGATTCAAAGAGATCGTATTCCAACTCAACGGCGAAAACGTCTATGGTCTGATGCGCTTTGAAAGCGGAGTTCACCGCGTCCAACGCATCCCAGCCACCGAATCCAGCGGCAGGATCCATACCTCCGCCGTTAGCGTCGCTGTCCTGCCGGAAGCCGAGGATATCGATCTTGACGTCAATGAAAATGACCTGCACATCGACGTTTACCGCAGCAGCGGACACGGTGGCCAGAGCGTCAATACCACCGATTCCGCCGTGCGTATCACTCACCGGCCCTCAGGGATCGTGGTCACCTGCCAGGATGAAAAATCCCAGATCAAAAATAAAGCCAAAGCACTATCCGTCCTTCGCTCCCGATTGCTCGACCTCGAGATCAGCAAACAGGAACAGGAGATCGCCCGTCACCGGAAAGCACAGGTAAGCACCGGCGACCGGAGCGCCAAGATCCGTACCTATAATTATCCCCAATCCCGGGTGACCGATCATAGAATTAACTTGACATCCTACAACCTTGAAGCGTTTCTGGCAGGCGAGATCGATGAGTTTGTCCAGGCATTGCGTAGTGCTTGGCGCGATGATACTGCCGATGGGTGATAAGTAAATGAGAGAAGATGTGTTATCTAGCCATGGCCAACAAGGGATGATCCATCCTCGAGGTGAATTCTGATGCCCTGGGGCACCATTTTGCTCTATATTCTGATACTTGCCTGCTTTATTTTGATGAGTTTCCTCTTTTCCGGATTTGAAACCGGGATGATCTCCATTAACCGGATCAAACTGGAAAGAGACGCCAAACGAAACCGATACCGTGCTCAGTTACTTTCCTTTTTACGCCATCCCGACAGGGTCTTGGGCACCACCCTACTGGGCAATAATATCTTCAACGTTCTGTTGGCATCGCTGGCGGCAGTGATGAGCCGCCAGCTCTTTACGGACTATTTTGACCCACGCTGGGCTTCGCTTGCTGTCGGAACTCTGGTGCTCATTTTCGGCGAGATCATGCCCAAAGCGATCTTTCGCGACAATGCCGAAAAGATGGTGCCGGCGCTTTTTCCGGTCATCCGTTTCTTCTCCATACTGTTCAAGCCGTTTGTGGTATTGGTCTCCCGCTTTAACATGCGCTTGAGCAAGACGCTCAAGATCAAACAGACCAATGACTTTGCCTATCTGACCAAAGATGATCTTGCCCTCTTCTTGGCACAAACCGAGACCGATTCCGAGAGCACGGAAGCGATGGAAATGATCGAGGATGCGCTGGAATTTAACGAGCAGGATGCGCATAACATCATGATCCCCCGCACTGAGATCATCGGCATTCCCGCCCCTACCACCCTTCCGGAGATCATGGAGATTGCCCGTCGCGAAGGTTTTACTCGCTATCCGGTTTATCGCGATACTCTGGATAATATTCTCGGTGTCCTTATCATCTATGACATTATCAAGCGTAAGTGTGCTGATGATATGACGGCAGCAGACTTGATGCGGGAAGCGCTTTTTGTCCCTGAGAATACCGATCTGGATGTTCTGCTCAAAGAAATGCAACATCATCAACGGAGTATGGCGATCGTGGTCGATGCATATGGCGGAACCGCTGGCATAGTCACGATGGAAGACATCCTCGAAGAGATCGTCGGCGATATCAAGGACGAGTATGACGAGGATGAAGAAACTCCGGAGGTCGTGCAGGTCAGTCCCAGTACGTGGCTGGTGATGGCGGATATGGAGATCGACCGTCTGGCGGATGAATATGACATAGAGCTGCCCGAAGGCGATTATGAAACCATCGCCGGATTGATCCTGGACACGCTTGAGCGGATCCCGCATCAGGGACAATATCTCACCATCGGCAAGTATTGTATCCAGATCCTGCAGGCAACCGATAAGAAGATCATCAAGGTTAAAATACATAAAAAAGAGGTATAACATGAGATTGATGGAATGCGTCCCCAATTTCAGCGAGGGCAGAGACCACAAGGTGCTCGATGCCATTGCCGAAGTGATCCGCAGCGTTGCCAATGTCGTTCTGTTGGACGTCGATCCCGGTGCTGATACCAACCGCACCGTATTCACCCTAGCCGGTGAGCCGGATGCCGTCGTCGAAGCCGCCTTCCTTGCCATCAAAAAGGCAGCCGAATTGATCGATATGAGCAAACACCACGGCGAGCATCCCCGCATGGGTGCTACCGATGTCTGCCCCTTTATCCCCATCTCGGATATCACGATGGAAGAATGTGCTGAATATGCCCGCAAACTGGGCAAACGGGTCGGTGACGAACTCGGCATACCGGTCTATCTCTATGAGAATGCCGCCTCCCGTGAAGAATGGCGCAACCTGGCTATTGTCCGTAGCGGTGAATACGAGGCGCTGGCTGAAAAAGCCAAAGACCCAAACTGGAAACCGGACTTTGGTCCTCATGCCTTCAATCCCCGCAGCGGAGCAACCGCCATCGGTGCCCGTGAATTCCTCATCGCTTACAACATTAACCTCAATACCCGCGACAAGAAAAAAGCGCATGATCTTGCCCTCACCATCCGCGAAAGCGGCAAACCGAAAAGAGATGCCACCGGCAAATTGGTCAAAGACGCCGACGGCAATAAAATCATTATCCCCGGTCTCTTCTCCCATTGCAAAGCAGTTGGCTGGTATATCGACAGTTACAACCGCGCCCAAATCTCCATCAACCTGACCAATTACAAGATCACGCCCCCACATGCCGTGTTGGATAAAGTGCGTGAAATCGCCGCTGAAATGGGCATCCAGGTCACCGGCAGCGAACTCGTAGGCCTTATCCCCAAGCAAGCATTGCTCGAATCCGGTAAATACTACCTGCGTAAGATGAACGAAAGCGTCGGTATCCCCGAAAGGATGATCCTCGAAACTGCCGTGCAATCGATGGGATTGGCGGAATTGAGCCCCTTTGAACCGGACAAGAAGATCATCGAATATGCCATTTCCCGCAAGGACAATCTGGTCAATATGTCCATCACCGATTTCTGTGATCTGCTCTCGACCGATGCCCCCGCTCCCGGAGGTGGCAGCGTGGCTGCCCTATGCGCCGCCATGTCCGGTGCCCTGTCCGCTATGGTCTCCAATCTCACCATAGATAAGAAGGGCTACGAGAGCGTCCAGAGCGAAGTGCGGCAGTATGCCGAAACCGGGCAGCCGATCAAGGAAAAAGCATTGCAATGTATCGACCGTGATACCGATGCCTTCAACGCCATGATGGACGCCATGCGCCTACCCAAAAGAACAGAGGAAGAGATCGCCATCCGCATTGCCGCCGTGGAAAAGAGTACCCAACAGGCGATCCTGGTACCATTTGAGACGCTGGAACTTTCGCTGGAGGCGGTCACACTCGCCCAAAAAGTGGCAAGGGTCGGAAATGCCAACGCCCTCTCAGATGCCGGAGTAGCTGCCCTTACTGCCCTCACTGCCGCCAAAGCAGCCTATTACAACGTCCTGATCAATATCAGCGGGATCAACGACAATGCTTTCAAATCCGACATTCTCGACCGATCCGCCATACTGATCAAGGAGATCGAAGATGTTGCCGCCGGGGTCGAAACCGAAGTGCTCCGCAGAATCAAGCCATAGAGTAACATCCATGTAAATCGGCTGGGGCAAACTACCACGGTTCCCCCATGTTTTCCGCAGCGCTTCCCCATAGTTCATCATAACAAAGGAAAGGAGTGATTATGTCTGACCAATATAGATTATACTCAGATCTTAGCTGGTTATGGCGGATGTGGGGTGACCCCGCTGGAGAATATGCTGAATACACCGGTCGGTTAGTAGATTGGCTCGACCGTTATGGACATGGGAAATACCGGACTGCGCTGGATCTGGGATGTGGCGGCGGGAAATTTATCTATTCCCTAAAAAACCACTACGAGGTTATGGGTCTGGATCTGAGTCCACAAATGCTGTCGCTCTGCGCTGAACTCAACCCCGGCATCCCGACGATCTGTGCCGATATGCGTCAATTCGATCTTGAGCGCAGCTTTGACCTTATCTTTATCGATGATGCCATCAGCTACATCACTTCCTGCCATGATCTTGCCGTGGTCTTGCGTAACTGCCACAGGCACATGACAGATGGTGGCATGGCTATCCTCACCCTCGACACCTGCACAGAGGACTTTATCCAAAACGAGGTCGAACACTTCCAGTCCATCCCGCATCATGACCACCCCGACACGTCGGTGGTCTATATCACCGTCAATTATGACCCCGATCCCACGGACAATACCTATGAATGTCTCTTCCTCTACCTGATCCGCACCCCGCAAGGACTCCGGATCGAGCAGGAGACCCATCTCCTTGGGGTCTTTAGCATCCACGACTGGGAAAAGACCATCGCAGAATCCGGCTTTGATTTTCATCCGGAGTCCTATGAAGATGAAAGAAGAAGCTACCGCACATATCTCCTTACCAAACGGCAAGCGAAGCAATGACATACATAGTATCTATATCGCTGAAGATAATGCCATTACATTGATGTATGTCGTAAACTATAGCAATCATATCAATAATGGCTCAACAATTGCTCTCTCCTTGCTTGATAACCTTTGTAAGACCATCTGAACAATTCAAACTGTCTTACTTTTCCTGCAGGCAGTGACATTCAAAGTTGCATATCACCAGGTGGGTGACTACTTGTCGGTTACCCTTGTCAAGACCATGTAAGTGGGATAATTTTGGGGTGTTTACGGTCACCACAACCCAGCACCGTGACCGTGTCCACTATTCGCTTGACAAGTCATGCCTTTGCAGATTCTATCACTGCCGAAGGAGTATATCAGCATGGATAGAAAAGAGACCTTTCGCATAGCGATCCAGAGCGAAATCCACTCACAAAACCTCTACCTTGTCCTGGCAAAAAGTTTCAGGAATAGCGAGACCAGCGCCATGTTTCAGCTGATGATCCCGATGGAGAAGTTGCACGAAGAAAAACTGACCACCATCTTTGAATCGGAGTGTCCCGGCGAGACCCTGGATCTCGATCCCAATCTTATCCCGGATATCGATCCCGGTCTGATCAATGACCCCAAGAGCGTTTTGGAATTTGCCATCAGCCGCGAGTTGACCGCGCATGCTATCTATATTGATCTGGCAGCGGGAACTGGTGACCCGGACTTGAAGAAACTGCTACTGAAATTTGCTGATGAGGAATTGAATCACAAGACCGTTTTGGAGACGGAGATCCAAAGGCTCCAAGGAATGATCCAGTGGTATGATCCTTCCGAACTGAACGGAATGATGGAGTATTAATGGTTTAGGATCAGATCCTCCAACGCTCGTTTGGGCACGTGATGAATATCGCCCTCATCACGCCAGTATTCTATGTCATCCGGATCGGTCACTGCATCGATGACCACTTTTTCTGCGGGTTTGCCCAAGGCGATCACCAGCAGGATCTCCAGATCTTCAGCAAGGTTCAATTTCCGGTTTAGTTCCATTCGGTCAAAGGAGGCTATCTGGCACCCGCCCAGTCCTTTTTCAGTGGCTCCGAGGGTAATGCTCTGGGCAGCGATACCCGCATCAAAATGATGAAATTTACTTGCCTGAGCGGGACCAAGGATCAGGATGTATGCCGTGGGACGTTCTTGAACGGTGGGACCATTCCAATAGTGCAGATAAGCCGCCCATTTGAGGTGCGGAAAGATGATGTCATTGACCGGCGGAGTGCATGACAGGAAGAAGCGTAAGGTTTGGAGGTTTCCGGCAGATGCGCTGAGGCGTGCCAGATCCACCAGTTCCGAAAGTGTTTCTCCGCTAATGGCATATTCAGCGTCAAATCTGCGATACGAGCGGTTTGCCCGGATCAATTCCTTGAGCATAAGTTTCCTCTCAGTTGTTTATTCATCGCTTCAATACAGCGATGTCACGATCAGTCTCCAGGGGCGGATTCCAACCCGTCCTTGGTGACAGGTCACTTGGGAAAGCGACCCTACGACACCTTGGCGTCGTTTGGGTAATCAACCTTGGTGCTTACTGGCCGCTAAGTTTCAATCTATTGTGCAATGTCTTTCTGTCAATCCCGAGGATCTTGGCTGCTTGTGATTTGTTCCCGCCGCAGGCCTGCAGCACGGCGTGGATATGATCTTGTTTCACTTCCTCGAGGGTGCGGTTCAGCGATCTTACCTGAGGCAGGCATAACTTCATATAATCCGGCAGGTCGGATTTGTCGATCATGCCATCATCGCTCGTCAGCACGAGCCGATACACCAGGTTTTCCAGTTCTCGGACGTTTCCCGGCCAGTGATAATTCCGTAATGTCTCCAAGACCTCGTCATTGATCGCTGGCGCAGGGCGGGCATTTTCCCGGGCGGATTTGCCCAAATAGAAATAGGTGAGCGGCGCAATATCTTCACGTCTTTCGCGCAACGGGGGCAGTAGGATTGGTAGAACGTTCAGCTGGTAGAACAGATCTTCGCGGAACAAGCCCTGGCTCACCAGGTTCTGGATATCCTTATTGGTGGCGGCGATGATCCGCACGTCCACGAGCCGGGGCGATTTTGAGCCGACCATATAGACCTGTTTGTCCTGGAGGAAGCGCAACAATTTTACCTGCATCGAGAGAGGCGTTTCGCAGATCTCATCCAGAAAGATCGAGCCACCGTCAGCGGTTATAAAATATCCTGCCTGCGTTTCACTGGCACCGGTGAAGGCGCCTTTGAGATAGCCAAAAAGTTCTGATTCGATCATGGTTTCCGGAATTGCTCCGCAATTGACCGGAACAAATGGTGCCTTAGCGCGTTTGGAGTGATAGTGGATCACTCTGGCCACCAGTTCCTTCCCTGTTCCACTTTCACCTTGGATGAGGACGGTGGCATTGCTGGCGCAGGATTTGCAGATGCCCTGATACACTTTCTGCATTGCTTTTGACCGGCCGATGATGCCGTAGGGATTGGTCTCGGCGGCGGTGGTCTTCAGAGCCAGTTTTTGATTGTGGATCTTCAGGATCGCCGCATCCACCGCCTTGAATAGCTCCTCATCGGTAAAGGGTTTGGTCAGATATTCTTCCGCACCCACCTTGAGCGCTTCGACCGCGCCTTCGATGGTCGGGAAGCCGGTGATCATGATCACTTTGAGCAGCGGATAGTGATCTCGGATGTGGCGGATGAGATCCAGACCGCTGATCCTGGGCATCTCGTAATCGGTCAACACCAGTTCGATCGGAATATTGGCCAGCAATTCAATCGCTTTGGGCACATCGGAAGCGGTATAGACATCAAAGCCCTGTCCGCTCAATTTGCGTCTCAGCATTTCGAGTGTATCGGTGGCGTCGTCCACGATGAGTATGCGTTCTTTGTGTTCCATCTTCAGATCCTGAGACGCCGCTTCCGGCAATTCATACCCGCTCTGCACCAGTTGGGCAAAGCCGAGGATCGTGCCGGGCGGTTCGTTGATCTCATGCGCAATTCCCGCCGCCAGTTGACCGATGGTCGCCAGACGGTCGGCATGATGTAATTGCTCCTGTAACTTGACGTTTGCCGCTTCGATCGTCTTCTGTTCAACGATCATGGCTATCTGTTGCGCCACGGTGTACAAGAGTTTCTCCTCTTCCGGCAAAAACTGCAGCGGAATCGAATAGGCAGGCATCGTCTGATAAAAGATCTCCACGCTACCCCGAACCTGATAATTGACCTTGATCTCCGCTTGCAAGGTGACGCTGCTCTGCTCGTATCCACTGCTATAATAGCGGTTATCGTCCACGATCAGGCGGCAGCAGGCGATATCAGGATACTGCATTGCCGGTGGGATCACCTCGCAGATCTGGGACAAGACCTCCTTCATCGATAACGAGACGTTATTGGCGATCTCGGCGATCCGATAGAGACAGGTCAATTCCTTGATCCGCTCCTGCAATTGCTGGATGATGTCCGTCGGATTCTTGCCGCTTTCCAGATAGATCATCTCGGTAGTTCTCCGCTTTGATCTGTGCATTGCTCGTCTTCGCTGTTACTTGTCCGCTCTACCTTTCTTCAACTGCTGTTCGCTGAATTTTCCTTCCCTCTTCCTTGCTTGATAACCTTAGTATAACCTTAGTATAACCTTACAACCGTAAGGTTATACTAAGGTTATTGAGCAAGGAGGAAAGGTGTGACCGGGATCCTCCGCCTGATCAAATTGGGATCGGATAGTCCGGATACACGCGTTCTTTATCTCTGGAATGAGCAGCCAGACGGTCGTAGGTAATCAGACCGTCTGGCAACATCGTGAGCTATCTAATGGATGATCGTTTGCTTATTAAATAAGTCCCTGATCCATCATGGCATTGGCAACTTTGAGGAAGCCGGCGACATTGGCGCCTTTGACGTAATTGATGAAGTTTCCTTCCTTGCCATACTTGACGCACTGTTCATGAATCTTTACCATGATCTGGTGCAAGCGGGCATCGACTTCTTCGCGAAGCCAGTTCAGGCGCATGCTGTTTTGGGTCATTTCCAATCCGGAAGTGGCTACTCCACCTGCATTTGCGGCTTTACCGGGACCGTAGAGGATCTTGTGTGCAAGGAAGACCTCGACGCCTTCGGGAGTGGTGGGCATATTGGCGCCTTCAGAGACGCAGATACAGCCGTTCTTGACCAGCGTCTTTGCCTCTTCGCCGTTGATCTCGTTCTGGGTGGCGCAGGGAAGAGCGATTTGACAGGGAATGCTCCAGGGGCGTTCGCTGGCATAGTATTTGACGCCGAATTCCTCGGCATATTCGCTGATCCTTCCGCGTCTGACATTTTTGAGGTCCATGATATATTCCCATTTCTCGCCGGAAATACCATCCGGATCATGGATGAATCCGTCTGAATCGGAAAGAGTGACGACCTTGCCTCCCAGTTCGTTGACTTTTTGGGTGGCAAATTGCGCCACATTTCCGGAGCCGGAAACAAGCACCGTTTTGCCGGCAATTTCCTGGCCTCGGGTTCTGAGCATTTCATCGGCAAAATATACTGCGCCATAGCCGGTGGCTTCAGGACGGATCAAACTGCCACCCCAGTCCAATCCCTTTCCGGTAAAGACGCCGGTGCATTCGTTCATGATCTTTTTATACATGCCATACATGTATCCGACCTCGCGCTTTCCAACCCCAATATCGCCGGCAGGCACATCCGTGTCCGGTCCGAGATGACGATAAAGTTCCAGCATGAAAGAATGGCAGAAGCGCATTACTTCTTCGTCTGAACGGCCGCGGGGGTTAAAGTCCGAGCCACCTTTACCACCTCCCAGGGGTAATGTGGTCAAACTGTTCTTAAAGACCTGTTCAAAACCGAGGAACTTCAGGATGCCGAGGTTGACGCTGGGATGGAAACGCAAGCCACCTTTGTAGGGTCCAATGGCGCTATTGAATTCGACACGGAATCCGCGATTGACCACCACTTCGCCCGCATCAGTCATCCAGGGCACACGGAAAATTATCACACGTTCGGGTTCTACAATTCTGTCCAGGATCCGGGCTTTCTTGAGTTGCGGATTCGAATCATAAACAGCCCAGATCGATTCGACGACTTCGGTGACCGCCTGGATAAATTCCGGCTGGTCACTGTTCTTAGCTGACACTTGATGCAAGAATTCATGCATTGTCATATACACATACCTCCTGTGGTATTTTTACTCACACATTGTTCACGCTCTCGCTCGGGGTGGGGAATAAATCCCCACGAGTCACTTCTTAATGACGGCGTTCTTGCCGTCAAACAAAATCTTCATTTTGTGTGGATTTTTCTTCACGCAGAAGTATTTTCCCTCTTTCACGGTGGGCAGATCATGCAGCCATGTCCAATCCAGATAGTCGTTTTTGGCTTTATCCCAGACGGTAAGGTAACCCACATTCATCGAGAATAAATTATGGAAGAAGTGGCTCCCGTGCGATGCCTCGATGGACATATTGGGTAAAACCACCTCAACAATGAGTTTGGCATTACAGATCTGACTCCAATTCACCGGTATACCCAAAAAGCGATCGCTGGAACCCCATCTGCCAGGTCCGATAAGGACGTAACGGATGTCTTCTTTTCTCATTAACTGGTTAAATTCTTCGAGTTCGATCGCCATCTCCTCGGTTTTGATGATATCAAAGCGGTCGGGCGGGATAAAGAGCAAGGTGTCCAATTCTTCCTCAATGTCATTGCCCAAAGCGTAGGACGAGAAGAGCAGCAGGTCTTCCTTGTGCTCGAGATGGGTCTCCAGTGACTCGGTGTACAGTTTGCAGGTCACTGAAACAGGACGGATCTGCAGCAGGTAAAAAGTCGCCTGTTGGGTCTCGGGATCAATGTCAAAGGCAAATTCCATCTCCACTTCGCAACCCATAACTTCCTTGCCGAGTTGGATAAAGTCATCGATCAACGGCGCCAGGGGATACTGGTCGTAATGCAGGATGGAACGGAAGGTGATGACGCGTGGTCCCTGGATAAAACTGCCGGTCAGGAATTCCTTGTTGTCGTTGTCCCAGACGGAAGACAGGATGTTGAGATCGGTCTCGCAGAGTTTTTGGGTGATACGGACGCGATCGAGCGAAGAATCCTCACCCTGGCTGAGGTCAAATTCGCTGCGCTGGGGCGCCAAGGCATAGAGATGTCTTGGGGAATTGGCTACGATATTCAATTTATCAAAGAGATCCTTGTGTGGGTGGCGCGGACAAAAAGCGAAGGTGCGTCCCCGTTCCACCGCGGTTTTGCCCAGTCCTACGGAGAGGGTTACGATGCCTTCCTCATGTTTCATATGCGTGCCGGGGTAGAAATTGTAGGACTGCGCCACTCCCGATAACAAGGGATAAAAGTGTTCGCCATGACGGCTTCCCGCTACTTTTTGGATGATGACCGCCATTTTTTCCTCGCGGGATGGGATGCGCAGATTCTCCCGATAAACGCGTGCGCTTTTGAGATACATCGAGGAATAGACCATCTTGACCGCCTGGATAAGTTGCCGGAGACGGATCTTGCTATCGGGATGACTGTTGGGGATCAGGAAAGTCCGGAAGACACCGGCAAAAGGATTGCTGATCGAATCCTCGAGTACGGAAGAAGATCTAACCGCCAAAGGCATATCGGTCTGTTCGATGATTCTCTTGAGAACGGAAACCGTGCTGGCAGGAAGATCGCCATCCTGGAAACGGGAATCGATCTCGGCATCGGTCAATTCTTCCAGCCCGTTCAGTTCGGGAAGCGCTGCGAGCAATTTGTCAAATTCACCGGTGGCCAGGACAGCGGCCGTTGGAACCATGATCTTTACGCCGGGATACTTGTCGCCGATATTGCTGTAGCGGTTCAACAAGACGTTGAGGAAAGCCAGCCCCCGTCCCTTTCCGCCGATGGAATCGTCGCCGATCTTGTAGATCAGGTTGATATTGAGGTCGCTTTCCTCGTTCCAGTCCTGGATCTTTTCCCGACGCCGATATTCGATCAGGAAGCGGAAACCTTCGCAGATATTCTGGCGGAGTTTGGCGATATCGTTCTCCCGGTGAAATGCTCCGACATATTCTGCCAAGCGGATCTCAGCATGGGTGTAGAGCCACTTTTCGACATGGTCGTGCTGATAGTGATAGAGCAGGGATTCGTCCGGTATGGTCAGCAGATTGTGTAAAAATCCGACCAGGGTCTTGGCTTCTCCGATGGGAATGTGTTCCCGGTTGCGAAAGACGAATGAACCGAAGCCGATCTCGTTCTCCAGCCAGCGGCGGAGTTGCATCTTCAAGCCCGGCAGGTCTTTGTAAAGAAATTCGCCTTCATTGCTGGTAACAATATCACGGTATGTGGGATTGAATGATTGGAGCAGGAAAGGCAGGGTGGGAACCTGTTTTCGGATCTGCTGGAGGAGCCGGATACCGGCATCCTTGTCAAATTCTCCCCGGTAAAAGTAATTGATATTGCTGATGATACCGATGATATTGCGGGAATAGGTCTGGTAAAACTGCCAGGCGGTATCATAATCATGCAGGAGAACCACGCGGGGGCGTGCCTTCATATATAGCGTCCTGTTATAATCCTGATGCTCCCGCCGGATGACATCCTGGTTCAGCAGCATGATCTGTTCGTAAAACAGAGGCAGAAATTGGGAATAATAGGGGATAAATGTTTCCACGATAAGGATGATAGGGATGTTGTAGAGTTTACAATCGACAGGGATGTTTTGCCTCTCTTCCCATTGCTTGACGATCGCCAGAAAGAGTTTGGAATCGCCATTCCAGTAAAAGAAGTCGTCCACCTCTCTCAGTTCTTCCTGGTGATTTTCGACAAACATCAAGTCCAGCGGTGCGCCCAGCAGGAAAAAGATCGGCAGGTCGTTAAACTTCTGGCGCAAGAGCCCAACCAGTTTCAACGCGATGCTGCGCATTGATGCCAGATGGATGATGACGATATCTATCTGCTCATATTTAAGTATGCTCTCGGCGCTTTCGAGCGATGAGGCATGAGAGATGCTTGGCTGGTTGTCCAAGTTCAGCAAGTAAAAGTCCTGTGCCACCTGCTCGGCAAGAAAACCGTCAACCTCAAAGACAAAGGAATCATACAAGGAGGCGATAAGCATGATGTTTTGCACCCGGTAGGGCATGGAGCGTTCAAGGATATCGATCTCAGCAGACCAATAGTTCGTCTCGATCATCCTGCGTTCCTGGGGGAGATTTTGGATCTGCATACTATTTGTGGATCACGGCGATGCCGGTCTTGCCATCCATTCTTACTATCAGAGGATGGTCGAACTCTACGTGGATAAAGAAGTTACCGCGCTCTTCCACTGTCTGTTTCAATAGCCAATCCCAATCGACAAAATCCGTCTGTGATACATAAGGGATGGTAAAGTATCCCACGTTCATTGCCACGAGATTGTGGAAGAAGTGCGTTCCCTGCGATGCTTCCACGATAAAATCACGCAGACCCGTCTCGATAATGACCTTGGCACGATTGATCTGAGGCCAGCGGACAGGGATGCCGAGGAATCTGTCACGGCTACCCCACCGTCCCGGACCGATCAGGATATAGCGCTTGCCCAGTTTGTGCATCTTGTTGTTAAAATGCTCGATCTCGTTCTGCATATCAATTGTATTGGTCTTGTCAAAGCGTTCCGGATCGAGATAGATAATATCGGTCAATTCATTGATAATGCCATTACCCATGCCATGTTCGGTGTACATCAGCAGATCGCTCTGCACCAGTTTGTCTGTATCAATGCGATATGCTTCGGTGGTGACGGAAAGCGGTCTGATCTGCAGGATAAAGAAGGTGGGCTTTTGGTTGTAGCGAAAATCATAATCGAGATTGACGGCAAATTCGATCTCCACCGGTATGCCCAAAGCGACTTCTCCGATCTCCAGCAGTTCGGTTACGATCTTTGCCAACGGGAATTGATGGTATTTGAGGATGCTGGCAAAGGTGAGCACTTTCAATCCGGGTGCTTCCATATTGTCGGTCAGGCGGTCATTCTGATAATCCCAGACGGAGGCACAGTATTGCAGAACATCATGCTGTTCGGCTGTCTTGAGATTAAGTTTTCTCAGCGTTATCTCTTCACCGCCGCGCAGATCAAACTCACGCTGGGACAATTCCAGCGCATAAAGTTCCTTTTGCGAGGATCGGATGAGGTCTTCCTGGCTGACCAGATCGGTCTCTGGATACAGAGGACAGAAGCGGTGGTTCAATTTGCCTTCGACCACTGACTTTCCAAGTCCCAAGGCGATATTGGCAATGCCGTCGGTATGCAGCATATGGGAGGTGGGATAGAAGTTATAGGATTGGGCCACGCCGGAGATATGAGGGTAGTAAAAGTGTTCTCCGTGCAAACTGCCAGCCACCTCCTGGATAATCACTGCCATCTTCTCCTCTTCCGCCTTGAAGTTCAATGCTTCGAGAAAGTTGCGCGCATCGGACAGGAATACTGAGGCAAAGACAAGTTTGATGGCGTCCATCAGTTGTTTGAGCCGTTCCGTTTTGTCGGGATGGTTATTGGGCAGCATGAAAGTGCGGTAAACCCCTGCCAGTGGCTGTGCCTGCGAATCCTCCAACAAACTGGAAGAACGCACGGCGATCGGATAAGTGATGTGGTCGAGGTAGATCTCCAGCCGCTGCACCAGCACCTCGCTCAATTCACCATTGATAAAGAGTTGATCTATCTCCTCATCGCTTTTATTGTCGATCTGATCCAGCACCACGTGCCGTTCGATGAACTGATCGAACTCATTGGTTCCGATTATTGCCGTGCTGGGCAGTGAGATGCTGACGTTGTCAAACTTCTTTTCATAGTCCATCGTGCAGAGCAAGGCATTGAGGAAAGCCAAGCCACGTCCTTTACCCCCCAGAGAACCCTCGGTCAGGCGGATGACTTGATTCATTTCCGTAAGCGAGAGTGCATCAAAATTGATGATCTTGCCACGATTTTTCCCGATACGAACGGTGCGGAAGATATGATAAAGGAACTGGCGCAATTCGTCCTTGTCAGCAAAGTCCTCAATTTTCATTGGCCGGATTTTTTTGGCGATCTGGATCTCGCCATGTGCCACCAGCCAGTTTGAGAAGTGATTAAAGCGGCTATGAAAGAGCAGCGATTCCTCCGGGATACGCAGAATCTTATTTTCAAATTCTGCTATATTTGCTGCCTCGTCGATCACCTTGCCATACCGATCCCGAAAGAGGAAATTGCCAAAACCAAGGTTGTTTATCATAAAACTCCGCAGGTCGCTAAAGAGGTGCTGGGAGTTTTTATTGAGGAAGTGCACGCCGAGTCTTTTGGCGTGTTCGTCGTTTTCGTCTTCCGAGGATTGGAGGATGATCGGCAGCTCGATATTATCCTCTTTGATTTTGCGGATGAGTTTTATCCCCGCCTCGGCATCTATTGTGCTGCCGATCTTATAGCGCACATCTGAGATCACGCAGAGCAGGTAATCACGATATTTCTCATAGAGATGGATCGCCTCTTCATAATTGTGGGCAAGCAATACCTTTGGACGCACCCGCATCCGGAGCCGTTTATTGATATCGCTTACTTCTTCTTCGATCAGTTTTTGCGTCTGCCGCATCACCATTGAATACAGGGAAGGCAAAAACATCGAATAGTAATGCACCGAGTCCTCGACCAGAAGGATGACGCGCATCAGTCCCTGATGAGTGTCATGTTCCACGTTGAGTTTGTCCTCGACGCTCTTGACCATTGCCAAGAAGAGTTTGGTATCGCCATTCCAGAGGAAAACGTCATCGATATAGCGCTTATCTTCCTCGTGGTTTTCCCAGATCACGTAGTCGGACTGCACATTAAGCAGGAGCAATATCGGCAGGTCTGGTTTTGTTTCTTTGATGCTGCGTGCCAATAGAAAAGGACCGATCTCGCCGATCCGCATCATCGTGATCACCAGGTCAAATTGCTGTTCCTTGAGTTTGGCCAATGCGTCCGCCCCGGTGGGGACACTGGTGATGCGGGGTGCAGTTGAAAGGTTCAACTGGCGGTATTCTCCAAAGATCTGTTCCGACAGCCGTCCGTCTTGTTCAAAGATAAAGGCGTCATAAAAGGTTGAGACTAGGAGAATGTCCCTCACCCTGTTTTGCATCAACTGGTGGAATATGTCCTCACCGAATTTGAACTTATTGTAATAATAGTTCAGGTCTTCCATCTTCATAGCGGCATTCCCTTGGTCAACACACAAATCGCTATTTGTCTGTCGTGAAAATTCTGATCGTCTCCCTGTTTCCCTGCTGCTCCATCGTGTCAACAAAAATGTCCCGCATCACAGTACAAAAAAGCGTTATAACCATATCAGGATCGACATGCGACCGGTTCTTTCGGGTTTGCTTGCGGCATTACTCAGCGATAGTAATAGAGATACAATTCCTGATCACTTGCTCTCTCACTCAGAGTATAATAGCCCTTGCCTCTGGCATCCCAACAGATCGCTTCGCCTTGCGGTTCGGTCTCGTAGGGCAGATGCTCTGATCTACGCGCAAAAGTCCGTGACAGATCTTCCTTGCCTTTGCGCTTCCACTGAAAGATACCGGTGTAGGTCTTGACCAGTATCTTCTTCCCATCGGGAGAAATATCCGCCCCCGTTACCCAGGTCAGGGGCAGGGTGGCGATCTTGATGGCGGTATTGATTCGGTCAGTCGCTTGGGGATAGGCAACCCGGTAAACACCCACTTGCGGCTCACGTTTGGTGATAATGATGATATCGCGGGTGCGGGGATCGACCAGGAGCGCTTCGGCATCGCGGGCACCATCCTCATACCGGATCTCAATCCGGTCGATCAAAGTAACCGGAATGCTGAATCCTTCCGGTAGGTACTCTATCGATGGCTCGGCAAAGCGATAGACAAAGATGGAGGGATGGCGGGCGCGATTGTCCCCGATCTCGCCGACATAGATATAATTCTCTTTGGATCGTGCTCCTTTGCCGATGGCAATATCCTCCCAATCACGATTTTTAATGCCCTCGAGGACAAATTCACCCAGCATTTTTCCTTCGGTGCCAAGGATATAGACTGCCTTGCGGCCCCCGGAATCATTGTGAGTATAGAGCACATTTTTGTTGTTTCTGCTGGATGCCAGTCCGGACGCTTCATCGATCTCCTCCGCCTCCACCGGGAAACGGTTGACCGTTGGCATGGCTACCACGTTGTAACCAATGGCAATCAGCAGCAGGATACCGAGTATCATTCTGCCGCACAATTTCCACCTCATCTACTCAATCCTTCCATAATTCTCAATTTCTTCGCCTGATCAGGCCCGCCAAACAACCTGCCAATACGAGTAGGCGTAGTTTTAATGAACGATGTGCTGATATCTGTCAACCTGTTTATTGCCGCATAAGATTAAAATTATATCCGTGAGTTAGTTATGTGCCGGTAATATAGTCTGCGCGGACACTTAACGAGATACCGGAATTCAAAATTGAGGTGGTGTTGAGTTCGTTGGCCAGATCATCAACATGCTTCCCTCCTGCTTGATAACCTTAGTATAACCTTAGTATAACCTTACAATCGTAAGGTTATACTAAGGTTATCAAGCAGGAGAGTCCAAATAAAATCGGGATAAGTCAAGAGCGGGAGAGGCAACATTGGATCAAGAACGCATTTCAATAAAAAGAAGCGTGATGGGGGAAATGGCTCAACAAATTATTATCAGCGTAGCGCTCAGCATAGTAACAACTTAACACCTGATAGCATGATTGATTTACGGGTATCAACAAGAGAATCTCAAGAAGTGCTAACTTAATGCAGATATAATATAGTACGCTCATTTATTCAAGAATTGGATTGGGCGCATCCATCTTTTTAATCCTCTTTGTTTCATGTCGTTGTAGATCGCTTCCGATCACCCAAGACCGTGAAAAACCGGTTGTTTCGTGGCTTGACAAATACGAGGCGCAGAAAAACACTGGAACCATACGCTTGTATCGGATACTTCAGAATCCGCTACCTGTTTGTCCTTCAATGTGCTGAGTCAGATCTCATAGATCAGTGTGGATAACATGTGGATAATTTTTTGACTGGCGGCGGTATCCTGTCGGTTTATGGATCACTTAACTGCTTTATATTTATGGTGTTTGGATAATGACAACCTGATGGATAAAGGATTTTACGCTGTATGTGGATAAATGATTTAATATACAGGGGAGTTGGGTATGGATCAAGACATCTGGCAAAACATTCTGGATAAGTTGGAAGAGAACATTAATCCGCAGAGTTTTCGCACCTGGTTTCTCGACACGAAACTGGTAGATATGAACGATCGTGCCCTGATGGTGCGCGTCTCAACTCAGTTTGCCGCCAATTATTTGAATCAGAATTACACGGAGGCATTGACCGAGATCGCCTATGCCTTGTATAATCGCAAGTATCATGTTCAGTTCGTCTCCAATCCACACCGGGTGTCACAAGAAAAGCAATCGGAATCTGAGAAGAACCGTAATCGTGTTTTATACAATTGTCACCTGCATGAGCGCTTTAATTTTGAACAATTTGTGGTGGGGACGAACAACAATTTTGCTTATTCTGCCGCCAAAGCTGTAGCCGAAGCGCCGGGCTATACCTACAATCCTCTGTTTATCTATGGTGAATCAGGAATGGGCAAGACACACCTAATGCAAGCGATCGGCAATTATGTCCTGACCGAGGGACGCAATTGTTCGATCTATTATATTACCTCGGAGGAATTTACGAACGAAATGATAGATTCGATCCGCTCCAATCAAATGCCGGCTTTTCGGGCGAAGTTTCGCAAGGTGGATCTGCTTTTGGTGGACGATATTCATTTCTTGTCGCGCAAAGAAGGAACGCAGGAGGAATTTTTCCATACTTTCAATGCTTTGTTTGACAACCGCAAGCAGATAATTTTGACCTCCGACCGGGCGCCAAAGGATATCCCGGATCTTGAAAACCGGCTGGTCACTCGTTTTGAAAGCGGTCTTTTGTGTGATTTAAAGAATCCGGATTTTGAGACACGAATGGCAATTTTGCGCAAGAAAGCGGAACCCGAGAATATCGAACTTGCCGATGATGTGTTCATTTTCATCGCCAATTCGATCACGTCCAGCGTACGCGCCCTGGAAGGTTCGCTCATCCGCATCCTCGCCTATGCTTCCTATAACAAGATCAATCCGGAAGACATCACTCAGGACCTGGCAAATACCATCCTTTCCGATATGATCACCGAGACCAGGCGCCACATCTCACTGCAAACGATCACCGAGAAGGTGTGTATCGCCTATGGCATCACTCCGTCGCAGATCGTGGACAAGACCCGCAAACAACATATCTCCTTCCCCAGGCAAGTAGCGATGTATCTGGCAAATCTCCTGATCAAGCAACTCTCGCTCAAAGAGATCGCCGAATTTTACAACCGCAAGGATCATACCACCGTGCTTCACGCCATCAAAATGATCGGAAATCAATTCCGCGAAGACCACAACTTCCGTTCTCATATCGAATCCCTGATCAAAAACATCAGGGGATGAACGACAATGAGTATTGGGAATCCGAGAAACAGGAAACAGCATCGATGAAAACGAGCGTGGGATTATCTACTCTATCCACAACAGTGGATGAATTTATGTGGATGAGTGTGGATAAGCGGGGTGTATCAATCCAAGGCGTATGCGCTGTGGATAAGCACAACTGCAGCTCCAGCAATATGCACCTGTTATCCACAGATTTGGTGTCATCTTTAGTCGTTGGAAACAGGTCATTTAAAAAAAAGGTTGACCGTTTATCCACTTATCCACAGTGCCTACTAATAGGACTATTTAACAAGATTAATATATACAGTATTAGGATTTAAGGTATGAAAGCGATGACAAAACTGATGCTTATGCTAGTGCTGAGCATGGTTCTGGTGCTGATCGGATGCACCCAAAAGACCAATCCAGTTGGAGATAACTGGTCGAATGTAAAACCGGTCACTTTTAGCGACACACTTTTCACGTTGGGTTTTTCGTATCCCCATGAGGCAAAAATCACCGGCCGGGAGACTTCTCTGCCATGTGGCAATTACACCGGCCGGGAATCGACAGTGATCATGCAATTTGTCAATCTACCGGAAACGGTCGAGATGGATAGCATGGGTGTATTAAAACTGACCGCTTACAAGCGTTCACCTCTGACCCGTGATCCCTTGCAATTGCAATTGTTCCGACTCAACCGTAATTGGGCGATCGATTCCACTGATGTGATCACTGATACCGATATCATCGCTCTGGACATGCCGTTATTTAACGTTCCGGATACAATCAAGACGGATGGAACCGAATTGAGCATCCCAATCCCGATTGAGATTTTGTCAAACTGGAAGGTGGAAGGCGTGGACGGCTTGAACTTTGTGATCAAAGTGGCTGGACAGGGCTATATCGACCTACGTTCAATGGAGACAGCATCGGGGGCACGGCTGAAATTCGCCTACCGTTTACTGAATAATGCGACGGTCCATAACTACAACTCCCGTCCGAATAAGGACAGTCATCGCATAAGTGGGGATCCATCCGCGCTGGAGGACGGGAAATGGGTCTTGCGAAATATTCTGCCATCAAGGTTCTTTGTGGGCTTTGAGATCAATAACAGCCGTTTTCGTGATAATGACGGCAATGTACTTGATCCGGCTCAATTGAAACGGACAACGATCAATAAGGCGGAACTGGTCTTGTATCTCAAATCTAATCCTTACTATAACAACATTCAGTATACCGTGCTGCCGCGTAGCGTCACGGCGGATAGTATTCTCACACCGGTGGAGATTACGGATGGACAGAGCGAGGTTTTATTCGACTTGGGAACATCGGGTTTTGTTGTCGGTGATTCCATCGCAGTCAATATAACGCCACTGATCCAGGCATATACTTCCGGGGACAGGATCAACAAAGGAATGATTTTCCAATCAATACATGAGATGCTCAATTTCGGCGAGATGGAATTTTGGCATTATACTGACGCACCCGAAGGAAAAAGACCTTTTTTCCGCATCACTTATACACCGCCCTACCTTGGTATGGGCAAGAGTAACCAAGTGACTCGGAAGGCCGCTCTGGATCAACCCCAAACGCTTCGATCCAGAACATCAATGGATAATTGAGATCTGACAGGTGAGGATCGGGGATCTGGAAATTGAGAATCCTTGGGACTATGACCAGCAGAAATGACGTTCTGCTCCCGCTCCTGATCGCTGTCCTGGCGATGATTACGTTGACAGCATGTTCCGGGAGAAAGGTAAAGGGGACTGTCATCGCGCAGGTCAATGATGAATCTCTTTATCTGGAAGATGTGAAAGCTCAGATTGGTGAAGAAGAATGGAATAATCTGAGTCCCGATAAGCGGCGGCAATATATAGAAAACTGGGTGATTTTGACGCTTTTGTCCCAAGAGGCGGATAATCTGGATCTGGTCGATTCCGGTGTAGCTCAGCAGATCGATCTGGCGCGGAAAAAAGTAAAGGCAAATGCCCTGATCGCTGCAAAAGTCAGCGCTGTCGTGGTATCCGAAGAAGATATGTTCAATTATTACCGCTTGCACCAGGGAGAATTCCGCCAACCACTAAAGGAATACCGGATCCAGAGGATCTTTTTGAATAATTATGGCACTATGGATCACGTTCGGCGGGAGATCCAATCCGGCCTGAGTTTCTCTCAGGCAGTGGATATCTATTCGCAGGAAAATCTCAGAGATACCGGAGGTTTTATGGATTTTGTCACGCATAACGGAACCGATAGTTTGTTTTGGCAGGCAGCAAATCGCATCCAGCGCAATCAAGTGGACGCCGTTCAAAAGGACCGTGGCTGGTTTCTCATCCGCTGGACAGAAGAACGCGACTCCAGAGAAGAAGCCGTATTTGACGATATAAAAGACGAGATCAGACGCCGCATCCAACAAGAAAGGCGCAACCAGATCTATGAAAATAGTATCCTTGATCTCAAAAGCAGAAATAAAATCTACTACTATTGAGAAGTAGCGAAGGATTCCAATCCTCCGTATCGAGAATTGTAAAAGGAATAAAAAGGTCATCCCGATGAAAAAGTTTATAACAACCATAATGACAATACTGATGCTGGTATTGATCCTGAATGCTGAAAAGCAAAGTCCGCGGACGGAAGTCTTGGACAAAATTGTCGCGCGCATCGGCAATGATATCATCCTGCTTAGCGATATCCAGAAACAAATGATGCAAATGCGTAGCACGGGTATGCTGACTCCGGATATGAATGCCTATATCATTCTGGAACAAATGATCGAGCAACGGCTGATCATCCAGAAAGCCAAAGAGAACAATATCACAGTTGACCTGACAAGAATCAAGACAGCAGCGGAGCGCTATATCCGTCAGATCAGAGCGCAATTTGGTAGCGATGAGGAATTTAACCGCGAGTTAGCCAAGATGCAACTTACCCATAACGATCTGCTTAGGTATTATACCGAGATCCTGACCGAACAGGCGCTGGGCGAACAACTCTTTGCCAAACACATTGCCGGCAAGGTATTTGTTAGCGAGACCGAGATGAGCGAGTTTTATGCCGCACACAAAGATACTCTGGCGATCAAACCGGTCTCATGGGAGATCGGAATGATCATGCGGGAGATCGGGATCGGCGATACCAGCGAATCAGATCAGTATAAGACCATTCGCCAAGTCTTGACCCGATTGAATAATGGTGAGGATTTTGCCACAATGGCGACGGAATTCAGCGATTGTCCCAGTTCCTCCCAGGGCGGTGACCTTGGTTTCTTTCGCAAAGGACAGATGGTCAAACCATTTGAAGATGCCGCCTTTAAACTCAACGTGGGTGAGATCAGCAATATCGTGCGCACGGAATATGGCTTTCATATCATAAAACTGGAAGAAAAACGAGGTGACGAAATCCGGGCGCGGCACATTCTGAAGATCGTACAAGCCACTCAAGCGGACAGCGCCCGCGAATTCGCACAGATGGAACGTATCAGACATGATTTTCTCGAGGGAGTGCCCTTTACCGAACTGGCAAAACAGTGGTCACAAGATGATGAAACAGCAGGTAAAGGTGGCATCATCGGTGAATATGCCGCTGATGAATTCCCCGAAATCTTTGCTACCATCCTGCAAGCCACTCCGGTTGGGGGGATCACTCAAGTCCTGACGGCAGACGATGTCTTGTATCTGTTCACCAAGATCAGGGAAATTCCTGCGCGGATTTATACTTATGAGGAATTGCGTGATTATCTGCGCAACTTCCTGACCAGACAAAAACAAAGGCAAGTGTATGAAGAGATGATCGAGCAACTCAAGCGTGATTACCACGTCCAGATCATGCTCTAAGGAAGACCATGCGCCATATCTGCAATTACGTTGCCACGCTTTTTGGCGTCGGACGTGTCCCTTTGATGCCCGGCACCTTTGGAACGATTATTGCGGTAGCGGTTTATATCATTCTTCCGGAAACGTTGTTTTACGATTTTGTCTGGTTACCTTATACCGGATTGGCACTGCTGATGCTGTCACTGATAGGTGTGTATGTATCCTCCCGGGCGGAAAAAAGTTATGGTCAAGATGCATCAGTGATCGTCATTGATGAATTCACAGGCTATTTCGTGGCGGTAATGCTATTGCCGCGCACGCTCTGGATGGTGATCTGCAGTTTTATCATGTTTCGCGTAATTGATATCGGCAAGCCCTTTCCCATTAACCGCTTACAAAACCTGCCCGGCGGATGGGGAGTGATGGCGGATGATCTCGTAGCTGGAATCGGAACCAATATCTTGCTGCAGATCTTGAGAAGGATCTATTCCGGTTTCTTTGGGACAGGATGCTTTCCGTGATCCCGGTGTAATGATGTCCACGTGGCAAATCGGAGTTTACCACCCCGTGCATGAAAGACCGGAATAAGTATATTATACAAAGTAAGTCGTTCAACCGAAGCGCCAAAATTTTGCAGGCAATGCCTGACAAATAAAAAAAAGGAGACACCATGAGATACATTCTTTTGGAAGCAAGCACAGCGGTAAGTTCCACCGAAACATCAGAGATGGGCACAACCGTCCAAACACAGGCAGCGACGGAAGTCAACGGCTCACCAGAACAAGAAGGAGCAAAACCTCAACAATCAGCTCCAGCTGGTTTTGGCGGAGCAAATATCCTCTTCTTTGTCGCCATCTTTGCGGTCATGTATTTTTTGATGATACGTCCGCAACAAAAGAAACACAAAGAAACGCAACAGATGCTCAATGCCTTGCAGGAAAATGACAAGGTCATCACTGTCAGCGGGATTATCGGCAGGATCGTATCTTTCAAGCCGGACAAGAATATCGTGGTCATTGAAATAGACGACAAAAACAAGATCCGCGTGGAATTTCAACGCAGCGCCATAGCCGGTCTGTTCAAGCAGACCGAGGGGAATTGACATACGGAGCATGATATGACCCGTAGTCCAGAACTATTGCCGGTTCGAATCTACGGCGATGAAATCTTGCGTCTCAAAGCAGAAAAGATCATCGAGATCACCACCGAACTAAGGGATTTTATCGATGATCTTACTCACACGATGTATGAGCGTAATGGCATAGGCATGGCAGCACCGCAAGCCGGAAAGTCCTGGCGCATCCTTGTAATTGACACTGATTGGTCAAAGGAAGATGGGGAGTTCAACCCCCGCATTATGATCAATCCGGAGATCCACGAGGCAAGCGGAGAGACTGAGAACGAGGAGGGTTGCCTGAGTTTACCGGGCATTTATGCCAAAGTGATCCGCCCCTCATTTATCCGCTATTCATACACTGATATCAATGGTAACCGGATCGAAGATAGCGCTGAGGGCTGGGAAGCGGTGGTTATCCAGCATGAATATGATCATCTCAATGGCGTCCTGTTTACCGACCGGGTAAGGATGCTTACCCGATTAACCCTCCGTTCGCGGCTCAAAGAACTGGAAAGACAGGCGGTCAATGGCGAGAACATCCGTCACGACATCTATAACATTGATCTGGAAGAAGAGCGCGAAGATGATTGAACGCCTGGTCTTTATCGGTTCCTCTGATTTTGCCCTACCTTCCCTGCAATTGCTTTATGAATCGCGAGACCATGCACCGATGTTGGTGATCACCCAACCGCCACGTTCCCAAGGGCGCAAATTGAGATCGGAAAATACGCCCATCGGCAAATTTGCCCAGGACAATAAAATTCCATTCATCTATCCGGAAAATATCAATGACCCTGAGACCGTCGTCTTGATCCAAAAGCTTGATCCAGATCTATTGGTTACAGTATCCTACGGCGGGATGATCGGTCGCCGCTTACGCCAGGCAGCACGTTTAGGCGCGATCAACCTGCATCCTTCGCTTCTGCCGGCGTTGCGTGGAGCGACACCGATCCAGACCGCCCTGCTGAATGGTCAGACCGAATCCGGCATCACCATCTTCAAACTCAATGCCCTTCTCGATGCCGGCCCCATTTACAGGCAGCAATCTTTCACCATCTACCCTGATGATAATTATACCACGCTGCATGACCGCTTGGCTGGTGCAGGTGCGGAAATGCTGCTCAAATTCGTTCGATCTGCCGATCTTGAGAATGAAAAGTCCATTCCCCAGAACGACAGTGATGCCACCTACACACGAAAGATAGTCAAAAGCGACCTGACGATCGACTGGAATCTGCCGGCTGTTCAGGTTGCAGACCAGATCCGTGCCTTTTCTTGTGAGCCCGGCGCGCGGCAATTGTTTCGCCGTAAATTGCTCAAGATATTGCGTGGCGAAGTGCTTGCCGATCCTGCTCAAAACATCCCCGGCAGCATCCAAAATATCGTCAAAAACACTGGTTGGAGCGTCAATTGCGCCGACCACCAGATTTTGATAACCAGTGTTCAGCCCGCCGGCAAAGCAGTTATGACTGCCTGGGCTTTTCATTTGGGAGCACGCCTCATTTTGGGAGAACTATTGGTTGGGGCGGGTGATTTATCACGCAAAGGACGTGAATCATGAAAGAACAATACTTTGCCATCATCAAATTTCCGCTTCTGGTAAGCATGACGCTGATTCTCATGCTGGCTTTGTTTTTTATCTCGGCGCTGGTAAGTTATTACCGTCTGGGACTGAGCGCTTGGGAGACGATCGTCTATGTGGCCGTTTTTATTGTGCTGGTCTTCCTGATCAGTTCCTGGTTGATGGTTTTGCTCTCGGCATATCAAAAATTAAAACCGCGCTTCTTTGTCAATTGTGCCAGGTGGTTGCTGTTAAATGTCTATTACTACTTTGCCAGGTTCCTGGGTATAATTAGTTTTCAGAGCAAGCAGAAACTGCAGGAATCATTCCTCCACTTCAATAACGAGATCGTTCTCAGCAATTATGGCCGCGTGGACAGCAAGGATATCCTGATCCTGCTCCCACATTGCCTGCAAAATTCTGCCTGTAAGATCCGCATCACTGGAGAAGTGACCGAGTGTGAGGATTGTGGTCAGTGTGACATTACAGAACTCAAAAAAATAGTGATCGATCACCGGATCAAGTCCGCCATCGCCACTGGCGGCTCATTGGCGCGCAAGATCCTCGGCGTATACCGTCCCGATATTGTGATCGCCGTCGCCTGTCACCGCGACCTCACCGATGGCGTCCGTGAATGTTGGCGTTTTCCGGTTTTCGGCATCCTCAACGAACGCCCGCAGGGTCCGTGTCACGATACCCGCGTCAATCTCTCCATCGTCAATTTTGCCCTCGGCAAGTTCAATTCGTCCATAAGATGAGGTAATTATGTCCCGCCCCAATTGGTTTCTTTTTTTACTCGTCATCCTGCTACTTAATGCCGGATTGACCATTATCCTGATCAATGCTATGGGAGGGCATGGCGGTAGGGACGCCAGCCCCGTCCGCTACGGATCGACTGGTGAAAGATTGGATGAACTGACCCGTCAAAATGCCATTACTGATGCTGTCCGAGCCGTGGAGCCCGCGGTGGTCAGCGTAAATGTCATTAAGACCGAGATCATTCGTTTCCGCGATCCGCTCGGCATCCCCTTCTTTGATTTCTTCGATTTTATCCCCCGCCAGCGCGAGGTACAAAGCATCGGCAGCGGCGTTATCTACAGTCCCGAAGGATTCTTGATCACCAATGCCCACGTCGTCCAGGGTGCCACCCAGATCAAAGTGATCCTGCCGGACAAAAGAGAATTTGATGCTGATATAGTCAGGCTGGATGACCCCAACGACATTGCCATCCTCAAGATCGCCGGAAGTAACATTCCCTGGGCGGTTCTCGGCTCTGTCAGCGATCTGATCATTGGCGAATGGTCGATCGCTCTCGGCAATCCCTATGGCGTGTTGATGAATGATTCCAAGCCCAGCGTGTCTGTTGGCGTCATCTCTGCGGTCAACCGCAATTTTTCTCCGCGCCGTGATGGGCGTTCCTACAGGAACATGATCCAGACGGACGCCGCCATCAATCCAGGCAATTCAGGCGGGCCGCTGATCAATATCCGTGGTGAAGTGATCGGTATCAACACCTTCATCTTTTCCGAAAGCGGGGGCAATATCGGTATCGGATTCGCCATCCCCGTCGATACCGCCAAAAACCTGATCAACCAGTTGTAAATGAACAAAAAAAAAACAAACCTCACCAGATACGGGAAACTGTTCGTCCTGCCCGTCCTTCTGCTTGTTTTCAATGTCACAGTTACCCTCTTCGGACAGGACTATCGCACCTCCCCCTACAACGCTCCCGGCGATACCCTGACCGTTATTCAATTGCCCCTGCTCAATATCCCCGCCATCGCCATCCCAGGCGAGGCCTTCAGCATCACCTGCATTGCGCCTCCAACGGCTACGAACTGGACGGCGACTTTGATCTACGGCAACAGGATACATCCATTGCAACTATTATCTTATCAGTATGTTACCAATCCGGATCGGTGGCTGTTGCAAGCGGTTGTGCCCCACTTGCCGGTGTATGAACTTTACGACCTGATGGTTTCCGCTTCCGGAGGCATCAATGATATCAGCCGCAATGCCGTGCAGGTCATCCCCACTCGCAAGACAAACTACTATTTTGCTCATATTACCGATCCTCACATGCCCACCCGTATCTACTGGCCTAATCAGGGGTTTGACACCGATTCGCTGGCGGTCAATGACTTCCGTGCGGTGATGGATGACCTTAATCTCATCCGGCCGGAGTTTGTGCTCATCACCGGCGACATCATCAACGAAGGTGAATTGGACGGATTTGCCGGTCAGTACTGGTATGCTTGGATCAAACGCATCTTTTATGAGATGCAGGTGCCGATCTATGTCGTATCCGGAAATCACGATATCGGAGGTTGGAACGCCACGCCTCCGCCCCAGGGAAGAGCCCGTCGCAACTGGTGGAAATACTTCGGCTGGCAATGGAATTACAATCCCTCGCTCACCTGGACGCAGCACAGCCAGGACTACAGTTTTACTTACAATAACGTCCACTACATCGGGATGGAATCATACATCAATTATGACAACTGGTGGCAAATGATCTATGGCAACCAGAGTTTTACCACTAACCAGATGATCTGGCTCAATAACACGCTTGCCATCTACCCCAACCACACCAAGGTCTTGTTTTACCATTACGATTTTTCCAACCAGCTGTCCCTGACAAACCTGGGAGTGCACATGGCACTCTGGGGTCATATTCACCGCAATCAGGGTTCCATCACCCAGACGCCTTACAATCTTGCCACTCGCAGCGTCTGCGATGGCAACCGCGCTTATCGCATCATCCGCGTCAATGGTCAACAATTACACCCCTTTAACACGATCTATGCCGGCAGCACTGGCAACAATATCAATATTACATTCTTCCCTCCCAATCATGGACTCACCGATAGCGTCCGCGCCGTCGTGGTCAATAACCAGCCGCTCACCTTTGAAAATGCGCTGGTGCGCTTCAATATGCCCGCCGGTAACTACTCCTACACCGTCACCAATGGCTTTCTGGAACAGGTCGATACCTCCGGTGAACATAATATCTGTTACGTCCGAGTCAACCTCGCCAACAACTCCACCATCCTCGTATCCATCAAAGCCAATCCCGTTAGTATTGACGATTATACCGCCGTTCCCGCCGCTTTCTCCATCCGCACCCACTACCCCAATCCATTCCAGGATCGCAGCACCATCGTCCTCGACAACGACCACAATGCCATCCTCAAAGTCACTGTCCACAACCTCCGCGGACAGATCGTGCGCCATATCCATCACGGACTCAGCCCAGCTGGCGAAGTGATCTTCCATTGGGACGGCAAGGACGACGAGCATCGCCACCTCCCCGTCGGCATCTACCTCATCCGCATCGAGGGTCAAAATCACGCCCGCACTGCCAAGATTGTCAAACTATAAGCCTCCCCGCCCCCTTGCTTGCCCCTCTTGATCAGGTGATAGTACCCCCTTAATCAAGCGTTAATGATTGACGCTTGATTAAGGGGGGGGGATAATGACTTGAGTAAGGCCTTCACTTAAGGAGGGGACAAGGACAACAAAGGTTTGGCAAGATGAAACTTACCTGATCGATCAGGGGCAATCCGCTCCGGAATCATGATCCGGCAAATCGGTCACCAACACAGAAAGGTTCTTATTTTAGCATCATCATCTTTTTGGTCAGCGTGAGTGACGGCGTCTCAAGTTTGTAGAGATAAAGGCCTGTGGCGCAGGATTTGCAGGATAGATCTGTTACATTCCACTTGATTGCATGGTTTTCGGCGCTTCTGTGGTCGTTGATGAGAGTATTGACCAATTGCCCTTTGAGTTTGTAGATGCTCAGTTTTACCTTGCTTGAGGCGGTCAGGTAAAAACGGATAGTGGTGATGGGGTTGAAGGGATTGGGATAATTCTGAGCCAGTGAGACCAGGGAAAAAGCGGCGGTATCACTAGATAGGTTAACGGGTCTGTTATCCAGTTTTTGCATGTAAAGTCCGACAAAGTCATAAATCCAATCATGCGGACAGCGATTGAGATTTATTGTTGTTATGTTTCCCTGGGAGATTAATGGATCTACGGTAGTTTTCCATCCAGGCAAGGTAGGCATGGTTACCTCTGCCAACCGATACAATGGACAGTGATTCATGCGTGAGATCGGATATTGGGGTTCCGACAACGGATCCGACCGGACTTCCATCAGGCCGGAATAGACAAAGCAGTACTGAAAACGATCTGCGTCAGTGATAAGATTGAAGGTGCATAAATATCCGGGCGCGGTGCTCAGAAAAAGAACGGTCATGGCCTATTTCATATTCCTAATCCCCATGCCTTTGTGTATTCAATCTATAAAATATTCGATTTGCTCCATGAGCAAACGTGAACAAAATCATAGTCAATGTGTATAGGTAAACCGCAAATATTATTCCTTTCTTACATTTTATATTTACACAGAAAGGGATTTAACCGGTGAGATCAAAGTCCGTCAAGCTTCCTGTGAGTTAAAATTGATTATTCCTGCGGCAAGTTTTCCCATATACCTTGATATATTTGCCATTTGCCATCGGTATCACGGATTAAGGTAAGCGTGGCATAAGCCAGGCCTGGCTGTTCGCTGATCATTCCCTGCCATGTGGCGGAGACGAGATAATGTATCAGTTTCATGTCATATGGTTCATGTCCGAGCCAGAGGAATGTCATGTCCATTTCCTGCAGGCGTTGGGCAAGCCTGACGCAATTTTCGGTATTGTAATTGCCGATCACGAAGATGGAGACCTGATAGTTTTCCAGTTCGCGCAAAAGCGGCTGAATCCAGTCCTCGGCTTCTTTCCAGCGGCGGGGATAGTGCCTAAGGGTCAGGTGCAGGTTCTGAGGATCGGGAGCATCTGCTGCGATCGGTATGATCTGAAGCCCGGTCATGCTGTCCGAACTGCGGTAACCGATCTGGAGATAGAGGTTTTCGCCGTCAAATTCGCCATGGAAAGCGCCATCCTCCCGATAGGTGAATTTTTGGTTGAGCGGAAAGAACAGCCCGCCTCTGAGCATTGTCATATTTATCTGTTCATCGGTTGGGCGCAGCGTTTCGCCAAATTCATCAGCGAGGTAGAGGATGATGTTTCGCTTTGCGCTTTCTTTTTCGGATGCTTGCATAAGATCATTCCTGACGACGTCATAGTATTGCCATTTGCCATCCAGGAAGATGTTTATCACATCCGGAATACGGGTATAGTCGGCAGGGATGCCATTGGCTCGGAGCGCAGAAACGCACAGGATCTTGTATTGGTATCCCGTAAGGTATTTCTGCTTGAGAGCGGCATCCAGCGACAGCAGGCCGTCCAGCGCTTTTGACGTATCGATCTTGTGTTTCTTGCTAAGTTTATTGATCACCTTGCGGATGGCAGCGGTCGGTTCTGTGGCGCGGACATTGAAGAATGCCGGATATAGAGCGGGCTTGCCTTTGACCCGGAAAGCCTGAGGCAATTCCTCAAAGTGGACAGTGGGACTCAGGAGGTAATATTGCTCGCGGGGCGGTAGATCAAGCATGATCCTTTTAACCGAGAGATAGAAACGGTAAAGCGCTTCCCACTGGTTGCGATCCGCCTGCCAGAAGAATTTGTCGTCAAAATCAGCCATAAACTCCACAAAGTCGCTATCCAGTGGATGATTAGCACGGGTAAAAGCGAGCAATTCTGACTGATTCATCCGGCATTTGTGCAAGAGCGCCGTATAATGCGAAACCAAAGGATCAGCAAATTCGGGCGGGGAGACAGATATAAATCCATCCACGCGGCTTTGCCATCTTTCCTTGGCGGCATTTGCGGCTTGCGTCCATTCCAAAGGCGTCTGCTTCCAGTCAACTTCATTGGCGGGATACTCCAAGAGGACATCTTGGGGGTCGAAGTGGCTGTCTTTGAGAACAATGGTGACGTCAATTTCCGCATCATCGGAGGATGGGATCAGATGCAGCGCCCTGAGCTCCGGTTCGTTGTCATTCTTGAATAGCGCTGAAATATAGAAAGCGCCGCGTCCCACGCGCATGCCAAAAGTTCCATCTTCAGCAGAACGGAGATGAGTCAATGGACGCAATTGTCCCCAGTTATAGACCATGACAGCAAAAGCGGTTCTGGGCAGGGGTTTCATCTCCGCATCAACGAAACGGAGGTGCAGCATCCGCGAGCGACCTTCGCTGTAATGGACGATGGAATTGATCAGGGAGCCATAGGTATCGGTATTGAGCACCTCGTCGCTTTCGTCTGCCATCGTGCCGCTGGCAAAGACCATCACGGTCTTGTCCACCAATCCACTGAACCATGCTTGATTGGGATGGTAGGCGGTATCCATGTCACCCGTGTAATACCATTTGCCATCAAGAAAGACCTCTGCCCAGGCATGATTGTTGTCAATGTGTGCCCACCATGAAACAGAGGCGGGACGGGAGGGGATCCCCACGGTGCGGCAGGCGGCAACAAAAAGGATCTGCATTTCCTCGCAACGTCCGAGCAGGGAACGCTGGGTGATATCAAGCGGCGTCTGGTCGCGTCCTGAAGTGGGCTGAAACTTGAGGCGTTCCACACACCACAAGCTCACCCTTCGGTATAGGTCGAGATCATCTTCCGCTTCCGCCATCAGTTCTCGCAAGCCATCATCAAGGAATATCTTGCGGTATGGGTTGATCCGTTCGTCGGTGATGGTCTGTTTGGCGATGTAGGAGAGGAAAAACTTCAGGGTGTAGTCCATCGGACGCTGCCGGGTGAGCAGGATGATCTCATGATAATTAGCAAGTATATCGGATGGTTCTGCTTGGGCAAGTTTGCCGCTGGGTTCGTAGGCAATAAGAAAATTCATCAGCAGATCAGGGTGGTTTTTGAGTAATTTGCGGTATTGTTTGCGTAGAACAGGCGGGAGGAATTGGATATTGGCTTGCGATTTGTTGTATAACTCGCGGTATAATCCGGGATCGGCTGATGCTCTGAGGTCGTAGATATACTCGGCTTCTACTTTGGCCGCCACCAAAGCCATGAGCAGAAGGATCAACGCAATCATGTTTTGTTTCATGTGGGACTCCCTGATTTTATTTGTAGCGAAGAGTGTTGTTGATGTCTGTTTGTCGCGCGGACGAAAAAGCCCCGTCCATTAAAGACGGGGCTGAGCGAAACTGTCAGTGATTATCAAAACTATTAGTTTTGACCAAAACGGTTTCTGCCAAAACGTTGACGTTTCTTTTCCTTGCGGCAATCAGGGCAACGCTGGGGATCGTTCTGAAGACCTTTCTCCTTGTAGAATTCTTGTTCACCGTCGGTGAAAACGAATTCACGTTGGCAGTCCTTGCAAACTAAGTTTCTGTCGGCCATGTGTCTACTCCTTATTTTTGTAGGGGATTTTCACATTCTATCTGAGGTCTTCCCCGTCGGTAAATAAGGAATGGACTCGGGAATGTTAAATCGCGACACCACGAATAAACGCTGCCACATTCTGTCAATGTATTTGTTTAGAATATTGTCTTATCTACAAAATTGAAATCATTGACGAGCATTGCCGGCACTTTGACATCCGGAGAAATCAGAGCTGGAATACCGCTGGCAAGGATGCGTCTGGTGGCTTGGTGGGGGATTTCATTCCATCGCATGTTATTGACCGCACGGCGGATAGCCCCATCCTCAAAATATAGGACACCGTCACGGGTCATGCCGGTAAATTCCCCGCTTTTCATATCCACCGAGCGGATATACCACAAGTGATTGATGATGATGCCTCTTCCGGCTATTTTCATCATATCTTCTTCGCTAGTTCCTTCGCCGGGGATAAAAATATTATACATGGAACTGGGTTGACTGTCGGTCTTTTTAGCCCAAAAGCGGTCTGTCGCCAGAGCCAGCAACTTGCCGTTTTTTACCCAATCGATCTCCCCAGAAGGGATACCGCCGTGATAGAAAGGAGGAGCACAAAGTTCATCATCCTTGAGTGTGGATTTCATGCTGAAGTTTGAACCAAATAAATCAGTACCCAGCTTGTCGGTATAAGGTGTAAAACCTTCGTCTGCATAGCGGCGGCTCATCATCCAAGCCATGTATCCAAAGAATTCCTGGGCGGCAGCCGGGCGCAGGATCACGGCTATGCGTCCGGGTTCAAATACTTGTGGTGCGGATAATGAACTAAACTGACTGTCCAGTTTGTCCAGCCAGTGGTTCAGGTCAAAGCGGGAATAATCCTTGCTGGAGTATGCGACTTTGGTCTCCACTGCATCTTTTTTCATGGTGATGGAGTGGCCAAATTCGGTCTTGTCATATTCGCCGAAAAAGCCATTTGCCGTGCATTGGGTCACATGGAACCAATGTTTTTCGGTCATGCCGGAGACCTGTGCATCCAGTTTTTCTCCGCTCGATATGGAACGTCTGACAATTTCGACCATCTCTTGGGGTGAAAGCGCCAGGGTGGTTTCTGAACAGTTGTCCACCGCAGGCAATACCGCCGTCGGGCAGGAAGGCATGAATTCAGGATCGGGCTGATTCAATTTTGCCATCTTCTCAGCGGTCCCGATTAGGCGCTGCAAGGATTCCTCATCGGTCTGATTGATGTTTCCCACGCCGGTTTTATCGTCGAAAGCGACTTGCAGGGCAACTTCGATATTGTTCCCGGCAATGTGTTGGGTAATGGCGTTTTGTGCGAAGCGTGTCTCGTGGCTGTCCTTTTCATTGATGGTGATCGTCCAATCGTCCGCCTGGCAGTGCCTTTTGATGTAATCCATGATCTGTTGCGCATTCATTGTGAACCTCCCACACGTATGTTGCGGAATCTGGCAGGTGCCGCTCCATGCGTCATTTTTCCGGTTTGACCAGGTTGACCCTTGCCGCAATTGATTACGCCGAAGGGGCGGAAGAATCGCTCGTCACAAACGGCGTCGCAGGCATTCCAAAACTCCGGATTGCATGATTTGTAGAGCACTTTTTTTAGGGGGCGGACAAGTTTGCCGTCTTTGATCTCCCAAAAGAAATCACCGCCGAACTGGAAATTGAGGCGATGCTGGTCGATGGAAAAACTGCCACGTCCCTGGATATAGACGCCATCATCGGTATCGGCGATGAGTTCCGCTGGCGTGAGCGGTTTGGTACCAGGCAAGAGGTACAGATTTGGAATGCGGTTGATCGGCATATTATAATAACTGGTTGCGCGGTTGCAGCCGCGGCTGTGGGTGAGTCCGATCTGAGGAGCGGTATCGCGAGTGCTGCCATATTCATTGAGGATGCCGTCTTTGATGATATACCATTTTTGAGCGGGAACGCCATCGTCGTCAAAGGCATTGGTGGCAAGACCTTCGGCGAGGGTATTGTCGCCCATGAAGTTTACGATTGGTGAGCCATACTGGTAATTGCCCAATTTCTCGGGAGTGGCGAAAGAGATGCCGGCAAAATCGGCTTCCCAACCCAGAACTCGGTCAAGTTCGGTGGGATGGCCGACGGACTCGTGCATCGTTAGACCCAGGTGATTGGGATCGAGGATAAGTGCACGGCGCCGTTCTTCACCCAATGTCTCTGCCTTGACCTTGATCAATGCTTCCTCAGCGATCTGCTTTGCTTTATCGGTCAGATCGAGTGATTGGATCCATTCCCATCCCGTGGCTCTGCCGCCTTCATCAAAGGTGCGGCTCTGGCTATCGCCCTCATAGACCGCGGTAGCTGTGATCATCGGATCAATAAACTGCGTAGTCAGATCCAGCCGCGTACCGAGCGTGGAGGCGAAGAGTTTTTCACTTTTGTGGATAATGAGATAGAATACGGCTTGGCGGATGCCATCATAATTGAGCATTGTGCGGTTCACTTCCAGCATAAGATCCACTTTTTCGCGCAAGCTGACGTCAAGTGGATCTGTGACCACCGGCGTCCTGTAGGTAGCGATATAACTGCGCTCCGGAGCCAAAGTAAGACCTGCTCCTTTCTTAACCTGAGACGAAAGCGAGGCTATCTCGCAGGCACGCCGGGTCGTATCCATGACCGCCTTGTCATCGAACCGGTTGCTGTGGGCAAAGCCCCAGGCGCCGTCCTTAAAGACGCGGATGCCGTAGCCATGCTCAACATCATAGATGGAGTGTTTGATGCTCCGGTTCAATAGATAGATGACCTGTGAAGTGTCGCGCTGGATCCGGATATCGGCATATCCGGCACCCTGCGCCAAGGCGGTCTCGATCGCTATATCCAAGTATTTCATATCTTTCTCCTGCCAAATTCAATCAGGGTCACAGAAGCGTGACAATATCCCCAAAACGCAAAATCAATCCCGCAAACATTCCGATGAACATAACCGCTAATAGTGTTACGATCCCGATATAGATCAGGTAAGCACGGGCAAAATTGCGGCGATTGGGATTGCCATGCTTATCGACCGCCCAGATAAAAAGCATTACCAGATTGATAATCGGTAACATCAAGATCAAGATGATCCCCACCCACTCACCGAGTGAGACCACAGGCGCTTCTTCCCTGACGCCTTCATAAATACGGCGCGGGATCTGTTCACTTTCATAATTCTGTTCAAGCATAATACCTCCACCGGGATAGTCTTTTACAGATGGGCATTATTGTAAACAAAAATCTGAAGTAAAACTGTCCTCCCTGCTTGCAAGCAGGGAGGACCCCGGAGAAAGCACTCCTCCGCTTGAATCTAACGCTTATCTAAACCGCTAGATAAATTAGAGGGGTTGACTCAACGAGTATCCAAACTGTCTGACGGGCATAATCCTTACTTAATATTATCCTTCCAGACGTGGCACTGCGCTATCACTATCACTATCAATGTGCCATCCATCACTGCGGCACCACGTTTTGGATATATCAATATCATTGAACCGATGCGATTCTTGCGCCGAAGGAAACATCTATCTTGCCAAGTCACTTTTTTTATGCCGAGCAGTTCACGATTGCAATGGAAAATCCGGCGCCAGAGTTAAAAAACGGGGATCCGGTAAAGGCAGTCGATCCTGAGTGATATCCTGAAAGGAGCCGGTCAATTAGCAACAAGCCCGGCGATAACCGGGCTTGTTGGTATGACCGAGTTAGGTTTTGGTCATCGGGTTTTACTTGTATATCAGGATCTTACTTCAGCGCCTCTTCTAGTGCTATACCAAGGGCTTTAGCGACTCCTTCGCCATACGCGGGATCACATTTGTAACAATTTGTGATATGACGGATCTTGACCATTCGTGGAGCGTCACCCATATTGCGGGCAGTATTTTTGAACAGCACCTGCTGTTGTTGCTTGCTCATAAGATGGAAAAGTGCTCTGGGTTGGCTGTAATAATCCTCATCTTCACGGTGATTCCAATGATCCGCTGCTCCAGCAAGATCAAGGGGTGGTTCTTTGAACCTTGGTTGTTCCTGCCATTCACCGTAACTATTGGGTTCATAGCCCAGGGTGCTGCCATAATTACCATCGACGCGCATGAGTCCATCGCGATGATAACTGTGGGCTTTCACCCGTGGTTTGTTTACCGGTATCTGATGGTGGTTCACTCCCAGACGGTAGCGTTGGGCGTCTCCATAGGAAAAGATCCTTGCCTGCAATAACCTATCAGGCGAAAACCCGATCCCGGGAACGATATTGGCGGGCGTAAAAGCGGCTTGTTCCACTTCGGCGAAATAGTTTTCGGGATTACGGTTCAGTTCCAGAATTCCTACATCTATCAAGGGATATTCCTTCTTTGACCACACTTTGGTGATGTTAAGTGGAAAAGCGAACAAAGACCTCGGACTTTTTGCCGACTTCGGAAAAGATCTTTGCCTTGGTATAGCGAGATGCGAAAAACAATTAATGAGACCCGCTTCTTTGTGCCAGATTTGCTTATACCGGTTTTTTCGGGAGATACTCCCGAGATTCTCCCGAGTACTCGAGAGTATCTCGGCATAAACCTGAGTCAAAGATGAAGCGGAATATTCCGGGACCGCTAACGGACAAACCGGAGGGATTTGAGCGGTGTGTTGCCCGTCAATTGAAACAAAGCCGGCGTGGAAGCAGGATCACAACGACCAATGTCGATTCCCATCCGTCAACAAAGAGGTCAAACAAAAACCGCCGTCCCGGTCAGGAACGGCGGAAATTGAGGTTGTATATGTACGATCAGAGCAATTCGATAACGATGTATTTCTGATTACGGAACAACTGAGGATCGGTGACCCTGAGTACGTAAAAATCCCCGTCTTTATCGATACGATAGGAAGCGGCATTTTGACTGGAGAGGATGGAATAACCCTTGCGGGTGGCGGGAAACGTGATCTGGGCCGTTTCGAGCAGATTGAGTGTGTAAAACTCCTTGAGATTGATCTGATCGGTCATGGTAGAGACCTTTCCGATCCCGAGCAATCCGCCGCGGCGGTCAACGATTTTTTTGTCGATCAGTTCTTTGCGCGTACCGACGATGTAATACATGGTGTTAATATCCTTGTCTTTTTCTTCGATCACGCTTTGTTTTTCAGAGATTGTCTGATCGCGGCGGGCAATTTCACGACGGGAGGTGATCCTTTCGGTTTCGAGGGTTTCATTGAGGATGCCCAAGCGATTTTGGAGGTCGGCAACTACTTTTTCCTTGTCGGCGACGGATCTCTTCAGTTTGTCCAGCATATCCTGCACTCCGCGCAATTGGGTGCTGGAACGGCTGAGGCGCAATTCGAGATCGGCGATGCGCTTTTTGTCATTTTCGATCTGGGCGCGCATACTGTTGATCGTATTGATCAGGCGGGTGCGCCGGTCGCCGGTGACTGTGCCCGGGATCTCACCGTTGATATTCAACTGGCTGTCCAGTTCATCGAGGTTGGATTGGATATCGGTAATAGTTTGCGTGGCAAGGGTAAGAGAATTTTGTATCTCTTCCTTTTCCTTTTGCAAGGAACTGAGTTTGCCGGATGTTCCGAAGTACATGATGGCAAAAACGATACTGATGATTGCCAGCGCTGCAGTTAGGATCCATATCGTATTTTTCATGCTTGACTCCTATCGAGTTAGTAACACCGTGACACCGGAAAAAAAATATACTTTCTTGTCAAGGTAAAAGTAAAGTATGAAATTCGATGTGTTGTTTCACTGGACTGGACAAAAGCACGGCAGAAAGCGGATCCAGCGCATGATATGCCATTCAGAATTGTATGAAATTCGTTTTACCGAAGCGGATTCCCTGTATCTTTTTGCGGGTAAGAGCGAGGCGTTTCCATTTTGGGCGGAACCATCCGGTGGTCATCATGGCAAGCGTAATTATTTTTCTCAGATCGAGAAAGCGGATCTGACCGGAATGGCGCTCATCGAGAATGACCGGATCATCCGCTTTGACCTGCAGGCAAGTGACATCTATCACCAAAAAATCCATTATGTCCTGATCTTTGAATGCATCCCTCCCACTCCCAATCTTATCCTGTGTCAGGCAGAACCGCATGGTTTGAAGATCCTGGAGGCATTAAATCAATACTCGCTGGCAGAAAATCCCCAGCGCCAAATCATGCCGGGCTTGATCTATCAGCCACCCCGGACATCATATTTGCCACCCCCATTAAGCCCCCGAAAGCAATGGACGCTAGCGCTGAACGGTCGGACGCTGACCTTCGATGATGCAAACGACTATCTCGCCGCATATTATGAACAGGTTATCGTTGGCCGCCAAAGGATGGAACTGCAAACTCGATTGATCCGTGAATGGAAACGGAACCGTGATAAAAAACAGCGCAAAGTGGATGCCCAGACGAAGGAATTGGAGGATGCCAAACAAGCTGAAAAATGGTATCAGCATGCCGAGATCATCAAGTATAACCTGGCAAAGATCCGCAAGGGACAAACCATGCTGGATAGCGTTAATTACTTTGAACCCGGTGCTCCTGCGATAACCATCACGCTTGATCCGACGCTTGATCCGGTCAGGAACATGCAAGCATACATCAAAAAATATCACAAGGCCCGAAATGGCGCTGCCATAATCGCCAGAAATCTTGCTCAATCTATCGCTGAAGTGAGAAACATCGATCAGATCATCCAGCGGATCGAAGCGGGAGAGATCATCCATCCGGAATCCCCAACGGGCGGTTGTTCCATAGGCCATAAATTCAGCAAACTGGACAAACTGCTCCGATTGAGGATAAGTGAAGATTGGGAGATCGTAATCGGAAGAAAAGCCAGCGAAAATGACTTTGTCTCCACCGAACTCGGGAGAGCGCACGACTGGTGGTTTCATACCCGCATCTATCGGGGGGCGCATGTCCTATTGCGCAACTTTGCCAAAAAAGAACCGCCCCATTGGTTGGTGGAGATCTGTTGCGCACTGGCGGCATATTATAGTAAGGCGAGATGTTCTCAGAATGTACCGGTCGATTATACCCAGATCCGTTATGTACGCAAACCCAGAAAAAGTCCGGCGGGATACGTCACCTATACCAATCATCATACCGTCTTTGCCGATCCAGTGGATCTGCGAAGCGTAAAAACGATGCTGCCCGATGAAAAGTAAGATCACCCTCAAAGCCATCATCCTGCGAACTACCAAGTATAGCGAAAGTAGCGTGATGATCAATGCTTTCTCTCAAACCCAGGGCAGCATCTCCATCCTGGCCAAAGGCATCAGGAAAAAGCCACAGATCAATATGATCCAACGGCTTAACGAACTTGAACTGGTGCTATACGAACCTGCCGAGAGCGGGATCTACTTGTTCGCCGAATGTACTTTGCTCAAAGAGCATGCCAGATACGACAGTGTGATGAATATGGCATGTGCCGAAGCGGGACTGGAATTGGTCTCCGGGTTGATGATCCCTGCTGATGACTCGCCTGAGATCTATAATCTTCTGACGATCTATTTGGAATACGTGAGAGGTATTACCAATAATGAGATCGCTTTATTTTGGCGCTTCGCCCTCAGGATTTTGCGGGAACTGGGAGTGCCGCTTGATCCAAGGCGCTGTGGCAGTTGTCATTGCAAGGACATAAAGCCAGCAGGGTATGATCATAGGCAGGGTCTGATCGTGTGTGAGACGTGTTTGCGAAAGGTGTTTAACATGCGTCCGTTCCTACCCGAAACGAGGCGGCTGCTATATCTGCTGCCGGAGATCGGCAAACATCTTGATGGTCTCAGGATCAGCGTCCAAAGCGCAACCGAGATCAATGATCTCTTGCTCCGCTGGCTGGAAGGCCGGTTTCATAAGCGCTACACGCTTCACAGCATACAGGTGGCGCTGCAACTGCTCAGGATTGATCAGAATGGTTCAAACTGATTGATCTGCCACCAGTACACTTCCGCATCTTTCTGGATGCTGAGCAAATCTTCATAATGAGTCTGTTCCCACTCTACAAGGAGCCCATAAAAAGCCTTCAAAGTAGCCAGATTGGTCTCTTGAGCACACTTGGTATAATGATCAATGGCGTCTTTTTCCAGTAGGATAGCGGTGGAAATGGCGGAAAAGAGGATCTGATCGGAGCCGATACGGCGGACAAAATCATCGGATATGATGGGGCTAAAGACTTTTTGTTCTCCCAGAATTGGAGAGAGGTCGCTTGGCTGGAAGTCGTTTGTGATCTCCTGATAATACTGCATCAGAAATCCGTAGTGTGCTTTTTCTTCATCTGCACGGCTCTGAAAGAACTCCTTTATCTGCGGTTCAGTGGCATGAGTAGCGGCGTTTTGATAGAGTGTGATGCCATCCATTTCACCTTTCATTGCTTTCTTGATCGTTTCGAGAAGTTGATCCCTGATCATCATGATACTCTCCTTTTAGGCAAGTAAGTTTACCGATATTATAACCCATTGACAGCCGAAGCGAGAAAAAGAGTTTACAAATTCGATGCCCTGCCAAATTGTGAACCCTTTCATGGATCAAAGCGAGAAACGATGAAGTTACGTTCAAAACAGTGGATGATGATGCTAATTATGCTGGCAGGTATCAGCATTTTGAATGCTTCCGGACTGCGAGAGCGGACGGTTGACTGGTTGGAACAAGCGGGATTGAGTCCTGCCTTGGTGATCATCATAATTGCCATGCTGCCGGTAATTGAATTACGGGGAGCGATCCCGGTGGGGATGTTTTTGTATCAAATGCATTGGACGGAGGCGGCTATGCTTTCGATCATCGGCAATATGATCCCGATCCCTCTGGTATTGTTGTTTTATGAGAGTTTTTTCCGTCTGGTGCGCAAGACGGGGATCGGAGTGCGCTTCACTGACTGGTTGTATCGTCGGACCCGTCGCAAGGGCAGGATCGTGGAAAAGTATCAGGCGCTGGGATTGAGCATCTTCGTCGGCATTCCATTGCCAGTGACGGGTGCCTGGACAGGATCTCTGGCAGCTAATATTTTTGGCATCAGGTTTTGGCGTGCTATGTTCTTTATCTTTTTGGGCGTATTGATGGCGGCGGTGATCGTTGTTTCACTCAGCATGGTGGGACTTATCTCATTCAGGGGAGTGCGATGAAACAATACCGGATCTTCTGGTTGGCAGGAGAAAACTCTGGTGATCTGCATGCTTCGCTGGTCATGCGCAAACTCAATCAGAGCGTTCCATATATCAGGCACTATGGTATTGGCGGCAAGAGGATGCAGGCGGAGGGTTTGGAGCCGCTTTTTCCCTTTGAACGCTTTTCGCTGATGGGATTTGCCGAGGTGATCAGGCATCTGGGATTCTTTTATAAGGTAGAAGCACGGCTAAAGCAGAGCTTTGTCAAAGACAAGCCTGACCTGGCCATCCTGGTCGATTATCCCGGCTTGAATCTGCGCGTCGCCCGGTATGCCGATGATGCCCGCGTACCGGTTTTATACTTTATCTGTCCACAGTTTTGGGCGTGGAAACATAAACGGGTCTATAAACTCAAATTCAATACCCGCCATGTGGCCTGCATCCTGCCTTTTGAGAAGGAATTGCTCGATATTCACAATGTGACCGGTTCATTCGTGGGTCATCCGATAGCGGAGGAGATCAAACTGGACTTGGATCGGGCTGCGTTTGCCAATTTTTTCGGATTGGACACTAATAAGCGCTGGCTGGGGTTTCTACCTGGCAGCCGGATGGCGGAGATCGAGCGGATGTTGCCCGTCTTTCTGGAATCGATCGCCCACTTTGATCCTTCCGCTTACGAATTCCTTGTGTCTAAAGCACAAAGCATTGACCACCGGAAGTTTATGCAGATAGTTCACCATGCCGGTTCCGCCAGGATCCGGATCATCGATGGATACAACTATGAAATGATGAAATACTGCGATTTTATGATCTCCACTTCCGGCACAGCCACTTTGGAGACCGCGTATCTGGGAACGCCTCTAATGATCGCATACAAGACATCGCTGCTCTCATATTGGATCGCCAGGCGGCTGGTCAGGGTAAAACGCATCGGATTGCCCAATATCATCCTGGAGAAAGATATTGTTCCGGAGTTGCTGCAGGATCAGGTGACGCCCCTACATATCAGCCGCACAGCACTTGAGATCCTATCCGATCCGGAGGCATATTCCCGGATGAGGCAAGAACTTAACTCGATCAAGTCACTCTTGGGAAGCATTTCCACATCCGGTGAAATGGTCAGATTGATCCGGCGGATGCTCAAGATCGATGAATAGATTGCTTTTTTATCTGGAACGAAAAGTTGCGGCTTGGCTACTCAGATTGCTACGCAAATCGCTCAAATTTGAGGTCGTGAATCAACCCCATGCGGGGCTCAAGTGTATTTATATGTTTTGGCATCGCAATTTGTTACCCTTGTGTCTGCACAGATTGGGCGATCCGATTGCGGTTTTGGTCTCGGCTTCCAAGGATGGAGAATTGCTTGCTGGTCCGTTATCCGAACTTGGTTACAAGACCGTCCGCGGCTCAAGCAGCAGGGAAGGATTTCGTGCTATAAAGGAGATGATCCGGACATCCAGGCATTGCCAATTGGGGATCACGCCGGACGGTCCCAAGGGACCTTCGGGATCGATCAGCCCAGGCGTCCTTCATATTGCCTACTTTGCCGGCATTCCGATCATACCGGTGGCGGCGGAGGCAACGAGGGAATGGGTATTCAATTCCTGGGATAGATTCCGGGTTCCCAAGCCATTTGCCACGATCAAAGTGATCTATGCCGATCCAATCCAGATTACCGACCGCAAAGACCTCGATGCCCGGATCGCTTTGCTCAAAGAGATCATGCATGATCTGGAGATGCAACTCTTGTAAGTCCTTCCTGCTTGATAACCTTAGTATAACCTTACAGCTGTAAGGTTATACTAAGGTTATACTAAGGTTATGAAGCAAGGAAGGGAGGTAAACGATAACCGACTTTCCGATCTATACAAGAGTCTATCTCAAGTAAAACCTGAGCCGAAAGCAGATTGAAAGTTCAGGCAGGATACGGCGGAAAGCATTGGGATATGCAAGCGAAACATAAAAGCGGGTGAACCGGACAGCCCAGCGCAGATATGAGTCGTGATGGACTAAGAATTTCTTTGACAAAATATAACGTCAGAAACTCCATGGGTGAGAGCGGGAATGAACCATAGGAGAAAAGTATGCCCAAACTGATCGAGGATTATTTCATCGAACTGGTGCGTATTGACAGCGAATCGCGCAATGAACGTGGTATGGTGGACAAATTGACGGCGGATCTGGAGGCGATGGGCGCAAGCGTTATGGAAGATGAAGCCGGCGTTTTCACCGGTGGCAATGCCGGAAACATCTTTGCCCGCTTGCCGGGAACCGTGGATAAGGCGCCACTTCTGTTCTGTGCACATATTGATACGGTCAAGCCGGGATGTGGGATCAAGCCGGTCAAAGCGGGTGGCAGGATCAAAACGGACGGCACGACCATCCTCGGTGCAGACGATAAATCCGGTGTCGCCCAGATCATTTACGGCATCAAAAAAGCGCTTGGATCAGGAATGCCGATGGCGCCGATCGAAGTGTTGTTCACAGTATGTGAAGAGATTGGTCTGTTGGGGGCAAAGAATTTTAATACCAGCGCCATCCGTTCCGCTCTGTGTTTTGCCTTTGATACCAAGGAAATCGATACGCTCACGATCGCAGCACCGGCTCAAAACTCCATCCGTATCGAAATCTTTGGCAAGGAAGCGCATGCGGGAGTGGAACCTGAAAAGGGGATAAATGCCATCCGTATCGCCGCCGAAGCCATTTCAGCAATGCCTTTGGGCAGAATTGACCGGGATACGACCAGCAATATCGGCATCATCAAAGGCGGGATCGCCGGTAATATCATTCCCAACCACGTCGAGATCCAAGGCGAAGCCCGCAGCCATGATCCCCAAAAACTCCAACAGGTGTGCGACGAAATCGTCAAAGCGGTCGAAGATGCCGTTGACGGATACCGCCTGGAAAACTTCCGGGCAAAGGCGCAGATCGATATCCGCAAGGAATATTCCAGTTTTGCCATCCCCGAAGGACATCCGGTGGTCGCCATCGCCAGAGAGTCGATGCAACGAATGGGCTTTGAACCTGTCCTGCGCAAAGGCGGCGGCGGCAGCGACGCCAATATCATCAATGCCGCTTCGATCCCAATGGTCATCTGTGGCACCGGGATGACTGGTAGTCATACGGCGGATGAATATATCGATATCTCCGATCTCAACAGAGGTGCCGAACTGGTCTATCAACTGATAAAAACATACTCGCAACAGTGAGGGAGAAATCTATGATCCAGATAGCGTTGATCGGCTATGGCAAAATGGGACGGATGGTGCATTCTCTGGCAGAAGCGGCTCAATGCCGGATCTGTGCCATTATCGATCCGGAAGAGCCGGATTATCCATCCGTGATCAACAGCGAAACCCTTGGCGATGCAGAGGTCTGCATCGATTTTACTCATCCCGCCGCCGTGATCGATAACCTCAAGAAAACCGTTGGATGCGGCAAATCGGTGGTCATCGGAACGACCGGCTGGCTGGAAAGAATGGAAGAAGCGCGGGAAATTATCAGCCGGTATGATGGGTCGATGCTCTGGGGCGCCAATTTTTCCATCGGCATGAATCTCTTTTCCAGGATCGTGGCTGCTGCCGCAGAAGCATTCGATCACTTTGAGGGATACGACGTTTATGGCTGTGAACTGCACCACCGGCAAAAAGCGGACAGCCCCTCCGGTACGGCGATCGAACTGAGCAAGATCATTCTGGATAATATGACCCGCAAGGAATATCCTCTATATGACCGCTCCGAGAACAGGATCAAACCGGAGGAACTGCACTTTGCCAGTATCCGTGCCGGATTCATTCCGGGAACACATACCGTGGGATTTGATTCCGAAGCGGACACGATCGAACTTGTGCACAGGGTTCGTTCACGTTCATGCTTTGCCTCCGGTGCCCTCCAGGCAGCAAGGTGGATCGCCGGACGCAAAGGGATCTTCTCCTTTCAAGACATGATAAAAGATATCCTATGCTGATCCCATTCATCAAGATGCAGGCACAGGGAAACGATTTTGTCATCTGGATCAAGCCAGAGATGGACACCTGGCTCGATCTGGGCTCCCTGGCAATACGGATCTGTGACCGCCGCTTTGGCGTGGGAGGAGATGGACTGGTGATCCTGATACCGGAGATGGGAAGCCATCCCAGAATGCTGATCCATAATGCCGATGGCAGCCAGGCAATGATGTGTGGCTCCGCTCTCCGCTGCTGTGCTGCCATCCTCAGTGAACTGACCGGCCGGAAGCAATTTGAGATTAATACCGATTCGGGAGAAAAGCAGTGCCGCATCATTACCCCCGGTAAGCATCCCGTGGTCGAATCCATGATTGCCAAACCCGTTATCCGGAAGCAAAACATCGTGATTCAAGGCGTTTCCGGATCATTGATCGATGCCGGAAACCTCCATTTCATCATCGAAACGGATGACCTCGAAGATCAAAATCTGGCTCATCGAGCCGCCAGCCTGCAAAAAGATCCTTCATTGGGGACGGGAGTGAATGTGCACCATGTCCGCTATGTAAATGACAGGATGATCGATATGGTGATCTGGGAACATGGCGTGGGCGCTACTCTCGCCTGTGGAACAGGGGCGGTAAGTGCAGTATTTCTGGGAATTATGAGTGGCTATCTGAAACACGAGACAAAGGTAAATATGCCCGGAGGAAGCGTCATGGTACGACTTGACAAAGAGTCCGGAATGATGTGGATGTCCGGAAACGTAAAGCGGGTGTTTAGCGGAGAATATGAGTGGAACAACTCGGATCGTATCTAAAGGAAATGCGGGAGGGCGCAGGCATAACGATAGAGCAGGTCTATGATGAGACCCGTATCCGCAAAGATCAGATCCAAGCCATTGAAGATAGCAGTATCCGCCGCCTGGGCGATTATGGTTATGCCCGGGCGATTGTTTCCAGTTATGCCCGATACTTGAATGCCGATCAGGAAACGGTCATGCGGGGATTTGCCCTCTGCTTTCCTGAAGATTGCAAGTCCGGATACCAAGCACCCAAACTCCCCAAAGAAAGAAAGATCATGCTCTCTACAAACTTTCTGTGGATGCTTGTGATCGTCACCCTATCCCTCTCCCTGGCCTTTATCCTGTTCCATTCATACCACAAGGGATATCTCAAAACACCGGAATTCTTCCAGCGGACAAATCCGGACAGCGTGGAGGTCAATACCCCCGAATTTGGGGCAAAGCCGGATTCTTTGCGTTTGCGGTTGCTACAGATCAGAGAATCCTTGCCCCCGGAAAATCGCAACCAATCTGATCCGGGAGGGTCGGGCACTATCCGAAGAAATACCAGGGACTCAACAGATTATATCGGTCTTTTTATGGGAGACAGCCCAGTCAATATCGAGTTACCATAACCCTTGGAAACGGGTGCATAATTGCCACAACTAATCCGATCTGTGGTGTAATTGCAACACTCCACTTCTGCTTCGGACTTCCGATCATTTCCCTGAGCGTTGTGTAAGTATAAGATGAATGGTGCATTACGGTATGATATCGCAAGCGGGGGGAGCCGGATATTTCTTTGGGATTTGGAATGTAAATTGCCTCGGTATAGGGTACATATGATGAATATTGAGAAGGAGATGTCCAATGGGGATGCAACAGATCCTGATGGTCGTTTTAGGGGTGATCATAGTTGGTGTAGCAGTTACCGTTGGCATCGTAATGTTTGGGGCGAATGCCTATAACTCCAACCGCTCGGCAATTAGTGCCGAGTTGCAAACATATGCCAGCTTGCTCCTTCAATATTGGAAAATGCCTCCGATGATGGGGGGAGCAGGGATGTCATCAACCAATGTAACAACTGGAGCGGTGGCAGGATCAATCGGATTTATCTCCCGAGACGGAAACGGACAATACTATCACGGCAGTGATAATGGAGAGTTCCGGATCAAGAGTGTCACTGGATCTGTGGTGGTTATAGGCGGTTTGGGCAAAGAACTGAAGAACGATCTGCGCCCTTACGTCGAAACCACGGTCAACATGGAGAACGGTTCGATTAGTTCGGTGGTGACCGATGCCGCCGATTTTCCTGAATGACCACGTCCATCAAAACTTCTGAAACAGCGCTGCTTTTGAGCTCGTGGTGTCGTTTATAGTCTGAGTAATCCGAGGCAGTATTCCTCTGAAGTGTTTGCTGAGATCCGCATCAAATTGTTTTCCCGCTTGACTTGATATTTCCGTTATTGCTCCCTCTGGACTGAGGAGTTCCCGGTATGTTCTCTGGCTGGTCATGGCATCAAAGGCATCGGCGATTGATACCACTCGCGCCAAGTGATTTATCTTGTCCAAAGTTATGCCAAAAGGGTATCCGTCGCCGTTGCACCATTCATGATGTTGGAGGATTATATCGTTTATATCCTGGGGGAAACCAATGGGATGCACGATCCTGGCGCCGATCACGGGATGTTCTTTTATCATAGTCAATTCATCGTCGGAGAGGGATACTTGCTTGGTCAGGATGGAGCGGTAGATTCCGATCTTGCCCAGGTCATGGAGCAGAGAGCCGATCCTGAGTTTTTTCAGTTCTTCCGACGAGAGTGCGATATGTTTTCCCAATAACATGCTGATGACTGTCACGCGCTCACTGTGGCCGCGAGTGTATCTGTCGTTGGCTTCTAAGGCGGTTACCATAACGTTCAGCGTGTTAATGAAGTTTCTTTCCAATTTGCACTTGGCGTTGAATAGTTCCTGCGTTCGCTGCTGCACAAGATTTTCCAAGTGTTTTTTGTAATTCTCGTTTTGTATCACCAGGTCATTTTTTTGGGCGGCACGGCGGACGCTGATCATTAATTCACTCAGATTAAATGGCTTGCGCAGAAAATCGTACACTCCGAGTTTGATAGCTTTATGCATCATGTCTGTCTCGGCAAAACCTGTCATCAGGATAACCGGTATCTTGGCATCGATTCGGCTGACGTTTTCCAATAGCACCAATCCGTCCAAGCTGGGCATGCATATATCGGAGATGACGATGTTGTATTGGTTAGTGCGAAGCAGGAACAATGCCTCATGGGGATCGTCGGTCAACTGTAGTTCATATTCATTGCAACCAGTCAGCACCTGCTTGATGAGATCCAGAATGCTCTTCTCATCATCTACTACCAAGATTCTTTTTCTGTTTTGCATCATACATTGTCCTGCGGGAGCAAGGTATGCATTTCAATCAATTCTGTCAAATGAAAAAAGGATTATGGCATGCGATCGGACGTCATGATCATTGATCCGGTTAGATAAGCATCAGTCAAAATGCCCTCAGACAGGAAGTTGCTCTCAATCCCATGAATCCCGGGCAGGAAAATGCGGACGCCAAATCGGTCAAGGTCCTGTTTTGTTAGTGCCACAAGCGTATGGATATGACCTTGAAGAGCGTTACACATGTAGGAATCACCAATAATCGGGAACTTAAACAAGAAAGATCCTCGCTCATGCCAGCGGGGGGGGTGATGACAAAGGATTTTTTCCGACGGATGGTATGGATATAGCCGCCAAGTCACCCACTCTGAACTATGCAACTGTCTTAAGAAGGTTTAGGTTCAGGGTGGCTGGTTTATCTTGAGCTCTCACCCCAATCAAGTGTTAATCCCCCCTTAATCAAGCGTTAAAATTACGCTTGATTAAGGGGGGATTATGACTTGACTAACGCTTTCGGGCAGGAGAGAAGTTTTAGAACATCATATCTTTGGCGACTTGGATCTGTTGTTCGGTGAGCTCGGCCAGATATAACGATTCGCATTGTTTGAAGAGGATAAGAGCGTTTCTTAGGTCTTCGAGGGCGGCTTGGGGGTTGTTTTGTTCGAGGTGCAGCATCGCCAGATTGAAGCGCGCCTTACCCATGTCCTCGACATCCCCGATCTCGCTGATCAATTCGTATTGGTTGAGGTATAGGGCTCGTGCCTGATCGATATTGCCGCGGAGTTTGGCGATATTTCCCAGATTTCCAATAGTATGGGCGATCCCTTCGCGGTCTTTGATGCTGGTCTGGAGATCGAGGTTTGAGTGATACAATTTTTCGGCTTCCTCCAATTTACCCTCGCTGAAACAAATGTCACCGAGGGCGTCACAGCAGAAAGAAACGCCAGTATGGTCGGCAATTTTTTGGGAGATGGCGAGCGCGCGCAGGATATAGTTGCGGGCATTGGCATAGTCCTGCAGGAAAATATGCAGTTCACCGATATTGTAAGTGACGATGGATTCGAGGAGCCGGTTTCCGATGTGCTGGGCAATAGATAAACTTTTGAGGTAGCACTCCAGCGCTTTGGTGTGTTCGGAGGCATTTCGGTGCAAGGTTCCGAGATCCATTATCGCTTTGGCATAGCCATTACGGTCGCCGATCTTTTCCGCGATATCGATGGCATTTTGGTAATAGCGGTAGGCAAGCGTCTTTCTTCCCAACCGGGCATAGACGATCCCGATGCCGGCATAGGCGATGCGCTGGCTAAAGAGATCTGCCAGTTTTTCGGCATACTTGAGTTTGTTGCGGTAAAAATCCAGCGCTTTTTTGTAGGCACCCTGGTTGACGAAGAACTGAGCCAGGACACCTGAAAGTTTGTTCAATGCTGCGGTGTGGTGCCTTCCGGAGAGGTTTTTGTAGAGGGGCATGGCTTCGGGTTCGACCTGTTCCACGGCATTGTTGAAGACCAGCGCTTCGATATAATCGATATGCACCTGGATCCGGGTATCCTCATTGCCGATGGAATCGAGATATTTGGGGACGAAATCGCGGATGGCGGCAAAAGCGGCAGTATTATTTAACCATCTGGTGTATAGGGAGATATACTTGTCGTGACGTTCTCCCGTGAGATCCTTGAGATATTTGTAGCGGTTGATGATCTGTTCTGCCTCAGCGTTGTTAGCCTGTCTGAGATGGGTATCGGCGATGGTCAGGGCGGCAAAGCAGATCTCGTTTTCATAAGCAGAATTATCGATGATCTTTTTGAGGAAGAAGCGGCATTGCTCATACGCCCCCAATCTGAGGTAGAGATCGGCGGCATCCTTGCACCACGGGATCATTTTGTTCCGTTCTCCGGCACAAATGTAATGATAGGCGACGAAGGCGACGTGTTTGGTAGTGTCCTGGCTGTGTTTTTCTTCAAAGTAGGTGGCGATCGCCAGATGCATTTTTTTCTTTTCACTCAGCAGGATGGTACGGTAGATGCTATCCGGAAAGATGGTGTTGACATAGGCAAAAACCGGATTGGGCACGTAGCCGATGGTATTGAAAAATCCCTGTCGCTGCAATTCGAGCACCATTTCCTGATAGTGTGTTTCCCAAAGGCCGCCAAACAGTTCTCTCATTTCGTCAAAGACAAAAGGCATGCCAAAGATGGCGGTCTGTTTGAGCAATTGCTTTTCCAATTCGTTCAATTGCTCATAGCGAGCCACCATCAAGTTTTCCAAACTGTCGGGGATCTGCCCGCGGTTGCGCATATCATTGATGACATTATCAGTGATCAGATCGGTCTGAACGTCGTAATGGTCAAGGATCTGTTTGATCAATTCCGCCAGGAAACGGGGATTGCCATCACTGATCTGGTGTATAAGATCGATCGCTTGAGCGGTGATATTGGCGATCAGACCACGCGCCAATGCCTGTGTTTCCTGAATAGTAAATCTATCCAGGACAATATGATCCACCCATTGCTGACTTTGCGGAAAGAGTGATGGATCCTGCTGGGCAGTAATGATGACTTTTTGGTTTGCGGCAAGACATAAAGCGGGTAACTGCCTTAAAAGCAGGCGGGAATTTTCGTCAAAGAGATCGAAGTTGTCGATCACGATGACACTAGCACCAGCGGTCAGGCGATGGACGATCCGGGCAAGTTTGGCATAGAAGATCTCTATTTCCTGAGCGGTGTATTCACGGGGGGGGGGGAGTTTGAAATCATGATCGGGATAAAGGAAGGCATAAATGCCGGCGCAGGTATTCTCCTCGCCGTTATGGAGACACCACTGGCGGAGGACATCAAACTGGTTGCGGAGGTCGATGATATCGAGTTTTCGCAACAGCACTTTATGCAGAACGTCGAAGTATAGATTTGCGCTCAGGGTATCGGCATAGAAGAGTTCGATCGTGCTGCCGCAGTCAAACAGACGATGACACAAATGCCATACCAGAAATGACTTGCCGGTGCCTTCCCGGCCGGTAATCTGGATGATGCAGTCCTCGGGATCCGATATTTCCACGGGGCAAATCGCCTCCGGCATCAGTTTTTCCGTCAGCGCTGCGATCCGTTCCGGCATCACCACCAGCGGCAGATGGTCAAAGGTATTGCGATAGAAGATCCAGCGTTCCGGCAATTCCCGGCGCACGATGAATATCTCGATGGGTTCTTTGATGCCTTTTACATGTGTCGAGGTGAGCGGCTCGATCTCAAAGCGGGAATTGACGCGATGGACGATCTCCGATGTCAAGGTCACTTCACCTGTTCCGGCAAAACTCATCAATCGGGCGGCAATATTGACAGCATTGCCGATGATACCATACTCGTAGCGTTCTCTGGCACCTATGATTCCGGCATATATATTGCTGTAATTGATGCCAAGCTTGATCCTTATGCGATCGTTGCCGAGTTTGGCGATCTGGGTGGCACAGAGGAAGGCACGCTCAATGTCGTCCGCATGGATGAATGGGATGCCAAAGCAGACGAGGATCAGATAGCCCTTTTCGGTGTAGTCGATTTTGTTGATTATTCCGTCGTAATTGTAAACCAGCCGCTGGATCTGGATATAGATCGCCTGGTAGGCATCGAGATCGATGTCGGCATTTCCCTCTGTACCCAGATGAACAAAGATCAAGGCAGCATTACGCAATTCCGCGGGGCTTGGGTCTTGCACCAGTTTCCGTCGAACCGACCGGGGCAAAAAATCGGCGGAATTGAGCAAGACGGGAGGATCATCCACCCGGGCTGTTTCGCCCGGCGCAGGCAAATCCTCAAAACAAAACTCTGCGAGATCATCCAGGATCTCCCCATTGCCGGCATCACCACATAATCTATATGCACTAATGACCGGTTTGCCATCCAGGAAATAATCCAGATGATGCTGCTCACTACCCACGATATTCACATTAACTACCCCGCAGGACATACCGCCATGCACATGAAAGTCAATGGCATAATGCTCCCTGAGATCTCCGTTCAGGATGATAAACTGCTCCAGCAAGTCACTCTTGAGATCATTGAGACGTGTGATCAGATCGTTAGCGGAGTGCTGATCGCTGATCAATATCAGACAGGAATCGCCGCCAAACTTGACGATCTCCCCCTGACAGGTCTGAACGCAGCGATGGACACAATCAAAGAACTTCTGGAGTATGCCCGTAATTACTTCGACGCCGTAGTGCCCTTTTTTGTGGGCAAGATCCGTGATCCGCGTAAAAGAAGCCACGTCGAGGTAGATTATCCCACCCCGGAGGTGCCTTTTCAGCGGAAGAGACCCCGCTCGCAAGCCCCTGCCAAGGTGCGTGACCGCCTGAGGAATTATCAGTTCGGTTTTGATATGCGTATCTCCATTCGTTTGTTCATATTATGCTTTTGCAGACCGATATCGCGGTTTTGATCGATGAAATCCATCAAAGCAGTGCGCGAACCGCTAAAGCCAATAACGAAGAAAAACATTTGTTTTTTCACCGGGTCCAATGCTTCGGAATGACTGATTATCGGCGCTTCGGTATATGTTCTGAACCGGAAGATCCCGTCTGGCTTATCAGATGTGTAGATCAGATAATAATTGACATCGATGGGAAGGTTGTCGATGGTCTGTGTCACCGCATCCCATTGAAGCAGAAGATTGCCGTCATCGACGCTTAACTGCACATTTTCGGGGGGCTTGAGGTGGTGTAGCTGGACAATAATCAGCCGGTCATAAGCGATCTCGTCTTCCAGATTGCCGGTTTGCATCTTCAGCCGCAGATCATACCAGCCGGGTTCATTGAATTGAAATGACCAATTACGGGTGAGGCCATCGATGTGACCGTCGTTATTAAGATCCCACATAGTGACAGTGGCGGGGTGATCATGCCCGACCGATTGGTTGAGGAACTGCACGACAGTCCCTACCGTAATGAAACGGGCACTGGAAGTAAATGCTGCCCTATGCAGATAGACAAAAGCACCGATATCGGAAACCGTGCCATCCTGATCCGGAGGAATCAATGGTGACCCGGCATCAATGCAAGGGCTGTCATAATGGAGGTTGAAGTTGTCATCCGCCGCATTGATGAACAATGGATTGGCGTTTATATTACCCACTCCGGGGTAAATCCCGCTGTCATACCCGATATTGTTGTAGTTCTGGATAATCATGGAATTCAGCAGATCAAACGGAGTCGACGTCATACTGCTTCCCCACAGGATGTTATTGACGAAGGTGATATTGGCATCGTTTGCTGTAATAGCTTTGATATAGCCGGAGATCGTGTTGTTCGTAACCACCCATGGACCGGTAAAGTGCAGATCGAGAGCCCGGTAGTTTTGATTTGGATATTCCATAAAGTAATCATCGGTGAGGATAAATACATGCCTGTGGATCGGAAGAACGGGCAGAATGCCGGAGCCGCGGATACCGATCTCGCAGTTTTTGAGTGTATTCTTCTTCAGGAGAGTGCCATTTCCATCGGCGACCAGGATCCCGATCCCTGCCGATTCGACCGTTGTATTCTCCACCCTGCCGAGAACGCCGCTGCCCAGAAATATCCCGATGTTCTCGGTTCGTGAGGACTGAGTGCTATTACGGACGCGGGTATTGGTCAGCGTTGGAGTCATGATGGAGCGGAGATCAGTGCCTGTGATCTCTATACCCGCATGATATCCATCTATGAGTCCCTGATCTATCTTGATGCGCGGAATATCGGTCAAGACCAAACCGGTGGAGAAGAAGCGTGAACCCTGGGTGCTGTTGCGGACGCGGGTATTGGTCAAAGTAGGCGTGAGAGTGGAGCGTGGCATACTGCCA
>JBBISI010000002.1:0-117652 GCA_037441405.1 Candidatus Cloacimonadota bacterium
CCGGAATAATTGGCATAGCCGGTGAGCGTGATCGTGGCATCTGGCAGTGGTCCGCCGGTGTCGCTGGCATGGATCGTGCCTGTCACATTCACCATAGGCATCGGCTGCATATTCACATTCAGGGTAAGAGTTACATCTTCCAATATCTCGACAGGGATAGTTTGGGTGACGTAGCCATAAGCGCTGAATGTCACATCATAATCATCGATCAGGATGTTTTGAATGGCATACTGACCCTGAGCATTGGTAGTTGCCTGATAACCAACGGGAGTGAAAGAAACTGATGCACCCGCAATCGGTTGACTACCGACTCCCGTAACAGTTCCCTGGATGTGCCCGACCCCGCCCAGGATCATATAAAACCTGGTGTTAGCGCGGTTGACAGATAGGGTTCCGGTGGTTGCCGTGCTAGCATTGACAGTGTCACTTTGGAATCTGAGGCAGGTATTGAGGCCGGTGGTCGGAGTGAAGAACACGGAAGCGTTTTGAGTATATGCTCCAGGGATCAAATCACTCATGATATCGATCAATAGATTGGTCACGCCATCCCACATGTATGGTTGAGTAAAGGGATGAACATTCCAGCCTACTGCGGGAAGGAAGTTTGGATGAGTCCAGACCGTGGTGTAATTGCCAATCTCGAAGGTGGTGGTCAGCACAGTTTGTGTGGTGGGTTTGATCCTGATAGTAAAATTCGGCATATTGACGCAGTTATTGATCGCCTGGACATTGTAGCCGATACCGGTGATCATCCCAAATCCTGCACCGGAAGCGAGCAATTCAGCGGCAGTGTAGAGGTATTGTTGACGGAAGGATTTGAAGTAAGTTCCATACGGTGTGGGTGCACCGGTAGTGGTATTAAATGTAGTGCCATTTCCAATAGAGACGACCGTTTGCCCCTGTGGCATAACTGAGACATTCAGGTTGGGTGTGTTATCATTCCCGGGTAGGGTATCGTCAGGGTGGACAGTTTTGCCATAAAGCACCATAGGACCAGAAACCGTAGGTGTCCAGATGACTGGAATAATCGTTTCTTCATTTACTTGCAAAGCCGGTCCGATTGCCGAGCTGAGTTCAGTAGTTCCGCTCATCAGTTTTACCGTGTATGATCCAGCGGGTTGGTTGGCAGTTCCGGTATTCTTGATAGTTATATGATATGTGGTTAGGTGCCCGACAGTTGGAGTGGTGTTGCCAGTTATAGCCAAGCCAGAGAGATCATTGGGACGTTTGCGAATCATATTGGAAAAGGCAGGAACAGATAGGACATTATTGGTATAGACCGTTCTCACCGCCCAGCGGTAGTGCCCGTCAGGCAAGCCCTGCCAGCCGGTCTGGACATAGAAGGTGTCAGTGATCGTGCTAGCCGTCAGCAGTGTCCAGGTTGCTTCGTTCTGTTCGTTACCCTGCAGTAATCTCCAAACCTGATATCCGACGGGGATACGGTCGTTGAGTTCTCTGACCGGAGTTACATTTACAGGATGATCAATATGGGTAATTCTGTTTCCACTACCACGCGCTCTGATTTCTTGTTCATATTGTTCGGACAGTTCCTGAGCTGATACAGTGCGTAAAGATGGAGCGAAGAGATTGACCTTTTCCTGATAAGCGCCGTTTGCAATAACGTTCGGATGAGCGTCAGCAGGACCGACATATACATTATCGATATACCATCCGGCATATGCAACCACTGTTGTAGCATAGAATTCAAACACTATAGTGACATTACTCATCCCGTCATAAGCGGTTAGGGAGATGGTACGATCATTCCAGGCAGGAGTGGTGCCATCCCATTGCGGTCCCCATACGAGGGTACCATTAACCTTAACTTGACCATAGTCAAAGTTACCATTGGTATTGTTCCAACTACGGAAACGCAACACGGAATTAGTGCTATTGCTGAGGTTAAAGGTCTGAGTCAGATAACTGAATCCGCCAGCATTGGAGTAACTCTGATAGAGCCGGGTTCCCCACAATCCCGTTCCAGAAAAGGCAAGGGGCGGGGGGATATTACTCGTGGGATATTCAGTAGGGACAAAATTTGCCACGTTCCAGGTATTTGTCCATGCCCAGTCACCAACCGGTGGATTACCCCAATTGGCTGAAGGCACCCATCCACCATTATCATTTTCAAAATCAGCGAAGTAGTATCCGCCGGTGGAGCCGGGAGGTCTCCAGGTAACCGTGACTGCGGTTTGGGCTTGATCGAGTCCGGCTTGAACATGTACCGGTGGAAGAGTAAGTTCATTCAGTGTTATGGTTCCCATACTGTAGTTTGCAGCTGCGACTGTGATGGAACCGGTAGCGTTCTGATAACCCGCCCTGGATATTGTATAATTGTATGTATTGCCGGAGAGGACACCCGTCACGGTGAATTGACCCTGGGCATTGGTAGTGGCAGAATAGTTCATGACACCCGTCAGGTTTATCGTCGCCTGGCTGAGTCCGACCGTGGGATTGTCGCTTCCGACCACCGTTCCGCTCACATTGACTGTCTGAGATGCAACCAAGGCAAAGTTCTGGGTAGTAGTCTGATCAGCAACAATATTGACCTGTGCTGTCTGGGTTTCATAGCCCAGTTTGCTAACGGTCATAGTATAAGTACCTGGTTGGACGAACTGGAAACTATAAACGCCGTTTGCTCCGGTGGTTTGTTGCCAGATGGTGTTGTTGATCACGACCAGGGCACCATTCAGAGGATTGCCTCCGGAGGTGATGGTTCCGGCCAAAGATCCCATACCGCCGATCTGCATAAAGAAACTGGTGTTGGCACGGTTGACGGACAGAGTTCCGGTCGTAGCCGTATCGGCTGCCACTGAGTCGCTCTGATAACGGAGGCAGGTATTAACCCCGGTAGTGGGAGTAAAAAATACTGATGCATTCTGGGTGAATGCGCCTGGTATCAAGCTCGTCAAAATATCCACAATCAGATTGGACACCCCATCCCACACAAAGGGCTGGGTGAACGTATGCACATTCAGACCGACTTGTGGCAGGAAGTTAGGATGATGCCAGACCTGAGTGTAATCGCCCACTTCAAAGGTAGTGGTCAAGACAGTTTGATTGGTATGTTTGAGCCGTAGGCGATAATTCGGCATCGCTACAATAGTATTCAATGCCTGAACGTTGAAAGCTATGGCGGTGATCATTCCCGGTGCAGCACCCGCAGCATGGATCTCTGCAGCAGTGAATAGATACTGTTGACGGAAGTTCTTGAAATAAGTGCCATAGGGCGTGGGAGCCCCAGTAGTCGTATTGACGGCTGTTCCGCTACCGATGGTAAAAACCATCTGTCCTGCTGGCTGCACGGCAACGTTGATGGGCGGAGAGATATCATTATCCGGATTGATATCGCCTGCAAGGATCACTTTTCCCCGGATCGCGACCTGACCCTGAGCCGTAGGCGTCCAGGATACAGTTACCGGAACGGTTTGTCCGGGATTGATCGGGATTCCAGGTGTGGAAGCAAGGATAGCGTTATTTGTATCTATCAATTGAACCTGATAGTTGTTCTGCGCTGCGGTTCCCCAGTTTAATACATTCACCGTATAGTTTGTGGGTGAATTGACCGCTGGAGTCACGTTGCCGGTTACTGATACGGCTCCAAGGTCATTCGCACCCACTGGTTCGATAGTGAATGTATCGAGGTAAATAGTGCGGGAGGTTCCGCCCAAGCCGTGTTTAACGGCGATGAATCGGCCGGTGCCGGTATATGACTGCATGGGGATGACATATTCAGCCCATGTCGTGGTCGGAGAGATCGTTTGAATTTCCTGATAGGTTGCAGCATTGGTGGGATCGGTCATTACGCCGATGGAAACTATGTAGTTCACTGCAACACCGCGAGCCCAGAACCTTAGCCGGGTCGTATTGACCGGGATCGCTGGAGTCAGAGGAGGAGCGATAAGGATAAGTGTGGCATTGGCATCCGTACTATTAGCCATCCTGATACAATTTGGAGTAGTGTGCGGTGTTATTGTGCTGGTATCCAAAAATGCCGTCGTCACTGTTGCTTGTAGTATCCGACTCCAGTCAAAAGGCAGGTTGGGAACTGTAACAGCGTCGAAGTTCTGAGAATAGGGCAATGTCGTTAAGGTAGGATCGCCATGGGTCGTAAAAGACCATACAGGACAATTGGTCGCATTGCCGTGGGCATTATAGGGAATCACTCGCCAGAAATATTGGGTGGAAGGATTCAGCGGGTTAGCAGGCAGATAGGTATTCGCTGCCTGCACATCGAGGTTATTGACGATATTGGTAGGCGGATTATCGGTTCCCAGAGATATCCGATATCCCGAGGGAAGACCGCCTCCCGATGTCCAGTTTATGGAAGTGTAAGGTGTGACGTTCACCGCCCCATTGGCAGGAGAAACAATATTAGCCGGATTGGGTGGCTGATTGGCGACGGGATAATTGAAGGCATAGGTCAGTCCATCGGGGGGAAAGATGGTGTTCGTCATCACACAGAACTGATTGTTTGCCGTGGCGGCAGTTGTATTAGTCCAGTCAGTTGCCGTTTGACGGGCATTAAAATCGGTTGCCAGTGGTCCGCGTAATCCGACCTGATAATTGCCGGAAGTGGCATTGCTGACCATCTGACCATAGACGAATTCCACTTTATTCGTGGTTTCATGCAGGCGGATCTGAAAATTGAAGTTGTCTCCGGTTCCAGTGTTTCCAAACTTCTTGTAGTTTTGCCATTGGATCACACAAATCCGGTTGGGAGCGGTGCCAATGGTCTCCAATCTCAGGGTGGCACCTGCCTGGGCTTGGATATCACGACCGAGGCCGGACACACGGTTGATCAGAATATCCGGTGTAACGGCTGCAGTGGTGGTCAATGGCGTATAAGCGGAAGTAGTGGCGATGTTTACTGACGGGGTCAACGCTGATTGCCCGAAAGAAATCCAGCCATTGGCATTGATTGCCAGTCGGTCAAAGTTAATTGAATTGAACATAAAGTTGAATCCGATGGGAAATCCCGGTCCGGTTAAAACCGTACCTCCCGCAGGAATGGCCGGATCAACGAAACGCTGATCGTCCGTCGTCTCAGTACCCAAACTCAATCCTCCCGTAATGGGAGTGAAAGTCCCGGGTGAGCTGACAAAGCCGTATTCGCTTGTCTGCCCAATCATAGGGGTTAACCAGGCAGCCACTGCAACGAGCAGCAGCAGTTTCATAAGAGTTGGTCTCATGTTGTTTCTCCTTGGCTGTGATTCGTCACATTTATGTATCCATGTAGCGAACAATTTCTGCGAAGCGAAGCGCAGACCGCCGCCACTCTATATACTTACGAGTAACAAGATCGTCTTTCTCATCCGAGAGTATCGGAAAATGGAGCGCACCATACTGTCAAGCAAAAACATCGCCGTACCTGAATTTAATTCAGACCCCGCTTTGGTGAACTCCAATCCTAAGTATCGTATATGGATAGCCACCGATTCATCTGCATCGGGCATCATCTTTCGGGGTTCAGTATCATCGGGATTACAATTGCAGCGTAATGAGCACCTTGGGATAGAAGTGATCGGAATTGATCTTTGTTGGCTCGACACCCAACAAAAGTGCGTTGCGCATGATTTAATCAATCTATCGAGAATGAATAAATGAGAAACATCGTCACCCTCTCCAGTGCGGGCTGTAATGACAACGGATCTTGTCTGCCAGATGGTTTGCTAATAGTCACAGAGCCTACCGCTCTGAATAATCCAACGGACTGAGGAAGGTTCAGATTCGGGTGAAATGGTGTTTCCGCTGTTCTTCTCCCTGCTCAATAACCTTAGTATAACCTTACGGTCGTAAGGTTATACTAAGGTTATACTAAGGTTATCAAGCAAGGAGGACAATTTTTGGTCAAATCTCTGAATTATATATCGGTCTTAACTACCATAGCGGTCGAGCTGGTGGTGTCCGATCATCTGATGAGGCGGCTGATCAGTCGATACAATCACAATCCAGGTATCCCGGGAGTATCTTCCGATGAGACCAGCGACGGCAAAATGGGAAAAGAGAAAAAAAACAGATCCCGCCGAAACGGGATCTGTATTTATTGAACATGGGCAGGGGTAACTGTCCTGATCCGGGCTATTTGAGCAGGATCATTTTGCGGGTCGAGGTAAATTTTCCGGTCGTCATTTTGTAGAAATAGACGCCGCTGGAAATGGAGCGGTTGTTATTGTCCATGCCATTCCAGAAGACAGTATGATTACCAGCGGGTCTGATCTCGTCAACGAGAGTTTTTACCAATTGACCTTTCATATTGTAAACATCAATCCTGACCGGAGCGGATTCCTTCATACTGAAGGCGATTGTAGTGGAAGGATTGAAGGGATTGGGGTAATTGCCGATCAATCCAGTTCTGGCCACGGGAGCGGTATTGTCATCGTTGCTGACTGATCCGCCGACGGAATAGAACTTGAAATTATCCACGCAGAAGATAAAGGCGTCATTGGACACACAATGGATCCCGACGTGGATGTTTTGACCGTTATAAGCACTCAGATCATAAGTGTATAGTGTCCACTGCACGGGTGCCTGGACGTAGTTTCCGGGACTGATGACGGTCATGGCGGCTGGTGTGGCGGTGGTGGTTGATACGCCGACCTTGAATCTCTCCAGACCATATTGAGCGGTGTAGGATTTTGCCCAGAAGGAGATGGAGGATTGGGTGCCCAAATTGAAGCGGGGAGTGATCATCCAGTCATTATTGGGAGGAGTGGTGGAAGCAAAACTGGCAGCAAATTTACTGCCTTCCTGCGCGGGCAGATCGGTCATCGGGGGAGTAGTCGCGCCGGGATTGAAGATGATATAAGCCATCGGTGAATACGCATTGGGAAATGAGATGGTGCTGAAACCATAAGTTCCTGAACCATCAATGTCAAACAGCGTCCAAGGATTGAAGGTAAGCGAAAAATTGGGATAATTTTCGAATCCGTCATTCCAGATCAGAGGAACGTCAATGACATTGACCACGGCAGTGACCGGTCCGGCAGGAGGGGATTCACCGCCGGTGTACACAGCGGTGACAGTGTATTGATAAGTTCCATTGGGCAGATTGGTATCCACATAGGTCAAGGTATTGGCATCAAGCGTTTCCAGTATGTTGCCACCACGATAGACGGTGTAGCCGATCAGCGCTCGTGTAAAATCGAAATCAGGTTGATCCACTCCGACACCGGGGAATTGTGCTCTGATGTTGTTTATCGGCAGAACAGGGGCGGTCCAGGTAAGAGTGACATCATCTCCGGCAACACTTGCCTGGAGGTTGGTGGGAGGTAAAAGGGGCTCTAATACATTGATCGTGACCGGTCCGGCAGGTTGAGAATCGCCATGCGTATAGGTTGCGGTCACGGTATAACTGTAAGTTCCCCAAGGAAGTCCCACGTCATCCCAGGTTGCGGCACTGGGATCGGTGATCGTATGGACGAGGGTACCGTTGCGATGAATCTTATATCCGGTCTGGACGCGAACCTGCTCGGTGGGGATTTCAAAGACAGATGTCGGTGTGCCGATCATTTTACCTAAAGCCAGTTCTTGCGCAGGGGGTTGTTCGTTGGCCAGGAAATTAGCCGTTCCCGGACCGCAATAAACACTATCCACGAAGAAGATGAAGGCATCATCAGAGACGCAACGGATGGCGAAACGGATGGTTTGACCGGTGTATGCGGCCATGGAATAAGAGTATTGAGTCCAATCAACGGGTGCTTGAATATAGTTGGGACCGGAGATAATGGTAAAATCAGCCGGAGTGGTTCCACCGGTGGATACGCCGACTCTGAATCTCTCAAGCCCATACTGTGCCGTGTAGGACTTTGCCCAGAAACTCAGGTTGAATCCGGGTCCGATCGTGACGAGCGGAGAGATCAGCCAGTCATTGTTCACTGCCGTTGTGGAGGCAAAACAGGCTGCCATTTTATTCCCCGAATGTGCGGTCAGTGCTGTCATAGGAGGAGTAGTAGCGGTCGGATTGAAGATGATGTATGCCATCGGTTGATACTGGCCGGGGAAAGTGGTTCCCACGATGCCGTAGGTATTTGAGCCGTCCACATCGACCAGTACCCAGGGGGCAAAGGTATTGGCAAAATTCGGGTAGGTCTCAAAACCATCGGTGAAGGCAGCAGGAGGCGGTGGGCCTCCGGGAGGAGTCCAAGTCAGGCGGGCGGTATTGTAGTTGACGACCTGCACTGCAAAGTTGGTTGGGGGATTCCATGGTTCATGCGGCATGACAGTAACGGTGTTCGAAGGATCGGATTCGCCGGTGGGATTGGTGTAAACGGCGGTTACATGATAGGTATAAGTGGTGCCGTTGACGACGTTGGTATCGGAGTATGTAAGCGGCGTGGTCGGAAGAGACGCAATCTCGGTTCCGTTGCGGAAAACCTTATAGCCGGATAATGCTCTGTTTGCTGGAGCTTGCCAAGCCAGATTGACGACGTTGTTGCCAGGGGTTCCGGTAAGGTTTTGAGGCGGATTGAAAGTTGGATTAAATGCCTCTACTTGAATGGTATCAAGATAGATGTAGAATCTATCCGCAGCGCTGTAACCGTGGAATCCCACATAATGAGCACCGGTCTGGGTTGCGGTAACAAATGCCTCGCCCAGAGTATAGGTTGTAGTGATGATGTTGTTGTTGTTGAAGATCTGGTTGGTCATGGCGGCAGCAGTTGGTGCGTTTCCAAGATAGACAGCCATTCGTTCCGGATAAGTCGCGCTATGTGCACGGTAGTAGAAACTTATGCGGTAAATGGTGCCCTGAGTAAAATGAAGCGGAGGCATCACCAGCCAGTCGTTCATCGCCACGGTGATATTGTATCTGATCCGTGCTGAATTGGGTGTGGTATGGGCAGTGCCGGCTACGGTCTCCCAGGTGTATAGGTCATCATTGGCATTGATTGTAAACCATCCCAAAGGTAAAGCGGGAAGAGTGACGGTATCAAAGTTCTGCGTGTAGGGGTAGGTTGTGATCGTGGGGTCCGCCATCGTGGTAAATGACCACACCGGAACACCGGTAGCATCGCCAAAGTTGTTGAAGGGCACGATTCTCCAATAGTACTGCGTGCTGTAGTTCAGTATCGGCGTATTGTAGTTGAGTTCGGTCTGGATCGCTCCATTAGTGACATTGGTGGGAGGATTGTCCGTTCCCAGATATACTTTGTAACCATCCACGGTGCCGCCGCCGCTGATCCACCTCAGAGTGGGGTTGATGCTAATGTTTTGAGCATTGTTTATCGGGGCAACGATTTGTGCTGGCATGGGGGGCTGGCCGATCTGAGGAGGCATAAATGTATAAAGAAGTCCCAGAGGCGGGAAACAGATACCACTGATGCGCATAGTGGCATTGTTGGCGGTTCCGGGGTCTGATGCAGTCCAGTCCGTGGTTGTGGTCCGGTTGTTATAGTCAGTGGTATCATTGCCGCGCAAGCCAACCTGCAACGTCTGGGCAGTGGATACTGTGGCAGCGATAACATTTCCGTAAGCCAAGACCACAGAGCCATTGGATTCATTCAACCGAATTTGGAAAGTCCAATCATCATTGGCAGCTGTGGTCTGAACACGGCGGAAATGCTTCCATTGGACGGTGAACACCCGGTTGGGGGCCGATCCACTGGTCAGCGTCATCAGCTCGCTGTTGACACGCCCCTGGATATCACGGGTCATGGCGGCTATGACGTTGTTTGAACTGGTGGTGGTGCTGATTGGGGTATTGGTGGAAATGATGGTGTTTCCAAAAGCAAGGAAGCCCTTGGAAATGATACTTACCTCATTCCAGACAATACCATTATAAGTAAAATTAAAGCCGATCGGGATGGCAGTAAACATCTCGTTATTGCCCATTCCCGCTGTTCCATGAATAGTTCCACCGCTGATCTCGGTAAATGTGCCAACCGAACTGGTGAAGGTGTAGTTGCTCACTTGAGCCCATCCCAGTGCGGATATGGCCATGATCACCAGCAGCAGAAGAAGTCGTTGAATATCAGTTCTCATAACATCTCCTTTTATTGGTAAACTATAGAGTCCGGTATATCTGAACCCCAAGGGGTCGGATGCCATTTATACGACGTGCATCTTTCTTGTCGTACTCATTATGTCAAGAAAAACATGTCTTTATTTCGGATATCATTTATAGATAGCGATTCTTTCGATCTTTTCCGCGGTTCGCCGGTCGCTATCGGTGGCTCTGACCTTGATAAAATAAGTGTTGTTTGCCAGGCGTTTGCCCTCAGCGTCCCTGCCGTCCCAAGGTATCTGATTGAAACCCTGCCTGCCGGGAGCTTTGATAGTTCTGATCCGCCGTCCGGTCATGGTATATAAGTTGATCGTGACCTCGGCGTCTCTGGAAAGGATAAAAGTGATAGTGGCAACTGACTTGACAGGATTGGGATAGATCAAAAGCCGCTCAATCGAGAGTAATCCAGACTTCCTGACGTGGAAGTGGGTGCTTGCCACTGAAGGTAGGTTAAAATTGTCAAAGGCGATCAGTTGCAAAGTGTGATGTCCTTCACTGAGATTGGACAATTGGTAGGTGAGCAAACCTTCCGTCCAGGAATTGGTGTCGTATTTGAAGTATGAGGTCACGTCTATTGGTTGGAGTGATTGATCCATTATAAGCAGGATATTATGTCCGGGGCTGCCGGTCACGTTTATCCCGTTACTGTCGAATATCCTGGCATAAAGCATCGGATTGGGTGTAACCGTGTCTCCCGCACGAAAATCCATGCTGCCGAGAAATAACCTTATCTCCGGTGCATCGGTGTTCGACACCGGTTGCGCCATGTTGCTGGTGGTCAGAGGATAGTAGTAGTTCACATAATCTTGCTTGGTGACAGGGTCAAAAACGTAACTGATTGTTGAACCATTATTGCCGTTGGATATGTCATCCGGTACAATAAATCCCGCGGAGTATGAAGAATTCGTAACTTCCACTTCTCCCCGGAATAGCGTCTTACCTCTGCCGGTAACGGTCAACCCCTGTCTAAAAGTACGATTGAATGGTGTCGATCCTGACGCTTGCCCTGACATATCGGAGGGCGAAACCTGAATTGTCACACCATCATTGGGATTCATTGATGCGACCGACATATAAAACACTGGGAATGGTGAACTATACACGGCGGTCAAAGTCCGGCTTGAATGGACGGTTACGGTGATCGAGGGACTAGTCGAAATGATCCTGTTTCCTTCTGACCAATGCCTGAAAAAGTTGTTATTGGCTGTTTGGGAGGCCCTCAGTGTTACTTGCGCGTTATGAGGATAGATCCTGATGAACGGTGTAGTGCCATTTGTCTGGGAAGTATTGTCAGCAGGGCTGACGTAGATGATGGCACCAGCATTTGGTCCGGAGGATTGTATATTAAGTGAGTAAGATCCGGTGGGGGAGTAATATACAGCCATTATGCTGCGATCCCGGTCAATCGTTAGGGTCAAGTCCCGTTGATTTGATGAGATGCTCGTTCCTTCCATCCAAAATTGAAACAACCTGTCACTGATTGCCTCGGGCGCACTCACGGTCACGTTCGTTCCCGAAAGATATACCCGGTTAAATGTGGTGACACCTTCAGCATCGCCATTGATGTCTGCCGGTGTGGCATAGATATGGACACCATTATTGGGATCGAGCGAATTAACAGTTAGAGTGTAGGTGTTTTGGGGCGATCCGTAAACAGCAGTATAACTCTTGTCGCTGGTGATCGGGACAGCGATGATACGATTGGTGGATATGACATTACTGCCATCCAGCCAATATTGGAACGAATTGCTGGAAGCGGTCTGGGGAGCGGTCAAAGTAGCAGTTACTCCCGGTCCAGTGATCCGGTATTCGTCGCTGTCATAGACGTATACGTCTGCTGTTCCATTTATACCGGGTTCAGCAAAACCACCTTCAAACCGAACTAACTGCCGTGCTATGATGATCGAATTGCGGAATTTGGGATCCTGCCAGATCACCTTACTGCTTCTGCGAGGAGGATTTATATAGACTAGAGGGTCTCCCAGCAAGGCATACTTTTCATCATTATGATTGCCCAGGGTATAGGAGATTTTGGCATTTAACAACGATGCGCCGATCGGACGGTATTGGTGCAATGCATTGTCAAACACATTGATAAACAGGGGGATATTGTGAACGGGATAGGTCTCGCGGGTTCCTGCTATGGAGGCAATCGCGCCAACGTTGTTCAACAGCACCATTTTCTGAGCCAAACTTTCGAATCCGGGATAGTCAAATTGTCCTACATGACATGATGCAGCCATGAATAGGGTTAATTTACCATGATTGGCAAAGCTGTACAAATCAGTAGCACCACTAAGATAATCTTCTGAGCCGAGTTTATCATAAGCACCATGCCCGATATAGTAGGAAGCTAGTTTGCCGTCATTGATTGCGGTGAAGATGTCATCCCTTGCCCGTGGCTTGTTTTGGAACTCATCAAAATCATACTCGGTCGCCAATACCTTATCAACTAGAACTCCTCGATTGATCGTATCTCGGGTTTCCTGTGCCTGTTGGGTATGCATAAATTCTGAAGTTGCACCAGCGTTGAATTCGTCATCAGCGACGATCAATACGGTATTTCGCCACAGCCCGGGAGTGGGATTATCGGCATAGTTACGCATATTATTCAGCATGATGTCCAGTTCGGCGGTATTTCTGACGGGATAGCGTCCTATGGCAATTTCCGGGAAAGCGGAGGTATGGATCATGCCCAGATAATCATCCGAGACGTCATTATTCTTTTGATAGACCATAATTCGGTTTTTCTCGCCGGCAAGGAAGGAATAATTGCGCCAATCTATCGTTCCCAGCCCAAGCAGGGTCATTGAAGTTAAGCGGGGTTGAGGGTAATGGTGATAGGCATAGCGCACAAATTGTTTGATGGCTGCGGGATCAGGATGACCACCATTGAAGGTATTGAAGATATCCTGTTGATCCACCACCATGCTTATGATACCATACTTCTGTTGATATGTATCCGCCAGTCCCTGTGCTCTGTTCATGAAAGCGGCGGGAGTGACGATGATATTATCGACTTGGGTGGAATGGGAGGTCAGATCGCGCGGAAAGGCACGCTCCACTACTGCCGGATTGTATAGGTCGGAAGGTTGAACTACATAGTAAAAATGGGATGATCCGCCTCTGCCGACCAAACTGAAGCCATCGGACGTAGTAGTGACCGAAACTCTTTTCACCGAGTTGAAATCCAGGATTTTGAAAGCCATAATGTTGTTATTGTTACCGGTAAAGGAATACCGGATCACGCTGTTGTGCAGTTCTGTAGGGATGCGAATCTGATATTGGGCGTTGCGTTTGACCAGTCGTTTGTTGTATGTTATCTGGTAAAAGTCAAAGTAGAGATTGTCGGTTCGATCCCGGAATATCCTTATCCTCAGGGTGTTTTGTCCGCTTTGGAAGGAGGTCGTATTCCTGCGGAAATTGTAAGGGTTTACCCCGGACCAAGTCCAATCGGTATTGCCAGTCTGGGGATTGGAGTAGATCGGCTCATTATTGACGAATACGGACATCCGATGCTGGATATTGGAGTTAATGTCTTCCTGGCGGAGCATGAACGACAGGTTTTGTTCATCTCCCGCCACCAGATCTTCCAGGGTTACCTGAAATTGATAATCGGCTGAACTTGAGCCAAAGAACCTTGCCATATACCAGTCAAAACCATAGAATGTGCGGCGGTGTGTTTCCTGTTCCACTCTGACCGTTTCGGGATGTCGATCGGTCTCAATATCCCAATTGCTTGGGGATGTCATATCTGCCATTCTCAGCGGCGGTTCCGAGAATGAGCCACCAAAAGTAAGCCAACAGACCACATTATTAGAATAGGGATTATGATAGAGTCCGAATACCGCTGTTTCGTTTATGGCAAAGTCGTTTCTGTCCCTGCCATAGAAGAGGATGTAGTCCCCGGTGTCAAAACTGCCATCTTCCTCGCCCAACACAAGAATGGGTAATTCTTTGAATTCATAGCCCGGACCCACCACCGCATTAGGCAGTAGCGCTCCACCGGTGGAAAACAACCTGAAGGTGCGGGGATCGATATCACTTAGTGGCAGGAATGACAACTGAGCAGGGGTGATCCGAAACATACCCCGGCGATCGGTCTCGATCCTGACCCACCAATCCGATGCTGAAAAACGGGAAGTATTGAAATTGGTACGTAGATCACTTCGCCATTGCCGACTTTGGGCTGGATTGATCACTTGTGTGACAAACATCCGGCTGAAGTCATCATCGGCAAGGGCAGAACGGTAGCCGATATTGCCATTGATCACCAACTCGACGGTAAGTGATCGTACAACGGTCAGTCCCTGGTCTCCATCGTAACGGAATGGATTGATCAATAACGGCAGGTAATGATGACTGCGGAAGGAGTTTTGCTCCATTGTCACGAACAGGGGCTCAGACCATCGGGCATATGCCTCTCTATCCACGTTAAAGTCATACTGTGATTCACCATTGATCACGCTCACTGTCGGGATCGGTTTCAGTGGTTTGAGGAGGGTCAACCGATCCTGATCACTATCCAGGATACTGACTGTGAGTGATGCTCCATCCGGAATGGCTATTTTCCATTCTTCATAGGGGAGTGCGGGAACGCCGGCTTTCATTGGATAAAACATACCGCGGGTCTTGATCTCGCTGAATTGATCATCGGTCTTGATCTCAAAGGGATTGAGATCGAATCTGACCACGAGACGATCACCACTATTATCAAGCACGGTAAAAGCCCCGAAGAGTGTATTAAGCAGGAGTAGCAGGATGATAGTGATTATTATATCGCGCACTATGAGTCCTTTTTATTGCGAAAGAGCCGGTCAAACAAATGGATCATTCCATAGAACAATCCCATGAACACAAATACTCCCGTCATTCCCAGGAACATGATCTGCAGCGCTTCCATCAGGTTTTCCATGTTTATATGCATCAGCAGCATTGGGTGCCTCTTTTCTTGTTAATAGTGATAGCTTCTATTGTGGTTGATCATCATTGCCCGGTAGATCTGCTCTGCCAGGACAACACGAACCATTTGATGAGTCAAGGTGAACCGGGACAAACTCATCACGAGATTAGCCCTTGGCTTCAGTTCCGGATCGGTGCCATATATTCCACCGATCACAAAGACGATCTTCTTATCCGATAATCTATTCAATTCTGCGGCAAATTCAAATGAATTATATTGGGTTCCCTGTTCGTCCAACAGGATGACATATTCATCCACTTTGATGATTTTGATGATCTGGTTTGCCTCTTTATGCTTTACTTGGACTGGATTGTTGGCGGTTTTGATGCTAACATCGGGGAGTGTGACAATCTCCAATGATATCAAGGGCTGCAATCTTTGGTGATAGTGATCCAATGCTTGTTTGAGCCAATCTTCCTTGGTTTTGCCCAATTGGATTATTCTGATCTTCATTCAGTTGTCGGATCGAAGTGCCAAACTGACCGAACGGTCATACACAGACCGCTGCAAGGTGGCAACCCGTCGCTGCGGTGATTGCCTTTGATCAGATATGACCAATGCAAGCCAAGCCCATGGCCATGCAGAGCATCTTGGTTTCTGCATCGTCCGCTCTCGAGGGTATGAGGATCGGTGCTTTCGTTCCCATCACCACATGTGCGACGCGGTAATGGCAATAATAGGTGAGCGCTTTGCCAAAGATATTGCCTGCTTCGATATTAGGGACGATCAGGATGTCCGCTATACCCGCCACTTCGGATTCGATACCCTTGGTGCGTGCGGCTTCGATATCAATGGCATTGTCAAATGCAAGCGGTCCGTCCAGGACACATTTGCCAATCTGTCCACGTTCGCCCATTTTGGCGATCAACGACGCATCCAGAGTGGATTGGATCTTGGGATTGACCGCTTCAATGGCGGAAAGTAATGCCACCCGGGGAATCGGATTGCCCAGAGCGTGAGCAACAGCCACGGCATTCTTTACGATAGCCACCTTCTCGCTCACCGTGGGCAAAATGTTTATTCCACCATCGCTCATCAGTTTCAACCCTTCTGGATGTTCGTAGGCAAGGACGTCCGAGATCACTTCGCTGATACGCAAGCCATTGTCCTTGTCCAGAACCGCTTTGAGCAGGATGGCAGTATCCGTTTTGCCTTTTAGGATCAGATCTCCTTTGCCTTCTTTGACCAGGGCGATCGAGGTCTGGGCTGCTTGTGCAAGATCGCTGCCGGTATCGATAATCTCAAAGCGATCGGCATATTCCGGTTTCATACCACATAGTAGAGAGACGATCTTTTCCTTATCTCCCACCAATATGCATTCTGCCAATTGCTGCTGTTTTGCCAGGATAGCGGCGTCCAGAACGCTTTCCGTCTGGGCTGCGGCGATGACGACCCTGCCCTTCTTCCGTTCCTTTACCCGGGCAATCATTTCATTGAAATCTTTATACATTACGTGGCTACCTCTCTTGTTCAATACGAATAGTCATCCAGGAATTCATCCACATATTTCTCTTCTTCCGGTTTCATATGATGGATAATCTTTTTGAGTGCTTCTTTCTGGATCTGCCTTACTCTCTCCCGACTTAAACCCATTTCTTCGGCGATCTGGGCGAAATTTTTGGATTCGTTGGATTCATTCAAGCCGAAATAGGTTTGGATTATGTCTCTTTCCCTGGGCGCTAGCCGGTCGATGGCATTGTAGATACGTTCGTTCATCAATTCATTGTAATAGATCTTCCGCGGATCCACCAAACCGGAATCCTCCAGATGTTCGATACCGCTGAAATCCTGATGGTCAGTGGATTGCACTACATCGTCCAAAGAAGAGGTCTCAGTGATCTGACCACGCAACCGAGTGACCGTTTTTTCGCCCATATCCAAGGCCTCGCCCAGTTCTTCGTCGCTCGGAAGATTTCCCGTCTCTTTGAATATGCGATCTCGCACCGCTTTGATCTTGGAAACGGAGCTGGATTTTCCCATCGGGACACGGACCAGCGAACTTTTTTCGTTGACCGCCAGTATGATCCGTTGTCTGATCCACCAGATGGCATAGGAGATCAGTTTGATCCCCTTATCCGGGTCAAATTTCTCGATCGCTTTGATCAATCCGATATTTCCTTCGCTGATCAACTCCGAAAGAGAAAGACCGCGATTTTGGTAGCGTGCGGCGATCTTGACCACAAATTTCAGATTAGCCCGTACCAGTATATTGATCGCTTCCAGATCCCCATCTCTGGCGCGCAGCGCATAACTGTGCTCTTCTTCGCGGCTCAAGGTTCGGTAGCTGGAGATCTCGGTCAAATAACTCTGCAACGCCCGATCGGCAAACACGTTATCGTTGTACTGCTTACTCATCCTCACCGTTCCTGCATCTTTCAACGCTGGTCAAATGGTAATACCTTACGGGGATTGATGGCTTTGCCTTTGATGCGGTATTCAAAGTGCAGATGCGGTCCGGAGGCATCTCCAGTCGCTCCCATGGTGCCGATCATCTGCCCTTTGCTCACCTGATCACCCACACTGACCAGATTCTTTTCGTTGTGCGCATATACGGTCATCACAAAATCCGGATGCTCCAATACGATCACATTGCCATAGGCACCTTGATATCCCGAAAAAACCACGGTTCCGTCCAGCACCGCATAGATCGGTGTCCCAGTTCGAGCGCCAATATCTATCCCTTTGTGAGGTCTGCCGTTACGGATGCCAAACTCCGAAGATACCTTGCCGTCAACGGGCATCACCAGATCAGTCCTGATCCGGTCGCTGCCTTGCAGACCGGACTCGATCTCCGAAGGCGATGGGGTGGAATCTTCCGATCCAGGACGGCGGGGGGTCAGAAATAACCTTTGCCCCACCCGGATATCATTGGAGACCAGGTTGTTCAAGCGCTTCAGTTCTTCCACTGTCATCCCGTTATTTGTAGCGATGCGAAAGAGTGTCTCTTTGGGCTGAACGATATGCACTTTTTCCACTATGTCATCAGATATGGCCGTTGGTGGACTCGCCTGGGGAGAAACAGGTGGATTCTGAGCCGCTTCCCCCGGCGGATCCTCAGGGTTATACTGTGCGGGATCTCTGACGATGATCCGGTCGCCGGGTTTGATCACGTGCATTTCATCCGCAAATCCATTCCACTTAAGCATATCTTTGAGTTTGATGTTATGGTTCACGGAGATCCGGTAGAGGTTGTCCTGCGGCTTTACGATGTAGTAAAAATCATCAGGCAATTGAACTGACACTTGATCGATGGCGGGCGCAGGGGTAGGAGGAGGAGTGGGTGCCGACGGAGCGGGCCGCGGCTGAATTGCCAGGGGTTTAATCTTCAGGATCTGACCGATACGTAGATTATCGTTCGGCAAATTATTCAGTCGCTTCAATTCGTCCACCGAAACGTGGTACATCCGGGATAAGCGGTATAGGGTCTCGCCCCGTTGCACCTTATGCGTCTGATATTGCGTCGCTTGCGCCGCCAGCGGAATCAGCAACGCCAACAAGATCATGACCATTAAAACCCTAACGAATACTGAAGTCACCAAAATCTCCGTTATAATCGCAGGTCCTATCTTCCAGCGACGCCACTACCGCATGATTTGTGCCGTTTTTTACTTGTTCGACAAACCTCGCCAGATCTGATGTCTCTCCACTGGCCATGATAAAAACACTGCCATCTCCCCTGTTATGGACGTAGCCCTTGATCTGATGTCGGATGGCGCATTGCATAACAAACCACCGGAATCCGACTCCTTGAACCCGTCCTCGGGCGATCAATTCCTTACAAGGCATATTATTCTCGTTTTTCACACTCCAGCCTCTCTATTTTACCGCGGTAAATCTGTCAAGTTTGAATGTGACCTCTTATCGGTAATCCCCTCTTTAACATACATTTCCAACCACGTTCCAGAAACAGGTAGCCCTCCGGCGATCTCTTTCCCTCCACTTAAATAGTGTCAGGACAGTAACTAGTTGTCATTCATTTATTTACATCCCTTCCATTCCTTCCTCCTAGCTCCATAACCTTAGTATAACCTTACGGTCGTAAGGTTATACTAAGGTTATACTAAGGTTATCAAGCAAGGAGGACAGTAGTCAGCCCTTTGAATCATCCAAAGGGTTTCGTATATAATCACAAGGTCAGCACTCCTAATTATCAACTGCATGATAGGGTATTCGATCCAATGGATCGCAACATCTCAGTGAAAGCCAATAACAGAGTAGATCAAGCGGAAAAAGGGAAAATAGCACAGGAAATAGAATAAAAAAAGCAAACATTTGCCGCAAGTTGTTATGTGGCAATGCAGAAAAAACTTGCCTAAAAGCACCAGCTACAAAATCGTGCGTCCCATAAATAACAAACTTACCTTGCTGAGTTCAAGGATCAAGGGGTTGTGAATGAAACTTAAGACCTTTCCTGGGGGTGTTCACCCCCATGACTGTAAGGAATTGTCAAATCAGGTGGAGATCGTCAAACTCCCGCCTCCCAGGCGTGTGGTGATTCCCCTCTCCCAGCATCTAGGTTCCCCCTCCACTCCCATTGTCAGGGTAGGCGATGAGGTCTTAGCCGGACAGATCATTGCGGAGGCATCGGGTTATGTCTCCATTCCCCAACATGCCAGCATCAGTGGGAAAGTGACCAAGATCGACGTCTTTCCTCATCCCAGCGGCACCAATCAACCGGCGATCGAGATCACCGGCGATGAACAAGACCGCTGGGTTGAACTGGGCGATGATAAGGACTATGAACTGCTGGAAATGGATGAGATGAAGGCTCGCATCACCGCTGCTGGTGTCTGTGGCATGGGGGGAGCAGGTTTTCCAACACATGTCAAATTGTCCCCTCCTCCCGATAAACCGATCGACACCATCATCCTCAACGGAGTCGAATGCGAACCCTATCTCACGGCCGATCATCGTTTGATGCTGGAGCGCGGTGAGGATATCATAAACGGCCTGAAACTGATAATGAAGATCACTGGCGCCAATCGTGGGATCATCGGCATCGAAACAAACAAGCCTGACGCCATTGCCACCATGACTAAACTTACCACTTTGGATGCCCGACTCAGCGTTTGTCCACTCAAATTGCAATATCCCCAGGGTGCAGAAAAGCAACTGATCTATGCCGCCACGCGTCGCAAAGTGCCCAATAAAGGTGGACTACCCATGGCGGTGAAGGTGGTGGTACAGAATGTGGGAACCGCCATAGCCGTATATGAGGCCATACGATACCGCAAACCTTTGGTGGAGAGGGTCATTACCGTGACCGGCAGGATCATTCGCAACCCGAGCAATTTCCTAGCGCGGATCGGGATACCTTTTTCGGAATTGGTCGAACATGCCGGTGGGGTGACCGATGTTATCGGTAAAGTGGTCTCCGGTGGTCCGATGATGGGTTTTGCCATTCCTACGCTTGATGCGCCGATGGCAAAAGGAAGCAGTGGAGTGGTTTTGATGGATGAAAGCGAAGCCCGGATGCTGGAGGAACATGCCTGCCTGCGTTGTGCTCGGTGCGTGGACGTCTGTCCACTCAATCTACTGCCCAGTTTGATCGCCGCCTCGGTTAAGGCAAAGGATCTGGACACTGCCGACAAAGCCGGACTTAGCGATTGTATGAAGTGCGGCTGCTGCGCCTATGTCTGTCCTGCCAATATCCGTCTGGTGCAATGGATCGATACCGGCAAGGTGCGTTTGACGGACCGTCAGCGAGCCCGGAAACAGGGAGACAAGTGATGAAAAACAAATATGTAGTATCCTCATCCCCGCATCTGCATGACCGTACGTCCATACCGATGGTGATGTGGAATGTGGTCCTAGCTTTGGTGCCCGCTTTGGTGGCAGCCGTTTATTTTTGGGGATTTAGGGCATTGTGGCTTACCCTTGCCGGAGCAATGGCTGCTGTCATCACTGAAGGCATCATCCAAAAGTTTCGCAAGGTTCCGGTCACCATCGCCGATGGCAGCGCATTTCTTACCGGTATCCTGTTATCTTATAACGTCAATGTCGGCACTCCGTTCTGGTTGCCAGTAGTGGGTTCGGTCTTTGCCATCGCCATCGGTAAGCAGGTCTTTGGTGGATTGGGACGCAATCCCGTCAATCCGGCGCTTTTGGGACGAGTCTTTTTGCTTGCCTCCTGGCCGACCTTAATGACTTCGAACTGGAAAGAGGCATTCTACAGGATGCAGGGAACCAGGAGTGGGATCAATCCCGAAATCATCACCAGTATCACTGACAAGGCAAAGGATCTGATCATATCATCCACGCCTTTGGGAGTTGCCAAAGCCCTGCGTGACAGCACGACGGTGCAATCATTGGTCAGTGATGCCGGAGGTGATGCCGAATTGCCTTTGAGGATCTTCAACGGTCTGTTTGATCTCAGTACGTTGCGATCCCTGTTTATTGGCAATATCGGCGGTTGTATCGGCGAGGTCTCGGCTCTTGCTTTGTTACTGGGCGCCGCTTATCTGGTCTATAAGAACATTATCGAGTGGCGGATACCGCTTTTTTACATCGGCACCGTCTTTATCTTGAGTTTCTTCTTTGGTGGGATCGCCGGTTCCGGCTATTCGATCCTGCTGCCCTTTTTCCATATCTTTGCCGGTGGTTTGCTTTTGGGAGCGTTTTTTATGGCAACGGACTATACGACCAGTCCCATCACCAAGATGGGCAGGATCTATTATGCCATTGGGTGTGGCGTCCTGACCGTGGTGATCAGGTTGGTAGGCGGATATCCTGAAGGCGTATCCTATTCGATTCTGTTGATGAACGTGATGACCCCGCTGATCGATAAATTCACCATGCCCAAGGCATTTGGGAGGGTAAAGAAATGATGTATTATCTCAAACTTGGTGCGATCCTGTTTCTGATCTGTGCGATTGCCGCAGGTGTCCTCGCCTACGTCAATGGGATTACGGCACCCCGGATCAAATTGTTGCAAGAACAAAAAGAAACTTCATCCCGGGCAGAACTGATCCCCGATGCGGAATTTGAATTGACCCGAGGGACGGTGGACAGCAGTTTCGTCTATTATCGTGCGTTGGATAATCAGACCAAAGCATTGAAGGGATACACCTTGATCGCTGAGCAATCCGGTTACAGTAGCGTGATCAAGACTATGGTGGGGGTCGATCCCTTGTTCAATATTATCGCGATCAGAGTGATCGATCAGAAGGAAACACCCGGTCTGGGCGCCAATTGTACGGCGGCCAGTTTTGCCCAAATGTTTCAGGGACGTTCGCTCAATTCTCTGGTGCTGGACAAAGATGGCGGCGAGATCAGTTCGATGGCCGGCGCAACCATAACTACGAGGGCGATAAACAGTTCCATCCGGATTGCGCTATCCAAACTGAAAGCGGAGATCCAGGCAGAAGAGGGAGGTGGGCAGTGAAATATATTGGTGAATTGACCAAGGGCATCATCAAGGACAATCCGATCTTTGTATTGGTATTGGGTATCTGTCCGACGCTGGCGGTTTCGACCTCGGTTGACAATGCCATCGGGATGGGTTTTGCCGCCACTTTCGTGTTGGTGTGTTCCAATATCATCATATCACTGATCAAGGGTTTTACTCCTCCCAAGGTACGTATACCCGTCTATATCGTCGTGATCGCGTCATTCGTTTCCATCGTGGATATGGCGATGGCGGCATATATCCCTGATCTGCACAAGAACTTGGGGCTCTTTATCCCACTGATCGTGGTGAATTGCATCATACTCGGCAGGGCAGAGGCATTTGCAAGCAAGAATAACCTGCTCAATTCATTGGCTGATGGTATCGGTATGGGCTTGGGTTTTACTCTGGCTCTGGTGATAATTGCGACAATCCGAGAGACAATGGGTGCGGGCACTTGGTTCGGAATACCCATCATTCCTGCGAGTTATAAGTTTCAGCCGGTGCTGGTGGCTATCCTTGCCCCTGGCGCTTTCATCACTCTTGGTTTCCTGATGGCATTGGTTAATTTGATCAAGGAGAGGAAATAATGGGATACCTTGGCGAAATCTTCATCATGGCGATGACCGCCATATTCATCAACAATTTTGTGCTCGCCAAGTTTTTGGGGCTTTGTCCCTATCTGGGCGTCTCCAAGAAACTCGATTCGGCATTTGGCATGGGGATGGCGGTGATCTTTGTGATGACGCTTGCGTCGGCAATAACCTATCTTATCCGCAACACATTGCTGATTCCATTCGATCTGGGTTATCTGCAGACGATCGCTTTCATCCTGACCATTGCTGCACTCGTGCAGTTTGTGGAAATGGTCATTCAAAAGAATGCGCCAGCGCTATACAAATCGCTGGGCGTCTTTTTGCCTTTGATCACGACCAATTGTGCCGTTTTGGGAGTAGCGATATTAAATACTGAAGCAAAATTGACCACAGGCATAGATTATCGGTTCATCGATGCGGTGCTCAATGGCTTTTTCTCCGGAATTGGCTTCACTGTGGTGCTTTTAGCGATGGCAGGCATCCGCGAACGTCTGGAACTGGTGGACGTCCCTAAGAGCATGAGAGGGATGCCGATCGCTTTGATCGTCGCCGGTATTATGGCTCTGGCGTTCTATGGTTTTATGGGATTTAAGATCTGAGGTTGATATGATGATACTATCCATAATAGTACTAAATGCAAGCCCTACTCTTGAACAACCGGGAGTTCTGGCTCCAATTCTGATCGTCGGCGGCTTGGGTTTGATCTTTGGGCTGCTCTTGGCTTTTGCCTCCAAGATGTTTGAGGTCAAGGTCGATCCCCGGGTGGAGACCATTTGTGGTGCTTTACCCGGAGCGAATTGTGGCGCCTGCGGATTACCGGGTTGTGCCGGCTATGCCAATGCCATCGTTCATGAAGGTATTCCCCTGACCCGTTGTGCTCCGGGCGGCCCTGCTCTGGCAAAGCAATTGTCTGAGATCATGGGCACGGAAGCCGGGGACGTGGTCAGAAGGATCGCCGTTATCCATTGCAGCAGTGGCGGATTCAAGAACACAAACTGGAAATATGCCTATGAGGGGATCGAATCCTGCAAGTCTGCGGTCAATATCGCCGGCGGACCCAATACCTGCAGTTGGGGCTGCATCGGTTATAACGACTGCATGAATGTGTGCACCTTCGATGCCATAAGCGTGGATCAGCATGGCATGCGGTGCATCGATTTGATTAAGTGTACGGGTTGCGGTGCCTGCGTCCGCGCTTGTCCACGCACTCTGATCATGCTCATTCCCATTGACCGAAACGTCTATATCCGCTGTTCCTCCAAAGACAAAGGTGTTCTGGCCAAACAAGTCTGCGGCAGCATGCATTCCTGCATCGGCTGCGGGATCTGTTCCAAGAAGTGTCCGGTGCAGGCGATCACGGTGGAAAGCAGTCTGGGGCGCATTGACTATGATAAATGCATCAATTGCGGCATCTGCGCCACTCACTGCCCCACCAAAGCGATCGAAGATCAGCTTGCCGGTGCTCGTAAAATCGCCCGCATCAAACCGGAAAAATGTATCGGATGCACTATTTGTGCCAAGAAGTGTCCGGTGCAGGCCATCCAGGGTGATGTAAAACAAGTTCATGCAGTCGATGCCGAGAAATGCGTCGGATGCCGGATCTGCGTCCAAAAATGCCCCAAAGAAGCCATTGAATTGTTTTGATTAAAAACCCTTCAGGATAATGGATCACTGGTATGATTTGGGAGGTCGCACGTTGCGGTGTTGGGGAAAAACCGCAACCAGTATTAGCGGGAACCGAAAAGGGAGTTATGCGGCAATGAGGCAAAAATATTCATTCCAAACCAGAACCCAAACGCTATACTATTGTTAACAAACACATTACTCTGATCACACCGCAGCTCAAAGAAGTGATTTTGATGATAGCCCGCTATAAATGCGGTATATTTTCCTTGTTTTTCCCCTTTGTTACAGTGAGTCGGTCTCATATCAGGTTTCTCCCGGGATACTGCCAAGCGCTCGGCAGTATCCCGGGAGAAACCTAGGTCAAAATCAATGTAAATAGCTCGGTTGGGGAGATAAGAAGCCGGATCAAATGTCATGGGAATCTCTGTTTTTGAGGGTGCTTAGTTGCGGTTTAACATGAGTTTCATAGCAGTGCGGACAGATGCTGTGGCTGAACATGGTATCGGTATGTTGGGAGATATAGACCTCCACTTCCTCCCAATAATCCAGATCAGAGCGGACTTTTTTGCAGTAAGAGCAGATGGGCAGGAGTTTTTCGAGAGATGATATCTGGGTGGCAGCTTTTTGGAGTTCTTGGCGCTGTTTCTCGATTTTGAGGGCAGACTGGATGCGCATGATCAGTTCGACGGAGGCGAATGGTTTGCTGATATAGTCCATCGCCCCGAGCTCAAAACTTACATGCAACGGCTCCATTTCCTCTTCGAGGGGAGCTGCGGTGATCATGATCACGGGAATATGTTTTAGCGTCGCTTTGCCTTTGAGGTGCCGGAGGACATCATATCCACTGATACCGGGCATCATGATATCCAGCAAGATGAGGTCGGGCGGATCTTTATCGATCCGCTTAATCAATTCTTCCCCGGAGAAGAAGACCTCGATGCGGCGAAATCCGTTTTGGGTCAGGATCGCTTTGAGCAATTTGAGGTTTCTAGCATCGTCATCTATGGCATAGATCAGCATATTACGATAAGTTTCAACTATTCCCATTGCATCTCCAGAGGCACCGGTTTCCTTTAGTTATCTTCGTGCCTGCAGTGAAGCCGCATAATCAAACATCTGCCCAAGAGTTTTGAACCGATCAAACAAAGCCATTGCTTCCTGCAATTGACGGTCTTGATTGATCGAGATCTTGTATGCCTCTTTGTCGCCATGGACCTTGCCAATGATCTCGCTACGGATGGAATTTCTGATAAATGCGGCGGCGGAATCCACTTCGGTGGGTGTGAACTTGATATCCTGCGCTTTGGCAAATTCCATAAACTCATTGAAGAGTGAATTGGTCACCCGGAAATCTCTAGCTACCTGATGTTCATGCTTGACCATGTAATCGACGGCAAAATCGAAGAAGACGTTTTTGCGGCGCAGTTCTGCTCCGAGATTGGTCAACCGGTCGGAATCAATGCTTATATCGGGAGTAACTCCTCCACCGCCAAATACGACACGCTTGTTCACAGTATGATAGATATTTTTGTGGCTTCCCTGCTCGTCGGTCTTGATCTCTTCCTCGGTGACGTATTGCCCGCGCAGAATACGGTCGGTGATGGTTTTGTGGATGCATCTGCCGGATTTGATGTAATAGTATGAGGTGGTGATCTTTACGCCATATCCGCTGCTGAGGGGATAAAGTTGTTGCACGGAGCCCTTGCCGAAAGTGGGTTTACCGACGACAAGTCCCTTGTCCCAATCCTGGAGAGAACCTGCAAAAATCTCGGAAGCACTTGCGGATGCCTCATTGACCATGACGATGATGGGATAATTGCGTTCTTTGGACGGGAAGCGGGTGTAATACTGACGATTGGTTTCGGGTAGGCGACCTTTGGTTTCCACCACCAATTTATTGGGACCGATAAATTCATTGACCGAATCTATGGCTTGATCAAGCAAACCGCCGGGATTCCAGCGCAGATCGATCAGAAGACCTCTGATCCCTTGGGTTTCAAGTTCTGTAAGCGCGTTACGCAATTCACGGGTGGTATTTTCACTGAACTGGCTGATTCGGATATATCCGATGCCCGAATCCAGGACGAAGGCATAAGGAATGCTCCTGATCTTGATCGCCTCGCGGATGATTTCGTATTCTAGAGGTCTGGGAACGCCTGGACGGCTGATCGTGATCTTGACCTTGGTTCCGATATCCCCTCTCATCCTTTTGATGGCATCATCCGTACTTGCTCCGATGATGTTTACGCCATCGACGCTGATGATACGGTCTCCGGAAGTGATCCCCATCCGATAGGCGGGAGTTCCCTCGATGGGTGAGACCACAGTAATGTAATCACCCTTCTTGTCTATCTGAATGCCGAGGCCTCCGAATTCCCCACGGGTGGAAGTAGTAAAATCGGCAAATTCTTTGGGTGTAAAGAAATTCGTATGCGGATCGGCAGAGGACAGCATGCCCCTGATCGCTGCCTGGATCAATTCCTCGTCGCTAAGATCGGATACGTAATTTTGCCTCAACTTGAGCAGAACCTCATTGAACAATTGAAGCTGGGTATAGATATCAGACGAACGCGATGACTGGGCCTGGGCAAAGGCACTGGCGGAAATAAACAACAGAAACCCGGATAAAATCCAGATCCCGGCGATCGTCCATAGTGCCACTCTTTGTTTTAGTTTAATCATTGGTTTCTCCTATCAGGGTAACGACATGGTCACGAATAACCGTGTGTATAGATATAATATCCTGCGTGGCATCGATAACCAAGTATCGTGATGCATACTTTGCGGAAAGTTTCAAATACTGCTGTCTCACTTTTTCGTGAAATTGACGGTCTTCCTGTTCCAATCTGTCCAGGGAACGCTTCCTGATCCTGGATTGACCGTCGATAACCGGCAGATCGAGCAGGATGGTAAGATCCGGGATCAAACCGAAGGTGGCGTAGTGTGTAAGATATTCGATAGCGGGCATTTCAAGGTTGCGCGCAGCACCCTGATAGGCAAAAGTGGAATCGAAGTAACGGTCGCAAAGAACCATCCTTCCTTCTTCGAGCGCGGGAATTATCCACTCGCCGGTATGTTGGCAGCGGCTTGCCATATAGAGGAACAATTCTGTCCGGGGAAGCATTTGGGTGTTTTTGGGGTCAAGCAGGATCCGCCGGATCTCCTCACTGATGGGAGTACCGCCTGGTTCACGAGTGCATAAATGAGGGATCTTGCGTTTGGACATGGTTTCCGACAACAATTTGATCTGTGTGCTTTTACCGCTTCCTTCCACGCCTTCAAAGGTGATAAGTTTGCCTTTCAATTCATCCCCTTACAAGATCGTATCGATCAGATATGCGGTATCATTCCGGTCGGGGTAGTCGACGAGGTAGTGAGAGCCACGGCTCTCCTTGCGGATCAGAGCACTGCGGATGACTGCTATGGCGATGATGGCCATATTGCGCGTTTCCACCACTTCGGGACGGACAGCGTTATGCTGATAGAAGTTATTGATCTCGTGGTAGATGTTTTCCATTCGGAGGAGGGCATACTTCAATAAACGACGGCTGCGTGTTATGCCTGCATATCCGTTCATGATCGTTCCGATGATTTCACGGTTATGGGAGATGACCACCCATTCATTTTCATTAAATTCGTCCATCTGCCGCCACGATGGGATTTTTGGGAAATCCACATCATCCAGATTGGAAGGATGATTACCGGCATTGTAGGCAATAACCAGCGATTCAAGCAGTGAATTGGATGCCAGGCGGTTTGCGCCGTGTAATCCGCTGCAAGCGACTTCGCCGGCGGCAAAGAGATTCTTGATATCGGTAATGCCATCGATCGTTGCCAGAATCCCGCCACAGAAATAATGAGCGGCAGGAGTGATGGGGATGGGATCAACGGTAAAATCCAACCCATAACGGCGACACTTTTCGTCAATGTTGGGGAAGTGTGAATGTAAAACGTCACGGGGCACCCCGGTGGCATCTAGGTAACAATATTTGTCGCCTCTCTTCTTAAGTTCCGCATCGATCGCCCGGGATACGATATCTCGGGGTGCCAGACAACCCAGGGGGTGGTAATTATGCATAAATTCACTGCCGTCGGCCAAGCGAAGAACCGCTCCCTCGCCACGCAGGGCCTCCGTGATCAGGAAGGTTTCTCCGCTGGGAGTGTAAAAGGCAGTGGGATGAAACTGAACGAATTCCATATTGACCAAACGAGCGCCTGCCAAGCGTGCCATCGCCATGCCATCGCCGGTTGCCACTACAGAATTGGTATTGTGTCCATAGATTCTTGCCGCTCCTCCGGTGGCAAGCATGGTTTTGCGGGAGCGGAAGATCTCCACTTGATTGGAAGAGCAGTCCATTACGTAAGCGCCCCAGCAGGATATACCGGGGACGAATCCCGCCTTTTGCACAATATGATGCTGGGTTATGAGGTCGATGGCGATATGCCGTTCATAGATATCGATGCGAGGATCATCCATACATTGCCTGACCAAGGATTCCATGATTTGTTTGCCTGTGGAATCGGCGGCATACGCCACCCGGCGATAACTGTGCCCGCCTTCCCTGGTCAGGGACAGATTTTCCAATACGTGGCCATAATTGTCATATTCCCGGGTAAAATCCGTTCCGAGATCGATCAGATACTGGATCACTTTTGGACCTTGTTCGATGACTGCCCGGATGACTTCTTTTTTTCCTAATTCAGCTCCAGCGCTCCAAGTGTCGATCAAATGCAGCTCAAAAGAATCGTGGGCATCCAGAACGGCAGCGATCCCTCCTTGGGCATAAGCAGTGTTACATTCCATCATTTGACCCTTGGTTATAACCGCCACTTTGCCGTGACGAGCCACTTGCAAAGCGTAGATCAGCCCTGCGATGCCGCTACCGATGACCAAGAAATCATAGTTCTTCAACGGTCTTCCAAGTGGTTTTACGGAAATTATCGGGGTTGGCTGCATAAGCCATCACGATGGCGTCTTCCTGGGGGTTGATGTAGTAATTCTTCCGGATCGATAAAGGGCGAAACCCGATCTTTTCGTAGAGCTTAATCGCTGACTCGTTGGATCGCCGCGCTTCGAGGTAAAAGGCATTGATGCCGTGTTCTATCATATAATTGATCGTTTGCAGCATCAGCCACTTGCCATATCCCTTACCCTGATGATCCCGGGCAATGGCAATGTTGGAAATGGAACATTCGTCCAATACGCGAATACAGCAAATGTATCCGGCGATCTGGACATGATGAAGCAAGACGAAACAATCATATCTGAGGATATTCACAAATGAAGCAAGAGACCATGGATTATCGAATGCGCTGTTTTCAATCATCACAACTTTGTCCAGGTCGTCCGGAGTCATTCTTCTGAGGGAAAGCATGATTTATCCCCGTAGGGTCACATCTTCTCCGGCGCCGAGAGTCCCATCAAATCAAAAGATATTGCCAATACCCTCTTGACCGAATCGATCAATAGCAAACGCGCCTTGGACAATTCCTTGAACTTGGGATTGGCGATCTTGTATCTGGCATAATAACGATGAAATAGTCCAGCCAGCTCTTCTATATAATTGGTCAGGCGGTGGGGTTCCCGTTGCTCAGCAATGGTGATCAACAGATTGGGAAAATCGGCAAGTTTCTGGATTATGTTCAGTTCTTCCGGCTTGGTAAGTTTATTGAGCCATTCCTTGCGGTAGTTGCGGGGGATGAGTTTGTCTTGTTTGGCTTTTTTGATGATGCTGCAGATGCGGGCATGAGCATAGTGGCAGTAATATACAGGGTTTTCGTTGTTTTGCTTGAGTGCCAGCTCCAGATCAAAATTCAAATGGGCATTAGCTTTACGGGCAATGAAGAAATATCTGGCTGCATCTTTGCCCACGACAGAGACGAGATCATCCATAGTAACGATCTTACCAGCACGTTTGGACATCTTTACCCGCTCGCCGCTTTCGAACAAATTTACCTGCTGGAGAAAGATCACTTCGAGCATATCATCGTCATATTTCAATGCTTTGAATGCTGCCTGGAGGCGGGGGACGTAGCCATGGTGATCGGGGCCGAAGATATCTATGAGTTTGGTATATCCACGCTCGATCTTGGTGAGATGATAGGCTAGATCCGGAACGATATAAGTGATGGAACCGTCAGACTTCATTAAAACACGGTCTTTGTCGTCACCATACTTGGAGGAATTGAACCAGATGGCGTCATCCTTTTCGTAGGTGCAACCCGCTTCTGCAAGATAACTTAATACTTCTTCCACCATTCCTTCAGTGCGCAAGGTTTTTTCCGATACCCAGCTGTCAAAATTGACGCCAAACTTTTCTAAACTATGCATCTGCATCATCAGAATTTCGTTCAAGGCAAATTCCTTCAGGTGTTCGAGACGGTCTTTCTCCGGCATCATAAATATCCGGATGCCTTCGGCGGCATTCAATCTGTGGGCCAGATGTTTCACATAGTCACCGTGGTATGCTTCAAAGGGGAAATCTCCGATCTTGTCTCCATGCATTTCGCGCAAACGCAATTCCACCGATTCAGCCAAGATATCAACTTGATTGCCGGCATCGTTGATATAAAACTCACGTACGGCATTATGTGCGGTGTAGGCAAATACACGGCATAAGGTGTCTCCAAAGGCAGCAGCGCGGGCACTGACAATATTCAAAGGTCCGGTGGGATTGGCACTGACAAATTCGACAAGGATCTTGCCCTCATTCAGAGTACCGGATTTGCCATAGTTCTCGCCTGACTTGTGGATTTGCCAGAGGATCTGATGATACAGAGAGGGAGAAACATGCATATTGATAAAACCGGGACCGGCAATCTCCACTTTTTTGAACAGATTGCTTTTCTTAAGCGCTTTGGATATCTTCTCTGCCAGTTTCTTCGGTGGGGTTTTATTTGTTTTTGCCAGAACCATTGCCACATTGGATGAGTAGTCGCCAAAATCTGGATTATTCGGTACTTCCACGATAAAATCCTGATTTGCGCAGTCAATTCTCAAGTCCTGGAGTGTATTTTCTATCTTCTCTTTGAGGATCTTCTTGATCATGATTGGCTCTCTTTGGTTGTGATTGATGAAGTATCAGCTGGTCCCGGCGATCCGATATTCGCCTTGTCGGTTAAGACCGGTTTCGTTGATTCTTGTTGGCTCAATTTGCCAAACAACTCGTCTATATGATAAATCTGCCGGATGGATGGCAAAAAAATGTGAACTATCACTTCACCCAAATCGATCAATGCCCAGTGAGCATACTCAATACCCTCTTTGCTCAGGACAACGAGTCCATACCTCTTGACATTGTCCAAGACGTTATTGGAAATTGCCCTTACATGCATATCGGCATTGCCTTCACAAACGATCGCATAATCAGTGTAGCCACTGCTTTTTTCTATGTGGTAAACGTTTATCTGCTTTGCCTTCTTTTCGGTCAACCATTCGATGATTGCTGTGACAAGCGGGTTATCTTGCAATTAATCTCCTTTTCATTGAGCATTCAATCAAGGGCGAAACACCATTCGCTTCTACTTTTTTAGAAACTCATCAAAATCTCTGCCGAGGATAATCTCGAATTCTCCTTGGAAACTCTCGTCCAAGGCAATCGTATATCTCTTGATACCAGTCATTTGTTGCAGGCGTTTAAGATCCTGCATATCCGAATTGCGGACAACGATGATACTCTTGTCGTAGACTGGACGCTTGGTATCTCTCAGTGATAACACCTCAATATTCAATTTTTCAACGCTACGGGCATAATCAGCAGCCAGTCGGTCGATGCCACAACCATTGGATACAACCACCTTGATCGCCGGAAGTCCTGATTCCGGATCATCCACCGAGTGATTGTAGTGCCTCACAAGCATCAATATCGATATAACTGCCACAATAACAAACATTAATGGTACGGTTACCAGTACGCAAAGACGTTTTGTTGGCCATTTTTTTCCGACTTGGCTGTCTGTCAAATCCAACTTAGGAATCTCCCTTATTTCCCCAGCACGCAAACGCGTCATGCAGCAGGCGGAATGTCCGTTCAAAGGCCTCCGGGATGATCCTTTCTCCGCTTACAATGGTCATAAAACTGCTGTCACCGACCCATCTGGGTATGATGTGAAAATGGAGGTGTTCGGCAATCCCCGCACCGGCAGTAGAACCGAGATTCAATCCCATATTTATACCGTCACAATCATATACGTGCTTTAAGACCTTCTCGCATTTTTGCAGGGTCAGGATGACATCCGTAAGCGCTTCTTCCGTTAGATCTGCCAAAGATGACACATGCGGGTATGGGATGCACATCACATGCCCATTATTGTATGGGTATCTGTTTAACATGACATAGCAATGTTGAGAACGATAGACCACCAACCGCAGGTAGTCGCATTCTGGTTCCTTATCGCACAATATACACCCTTCTTCTTTCTCGGCCATGATATAGTCCAATCGCCAAGGTGAATAAAGATATTTGTCATTCATCCTTTGGCACCTCCGGTGAAACAATGACATCTTCCTTTACCCGTAGATGCTGTCCAGGGCGAATGTGTGCGCCGATAACGACGTTGCATCCATCAAGCGTAGCGGATTTGCCTATTTCCGAATCCCGGATCAGACAATTATGACCGATGCGGACGCTCTCTCCGATGTGGCAAGTGCCCTCGATTATGCAATTTACGCCGATATGTGTATCGGGGTCAATGATTACATCTTCTCCGATAATGACTGATGCCGGATTGTGTATCACCACCCCACTATTCAGCCAGTGTTTTCGGATGCCGGCATTGTAGGCATCCTCGAGGTCTGCCAATTGTTCCTGGGAATTGACACCTGAAACCTCGACCCAGTCGTCCAAGGTTACTGACGCGATCTTTCTGCCATTTCGATAAATAATCTGCAGAACGTCGGTAAGATAGTATTCCTGCTGATTGTTCCGGTTCGATATCTGTGCCAGTGCTTCAAAAAGGGCCGTGGCATTGAAGCAATAGATGCCTGTATTGAATTCCTTGATGCGGCGTTGCTCTTCTGAGGCATCTTTGTATTCAACGATTGAACATATCTGGTCTTGATCATCTCTGATTATCCTGCCATATTTACCGGCGTCATCCAATAAGGCGGTCAGAACTGTAGCCATGGCACCGGATGAGGAGTGTGTCTGATACATGCGACGTAAGGTCATTTCCCTCAAAAGAGGAACATCTCCGCTAAGGATAAAAACATCCCCGATAAAACCCTCAAAACTTGATTCCGCCATCATCACAGCATGACCTGTTCCCAATTGCTCTAGTTGTTCTGCAAAGGATACCCGATGATTACCTGTGGTATAGGCGGCAAGTGACGATATGACCGCTTCCTTCTGGTAGCCCACTACCACGCATATCTTGTCGCAACCGGCTTTTTGAGCAGTTTGAACGACCCTTTGCAGCATCGTCTTGCCAGCGATGATAAAGTTTACTTTTGCCCGTTGGGATTTCATTCTCGTGCCTTTACCGGCCGCGAGAATGATGGCGGCGACGTTATCCATTGTCATCTCCCATATTCAAAAGCATAAAAATCAGTTACACTTATAAGATTAGTCGGATCGGTGGAACACAACTTACCCGGGTCAGTTATCAAGAGAATCATACAATTGGGCAATGCTCAATCCCAAAACAGGATGGATGGCAGTCGGGATCAAATCACTCAGAAGTTTGAGGACGAATTGCCTTTTGTGCAATTCCGGATGTGGGACTTGAAGGTTCGCTTCGTCGATCACGATCTCACCTGCCAGCAAAATATCAATGTCGATGATTCGTGGACCCCAGCGTACATCGCGCTGCCTTCCCATCCGCTTCTCGATGTCCTGTAACAATGACAGGAGTTCCATGCAACCCAGCTCTGTATCCAGAACCAGGATTTGATTAAAAAAAATTGGCTGATCGGTGAGACCATATGGCTCCGTCTCGATCACACGTGAAGTAGCCGATACCTTTACACCTGATAATGATCGGATCTCTTCCCTGGCTTGTCGAATACGTTCTTGGGGATTACCCAGATTTGAACCCAGACATAGATAGACGAGCATCAGCGCTCCCGAACGAGCTCGATCTCCACCGAATGCAAACTGCCCTGAATGGCGACCGATGGCTTTTGAATGCAGATCTTTGCTTTAGCGATCAGGGTGAATTCATCCAGAAGCCGGTCGGCAATAATATTGGCGCAGTGTTCAAGCAAATGGAACTGCTCAGATTCCATAACATCCTTGATCACGGCAAAAACCTGAGTATAGTCCACCGTGTCTTCCAAGCGGTGTATCAGACAATCCCGGGTTTGATCTGTGTATAAGTGCACTGAAACCACAAAGCGCTGTCCCAGTTTGCGTTCCTCATCGAAGACGCCATGGTAACCGTAAAAAACCATCTCATTCAGACTGATTTTCATATCTTCCTGCCTATTTTCGCTGCAACCCGTTTGCCAATCTTTTTATCAACGAACCACACGCCCAGAAAACTGGCGAGCATCATAAAAAAAGCGCCACCTATACCATAGGAAGAAGCGATGATACAGGAAAATACAATATAGCCGGTAAACAATCCGATTATTGGAACCAAAAATACCAGGATCGAAGCAAAGACCCTAGCCTGCGGTGCGATGGTCAATTCCACCCTGTCGCCCGCTTCCAGATCCAGTTCGGTCTCGATTTCCCAAATTACCTTCTTGTCCTTGTCATAGCACAAACTATTTAACGCACAGGACTTGCATCCGCCGGAGCGCTCGACTTCGACGATCACGCCATTCGGGATGACTTCTTTGACCACGGCAACGTCACAATGGATTTGGTCGTCCATTATTCCTATCCGTCTGATGGCTTCGGAGGATTTTTTCGATGATATCACTGGTTGAGATGTTTTCGATGAAGATCAGTGATTTTACGTTTCCACCGCGATGTATGACAATATCACTACCAACAATGTCGGCTGGCGCCCAATCGCCTCCTTTGACGAGGACATCAGGCGATATCATCCTGATCAGTTCAAGAGGTGTATCTTCATCAAAGAGGACTACATAATCCACCGCTTCCAAGGCAGCCAGGACGATCATGCGGTCTTGCTGAGGGACTATGGGACGATTGTTTCCTTTCAACCGTTTGATGGATGCATCGCTGTTTACGCCGACCACTAAGATGTCTCCCTCGGCTTTGGCGGCTTCCAGATACAAGACGTGCCCACTATGTAGGATGTCGAAGCAGCCATTGGTAAAGACAATCCGCTTATGAGTACCCGTCATAACAGAGGAGGCAGTTTTCCCCTTCGATACCGACTGTATCCTGATCAGTTCGGAGAGTAATTGTTCAGCGGATTTGATCTTGTTGCTGATCATGATATGATGCCTCGATCTCGGCAGCCGTGGCGCTGGCAGTTCCATGTTTGGAGCAGACCACTCCGGCGGCGTGATTGGCGAGAATAGCGGCGGTCCGGATATCGCATCCGCAAGCGCTGGCAAGAGCCAGGACGCTGATCATTGTGTCGCCTGCGCCGGAGACATCCCATACCTCCTTGGCAAATGCTGGGATGCTATGATAATCATCATTATCAGAGAATATGCTCAAACCCCGGTTACCCCGGGTTATGATCATGTGTTCCGCCTTTATTCTTTGTTTCAGATTCCATGCCGCATCCCGGAATTGATCTTCATTTTCGATCTGGATGGCCAGGTTTTTCTGGAGTTCCAGCAAGTTGGGTTTGAAGATGTAAACGCCTGTATAGGCAAAGAAATTCTTATACTTGGGATCGACGGCGACCTTTTTGTTATGCTCATCAGCCGTTTTCAAGACCGATGCAATGATTCGCGGTGTGATCAGACCCTTGTTGTAATCCTCCAGGATTATCCCATCACAATCAGGGATAACCTCGACGAGGTGACCAATGATCCGATCCCGCAATTCATCCGGCAGATCGATGGTGCTTTCATGATCCAGGCGCACGATCTGTTGGCTGGCGGCTCCGATACGTGTCTTGAGGGTCGTGGGTCTCTGCGGGTCGGGTAGCAAGCCCTCGGTGCCGATGCCATTGTATTGTAAAAGATCTCTGATCTGTTCCGAAGACCGGTCTGAACCGGTGATGCCGATAAGCAAAGGAATTGCGCCCAGCGCAACCAGATTGAGCGCTACATTGGCCGCTCCGCCCAGACGGAATTCTTCGTTTTTTACTTCAATCACTGGAACCGGTGCTTCCGGTGATATCCGTTCCACCTGTCCCCAGATGTAGTGATCGAGCATAACATCGCCGATCACGAGGATCCGTTTCCCCCCAAAGGCTTTGAGTATGGTTCTGATTTCCATGATCTTGTCCTGTCTAACTACCATTTTCGTTGGTAGGTTGGATTGGATAATTGCCATCGAAGCAAGCATAGCAGTAACTGCTGCCTTGCCCTACGCATTGATAAAGGGAGGGTATTGAAAGGTGTTTCAAAGTGTCAACGCCAGTCCGAAGCCGGATTTCTTCCAGGGTCAGACGATTTGCCACCAATTCCACTTTGGTGGGAGTATCGATCCCGTAGTAGCACGGGAACCGCACCTGTGGCGATCCCACTCTCAAGTGTATTTCTTCCACGCCGCCCTTTTTGATCAATTTCACGATCTGGCGGATTGTCGTTCCGCGAACGATGGAATCATCGATCAAAACGATCTTTTTGCCGGCAAAGAAATTGGGTAATAGATTAAACTTCTGGCGGACACTCTCGTCCCGGATGGTTTGTTGGGGTTTGATAAATGTCCTGCCCACATAGTGGTTACGGATCAAACCCAGCGAGAGGGGCAGTCCTTTTGCTTGAGCGTAACCCATGGCGATAAAATTGGAGGAATCCGGAACCGGCATGACCAGATCCACTTCAAGGTCTGGATCCTCATCTACCAGCGCTTTGCCAATGAGTTCTCTCACTGCAAATACTTTCTCGCCGAAGTGATAACTATCAGGGCGGGAAAAGTAAATATGCTCAAAAATGCAATGCCGGGTCTCGCTGCATTGGCGGAAAAGATTGGGATCGTTTTCGATCACCGTAGTTACCACATTCGAAGATAAGTCGTTGTCGGAGAGTGAGCCGGCCCTGATCCGGATGATCCCAGCGGGAGGCACTTCCCACCGCTCTTCCACATCCAATGTGTCTAGCGCGCAACTTTCGCTGGCGACCACCACGCATCCATCTGTTCTCCTGCCCCAAACCATAGGCCGTATGGACAGAGGATCACGAAACATATATAGTTCATCCCTGGTCGCCAATACGGTGGAGTATGCGCCTTTGACTTCTTTCATCAGGTTGCGGATGGCATCGAGGATACTCTGATTTCTGCTTTCCATTTCGCGCACAATGTATTTGACTAGGAGTTCACCGTCATTTTCGCTGTTGAAGTAGATCTCTTCCGCTTCCATCTCTTCACGTATCTGTCGGTAATTGACGATGTCGCCGTTGCTGGCAAGCGCGTAGCGCGGACCATACAAGGTCTCCACCAAGTGCGGCTGGGAATTGAATTCGGTGGCGGAACCCTTGGTGGGATAACGGACATGTCCGATGGCGATATAACCTGGCAGACCGCTCAAGGTATCGCTATTGAAGACCTCTTTGACCAGCCCCATTTTCCGGTGCAAGCGGATCACTTTGCCATCACTGACTGCCATGCCGCAACTCTCCTGCCCCCGATGCTGTTCGGCAAACATGGCAAGTGCCGCATACTCGGCAGCGCGCGGGGATCCGAAAATCCCTACAATTCCGCACATTCTATGATTTTTCCTTCTTTTTTATTCCTATCTTCGTTTCCTTGCCTTCCAGCAGGCGACCGATATTAGTCCGGTGTTTGATGATTATCACCAATACGACGATGGTCACCAAAGCCGCTTTGGGCATATTCTCGTAGCCCCGGCAACACAACTCGATCATATTGAGCGTATAGAATAACAATGCCGACAGCATGGATGCCAGGGATACATAGCGCCAGATAAATACAAGTGCAATGAAACACAGAATAGAGATCAGAAAAGGCAAGGGACTCAGGACCAGAAAGACCCCGGCTGCCGTTGCCACACCTTTACCGCCTTTGAAGCCGAGAAAAACTGTATAGACGTGCCCCATGATCACCATCAGGGCAACCAGGGAAATGATCGGTAAATCGCTGGGGAATAGATATCGGGCAAGCAGAACGGCAAAGCAGCCCTTGAGCATATCCAGGATCAATACGATGACCCCCGATTTTACTCCCATCTGCCGGAAAGCATTGGTGGCACCGATATTTCCGCTCCCGCCATTCCGGATGTCCAAACCAAAAAAAGTCCTGCCCACGAGGTAACCCGTGGGAATGCTCCCGATCAAGTATGCCAGCACCAGCATCAGGATCCGCAACATCTATGTCTCCCGAGGGCAACCTCGTCATCGGCAGTTCTTCCGCGGAAGATCAGTTTCAAGTTTACACCCGAAAAGGAAAACATCTCTCTGATTTGGTTATGGATATAGCGCCGGTAGTTCTCGGTGATCAAAGCCGGTTGATTACAGATGAAGACAAAGGTCGGAGGGCTGACAGCCACCTGCGTAACGTAAAATATCTTAATATGCTTACCGGTGGGATGTGTGGGGGGACGATGATCCACCACCTGTTCCATGAAGCGGTTCATTTCTGACGTGGGGATCCGGCGCTGGCGTTCCGATTCGATCTTTTGCACCGATTCCATGATCCGGCTCAACCGCTGACCGGTCTTGGCAGAAATAAAGTGTACCGGCGCAAACTGCACGAAAGGCATCTGATCGAACAGGTCTTTGATGAATTTTCCGGTCGTGCCGGTCTCTTTGGTCACCAGATCCCATTTGTTAAAAACGATCATGATGTCTTTGTGATGCCTAACAGCATAGGATGCGATCCGGACATCCTGAATACTCACCGGTTCATCCGCTGCCAGGACCAGGATCACGATATCCGCCCGTTGGACAGCGTCTATGGTTCTCATGGCGCTAAAATATTCCACGCCGTAACTTATTCTTGCTTTACGCCGCAATCCGGCAGTGTCGATCAAGAGATAATCTTTCTGATAATAGCGAAAGATAGTGTCTATCGCATCCCTGGTGGTGCCGGGGGTATCGGTCACGATCAATTTTTCGGAACCCAGGAGGCGATTGATGATGGATGATTTACCCACATTGGGCTTGCCCACCACCGTAAGCCGTGTCATATCTTCCGGAGTAACCTCGATGGCGTTCATGGTCTCGGGGATCATTTCCAGCAATTCATCCAGGAAATTACCCATATTGCGTCCGGCATTGGCAGCGATCGGAAAAGCATCGCCAAAGCCCAATTGGAGAAACTCAAACACCTCAAATTCCAGTTTTTCATTGTCGGCTTTGTTTGCCACCAACATCACCTTGTCCCGGTGAGGATAAAGGATGCGGGCAATCTGGAGGTCTATGTCAGTCGCGCCGGTTTGGGCATCCACCAGGAAGATGATCGCATCTGATTCATCGATCGCCAGTTCCGCCTGATGGCGAACCATCCGGTCTATCGTTTCCCGTGAATCAAAAATGATCCCGCCTGTATCCACAAGTTTGAAGATCCTACCATTCCACTCCACATCCTGATACTTGCGGTCACGCGTCACACCCGGCTCGTAATCGACGATTGCGGTCCGAGAACCGCTCAACCGGTTGAAGAGCGTTGATTTGCCCACGTTGGGACGACCGACGATCGATACTATGTATTTCCTCATTTTTCTTATGCTCTGATTCACTTTAGTCCGAACCAACACTTATTAGTGCCCTGTTTTTGTCAATAGCCATATTCATGGTGAGTTTTGCCAAATTACTATCACCAACCACTGAATAATCCTGAGCGGTCATCTCTATGGCCATATCCAAACTATCTGTCAAAGATCATCGCACTCATTGGGATCACCAGATATTATGGTCGTGATAGTGCAGTATCATCCGCCTATCATCTGATGGCGCGGAGCATCTGATGGCACTGTACATCGATGGCGCTGTTATGAGAGATAAATTTCTTTTTCTCGGTCTCAATATCAGGTGATCCTGATATGTGCAACGCTCTTATCACGGATAGGAGTGCCCAATATCCCGCTGCTCCTTTTACATCTCCCCTTCCCAGATCCTCCATATTTTCAACCACCCGATGATCTAATCCGATCCGGTCGTCCCAGATAAAGGGTTAGCAGCATATATGACGCAATTTCAACACCTTGGATCGCTGTGATCAAAAATTCTGTAGAATGTACTTGACAGAAACAACCTGCTGCGGAATAGGATGTAACCAGACGAGGTTTATGGGATGTAAGCGCTACAATGCTGTGGCATTGTGGTGTTTATCCGGCTTTGCCTTATATTTTGAATGGTCAGTGACCAGTTCTCAATAGATCTGGGTCACTAATAAGAAATTGTATAACTTAAGACGCGAAAAGAAAGGAGTTGCACTCATGAAAAAAGCACTCGTAACGGTGATCGGCATCATCGCAATGTTGATGCTTACCATGTCTTTGATGGGCACAATGCTCATTGATCCGGCAGCGGGAGGTGGTTTCGAACTTGGAGACGGATCCTTCAGCGCTAATGGCTGGACTTTGGTGAATGGCGCTCAGATTAATCATTGGGCTACAGGAACAGCCGCTCCCGGTTTCTCTGGAAACAGGGCTGCGTTCGTGACCAATGGAACGGGCTGGAATTATACCATAACATCTACGTCAACCGTCTATTTCTGGCGAGAAGTCACCTTCCCATCCGGCGCGGGTGACATCCGACTGACCTTTGACTATCGTGGAACCGGCGAATCCACATGGGACTTTCTCAGAGTATTCCTTGTTCCCACAGGCACGGCCATTACCGCCGGAACCCTGCTGACCACCGGACGTATCGGTCTTGAGCACTATAATTTTACTCCTGGTTGGATCAAGACCGGTATATCCATCCCATCAGCCGAAGCCGGACAGACCAGGATACTGGCATTCTGCTGGCGTAACGATGCTAGCGGGGGTTTTGCCCCTCCGATCGCCATCGACAATATCAGACTGACAGCCACGCCGGTCAGCGCGCTGAGTGGCAGTTATTACATCGACAATACTCAAGCCACCGGCGGTCAATTTTTCAATAACTTCGTGGATGCCATCCTGTCCCTGAACAACAATGGCGTATCCGGCAGTACCAATTTCTTCGTCACTTCGGGACAGACCTTCAATAATTATCCCCCCCATATTACGGCGACTGGAATTGCCGCACGCCCCATCATTTTCCAGAGAACCGGCACCGGTACCAATCCGCTAATCCGCGCCAATGGAACAGGAACTACCACGCCCGTCCGGGCTCCCATTGCCATAGCGGGCGGTGACTACTTTACCTTCGACGGCATCGACGTGGAACTGATGGGTGGAATTGAAACAAGTGCAGGAGTTTTCACCTATCCCCTGGATCATGGTTACTACATTTACAATGCCACAGCCACCAACGGCGCTCAGTACAACACCATCAAAAACAGCCGGATCGTGCTTGACCGCCGCAATACTTCGACCCGCCCGATCTATCAAAACGTCGCGGTTACCCCCACTTCCGCTGCCGGCGCCAATTCATTTAACGTTTATAGCCACATCACCGCGGAAAATACTTTCGCCGGTATCTATCTGCGCGGCAATTCCTCTTTCCCTGATGATGGCTGCCTGATCATAAACAGCACCATGGGTTCCACCGCTGCCAATGACATTGGCAATGGCACTGCATGGACCTGGGGTATCCGCGTCGATTCCGGATCCAATACGACCATCGACAACAACATCGTCCGTAATGTGACCGGAACCAGTACATCCGCTGTGGATGGAATCATAGTTGTCAATGCCGGCGGCACTACTGTCAGCGTTGGTCTGCAACAGGTGAGCAACAACCGGATCTATAACCTCAATAACACCAGCACCAGTGCCGGCAGAGTATGTGGTATCCGCGCCAGCATCACCAACCACAGCGGCAGTTTCTCCCGGATCTTCAATAACATGGTCTGGGGATTGAACAGTTCATCGACCGCAACCACAACCCGCCGCATCATCGGTATCTTTGCCCAGGATGCGGGAGGTGGAGCCGCCGGAACCCATAATGTGGACTTCAATAGCGTCCTGATTGATCATATCAACCTTGCCACCGTCAGTGCCGCTTACGAGATCGGAACAACCACCGGCTCCGTGATCAGAACCCGCAACAATATCTTCGCCAATTTCACCGCCAATCAATCCGGAAGTCCCTATCACGTTGCCTGGGCTTCGACATCAAACACCCTGATCGGCAATACCGGCTCCATTTCCGATCATAACGTTCTGTATATCCACAATACCGGCAATGGGTTTGTCGGCAGGGGATCGACACAAAACTATCCTACTCTTGCCGATTGGCAGACCGCGATGAATAACGACTGGAACAGCCGTGGTTCCAATCCCCGCTTCGATACGGCCAATCCGCTCTACATCGTCACCGATATCCCCACACCGGTGGAAGGGAACGGATCCTTCTTTGGCGGTGCCATCGACTGGGTATTGTTTGATATCGACGGCAATCTTGCAGTGAGAAACAACCCTCCGGATATCGGCGCTGATGAAGGTAATTTTGAACGTGAAGTGGAATGCGTTACACCCAATGAACAACCAACCAACCTCATCCTTGTTCCTGGGGTCACCTCCATCGCCGGCAGTTTTACCGCCAGCGATGCCGAGGCATACCTCGTTGTCAGACACACCGCCGATAACCACGACACTCCGCCCTCCGACCGCACTTGGTATTCAGTTGGCAGCCCTCTGGGCAACGGAATCATAGTCAGTGCCGGCATATCGACGTCATTTACCACATCTGGGCTGACAGCTGAGACCCATTATCACTTCACCATTTATGCCTTCAACTCCAGCGGTCTGAACGCACCGATGTATAAAACTGACAGTCCGCTGACCGGTTCCATGCAGACCCTGCCACCTCCTCCGGCTCCACCCGGCTCCTTCACCGCCACTGCCCTCAATTTCACCCAGATCCAACTCAACGCCACTGCCAACGGCAATGGTGACAACATCATGGTGGCATGGAACACCGTATCGACGTTTGGCACACCGGCGGTGACCGGCTACAATGTCGGTGATCCCATCACCGGCGGCGGCACCGTGCTGTATATGGGACCTGCCTCCGGCTTCCCCTTCGTCCATCCTGACCGGCTTGAAGGAACCATTTACCATTACCGTGCCTGGAGTTATGTCACCGCAGTGAGAACGACCTATTACGTCTTCTCCACCGCCCTTTCAGCCAGTGCCACTACTCCGGTCAGTCCGATCAGCACCTTCCCCCATACCCAGGATTTCGAAGTGATCACGACCGCCGGATCATTCCCAATCGGCTGGACGCGTGCCGGAACCCGATGGACATCCCAAGTCAGTCCTCTAAGCTACAATCGCGCCGCTCGCAGCGGAACCGATTATTTGACTTGTCAATGGAGCGCTACCACCGCCGACTGGATGTTCTCTCGCGGTTTATCGCTGCAACAGGGGACAAGCTACGATTTTGGCATTTGGTATAACACGGATGGATATACCGGCTGGACATCATTCACGATGTTTATCGGCACTTCTGCCACCGGCACTGCCATGACCACGTCTCTGGCATCCGTCTCAAACCCCGTCAACATGACTTATCAGCAGTTGACCGGAACCTTCGTTCCGCCAGCGACCGGTGTTTATCACGTCGGATTACAGGTGATCGCCACTTTTGTTCCCTGGTATATGTCTTTTGACGACTTTACCGCCGCCGTAGGTATAACTGTTCCGTTACCTCCGACCAGTCCGGTTCCTCCGCATGCATCCACGGATAGGCCGATCGGCCAAAACCTGGGCTGGACCAATAACGGTTTGACCACCAGGGTGGATGTCTATTTCAGCACCGTCCAGCAGGATGTGATCGATAAGAGCATTTCCGCCCGGGTAGCCGAAAACCAGACGTCACCCCTGAATAGTTATGACCTGCCGGTTCTGGCATACAGCACCACCTACTTCTGGCGTATCGTTGCCAAGAACGACGGTAACGACACCGCCGACAGCGATGTCTGGCAATTCACCACCCGAGCCGATCCCACGATCTATGATCTGCCGCACATCACCACCCTGTCCGAAGCCAATCCCGGCCAGAACTGGTATCAGGTATCGATCGGCTCTGGCATTACTGCCAGATGGAGTATCCATCCCAGCGCCAATGCCGGTGGCGCCTCCCCCGAATTCAGATGTGCATATCAAAGCGTCAATCCTGGCACCACTCGTTTGATCTCACCACCGGTAAGTCTCACCGGACTCTCAACCCTGGTCGTCAAATACCGCCAGCAGATCGATGATTATGGCGTGGGCTGCACCTACAGATTCCGTTACAGTTTCGATGAAACCACCTTTACCAATCTGTGGACGCAAGCATCGGTAGCTGGTGACGTGACTTATCCCGCCGAAGAGAGGACCTTTACTCTGGATCTGACCCAAGGCGCATTTGTCGGCAGAGAGCGCATCTACTTCTGCTGGGAGATCGAAGGTAACCTTTTCCAGTTCGATTACTGGTATGTGGACAATATAAAATTCCTGCCCCATAATACCGAGATCAACCAGATGATTGCCACCGGTGGTTCAGGAACGATCAGCATTCCACCCATTACCGTCGATGGCAATCCCCATCCAACCAGCGTCGGCATCAGCGGACTGAGCGGTAATCCCGTCATCAATGTCAGCGTGGCATATCAGCCATCCTATATACCCTTGCCGCCCAATGCCGGTCTGGTCATCACCCTGTCCGGAACTAACTTCGCTGGCAGCACCGTAACGATAACCCACAACCTCGGGTTCATTCCCCTTCAGATCGGTTACCGCATCGGCGGAGGACAGATGATCCTCGTCGGACAGCATCCCGGTTGGACAACCACGGTAAGTTTCTTTGACGTACTTACCAAAGGCGCCAAAGGACCCAATGACATCCAGGTATTCTTCCCGATGGAAGAGAACCAGCCCCTGCCGGTCGATCTGTCCTCCTTTACCGCAGTACTGACCGCCGATATGTTCGTCCGTCTCGCCTGGGTCGCGGAATCCGAAACCAACCACATGGGCTACAATGTCCTGCGTGGCACCATCCGTGACCTGGAACAGGCAGTGATGCTCAATCCCACGCTTGTCACCAACGGCACTGCCAATGGCAGCCAGATCAGTTACACCTACGATGACCATGAAGTGGAAAACAACATTCTGTATTACTACTGGCTGGAAAGCGTGTCCTTGGATGGTCACAGCCAATTCTACGGACCACTGATCGTAACCATCGGCACCCCCGATGACGATCCCGGCACACCCAATATTCCTTTGGTGACGGAATTGCTCAGTGCCTATCCCAATCCCTTCAATCCGAGCACGACCATCCGTTACACAGTCAAGGAACCGGCAAAGGTAAATGTCGTTATCTACAACATCAAAGGACAGATCATCCGTCACTTTGAAAACGATCATGCTACTGCCGGACACTATCGTCTCGTTTGGGACGGCAAAGACAGCAAAGGCAACATGGTCAGCAGCGGCGTCTATTTCTACCGGATGACCACGGGCAAATACAGTTCCACAAAGAAAGTGATGCTGATCAAATAGACGACGGCATCAATAACAATCCTAAGGGCGGTAAGGTTTTTTCCTGCCGCCCTTTTCGTTTCCTCCTTGCTTCATAACCTTAGTATAACCTTAGTATAACCTTACGATCGTAAGGTTATACTAAGGTTATCAAGCAGGGAGGACAGGAAAAAACTTGACACGAAGTTAAGGGAATTTATTGATGGCAGCAGTGGTTGATGCATGTATCTTGGTAGCGGGACGGGACAGCATAGGTGCGTAACCCTTGCCCTCATCAGCCATCGATGACGTTAAGAGGTAAGAGATGGTGTGTGCCTGGCGCAATGATGCTTATGCCAAGGTCACCGGTTTGGCACGATATACCGATGATATCAAACTCCCCGGTCTGTGCCATGCGGTGCCGGTTTATACGGACGCCGTTCATGCCCGTATTCTGCAGATCCATACGGCGGCGGCGGCAAAAAGTGCGGGAGTTTTGGGCGTTTTTACCGCATCCGATATTCCCGGAGCGGTCAAATTCGGTCAGATCATCCGCGATTGTCCTACTTTGGCGGGGGACAGGATCCGCAGTCATGGCGACGTGATCGCGCTGGTGGTGGCGGAGACCAGACAGGAAGCAATGGCGGCGGCAACGCTGGTAAAATATGAGATTGAGGAATTGCCTGCGCTTACTGATCCCGAAAAGGCGCTGGATCCCGGTATGATAATGATCCATGATGATCGGGCAAGTAATCTGGTCAATGAACATCACGTGCGCCGAGGCGATATCAGCACCGGCGAACAAGAGTCCGAACACATCCTGGAGGCGGAATTCAGCACCAGCCGGATCGAGCATGCTTATCTGGAACCGGAAACGGCAGTGGCGCAAGTGCGTCCGGATGGGATCGTAGAGATCTACGGCAGTATGCAACATCCTTTTTCCACCCGTCGGTTCGTGGCGTCCACCTTGGGCTTGCCTTTGGCACGGATCGAGGTCATCGGCACTCCGATGGGCGGCGGATTTGGCGGCAAGGATGATACGGCAGCGCTGGTATGTGCCCGGGCGGCATTGTGTGCCTGGCTGTTAAAACGCCCGGTCAAGATCACCTATTCGCGGGAATGGTCAATGCGGGAAAGTTACAAGCGGCACCCTTACCGGATGCGATACCGGATGGGTCTGGACAAAGAGGGGAAGATCCGGTTCGTCAAGATTGACATGCTGGCGGATGGAGGGGCTTATTGTTCCGTCTCACCTTGGGTTACCTGGCGTTCCACCGTTCAGTGTTGCGGCGCTTATGAGGTGCCCAATGTCCATTGCGATGTGCGGGCGGTCTATACGAACAATGTATTTTGCGGAGCCATGCGCGGTTTTGGTTCACCGCAGGTGAATTTTGCCATCGAGCAATTGATCGAGATGGCGGGTCAGCAGGCGGGTCTGGATGAGGTCACGATCCGGCGGCGGAATATGCTGCATCAGGACTCCGTGACGGTCACCGGCCAGCAATTGAGTGATCATACCGTGTCGCTGCAACAGGTAATGGATCGGGTCCTGCAGGAAATTGATTACGTTAACAAACGGCAGAAGTGCAGTTTTGGCGATCCATCTGCCGTGGAATGGTATGGCATCGGCTTTGCCATCAGTTACCGGGGGATGAGTTTGGGTGCCGAAGGAGTGGATTTCAATAGCGCCATCATCAGCGTCCAACCGGATGGATCGGTGATCCTGGAAACCGGCATCCACGAAAACGGTCAGGGCTCTGAATCCACCATGATCATCCTGGCGGCCGAACATCTGGGCATCGACCGCCAACATATCATCTACCGGCGCCCCTCCACTTCCTCCATCCCCGATGGAGGCTCCACCGTCGCCTCGCGCGGAACTCTGATGGGAGGGGGTGCGGTGGTCAATGCATGCAGCATTATCCGGGATAAGTTAGGTTCGATCATTTGCCGCAAACTGGCGGTCGATCCGCTGCATCTGCTTTTCCGGGAAGGGAACGTCTATGACGGGGATAGCGGCAGACGGCTCTGCAGTTTCAATGAAGCCATCGCCTGGTGTTATCAGATGCAGGAATATCCTTATGCCTTCGGTGTGTTTCGGGCGCCATCAGTGAGTTGGGATGAACATACGGGGCAGGGTGACGCCTATTTTACCTGGGTTTATGGATGTCAGGCAGTGGAACTGAAAGTTATTGCCAAGACAGGGCAGATCGTGCTGCTGAATATGGTGGCGGCGCATGATATCGGCAAAGCGATCAATCCGGCCATGCTCAAAGGGCAGTTTTATGGAGGCATGGCAATGGGCACGGGTTATGCCTTGTTTGAAGAATATCGGCATCGGGATGGCAAAGGGGTCAGCAGCAACTTTCATAATTACCGCATCCCGCGGGCGACCGATCTGCCGCCGATGACGGCAATCATCGTGGAAAACCGCGATCCGCTGTCGCCTTCGGGTGCCAAAGGTATTGGTGAGCCGTCGAATGAACTGATGGCACCTGCGATCGCCAATGCGTTATTCCGCGCCACCGGCAAACGCTGGCTGAAACAACCGATCCGGATCAAGGGAGAATAACATGGTAGAGTATATTACGATCAACGGAAAGGAGATCGCCATCAATGATGATACCAGGGATCGTCAGTTATTGGACTGGCTCAGGGAAGACCTCGGCTTGACGGGTACCAAAAACGGCTGTAATATCGGCGTCTGCGGTGCTTGCACGGTATTGGTCGATGATGAGCCCAAACGTTCCTGCAAACTCACGCTAAAGGATGCGATCGGCAAAGACACAATTACCATCGAGGGACTTACCCCTACCGATGGTTCACTGCATCCCGTCCAGCAGGCATTCGTGGATGCCGGAGCCATCCAATGCGGATTCTGTACTCCGGGAATGGTCTTGACGGCTTATGCGCTCTTAAAAAACTGCCCTGAACCAACTCCTGATCAGGCAAGACAGGCGATCAAAGGCAATCTCTGCCGCTGCACCGGCTATCAGCAGATCATTGATGCCATCATCCTTGCCGCGGGATATCTAAAGGATTACAAGAGGTAAAAATGGATAAACGTGATGATAAGTACATCCTGAGTCGATTTGAGGAATTGAGCGCTCTCCATCCGGCACTCTGTGGCAGGGACTTCCTGCTTACCTGGGACCAGAGCATGGATACGCTCAAGACGGTCATGCTAACCGCCGAGATCATGCAAGCGCTTCATTGGCGTAAGATCCCATTCAAGATATTTGACTATGGTCTTGGAATATCAATCTTCCGGGACAATTCCACACGGACACGCTTTAGTTTTGCTTCGGCAATGAGTGCTTTGGGGCTTACGCTTTCCGAACTGGACGAGGTCAAGAGCCAGATCGCCCATGGAGAAACGGTGCGTGAAACAGCGAACATGATCTCCTTCCTGACCGAAGTGATCGGCATCCGGGATGATATGTATCTCGGAGAGGGACATACGTATATGCAGGAAGTGGCGGAGGCGGTGACCGATGGCTTTGAGAACGGTATTCTGGCACAACGTCCGACGCTGGTCAACCTGCAGTGTGATCTTGATCATCCCACGCAGAGTATGTCCGACCTGCTCAAACTCAAGGATTATTTCGGTGGTTGGGACGCGCTCAAAGGCAAGAAGATCGCCATGAGTTGGGCATACTCTCCCAGTTATGGCAAGCCCCTCTCCGTTCCTCAGGGTGTGATCAATCTCATGACCCGCTTTGGGATGGAAGTCGTTTTGGCTTATCCGGAAGGATACGACCTTGTCCCCCAGACCATCGTCTCTGCCCAGAGTTATGCCGATCAGAGCGGTGGAAACTTCCGGATCACGAACTCCATGCAGGAGGCATTTGCCGACGCGGATATCGTCTATCCGAAATCATGGGCGCCGATGGCGGTCATGCAGCAGCGCAGGGAACTGCTCAAAAAACGTGATAAAGAAGGACTGGCCGCACTGGAAAAGGCATGCTTGGCGGAAAATGCCAAACACATCGACTGGGAATGCAACGAAGCAATGATGAAACTGACCAGGGGCGGGAATGCCCTTTATGAACATTGCCTGCCCGCCGATATCAGCGGAGTGTCCTGCCAGCAGGGAGAGGTCAGCAGATCCGTCTTTGAAAAATACCGTCTGCATACTTATCAGGAAGCCGGCTACAAGCCCTTTGTCATCGCCGCCATGGTCTTTGTATCCAAGTTACAGTATCCCACCGAGCGACTGCAGAGGATTTTTGATCCGGCTTCAGAGGTGCCATGGTAATTTTGCGGGAGCGCTTTCCACCGGCAGCCTGGAAGTCATATAACAAATAAAACCGGATTCCATCCTTGAAAATGGCGCTGGTGCAAGGCGCTTTTTTGACCAGTGGAATGATAAAAATGGAGTAGATCAATGCCCAAAGTAATGACGCATGCCTATCCTGAGACCGTGATCAAGAATGCCCGCCGCTGTAAAGAACGCGGGATCACACTGCCGACATTTGGCGAACTGAAAAACCCGAATCTGATCCCTCAGGCGATCAAGGAAAAACTCAAGTCCATCGGGCTTTGGGATGTAGTTCCGCTCAATCTCTTCCGCATAACCTGGAAAAACGATATCAATACAGGCCTCTTTGGTAAGGTCAATTACCTGGAGATCCCACCGGAAGTGAGCGGCGTAAAAGCACGGATCATTGGCTTGGTGGGAAAGTATTTTCCTACGGGTGCGCATAAGGTGGGCGCGGCTTATGGCTGCCTCGTGCCAAGATTGGTAAGCGGCGAATTTGATCCCGATGTCCACAAAGCGGTCTGGCCTTCCACGGGTAACTATTGTCGCGGCGGAGCGTTCGATTGTGCGCTCCTGGGCTGCCACTCGGTGGCCATCCTGCCGGAAGAGATGTCGCAGGAACGCTTTGACTGGTTAAGGGAGATCGGCTCGGAAGTGATCGCTACTCCCGGCTGTGAATCCAATGTCAAAGAGATCTATGACAAATGTCGCGAACTTAGGCGTGATCCCCAATACGTGATCCTCAATCAGTTTGACGAATTTGGCAATACCTTGTTTCACTATCATCTCACCGGCTCGGCTTTGGCGGAGGTCTTTGAGGATATCAGAAGACCCGCCGATCGTCTTGCCGCCTATATCTCGGCGACGGGTTCCGCCGGAACCATTGCTGCCGGCGATTATCTGAAAAAGCACTATCCAAGGGTCAAGACCGTAGCGGTGGAAGCATACGAATGTCCGACCATCCTGATGAACGGATTTGGCGGACACCGCATCGAGGGCATCGGAGACAAGCATATCCCCTGGGTGCATAACGTCCGTAATACCGACGCTGTGGCTGCCATCAGGGATGAGGACTGCATACGCCTGTTCCGTCTTTTCAATGAGGACAAGGGCAGAGATCTGCTGGCAAAGGAAGGATTCACGACTGATCTGATCAATTCGCTCGACCTGCTGGGCATATCTTCACTCTGTAATCTTTTAGCGGCGATCAAGACTGCCCGCTATTTTGAAATGTGTGATAACGATATTATCTTTACGGTGTTTACCGATGCTGCCGACCTCTATCGTTCGCGTCTCGAAGAACTGAAGGTCATGCACAGGGAATATGACTCCACGACCGCCATGCGGGATAAAAGCGTTTGTCTCGATGCACAGAGTTATGATAACTTCATGGAACTCGGTTACCGCGAACGTAAGCGCGTCCACAACCTCAAATACTATACCTGGGTGGAGCAACAGGGAAAGACCTATGAGGAATTGCTAAGGCAATGGGAGCCGGAGTATTGGGAAGAGACCTACGAGCAGAATATCGAAGAGATCGATGATGCCATCAGGAGATTCAACGCTCTTTGATGATCTGATTGCCATCATCCCCGCTGCCGGAAAGGGCAGTCGGTATGGCATACCAAAAGCACAGGCAGTAATCGAAGGCAAGGCTTTTCTCGATCTGGTGACAGCAACAGTTATCTCTGCCGGCATTGATCGGATCATTGCTGTGACCGATGTCGAAACAGCGGATATGCTCGCTTCCATCCGGCTCGGTATAACACGGGCAAAAGAGACCGCCAACGACGAGTTCCCGATCCGGGGATTTCTGATCTTTCCGGTGGATCATCCTCTGGTAACACCGCAAACCGTGATTGCACTCTGCTCCTGCTTCCGAGCCAATCCGGAGGCAGTGGTCATGCCACGATACGAGCGGAGAAATGGACATCCCGTGATCATCCCTGCATCCATCGACCTTGACTTGCCGGTTTCCCACGGTTTGAGTCAGATTATCCGGGAATCGGAATTGATAACCATCCATCTGGACATTGATGACGCAAATGTGATCCGCAACCTGAATAGTCCGGCTGATTTGTGATGGGATACTTGCCATCCTGTGAAACCATCGGCGTTCCTATGTAATCCTTGTGATGAGGTATGTGAAGGAGCGCTATCATACGATGTAAGGTGGATTGTTAAGAATAATTGACCGAAACAAAGGTGATTTTGCTTGCCATTATCACCCGCCACATCAGCATGACCACCATCCCATCATGGAGGATAGACATGGATAAAATGATCTATATTGTTGAAGATGAGACAGATATACTTGAACTCGTGCAATTGAAACTGCAACAAGCAGGATTTGATACGCAGGGCTTTGGATCGGTTAAGCCAATGCTGCAGTCATTAAAAAGCAATTCTATCGATTTACTGATACTCGATCTGATGCTGCCTGATATGGATGGCATGGAGGTTTGCCGTATCCTCAAAAGCGACCCTGCTTATAAGAAACTGCCCATTATCATGCTGACGGCAAGAGTGGAAATTGCAGACCGGGTGCAGGGTCTGGATTGGGGCGCTGATGACTATATCTCCAAACCATTTGATGGCGTTGAATTAATAGCGCGGGTGAAAGCAGTTCTGCGCCGCTGTGAATGGGAAAAGGAAAAAAACGTCTTGACGATCGCATCCGACTTTCAACTGGATTTTAATCGCTTTGAAGCATTCCTCTATGGAAACAGGATCGATCTCACCCTTACCGAATTTCGCATTATCCAACTTCTGACCAAACGTCCGGGTTGGGTTTACAGCCGCGCGCAAATCCTTGACCATCTCTGGGGCAATGACAAGATCGTCATCGAGCGTAGTGTGGACGTCCATATCAAGAATCTTCGCGATAAGATTGGCAATTATGCCGGAGCGATCAGGAACGTTCGTGGCGTGGGATACAAGTTTGACCTCCAGAGCGAGCAGTAAAGCAGGGCTGCAGTGGAAAGGACAAGTTTGACCAGAACCCTTATCCTATATAATCTGATCAATCTGGTGCTCTTGGGGATACTGGTGTTTTACGACCCGTCCCCGGGGATCATTCTACCAGTGATCATAGCGTCCACAGCATTATTTATCCTGCTAACGCAACGACTGGTGAGCCGGCAGTATGAAAAGATCAGGGAAACAGCAGAGAAAGTTACCCAAGGCGATCACTCCCAACGTATCCCTACTTTGGGAGTGGAGGAAATTAACGAACTCGGCAAAAGCATCAATCTGATGTTGGGAAAACTGGACGACACTATCGGACACCTGGCCATTCACCGGGAAGAATTGCGCCTGATCGTCGGCACCATCGACGATGCCTTGTGGGCTCAGACGCCGGATGGAAGGATAGAATGGGCCAATCCGGAGTTCCAGAAACTATTCGGATCCTACAAACCCGCATTACATCAGTATTATTGGGAGGTGATCCGCGATCCGGAACTGTGCCGCTTAATCGGCGATTGCAACATCGAAAGCGAACGCAAGGTAAACGAGGTTCTTCTCGAAAATCATCATTTCCTGCTGAACGGATCATACAACAGAGCAGCCGGTAGAGCCGTTTTCTTTCTGCAGAACATTGATCCGATCCGTATTACCGAGCAGATGAAGAAAGACTTTATCGTCAATCTGGCGCATGAACTGCGTACTCCTTTGACAGCGATCAAAGGCTTTTCGGAGGCTATGGAAAAGACCGCCAAACCGGAAAATATACGTTACCTCCAGATCATCCAAAATCACACCAATCGCTTGATCCGTCTGATCCAGGATTTGCAACATCTTATCCGCCTTGAGCAAGGCAAAGACCTCGATATTCAGGAGATAAACCTGCACACCTTTTTTGATAATATCCAGATGTTGCTTGCTCCCATGGTGGAGGAAAAAGGGCTGAAAATGGAGATCGAGATTGCTTCGGGAGCCGGACGATTCCGCCTTGACCCCTATAAATTCGAACAGATATTCATCAATTTGGTGGAGAATTCGCTACGCTATACCGATACCGGCAGGATCAAGATATCGGTTGTGCCTCACGAGGATAACCTGTATGTTGAGGTCTCGGACACCGGCATCGGCATCGGAGAAGAACACTTGCCGCGCATCTTTGAACGGTTTTACGTTGTAAACGGAGGCCGAGACAAATCCAGTAGCGGTACAGGATTGGGCTTGGCGATCGTGAAGCACATCGTAAACCTCCATCAGGGGACAGTGCGTGCCATAAGCGGTCCGGGACAAGGAACGTCTTTTCAAATCTCGATCCCGTCACCCCGTTCGATTCCTATGTAACGACAATGTGCCCCATGGACGAATCTACCTCTCTCGGTCATTTCCTTCCCACAAGTGAAGATGCCATTATCCGGCAGTATGAAGACCTGGCTTACAGCGTTGCCCATTCCTACCGCCACGTAGAAGTCCCTCAGGAAGATTTGAGACAAGAAGCGCTGATCGGCATCGTCGAAGCCGCCAGACACTTTGATCCCAACCGCAGTGTCAAGTTCTCCACCTACGCGGTCTGGTGGATCAAGCGGCGCATTTTTGCCCTCATTGCGGAGGAACGCAAGTCATCGCTGAATGCCGTGGAACTGACTGAAGAGAAGCAGAACCTTCTGGTATCGGGACATCTTACTCCATACCAGAATGCCTCTGATGACGATACTCTGTCCTTGCCGGATTCCATGCCGACAAATGAACGCCAGGTGATTGTCCTGAGTTATCAGAACCAATTGACCATCAAGGAAATAGGCAAAGTACTCAATCTCAGCAACGAGAAGGTAAGACAATTGAGACAAAAAGCATTGCGACGCCTTCGAACCACCCAGATCAACCATTGGTCTGACCTATACCTGATTCAGGGACAATGATTTAATTTGCTGTTAGAGCAGGGCATTAGCCCCGATGGGCTGGATATCAATCATTGGGGTGATCTGTTTCATCGGCATGGTGTTTGATCACCCGGCCTTCGGTCAGGTAGATCGTATTTTCGGAGATGTTTGTGGAAAGGTCGGCGATTCGTTCAAGGTTTTTGGCGATCCTGAGCAGGTGGAGCAGGTTGCCTATCATATGTGGCAGAGATTGCATGCTTTTAGTCAGGTGATCGGCGATGTGGCGATTGTGGTTATCGACGTCATGGTCATCATGACACACCTGGCGTGCTAAAACAACATCTTCATCGATAAAGGCGTTGATGGCATGTTTGAGCATGAGCAAGGTTTTTTCTTTCATGGCGACGAGTTCGGGAAATTCCCACAGGATGGGATTACCGCCGAGAACGGTGGCGCTTTCAGCGATATTGACTGCCTGGTCTCCCAATCGTTCCAGGTCATTATTGATCTTGTAGATCATCAGGATCTTGCGCAGGTCTTTGGCTTCGGGCTGAAAGAGTGCGATCAGGGTAATGCAATGATTTTCGATCTCGATCTCCAATTGATTTACCCGTTTCTCAAAGGTCATGACATTATCGAGGGAAGTGGTGTTGTCTTGGTAAATGGCATCAAAGGAGATCGCCACCATCTTTTCCACCAAACTGGCTTCTGCCAGGATCTGCTTCTTCAATTCCATTAACTTATTCGCTAACATTAACTGCTCCTAATTGTGCTGACCAGATGCCCTGGTGTTTGCAAAAAAATTCTGTTGTTGCCATGAGCGCCTGTCCGTATGGTATGTTCGGCGTATTGTCGATAATATACTTGGCGCATAGTGCTTGTAAGTGGTTGTTTTGCCTTACCCGAAAACACCGGTTAGATATGATTCGGTCCGGCTGTCTTTGGGAACGGTGAAGACGATATTGGTCTCGCCAAATTCGACGAGGTCACCGAGATACATAAAGGCTGTGTGATCGGATATTCTGCCTGCCTGAGCGATATTGTGGGTAACGATAAGGATGGTGACCTTGCTTTTAAGGTCGAGGCAGAGTTCTTCTATCTTGGCAGTGGATTGAGGATCGAGGGCAGAGGTGGGTTCGTCCAGGAGCAAAACTTCCGGGTCATTTGCAAGGGCGCGGGCGATACAGAGCCGTTGCTGTTGGCCACCGGAGAGGGACATGGCTGATTCATGCAGGCGGTCTTTCACTTCATCCCAAATCCAGGCATCCCGCAAACTTTTTTCCACCCGATCTTTGATCTCGGTCTTATTATATTTTCCCCGGATCTGCAAGCCATAGGCAACATTGTTGAAGATTGATTTGGGAAAGGGATTTGGCTTTTGGAAGACCATCCCCACGCGGGTGCGAATGGAGGACACGATGGCTGTAGCATCATAGATATTCTCATTGTCCAGCCATACCTTTCCTTTGATCTTGGTATCGGGGATCAGGTCGTTCATGCGGTTGAAACAGCGCAAAAGAGTGGATTTGCCGCAACCGGAAGGACCGATGATGGCGGTCACCAGATTTTTGCTGATAGCCATGTCGATGTCGTGGAGAACGTGATTTCCCCCAAACCAGAGGTTCAGGGATTGCGTCTGGATCTGCTTGTTTACCATTTCCTTTTCTTCCTTATTCTATAGCGGATGAAAATCGCCAGCGCACTGATCGTGAGGACGAGAATCAACAGGATCAGCGCTGTTCCGTAGGCGATGGGAACCTGTTTGTCAGCGTTGGTGCCTTCGGTCATCAGAGCATAGATGTGGTAGGGTAAGGCCATGACTTCATCAAAAGCGGATTTGGGTAAGAGACGTGTATAAAATGTAGCGGCGGTAAACATGATCGGGGCAGTTTCTCCAGCTACGCGACCAATGCTCAATACAACGCCGGTCAATATATTTGGCAGAGCGGTAGGGATCAGTATGCGCAGGATAGTCTGTCTCTCCGTAGCGCCCAAAGCCAAGGATGCATCTCTAAAATCTTCGGGAACGCTGCGTAGCGCTTCTTCGGAGGCATTGATAATGATCGGCAGCACCAAAACCGCCAGAGTAAGCGCTCCCGCCAGCATCGAAATATCCATCCGCAAGAGATTTACAAATACCGCCATCCCAAATAATCCATAGATGATTGAGGGGATTCCAGCGAGGGTATTGATCGAGATCCGGATGATGCGCATCAGCCAGACTGGTCGGCCATAACTATTGAGATAGATAGCGGTTAGCAAGCCCAGGGGCAACGCAAAGAGAATCGCCAGGGTTGTCAGCCAGAAGGTGCCGACCATAGCAGGATAGATCCCTCCAGTGGTCATTGCATCTTTGGGTGGTTGGCTGATAAAGTCCCAATTAAGGACGCTGAATCCCTTATAAAAGATACGCATCAAAAATATGACAAGAAAGGCAGTAGTGACGATCAGCATCATACCCATGCAACCGATCCCGATGGTATTGGACAGTTTGCGCCGGGTCATCTTTTTACCCGCTTGAGAAACACCAATTCACTCACCAGATTGGAGACGCACGTGATTATGAACAGCACCACCGCAATCGCAAAGAGCGAACGGTAATGCAAATCGCCCACGACGGTCTCGCCCATTTCAGCGGCGATCGTCGAGGTCATGGGACGGGCGGATTGAAAGATCGAGCGGGGGATATGTGCCGAGCCACCCGCGACCATCAAAACGAGCATCGTCTCGCCAATTGCTCTGCCAAAGCCCAATAGAATGCTGCCTACGATTCCGCTTTTGGCGGCAGGTACTACGATCCTGGTAATGGTCTCCCATTTAGTGGCGCCCAGTGCCAGCGATGCTTCCCGTAAGTTCTTGGGAACGGTGGAGATGGCATCCTCAGACATACTGGCGATGATGGGTACAATCATTACACCCAGAATGATCGAAGTAGTGAAGATATTCAATCCGGTATCAAGGCCGAACCATTGCCTGACCAAAGGTGCCAGAAATGCCATGCCAAACAGTCCATAGACCACTGATGGGATTCCGGCCAGCAATTCAATGACCGGCTTGGCGATCTCCCGCAAACGATGGCCGGCGATCTCGGAGATGAAAATTGCCGAGCCCAAGCCCAAAGGGATCGCAATGGATAACGCTCCCAGCGTTACATAGACCGATCCGACGATCAGTGTCAAAATTCCAAATTCAGCTTCATCGTGAGTGGGGTACCACTGGGTGCTGAATAAAAACTCTTTGATCGAAACAATCCGGAATAGGGGCAAACCCTCACGAATAATGCTGAAGATGATGCCGAAGAGGAATACGATCGTAAAGAGGGAAGCAATGTAGGTGATGCTCTTGAAAAACTTCTCTTTGTATGAGTTCATTGCTGGGTACATCCTCTCATTATTGTTTGATAATCACGCACTTAATTCTGTTTACAATTCACCAGCACACTTGATCAAACATCCAGCATTGTGTCCAATCAAGAATTCTTAACTCTCTGCCATCCGGATATCTCCGTTACGCCGTACGCCTGTAAGTGGAAACCACACAGCAAACGGATTAAGTGGTTCATCATCCAGCGTCTTTAGGGAATTATGAGATATCGTTAAGACCGACAGAATGTTTATAATCCAACTCGCTTGTTACTTCGGTTCACTTTACCTCGTTGCGATCCTGAAGCAAAGGCGATATGAAGGAGCGTTGCACACACTGGAGTTACCAAATCTCGAGAACGAGGAAAAACAACATTGTCTTCCTTCCAGTGCAGTCAAAAAAATTAGGATAATGCCTGTCAGAAAGTCTGGATGCTCGTTAAGTCAACCGGCTGAGTTATCTAACGGTCTCAAGAAGGTTTAGATTCAAGCGGAATAGCGCTTTCTCCTGAGTTCTCCCTGCTTCATAACCTTAGTATAACCTTACGGTCGTAAGGTTATACTAAGGTTATACTAAGGTTATCAAGCAAGGAGGACTCTATGAATCATTCAGCGGTCTTTATGATTTATCAAGTGGCATCATCAAAATGGCATGTTTCAGACCGGAAAATGGGGTGAACTAACAAAAAGGGGAGCAACGCGCTCCCCTGTGATGTAAAACCGACTCTCCATAATCTAGTCGAGAGTGATGAAACCCTGATTTTTGACGATTGCCTGTCCTTCCGCTCCTTGCATAAAGCTCAGGAAGCGGGCGCTTTCGCCGGAGGCTTTGCCATTGGTGTACATATAGAGTTTGCGTGACACCGGGTAACTGCCATTCTTTACGGTTGCCTCGGTGGGTCTGACGTTATCGACGGGAACGATGTTGATGGCGTCACTGACATATCCGAGCCCAACGTATCCGATGGCTCCGGGGGTGGTGGTCACGGTAGTCATGATGGCATTGTTGGATGCCAGCATTTGTGCTGAGCCGCTAACCTTGGCGCCTTTGAGAACTTTGTCGTTGAACACTTCAAACGTTCCGGAGGCAACGTCCCGGGAGATGATCACGATCGGCAGATTGGTCCCACCGAGTTGGTTCCAATTGGTAATCTTGCCGATGTAGATGTCGCGCACCTGTGCCAACGAGATATTTTTCAATCTATTTGATTTGTGGGTGATGAAGGCAATGCCGTCGTTGGCAATAACGTAGGCGGTGGGATTGATGCCCTTGGATTTGCAGGCGGATATTTCTTTGGATTTCATCGGGCGTGAGGACATGGCGATTTGGGCGGTTCCATTCTGCAAAGCAGCGATGCCCACTCCCGATCCGCCGCCGCGGACGGAAACATTGACGGTTGGGTATTTGTCCATGTATGCCTCAGCGCCGGCTTGGGCGATCGGAAGAACGGTGGTCGAGCCAGCTATGGTCACTTGGTTTCTCTTAGCCGTCAATGCAACGGCAGAAAGGGCTATGATCAGGAAGATCAAGTTAATCTTTTTCATGGTTATTCTCCGGATTATTTTATGGTCGCTGAAAAGCGGTATTTGAGTTGCAGCATCACTTGTTTGACGTCTTTCATCTGGTTGGCATAGCTAGCTGCTGATTTGTCTTCATCATAGGTGCGGTTGGTGAAGTTGAGTTGGAGTTGCATTCGCGGATTAGCGCTGGCATCGTGTACAAAGGTATAATTCACACCCCCGATTAGGTCGGTTCTAAGATATTTGTCCGCAGCGTTGTCGGTCTGATCCCAGCGGTCATATCTGCCGATGACCTGGATATCGGTGCCGACCAGTTTATACAAGGATACGATGGGCATGATCATGAAACCGGTGGCAGTGTAATCCTTGATGGAATGATTGGTATGATGCTTGACGTCCTTGGAAAGGAATTCTGCCCAGAGATCCAACGGTCCGAAGGCAAACCGGGCAACGCCAGCCATCAGGTTCTGTTGCTGGTACTTGTCGTTGATACTGTTGTCTGTCAGTTTCTTTTCTCGTTCCACCGTGTTATACATATAGGAGCCACCGACAGTGATTCCAGCGATCGGGGTCAACCGGAGATTTGCCAGATAGGCAAAATCGGTATTGTCTTTCAGGTTCCTTCTGAATACCTTGTAGCCCTCGCCGTTGTAGATACCAAACGCATATTCGCCCCAACCATCGGGCAGGAAACCATTGGCAGTGAGACCAAAATCCGCAGAACTGGATATCTTGTATTCACCTACCGGGGATTTTCCGATCAGAGTGTAGTTCCAGTCATAGATCGTGCCAAAAAAGACCTTCTGCAGACCAGCGGTGATCGTCAGATCGGGAATCGGAGTGATGTCGTTGAAATCCACAAAGCCATACTTGAGTTTGAGCCCGGCACCATCCGAGAATCCAGCCATATCGGTGGAAAACATATCAACGGTAAAACGCGTGGACGTGCCCTCGCTAAACTTGGTGCGGATATCCAGATAGCCGCGTTCGAGAGCAAAATAATTATTCCTTAAAACATTTGAGCTGTCAACAGCGGACTTACCGATCTCATAAGTCCAGCGATTCCACAATTCACCACCCACTCGCGTCTCTTGGGCAGTGTTCAAAACTGGAAATGCGACCATCAGGGTCACTATCATAGCCAATAACCATTTTCCGGTTGTCATACGATACTCCTTATCGTTAAAAATTTTCTGCCTAATGATACGGTTGATTTGTTATGATTTTATGTGCTTTGAGTTAATTTTGTTTAACATTGATATCGTTGAAGGGAAAACGGTCTCTCCGGCAACGGTATCGGTGCCCCATGCTGTGTGTTTTGTCCAAACTGATGTATAACGGGTGCTGAGGCGGGATCTGTTTTTTTTATTGACACGAAAGCCGTGACGGTAGACGGGAATTGATAATCCCATTATGCCATTAACCAACGATAATACAGCGAGGAGAATAAAATGGACGATGTAACTCGCCGGATCAATTTCTTCGAGGGGTTGACCGAAGAAGTGGTTGAAGCTTTTACTCGTGACCTACACCGAATCCGCATTCCACGAGGAGAATCGATCATTGCTGAACATACTCGCGGGGATAATCTGTTTCTCATCTGCCGTGGCAAGATCGAAATCAGTAAAGTCCTGGATAGCAGCGAAACACCTTATGCTCGACTATCCACCCTTGAACCGGGCGATTTCTTTGGTGAAATGTCCATAATTGACGATCAACCGCGCTCAGCCAATGCCTTGGCGCTGGAAGACGTCGAATTGCTCGTGATCGACAGGGAATCATTTACCGATCTGGTATTTGCTAATCCGATCGTAATGTTCAATCTGATCCGCACAATGTCCCACCGCTTGAGAGATACGAATACCAAATTCATCGGACTGATGAACGAGATGATCAGCAAAAATCGGCTGATGGCGATCGGGATGGCTGCCAGTAAGATCATCCACGATATCAAGACGCCGCTTACCGTGATCGTCCTGACCGCGCAGATCCTGGAAAACCTCTTTCCGAACAGCAGAGAATTTACCGAAAGTATCATCAAACAGACCAAGATGATTGATCAGATGGTGCGCGAGATCCTCGATTTTGCCAAAGGGCAGGAATCGCCGCCGATCGTTCAAAAAGTGGATGTGGAACACTTGCTGCAGGAGATCAAGGAGACCTATGGCCACACTCTCAAAGGCAGAAATATTGTACTTAAGATCAACAATCAAGTTCGGGAATCAGTGCACTTTGACGAAAACAAGATCCGCCGCGTGTTGCTCAACCTCCTTAAGAACGCCTCCGAAGCAATAACCGATGAGGGCATGATTCAAATCAATACCACGCTCCAAGCCGGATGGTTACAGATCAGTGTGGTGGATGATGGGCCAGGGATACCGGATCAAATCACAGACCGCCTATTTGAACCATTCGTGACCGATGGCAAGGCACACGGCACCGGATTGGGACTGGCGATCTGCAGAAAGATCGTTAATGAACACCGCGGGCGCTTGGAGTATCTGCCGAATGCACCGAGGGGCGCTCGTTTTGATATCCGGATCCCGCAGTTTAATCATTGATCACACAAAATTTCTTGCCAAATTACCCGCTGCCATTCTCTTGGCGTCAAAATCAAAATCAGGGATGGTTCAAAATGTCAAGAATATGTGATATATGTGGTAAAGGAGCGCAGTTCGGTAATCACCGAAGCCACGCAATGAACGCTGCCAAGCGCCGTTTTTTCCCCAATCTGCACGAAATGCGCGCCGAGTATAGAGGCGTTATCAAAAAATACAAGGTCTGCAGTTCCTGCCTCAAAGCGAATAAAATCAGGAAAGCGATTTAACTGCTTTCGTCTTTTTCTAATACCTTCAGGATATGCCGTAGCGGTGTGTTTTGAAGGTTTTTTAGTTATCGGGGACGATCGCGTTTGCCCGGCAGTACTAATCGCATACTTTTTAGATAGAATCATACAAAAGGTGATTTATGAAGGAGAATAAAGAAGACATCCTGCTCCAGATCCGCAGCATATACCAGAACGGATTATCTCCGCGAGCTTGTGCGGATTCATGTGCCTGGCGGCTCACCCCGGACGATACAGACGATCTACGCTCCCATTTTGCCGTTGACCGAGACCGTATTCTATACAGTGGCGCCTATCGCCGGTATCATGGCAAGACCCAGGTTTTTTCCTTTACCAATCTCATCGATGAGGAAATGACCAACCGCAATCTCCACATTGCATATGTATCCCAGATCTCCCGCACTATTGGCAAACACCTCGGACTCAATACAGAACTCATCGAAGCCATTGCCTTGGGACACGATCTGGGGCATGCACCATTTGGTCACGATGGCGAAAACGCACTCAGTAAATGTTGCCGGGATCACGGAATTGGCATGTTTCATCACAATATCGAGAGTTTACACATCGTGGATTACATCTCCCGCAAAGGCAGGGGACTGAATCTCACTTTCCAAGTCCGTGACGGCATCATCTCTCATGACGGCGAAGTACACAATTCAGTTCTGGAACCTGATGGCACCAAGACCGAAGCTGATATCCAGGACTATATCACTCGCAAAAAAGCTGGCGAAAGCGTATCCTGGATGCCTGCCACGCTTGAGGGCTGCGTTGTCCGCATCACGGATACCATCGCATACATCGGTCAAGATATCGAGGACGCCATCCGCTACAACATCCTTGCCCGCGAGGAACTGCCCCGGGAATTGACCGATTATCTCGGCAGCCATAATAACCAGATCATCGACAAACTGGTCAAAAGCGTGATCACCAACAGTTTTGATGAGGATTGGATCGCCTTTGACGAGGAGACCTCACATTACCTTCTGGAACTCAAGAAATTCAACTACCGCCGCATCTATACCGATGAGAACGTAAAACAATCCAATGCCATCATTTACCGCACGATGGGTATTCTCTTCGAAAAATACCTTGAGGACATCAAGACCAACCAAACCGAATCCAAGATCTTCAAGCACTTCCTCAATCATAAACACCCCTCGTACCGCGATCGTTTCCAACCTGCCGAGCAGGTGCGCGACTTTATCGCTACCATGACCGACCGCTACTACAACGAAGAGATCAAGGACTATCTCCTCCCCTGGAAGTGGTGAGCCGATGACCAGACCGGAAAAAAGCGAGATTATCAGCCTGCTATCCCTGACCGCCAAGGAAGAGATCGAAGCGCTGCACCACCGTGCTTACGAGATTAAAACCGCCAATATCGGCAAGGTCGTCCATTTCCGTGGCATCGTCGAGGTCAGCAATATCTGCGTAAAAAACTGCTATTATTGTGGGATCCGGAGGGACAACGCCAATGTCCAACGCTATCTGATGCAACGCGATGAGATCATCGATGCCTGCCTCTGGGCTTATAAGCAGGGTTATGGCTCGGTCGTCCTCCAATCCGGTGAAAGGCAGGACGATACCTTCACCGAATTTATAACCGGTATCCTGAATGAAGTCAAGCGACGCAGCGGCGGAGAACTCGGCTTCACGCTTTCACTGGGAGAGCAGACACGTCGGACCTATGACCGATGGTTTGAGGCGGGCGCACACCGGTATCTCCTGCGCATTGAGACCTCCAATCCCGATCTTTACCGCAAACTCCACCCTGCCGACCATGACTTTCGAGCCCGTTTGGACTGTCTCAGTACCCTCAAAGAGATCGGTTACCAGACCGGTACCGGTGTTATGATCGGCTTGCCTCATCAGGATCTCAGCCATCTAGCGGATGATGTCCTTTTCTTTATCGACCAGGATGTGGACATGATCGGCATGGGACCTTACATTCCGCACCAGGACACGCCTTTTGCCAATAAAATCCCGGATTTTGATGCGGATGCCGCTCTCGAGTTGGCACTCAAAATGATCGCCGTCTGCCGGATCTTTATGCCCGATATCAATATCGCATCAACGACTGCTCTGCAGGCACTTAACCCCACCGGACGCGAGATGGGACTGCTGGCCGGCGCGAATATCATCATGCCCAATATCACCGACGTCAAATACCGCAGCGCATATCAACTTTATGATGGTAAGCCCTGTCTTGACGAAAACGCCTCGCTCTGCCGTAATTGCCTCGAAAAACGCATCTCTGCCATCGGCGAAACCATCGGATACCGGCAATGGGGAGATTCAAAGCACTTTACCACAAGAAAATCGTAAATCTATTGATCTGAACGGATCAAGCATCAACCACCATGCCGGTAAGTGCTCCGGTCTGAGCGCTGGCAAATCTGTGATCCGTGTTCCAATAACCATCCCCACGCAGAAACAGCTGAACCCTCTATCCTGCTTATTCCTTGCTTAATAACCTTAGTATAACCTTACGGTTGTAAGGTTATTCTAAGGTTATTAAGCAAGGAGGAGAGATAATTTTTCTTTACAAAATCGGGCTTGCAGAATCGAAGCGAATCACAATGATGATCTGGGCAAGGGCTTATGGCCTGGCTTGCGAATCATCGGACTGAAAAGTAAAGGACGACAAGCGAAAAAGATGCGGACATTTGACAGTGTTGTACCATATCTGAAAAAGAGCATTTATCGGATAATCATTGGTATCGTCACCCTGATCCTGGTGGATGTGGTTCAACTGGCGATCCCGAAGGTGATACAATACACGATCGACCATCTCCAGGCGAGGACGATTGATCATCGCGGACTGATATGGGTGGGCTTGATCCTCTTGGGTTTGGCGGTCAGTATCATGATCCTGCGCTATTTCTGGCGTGTTTTGATAATCGGTAATGCCTTTCGGATCGAGAAACATCTGCGCGAGGATTTTTACACGCATCTGCTGACCTTGTCCCAGAATTACTTTAACCGCAGCAAGATCGGCGATTTAATGGCGCATGCCACGAACGATCTGAATTCGGTGCGGATGCTATTTGGGATCGGTTTTATCATCGTCTCGGACATCATCCTGATGACGATCGCCACCTTTGCCTTTATGTTCACGATCAATTGGCGTCTGACGCTGCTGGCGGTGATCCCGCTGCCGATCTTGTCCTTTACGATCGCCTATTTTGGCAAAAAGATGCATCGGATGTTTGCCAAAGTTCAGGAAGCGTTTTCCACGCTATCCGGCAAGGTCCAGGAAAGCATTTCAGGCATCCGCGTGGTCAAAGCGTTTGTGCAGGAAGGCGAAGAACTGAAGAAGGTTGATGAAGCATCTCTGGATTATGTGAGGCAAAATATCAAGATGGCTCAATTATCCGGTATCTTCCGACCTTTCATGGGTTACATCGTCAGTTTGAGCATAATCATCACCCTCTATTTCGGAGGTCGGGCAGCCATCCGCGGCGAAATCAGTTTGGGTGGATTCATTGCTTTCTTTCAATATCTGGGGATGCTGGTCTGGCCAATGATCGCCATCGGCTGGATCGTGGATATGTATCAACGGGGAACGGCTTCGATGAAGCGGCTGAATGCTATCTTTGCGCAATTGCCGGAGATCGATGACAGTGCTGCCGATCCCAAGATCAAGCGCCTGGAAGGCATTATCGAGATCCGGAATTTGTCCTTTGCCTATCGGGAGGATCTGGATCCCGTCTTCGAAGATATATCCCTCAGGATCGATAGTGGGAAGACCCTTGCCGTGGTCGGACAGACCGGATGCGGAAAAACTACGCTGATCGAACTGCTGACGCGGATCTATGAGCCGCCGCCCGGGACGATCTTCATTGATGGTTTTGAATTGCGAACCATCCCTTTGAATGTGCTCAGGCGCAATCTGATCATGGTGCCTCAGGACATCTTTCTCTTTTCTGATACGATCGCCAATAACATTCGTCTGGGCAAACCGGAGGCGGGCGATGCCGAGGTCTTTGAAGCAGCGCGCCTTGCTCAAGTCTATGATGAGATCATGGAATTTGACCACAGATTCGATACCTTGGTGGGGGAGCGGGGAATTACGCTCTCCGGTGGTCAAAAACAGCGCGTTGCTATCGCCCGGGCACTTCTGACTGCGCCGCGAATGCTGATTCTGGATGATGCCTTATCCGCTGTGGATACCAAGACCGAACGGCTGATCCTGGAACGGCTCATCGATATACGCAAAGATCTGACGACCATCATTATCGCCCACCGCATCTCTTCTATCCAGCATGCCGATAATATCATCGTGATCCACAAAGGTCTTATCGCTGAAAGCGGCAGCCACAGGGAACTGATCCTTAGCGAAGGCATATACTGCGATCTGGTGGAAAAGCAAAAGATCCGAGCCCGCCTCGAAGGAGAATCACAATGATGCACGGACCCAGTGGCAGCGGAAATTGGGCGCAAGATGACATCCAAGGCAAGATCTATGACCGCCGGCTTTTTGGTAAATTGCTCCGGTATCTGAAACCCTACAAATGGATGGTGGTGGTGTCCTTCCTCATCCTGTTGGTGATCACCAGCACCGAATTGATCCTGCCACTGATCACCAGAACCGCGATCGATAAATATATCACCTCCGATCATACTATTGCTATCTTTGAAGATGTGGATTCCCATGAGGCGTTCATCAAACGTTATGACTTCCTGAGCAGGGATGAAGGCAGGATCCGGGGCAGAGCGTTTATCATCTTTTCCACCAAGGACCGCAACAAGATCGATCGCGCGGAACTCGCCGACCTGGAAGAACGCCACATCCTTAGCCGGAACAACATCTATATCATTCGCAATCAAGAAGATATAAAAAAATTGCTCAACCAGAGCATCGAGCATGTGTTGATGCCGCAGATCACGGACGAAGGGATCGAGGGTTGGTTTGAACTCGATGAGAAACGTATCGCTATTGACCGCAATCAATTTGACAAACTCGACATCAGAGACCGCCTAAAGGTGCGCTCGGACGCCTCAAATAATCTGCTGATGCTGGCGCTGATCTTCCTGCTCATCATATCGTTACGGATGATTGGCAGTTACTTTCAGGCATATACCACCAGTTATTTCTCGCAGATGGCGATGAATGACCTACGCCATGACGTCTTCGCTCATCTGCAGAAAATGCCGGTAAAATTCTTTGACCAAAATCCGGTGGGGCGGTTGGTCACAAGGGTAACCAATGACATCCGCACAATTGATGAGATGCTCGCATCCGGAGTGATCACCATTATCCAGGACTTTATCCTCATTATCGGGATCGTGATCCTGTTGCTGATCCTAAATTGGAAACTTGCTTTGGTCAGCATTTCCACTTTGCCCCTGGTGGTTATCACGCTGTCCATCTATAAACGCAAGACCAGAGTAATCTACCGTGAAGTGAGAAAGAACCTCGCTGCCGTGAATGCCACGCTTGCTGAACACATCTCGGGACAGAAGATCATCCGACTCTTTAACCAATACTTCCACAAGAAAGACCAGTTTGCCGGAATAAACCAAACCTTTTTCCGCACGCAGGTTTCACAACTGAAACTCTTTGCCTTTTTCCGTCCGATCATCCACGTGTCCTCACAAGTGTCGATCGCACTGATCATCTGGTATGGTGGTGGGCAGATCCTGCGCAATGTCATTACCATCGGTCTGCTGATGGCTTTTACCGATTATGTCCGCAAACTCTTTGAGCCGATCAATGACTTCTCGGAGAAGTTCGATCTCTTGCAGGGAGCACTGGCAGGGGCGGAAAGGATATTTGACCTGATGGATAAGGAAGCCGACGACTATCATGAGGATAAACTTTCCCATGTCCGTTTCCGGGGTGAGATCGAACTGGATCACGTGTGGCTGGCATATAACAACGAGGAATGGGTGCTCAAGGATATCTGCCTCAAGATCAAACCAGGAGAGAAGATCGCTCTCGTCGGTCATACCGGCAGTGGCAAGACCTCGATCGTCAATATGCTCCTGGGAATGTATCCCTATCAAAGAGGTAGTGTCCTGATCGATGGCATGCCAATGCAAGATTATGCGCTGGCGGATATCCGATCCAATATCGGGATCGTGCAGCAGGATGTATTTATCTTCTCTGGCAATATCAAAGATAATATCGCGCTCAATAACTCCCGGTTGACACATGAGAGTATCGTGCAGGTGGCAAAATACGTCAATGCCGATCAATTTATCTCGCACCTGCCACAGAAATATGATGAGCCGGTTATGGAACGGGGAGCGACTCTCTCAACCGGACAACGGCAATTGATCGCCTTTGCTCGCGTCCTGGCCTACAATCCGGTGATCTTTATTCTTGACGAGGCCACTTCCAATATCGATACCGATACCGAAATTCTGATCCAGGATGCACTGCACAAGATCATGCAAGAACGCACCTCGATCATCATTGCTCACCGCCTTTCTACCATACAGCACGTTGACCGGATTATCGTTCTCCACAAGGGAGAAATCGTGGAAGAGGGCTCACATTTTGACCTCTTGGATAAAAGGGGTCTTTACTATGACCTTTACCGTTTGCAATATACGTGAAAAAAAAACATTTGACAAAATACTGAACTCCATATACGAGTGGCGTCAGTAGCAAAACTCTTATACATTGAGGAGGATCAATGAAAAAAATATGGCTTGTTATAATAGCCTTGGTTATCTTTGCAGCACTCTGTGCCGACAACGTAGCCATCGCAAGACGAACGAACCAGAACACGACTTCCAATCGCTATGAAGTGATAGCATGGGAAGAAGATTTTGAGGACGGTGCGACCGGATGGGTCTCTTCCGATGCGACCATCCCGCCCAATAACTGGCACGTCTATAATCAAGGTGGCACTCAAGGAAACGTCTGGTGGATGGGTGATACAGCCCTTGCCTCCGGTGGTAACATCGGTGGTTATTATGATCATCAATATCTGGTATTGGATACACCTTCCAGGCCGATCACCGCAGGCAATTCCAACCTATCCTTCAAAGCCCGTTGGAATATTGAGGCACCAGGCGGAGAACCTGCCCCCTACAACGGTTGGGATGCCGCAAACGTCCGTATTTCTACAAATGACGGCCAAACATGGACACCGATCACTGGAAGTCCTGCCTACACCTTTACTTCGTCCTATGCCTTTGGGTTCCAACATGGCGAAGGTCCAAACATCCCTGGCTGGGGCGGCGTTCAAACTACATGGGTTAATTGCACGTTTAACCTTGCCACTTACGTCGGTCAGAATGTAAAGATTCGTTTTGCCTTTGCGTCCGATCCGGCTTATGCCACGCAGGATAATCCTGCTATGTTTGGTATCATGATTGATGACATCTCTTTCGGCGGATATACCAATAATGGCGTGAATGACGGACAGATGACCTGGGCAAGCTTGGTTCCCGTGGGTGGTAATATCTGGAGTATTGCTCAGGTCGCCGATGCTCCATCACCGGTGCATGTAATGCGTAATCAGAACGCTCAGGGTACTTACAATATCAATATGCTGAACTATTTGGAGTCCCCTCCGATCCAATTGCCTACTTCAGGTGATATCCGGGCGGACTTCATGATCAAAGGTTCGTTCGATGATCCTAATACCTTCCCGAATGTCGATTATTTTGGCTGGGAGATATCCATTAACAACGGAGTGTCCTGGTTTTATATGAGTAATCCGTATGGCAGTCCGACAGGAACAAACTACGTTTACTCTGATGCACCGAATTTATGGTCGTCAATGACAGAGAGCTATGCCTTGGATGGTTTCATTAGCGATTATGCCGGTCAAACAGTGAAGTTCAGATGGATGTTCCGCTCCGATGGTGATACTCCCATCGGAACTGGAATAGCCATTGATGACGTCCGTGTTTACAATGATATCTTCATTGCGCCTCCGGAACAACTGGCTGCAGTGGTAAACGGCAACACTGTGATCCTTACTTGGGAAGCCCCAGGCACAGGCGGTGGCGGAGACGAGGGTTGGATTCACTATGATAGCGGATCAAATTATACTTCCATCGGCACAAATGCTGCAGCGGACTTTGATGTTGCTGCCAAGTGGGATGCCATGGGTGACTACGGAATAGCGCCCTACGTCGGCATGAACATCACCAAGATCAAGATTTGGCCAAACCAAGCCGCTTGCCAGTATTCTGCCCGTATCTGGACAGGAACTACTAATACTCTTGCTTATGATCAGCCCCTTACCGGACTGACCCAGAACTCTTGGAATGAGATTATTCTGACCACTCCCTTTACCATCCCGCCTGCCACCCAAATCATGGCTGGTTACCGTTGCAACACCACAACTGGTTATCCCGCTGGCTGCGATGCCGGTCCGCAAATCAATGGTTATGGCAACATGATCCGTTTCCAGGGTTCCTGGACGACTCTTACCGCGCTTGCACCGACCCTGACATACAACTGGAATATCCAAGTCTATGTTCAGGATGCCACTGGTCGGGAATATGTCTTGGGACATGTCACTGAGAACGAGCAGTCAGCAACGGGATTTTTGGCCGATTCCGGAGTTTACCAAAGCACTCAAAGCCGTGACGTAACAGCGTATCGGATATACCGTAACGGCGTAATGATCGATCAGGTCGCCGGAACGGTACTTACATACACTGATATGAATGTTCCCGGCGGCATCCAAACATATCATGTCACAGCGGTTTATGGCAGCAATGAATCATTGCCTTCCAATAGCGTCATCGCCTTCATCGTCCCTACCGGACAGGTCGAGATGCATCATGACGATGGCGGAGCGGAAGTGGGACTGACCCTCGGTCCCCTCCGCCAAATGGCCGTCAGATACCAGTATGGCAGCCAGGTCAAAGTTCGTTATGCCAAGGTCTTTGTGCATACTCTCAATACAGCAAGCATGATCATCCGCCTCTATTCCGCTGATGGAACAGGCGGTCTTCCGGGAACTCAACTTGCCCAATTGCAATATCCTGCTGTCAATATCGTCGAAGGCTGGAACTACATCCCGTTGCCTAACGAGCCGGCGTTCCAGGTCACTAACGGCAATTTCTATCTCGGTATCCTGGAAACAGCCAATGCCAGCGCCATTGGTCTTGATACCAATAACACCGGTAATAGTTATCGTAAGATGTCAGCCGCTGCTGCCTGGGAAGTCATCCCCAATGGCGAGTTGTTGATCCGTGCCATCGTCGAGCCCTACGTTTCCAACGAAGAAGTGATCACTCCCGGCATGGTACTTTCCATCAATAACTATCCCAATCCTTTCAACCCCGTGACCAATATCGCCTACAGCATTCCTGCCCCCGGTCATGCGGTGATCCAAATCTACAACATCAAAGGTCAGGTCGTCCGCACTCTGTTGAACGGCAATGTCGCTGCCGGTAATCACAGTATGGTATTCAATGGTTTGGATGACAACGGCAATTCGATTGCCAGCGGTATCTATTTCTACCGGATCTCCCACAACGACCAATCAATCACCAAGAAGATGATACTGATGAAATAGGAAACACCGTATCCAATAATATGCAGAACCGTCTGAAGCCCGCTTGTAAACAGTTAACCGCTTCAGACGGTTCGCTTTTAGCCGAGCAAAACGAAACAGCATAAAGGTATAATGAACAGATCCATCATCTCTCTCTTGCTGCTGATCATGCTTTTGACCTTAAACCATATGCAGGCGCAGTTCTCAGCAGCAGCGGATCCCACAGTAGCCCGCATTGGCGACAAAGAAATCACATTTTCGGAATACCGGACGATCCTGACCAACTATTACAAATACTGGGAGGAGCAATGGCAGAGACCTCTGACCCGGGAAGACAGGATACAACTATACAGACGCTGCTGGGATGACGTTATAAACCGCCATATCTATGACGAGGAGATCCGCCGGCGGAACATGACCATTACCACGGAAGAACTGGAGATGGAGATGCTGCGAAACCCTCCCCCCGGCGTAAAAAACCTGAAGGATATCCATACCAATGGCAGATTTGATCCCCAAAAATACAGTCAAGCCCTGAAGGAAAGACCTGAGTTCAAGACCTATGTAATGGATTATGTGCGAGTGGTTTACCGCTACCAAAAACTCATCGATCTGCTTAAAACCGAAGTTGTGGTGAATGCGGATAGTTTAAGAATCATCTGGTATCGTGATGCTGATACTGCCAGCGCTAAGATCATCTTCTTTGACTTCAATAAATTATCGGATCATATCGCCACCGACGAAGAAGTGGAGGCATATTATCAGCAACATCTGGCGGATTACTCGCGCAGCAATGGCCGACGGTTGCGCTTTATCCATATCCCTTTTCAGCCCTCCCAGACCGATTCCCTGGCAGCATATTCCAAAGCCGATTCCTTATACCGTAGATTGATCGCCGGCGAGAATTTTGCCACCCTTGCCGCACGTTATTCCGATGATCCGGGTTCTTCTCAGAATGATGGCGACCTTGGCTGGTTTGGTAGGGGCGCAATGATCCCCGAATTTGAGAGCGCCAGTTTTGACAATCCTCCGGGGTCTGTGATCAAACCTTTCGCCACCCGGTTTGGCTGGCACATTGTGGAAGTGCTTGACCGGCGTCAGGACGCCCAGGGCAATCCCGAAGTCAATGTCCGTCATATCCTTGTCCGGCACGAAACCAGCAGCCAGACCCTACGCAATTTGAAGATCCTGCAAGCCCGGATACATCAGGAAGCATTGGCTGCCGGACTGGATATTGCCGCGATCAAGTATAATCTCAGGATTCAGGAAACAACTTTCTTCAATGCAAATGACCGCATTATCCCCGGTATCGGCACCGTTCCTTTACTGGTAAAAGTGACCTTTGAGAGCCCGGTCGGAACAATTCTCCATCCCTTCACAAATCCGCATGGCGATTTCTTTGTCGGTCAGGTCTGGCAAAGCGCCGATATCTATCACCTGCCTCTGGATAGCGTACGCCGCGAAGTGGCGGCCCAAGCGACCGTTCATAAGAGGGTAAAGGCTATGCAGGATTATGCCCGTGACTTTCATCGCCGATACGGTCCGCAGACCTATATGAGGGAAGCCACGAATGCTGGGTTGACCGTTGTCGAGCATACTGGTATCAAGTTGGATTCCAATATCCCTTTGATCGGTAGAGTGGACACACTCAACCAAGCCATCCTTGCCGTCGAAAAAGGGTCGTTTACACCTCTGGTCGAGGAAGGTAACTACGTCTATCTGGCGTTGATCACTGACCGCCAGCGCCCGACAGAGCAATTGTGGCAAAAGGAAAAAGACGCATATCTGGCCAAAGCTGCCGATGAGATCCGTACCCGCGCTATCACGAACTGGTATTACCGTCAGGTGCAAGCCTTGGATATCGAGGATAACCGCAAGGCGTTTTTTGATCCCGCAAGCGATTGATTAAAACGATTGATCAATACAGTTTCCAGATCCGTTCTCCGATATCTTCGTCCCAGTAGGATTTATCCCCGAGCCACGAACTCAATCGACCGATGATCCGGTCTGTTCCCTTTAACCCATCCCCGGTCTTGAATGGGATCGTCCAATATAGTCCACTACAGATATGGGCTCAATTGATAAAAGAGTGTTGCACAAACTGGAATCACCTGATTTCGAGAACGTGGAAAAACAATTTTGTCTCCCTTCCAGCGCAGTCAGTAATAACTCGGGATCATGCCTGTCAGATTGTTTGGATACTCGTTGATATGTTTCAACAGAGCTAAAATCTCTCGACTATCTCATGAATGTTACCTTTTTTGTGCTGACGTTTCTCCCGTTTAAAATCAGATTAATATAAAGTATATTCCAGATGAGCATCTGGTATTTTCTGCATCTCTACCATCCCAGAAAGTGAGTTGCTCGCCAGACTTTCCAGGGTCAAGTATAATAGTCTTAACTCTTTGTCCCTTAATGTTGTAGATTGTTACACAAGCATTGTTAACGCTCTCAGGTCTGTCACTTCCACTGTTTAGGGTACTCACTTTGATATTCGTAAAGACACTGAAGGGATTAGGATAGGCAGTCATGCTGACTGCAGGAATATCCGGAGCTGTGGGATCGTCATTAGACACAGGTGGAGCTCCAAACTCATAAGCTCCCATATCTATCCTACCTTCCCAGACCCTCTGGTTACCCGCCAGATCATAAGGCAAAAGGTTCAAGCCCAATGTATCTGGTGCCCCGCTATTGATGCAGGGAGAACCAAGGGCAAGGCTGTAGTACAGAGGATTATTTATATCATCCCCGCCAAGAAAGAAGGGATTACCCGTGATATTGGTATCCGAGTAATTGATGGTGCTACCAGTCCCTTGCCAGATATCGCTATAACCATTTCTGATCAGGTTGTTGTTGAGAGTAAGCGTAGTAGGAATACCTGTCCCATCCATGGGATTGATGGCAATTTCCACAGAACGATCATTATAGAAAATGCTATTGGAGATTGTTACGTTACCATTAACCATCAATGCTTCACCGTTGCCAGTATGTCCGGCAAACGTACAGTTGGCGATGTTCATCAAAGGAAAATCTTCACCATGAAATATTACTCCGCGCTCATTGCAGTAAATGTTTGCAAATAAGCTATTCTGAATAGTGTATTGAGGTTGGGTAGGTGGGCTGTACATTCCGCTAAACTGAACAGCGTGAGTATCATCGTCTGTCATAGTAATGTTAGTAATAATGGAGTTTATAAGGGCAAAGCTCCCCCCCAAATTTATCCATATAAGCGGGCTTGCCCAGACTTCATTACTGGTAAATGTGTTTACCGCATTTCTAAAAATTGAGTTCCGGATTACTCCCGTTATGTAGCCATCGCTATACAGGAAGCCCATGCTTTCGGTGGTAAAGTCCTCAATGATTAGCCTATCCCAAAGGCAGTTTGTGGCATAAGTAATGTTAATGATAGCAAACAAATCCGGACTCAGTTCATGCATCCTAAAGTTCCTCAGATGCAAGGAGTCCTCCTTAAAGCCCCAGATTGCACAACTATTATTCGATCCGGCAGTTGTGGTGGACATGTCCTCTAGACTGGAGTGAGTCTGATAAAAGCTGGTAAAGACCTTTAAAGCATTGTATTGCACGTTGGCATAAGAAGGATCCATCTCTCCCACAATCTGAGTATCATCAACCCCGGCTCCTTGTACCTTTACCCAACTTTTCAAAGGAATTGGGAAAACCTGCTGGTTGGCAGTTCGGGAATATATGCCGGGAAGTATGTGCACAGTCTTCTGGTTCAGGCTATCCGAGGCAACTCGATAAATTGCTGTCCTAATCGTCTTGAGAGCAGTTGCCGGACTCAATCCGTCATTAGTGTCATCCCCGGTGGGAGACACAAAGAGATCATGATTGATCTCCTGATGATAAGAAGTCTGGGCATCTATCAGCAATTGAAACTCGTTTCCAAAGGAACGGAATGCAGCAGCGTAGTAGCTTGTCGGGTTGGATACGGTGAACATATCAAGGGGGATACTTAGATCATTGTTTATGGAGTGAGCGACAATATCCTGCCCGGCTCCGGCAGTGTTATTGTATATGGAGCAGCGATTAACCGGATCAAAGGTCACATTGACAGATCCCATATAGCCATTGATGTATAAACCGCCACCCATGTGATAGGCATCGTTGTTGTATATCTTAACGCCACTGAGATATACTGTGCAAAAGCTGGCTCCCAAACCGGCACCGTTATATCCCTTGTTTTGGAATATCTTGCAGTTCTTTATTGTTGCAATTGCATTTGAGCTAACGGATAACCCGTTTTTACAGTTTGTTATTGAAAAACCTCTGATTGTGATGTTTCGAGAATTCTGCCTTACCCATATACCCCATGAGATAGCTCGACCATCAATTATTGTTGAATCAATATAAATGGGATTGCCAGTAATAGCTTCTAAACTGATAACGCTGATATTGTTGTTTTGAATTGATATATTTTCCTGATATCTTCCTGGATGAACAAGAACAGTATCCCCCGATGATGATGCTGAAACTGCGGCCTGAATACTCGTATATTGGCCTGCTCCGGTAATATCAACTATTCTAGTAACTGCATGTAATCCTATTCCTATCAAACACAACAGCCAGGTAACAATCCATCTATATCTGTTCATAACTACCCCTATAAGTGGGGATGGCACAAGCCCTCTGTTGAGTCCCAAATGTTGGTGTAAATTCCAACTCATTGTTTCTCAGGTTCTTTGAGGGCATCTAAGATCCCTCGTTACTCACAATCTATGTAAGGCCAAACGACCGGGTGCGGTGTTTTCATCTTGTTAATCCATGTCAAGTTCTTTTTCAGCAAAAGCTACCCTGTTGCGACGGGCTGGAGCCCTGCCGAGGAGGCGTAGCCGATGGAGCAGGGCTCCAGCCCGTCGCGCGTTGCCTCAAATGGAATGGATTTCTTCAGGGCCTCCCTGATTTTCTCCATAGGTTCCGAAAGATATAGTTTCCCACTGATCCAGTCTTCCGAATAACCTTGCAGCAGTGAGTTTGTGCACTTGATTCTACTCCAATGAGCAGTCGGAAAATCAGGATAGACCGATATCTCATGATACTCATCTCATCCTCAACTGACAGAACTCGGATAGTATATCAAGATGTCAATCCCAAAAATTTAGGGAACCTATGAGTACCACATTTTCAAACCACTGCTGAGATCATTCGATATGCAAATTTCCTGTCACAATTTAAAGTTTTCGGTGATCTTATTTGCAGAAAGCCTGTCTTTCTCCTGAGTTCTCCCTGCTTCATAACCTTAGTATAACCTTACGGCCGTAAGGTTATACTAAGGTTATACTAAGGTTATCAAGCAAGGAGGACGGCTACCGGTATGAGACAGTTTGCAGTTTTCGCTGTCAAGTTGCACTTCATTAGCCCATCCGGTGCCAGACATAAATCTTGACAGATTGACCCATAATGAATTTCGGGGTGCAGAAGGTGAGTTTTTCCGTCATCCTCGGTGTAACTGCATGCCACACGTGGTATTGTATTTCTTGTTCCGAAACGATTGACGGATTCATTTGACGCCAAACTCTCTTTGACCCATGAAAGTGGGACGTACACGAGATTGAAGTAATAGATATGGAGACCTTGTATGCAGATTACCAAACTTGATCAGATGTTCGAATTTCTGAAACGGAGCCAGAACAAACGCGTTGTGGCCGCCAGTGCCAATGATTCACATACGATACTGGCGATCCATGAAGCAGTCAAAATGGGCATTGTTGACGGCATCCTGGTTGGTGACACCGAGATCATAGGACGGATTTGCCAGGAATACTGTATTGACCCCTCAAATTTTACCATTCATCATGAATCCACGGATACCGACTGCGCCGCCCGTGCGATCGGACTTATCCATAGCAAGGAAGGCGACTTTTTGATGAAAGGGTTGATCAGTTCCGACCGTTTTATGAAAGCCGTTCTCAATAAAGAAAGTGGTCTGATGGCACAGGGAACTGTGTTACATCATGTGACGGTGGCAGAAATAGCAGCATATCACAAATTGCTCGTCTTCGGCGATGTGGCGATCATACCACAACCGGATCTAAATCAGAAAGTTACCATCACCAATACGCTCATCCGCGTCGCCCACATGCTGGGCATCGAGATACCCAAAGTAGGTTTGATCGCCATATCCGAACAAGTGTTGCCCAAGATTCAATCCTGCGCAGATGCCGCTTTGATCAGCAAGATGGCACAACGTGGGCAGATCAAGGGAGCCATTGTCGAGGGGCCATTGGCGATGGATCTGCTTGTGGACAAAGAAAGCGCCGAGATCAAAGGCGTCAGGAGCGAGGTCTGCGGAGATGTGGACTGCATCCTCTTCCCGAATGTGGAAGCAGGCAACGTGTTTTACAAAACTCTTACCAAATTGATGCATGCCGATATCGGAGCCGTGGTAGTGGGCGCCAGCGTCCCGATTGTTCTTACTTCCAGGGGTGACAGCGATCAAAACAAACTTTATTCCATCGCCTTGGCTGCGATGATGGCCTAAAACATGGTGCAAAAGACCAAATTGGCAATCGCCTCTGACCATGCTGGATTTGACATGAAAGCGTCGATCATTGCCGCTTTTGATGATTTTGACTGGCATGACTATGGCACTGATTCAACGCAGTCCATGGATTACCCGGATACCGGCACACCTGCTGCCCAAGCAGTGGCGGAAGGTAGATGCAGTAAAGGGATTCTGATCTGCGGCAGCGGCATCGGCATGAGCATTACCGCAAACCGCGTCCCCGGAATCCGTGCTGCCCTCTGCGTTAATACCGATTTTGCCTGCCTCTCCAGAAAACACAATGATGCCAATATCCTGGTTTTGCCGGGACGTTTTATCGGCATTCCATACGCTCTGGAGATCGTAAAAACCTGGCTTGACACAGAATTCGAAGGAGGCAGACATCAGAGCCGGATCGACAAATTGGATGCCGTTTAGGGTATCTAACAATTAGTCCATGAGAATTTTGCCTTGACACGATAAGCGCTAGAAAAACCTATGGCCGGACGAAGTAAGTATCATACATTCTAAGGAGATATATAAATGAAGCGCACCTATCAGCCCCATAACCGTAAGCGCAAGGGAACTCACGGATTCAGGACGCGTATGGCAACCAAAAACGGCAGAAAAGTTCTGGCCCGCAGTCGTGCCAAAGGCAGAAAGATCCTGACCGTCTGATGCTACATGATCCGCTGGATTCACCGGCATTCCGAATACCAGGAGTTTATTCGTGCCGATCTTGTCATCAGGACTAAGTTCTTTACCACTATTCCATTACAAACCGACATACCGGAATTTGCCTATGGCCTCACCATTAGCCGTAAAATCGGTAAAGCATTCATTCGCAATCTCTTGCGCCGCAGGATCAAGGCATGGTTTCGCCAAACTGCACACTCTCTTCCCATCGGTATCAAGGTTATTCTAATCGCCAAACCTGATGCCGGTAAGTTAGCTTGGCAGCAATTGGATGCCGAATTGTCAGATATCATCGCAAGAATACGGCAGGAGACCCGTGCTTTTACTTAGCATCCTGCGACTACCTAATTATCTGTTCATCTATATGATACGCTTATATCAGATCGCCTTGCCCCCTCTGTTTCCCCGAATCTGCCGCTTTGAGCCGTCCTGCAGTCATTATGGCCTCCAGGCATTACGCCAGTACAATATCTTTAAGGCGATCTATCTCATTATACGCCGGATCGTCCGCTGCCACCCATTTAATCCCGGCGGTTACGATCCCTTACCTTAGGAGGAAATCTTGGACAAACGCACTTTTTTTGCGTTACTTCTGATCATGGCGCTGTTCCTGATCTTCAATCATTTTGTCTGGAAACCACAGGCGGAACTAAAACACCAGCAAACCCAACGCCCCGCTGCTACTGCCACCCCCTCGGACAGTCCTCCCGCTGAAACCCCCACCATCCCGGAAGCCGCTCTGGAAGGGATCGAAACTGAGGAAGAGATCAATGATAAGATCATCCTGAAAAACGATCTTGTAGAGGTTATTCTCACCAATCGTGGCGGCGTGATCCGTCAGGTTAGATTATTGAGCGATCACTTCCGGATGCCGGACGGATCGCAGGTTACGCTTATCCCGGGTGGAGGCTCAATCGCCAGCCTTACGCTCAAAACCCAGCAGGGCAATATCCGCCTGAGTGATCTGATCTTATCTTATGCCCAGGACAACGAGAGAGAGATCGAATTCTTTCTGTTGCGGGATGAAGTCCGCGTCTTTTCCTCCAAGTTTGTCCTGAGTGACGACTATGGCATCAACTTTAACTTTTCGGTGGAAAACTGGCATCCCGTGTCCGGCACCATCCTGGATTTTGGCTCCGGGATCGCTGATACGGAAGCGCGACTCAAGACCAAGGGTCAGGACTATCGCTTTATCCTCAATGCCAACAACCAGATACAAAAACAGACAATGACAAAACTGGGCACAGGCAAGACCGAACCCATCAGTTCATTCAATTGGGCAGCCATCCGCTCCAAGTATTTCGTGCTGGCGGCCAAAGAAGGAATTACGGATCATGCGGTCCTCACCAATTTATACAATGCCCAGACCATTACTTATACCAATGAGAAGCAGGAGCCATCCCAAAGTCCCGCTTTTGTCCTCGAGTGTATGCGTGATTATCGTAGTGCCTGGCAACAGGGCTTCATGATCTATGCTGGACCCACCGACTTTGACATTCTCAAACAATACGGTTCCGAGATGGAATCCATTGTCGAACGCGGTGCCAAATGGCTGCTCTGGCTTTCAAACATCTTTGCCGCCGTGCTTACTTTCCTGCACAAGATCATACCCAATTACGGCGTGGTCATCATCATCTTCTCCATTCTGCTTAAAATCGCACTCTATCCGTTGACGCTCAAGACCACCCGTTCCATGATCAAGATGCAGCAGATCCAACCTTTGATCCAGGAACTCCAGCGCAAATACAAGGATGACCGCCAGCGTCAGCAGAAAGAACTGATGCAACTCTACAAGGAGACAGGCACCAATCCCTTTAGCGGATGCTGGCCATTCCTTCTCCAGATGCCGATCTTCTTTTCGCTGTTCAATGTCCTTCGCTATTCACTGGCGATGCGCAACGCCCATTTCGTCGGCTGGATTCGTGATCTTTCCGAGCCCGATCCCTACCTTATACTGCCGATATTGATGGCGCTCTTTATGATCGTCCAACAGCGGATGATGCGACCGCCGGTGCAAAATCCCGAAGATATGGATGACAAGCAGCGCGCCGCCTATCAAAGCACCAAGATGATGGCGTGGATCATGCCCGTCATGATGTTTTTCATCTTCAGAGGCATGCCAGCCGGACTTGTGCTTTACTGGACTACTTTCAACATCCTTAGCATCATCCATCAATACTATATCCTCAAACACTTTAAAAGAAAGGAAGCACGATGAAAAGTGTGGACATTACCGGCTTATCAGTGACCGATATCATCACAGGTTATGCCCGGGAGAATAGATTAAACATCGACGACCTCAGATATGAGGTTATAGACAAGGGTTCCTCCGGATTTCTCGGCATCGGCAGACGTTCTGCCACCGTCCGTTTTCTGATCGAAGGCATCGAACAGCGCATCCGCTCTTATATGGAACAACTCATGGAGAAAATGGATGTCTCTTGCACCAGCATCAAATGCACTATGGAAAAGAAAACCGTCTATGTGGAGATCGAGAATCCCGATGATCCGGGATTCCTCATCGGTAAGAATGGATCAATGCTTGAGACTTTGCAGTTCATGGTCAACCGTGTGTTTGAAAAAACCCGTGAGATCGACCGCATCTACATTGACACCGGAAACTACCGCCAACGCCAGGAAAAGTCCTTTCTTGCTCCTTTTATCCCGCTCATCAAACAGGTAAAAACCAGCGGCAAAGCCCTCACTTTGGATCTGATGCCCTCTCCCCAACGCCGCATCATCCACCGCTTTATCGAATCCGAATCGTCCTTGCGCACGCTTACCATCGGAGATGGCGAAAACAAACGGATCGTGGTCTTTTCCGCCAAACAAAACGAGAAGGACCTGATAAAAAAAATTGCCCCGGAAACAAAAAGCACAAAAAGCCTGCCATCTCGCTCCCGCCGGACGAACTTATCCAGGAAACCGGCGCAAAACAACGGTCCCGCTAAGAAAAGAGACACTTGATGGGTCTCACCGTTCACAAGATCCTCGCCGGAAATTACTGGACTGATGCCGGTGCTTTTATGGGAGTAATGCCGCGCTCCATCTGGAGCAAGAAACAGCAGACCGATGAGCGTCACCGGTTCCTCATGTCGCTCAATCTATTGCTGATCCGTTCGCCTGAGCGCAATCTCCTTGTCGATACCGGCATCGGAAACCGCCTCAGCGACCGTATGAAGCAGATCTACAGCCCCGACGAATTTCTGGTACCCATCTCCCTGAGCGATCTAGGTCTCAAAGATACCGACATCACTGATGTCATTATGACTCATCTCCACTTTGACCATGCTGGCGGTGTCGTCACCGGATTGGGCGACCGTGATGCACTCACTTTTCCCCAGGCCACATACTGGATCCAGAAAACCGAATGGGAGATGGCAAAAGATCCCGATGAACTGAACCGTGCCGCTTACAACTTTGAACATCAGTTATCGCTTCTGGAACACATCGGAAAGGTCGATCTGATCGAAGGGAATGTGGAGATCTGTTCCGGTGTCCGCACTATCCTGACCGGAGGGCACTCCGTCGGCTCTCAGATCATCGAGGTCGATGCGGATGACGGACTTCGCATCTATGCCGGCGACATCATCCCCACCAAACAGCATCTCCATCTTGCCGTCACCTCCGCTTACGACGTCTCCCGTACCGATACATTCAGAGCCAAGCGCTACATATACGACAAGTTGCGATCAAACAATGGATACCTCCTGCTTGACCACGATAATGACCATTGGGCGGTCCACATCGATGATATCCCCCACTGAGTCATCTGCCTGCTCAGGTGGTCAGACCACTGCCTTCTTCCCGGTGGATCCGGTAAGTGGGATAGGCCAGATTGATGTCGGCATGTTTGGCGGGATTTTCTAATCGTGTAATAGAGCCCGTGCCCAGGATACCACAATATTGGAATGCGCCATCCTTTTATCCTGCTTCGCTTCCCCACGGCTTAATGAGGTATGCCATAGAAACATATCTGACCTCATTCAGACAAATCCCGCTTCTTTCTCCTTGCTTGCTCTCCTTAATCAAGTCATTGTCCCCTCTTAATCAAGCGTTTATAATTAACGCTTGATTAAGAGGGGATAAACGCTTGTTTGACAGTGGCAAGCAGGATGCAAGCATCAAGCCATTGCGGACGAATGACTTGGATGTGGTAGATAGTAAGGGTGACCATGCTGATTGATTGTTGCGCAATCCGGGCTGCAAGCTGATCAGCCGCCATCCGGATTAGCACTGAATTGGCTGCTGCGATCGTCTATGTAATTGACCGGCAGCAAAATGTGAAACGGGATCAGCGGTATGGGATGAACTACTTGACCAGCACTTCTTTGGCGGTGGCAGCTTCCCTGCTGTTGGCGACTCGGATGATGTAGACGCTGTCGGTGAGGGGGATACTGTCGTGGTTCATGCCTCCCATAGCCAGGTATTCTGTCCTTGGTGTGCCTGCCGCTTTTCCTGCCGAATCTATTTGCCCCTGAGGTTATAGACGCTGATGGTGACGGGTTGTGAGATTCTGTTGCGATAGTGGAGAGTGGTCGCTGTAGCGAAGGAAGATGGAACCACGGAAAGCGTCTGGAGTGGGGCGGGAGCTTATGCACCATCCGGTGTGGAAATAGTGGTAACAACATTCCAGGTGATTGTATAAGAATGGTCATCGCTTGCCACTATGCATTGAACGGCATGCTCTCTGGCGGAACCGAATCCGGTCTCAATGATAAAGTCATATGCGCCTGATTGGATGATGCCATCGATATACCAGGCAAAGGTAAGCGGGGAATTGACCCCAGATGCCTCAACGATAAACATCAACTGGTCCCCTCCGTCGTAATAAACCGGGGATGTATCGCAGGGAGAGATGCTGTCGATCGCCAGATCGAGCATGCGCAGATTGTGAATAGTTGCCGGAGTGAGCGGTACCCCATTGGCGTTGGAGGTGACCTGTCCAATGCCAAGGATGACGTCCAAGCTCTCGACCGCTATGCCAAAGATAGCGTAACTGCCATCCAGATGGGGATATGCGCCAAGTGCGAAACAACACTTGAGAGCCGGCAGAATTGGATTGGGCTGTTTTTGCCATGGCCGAATACCTGCTTGATCATGAAAGAGGGGGGCTGGTCTCGTCGGGGACAGTGTAACTGGAACCGCCAAATCCTTTGTAATTGGGACATCCGTCCTGGATGACAAATCCGGCTACCACCCGGTGGAAAATGAGGTTGTTATAAAGTCCATTGTTGGTCAGTTAGATAAAGTTCGAAGTAGTGATCGGCATCAAATGGTCATACATTTCGGCGGTAAATGAACCCATGGAGGTTTGCCAAAGGGCAAACCAGAGGGCACTTAACCTGGTCGGGATGATCAGTGCCGTCACGATCAACATGACGATCAAACGACATATCGGTCTTATCATCCTGAATCTCCTTTGCTTCCGGTATCCATGGATAGTTTGAGGTATTTTACTCATCCAGCAAGGCCGAGCCGAAACTGATGTGCTGTAGGTAGGAGCGGTTCATATCCGTATCAGGATTGTCGGATAGCAAATGAGGGCAGTAGAGCTTCCGTCGCTGGTCAAAGCGCTGAATGCTGTCTTGCAAGTGGTTACGCCAATGCTCTGTCCGGAGTGGTAGGATCTGATGGTAGGATTTGAGAAAACGGTTGATCGCCCGGGTAAAGGACTTGAATTTCATCTGTGCCACCCAGAATAGCAGTAGATGAGTGACATCTGCCATCGGAGGTGCAAAACGGCTGTCCCCAAAATCCACCAGATAGATCACGCCTTCAGCCAGCAATATGTTCTGGGGCTGATTGTCCCAATGACACAATGCCTCCGAGCCATTATAAGTGGCTTGATGAAATCTGGCGATTACATCACCCAGAATTGATGGCGTATCATCTTGCCAAAGATCCAGATAGGACGATCCACCGATCCTTTCCAAACACAGGGTATCCGGAGGAATGAACTTGAGCAACCGTGGCAGCATCGGCAGTTCTAGGCCATAGGCATACAGTTCGCGGGCAAGGGCTAGGGGATCGGTGACGATCTTGTAATAGGGATTGGTATTGTTCATATCCGGCACTGCGAACCTAGGTATCCCGGGGAGGAGTGTTGCTTGTCCTTATCATCAAGTAAGTGCGCAACCGAAGACCGGGATTAAGTCCGATAATAAACGAACAGATCCCGGATATCATCGGCAGTCAGTTGCCTGAGTAACTGCTGTCCCTGGTCGATGACATTGTGGAACATCTCCAGTTTACGCTGTTGTAGAGCCAGGATCTTTTCTTCCACAGTGCCCTTGGTGATCAGCCGGAAAACCTGGACCTTGCTGGTCTGGCCGATCCTGTGCGTGCGGTCGATAGCTTGATTCTCGATCATGGGGTTCCACCAAGGATCGAAGAGAATGACCGTATCGGCCGCGGTAAGGTTGAGTCCGGTGCCACCGGTTTTTACACTGATTAGGAAACAGCGGACTGAGGGGTCTTGGTTGAAGCGTTCAACCTGCGTCTTGCGATCACGGCTCTGCCCGTCCATGTAAGAATATACGATTCCCAGGCGGGTAAATGCGTTTTTTATGATCCGCAACATCTGGACAAACTGGCTGAAGATTAATACCTTGTGATTGCTGTCAAGGGCGTCTTCCACTAGTTCTACCAGTTGTTCCAGTTTGGCAGAGACCTCGATCTCGGTGAGGATATCGGGATTGACCAGCGCCGGATGATCGCAGACCTGACGGAGTTTGGTCAGCGCTTTGAGAATATTGATATAATTGACCGGTGCATTGTCGTTTACCGGCAAGAGTGTCTTTTTAACCAAATCAAGGATCTGGAGGTAGGTCTTTTCCTGTATGGTGGTTAGTTTGCACCAGGAGATCTGTTCCTGTTTATCGGGAAGTTCGAGGAGGACGTCGCGTTTCATTCTCCGCAGGATGAATGGAGCGGTTATCCGGCCAAGGCGTAGTGAGTTCTGCACCGGATCAGGTGGGCTTATGTAATTGTCGGTAAAGCGTTTGATATTGCCCAGATAGTCCGGCATCAAAAAATCGAAGATCGACCACAATTCGGTCAGATTGTTTTCCAAAGGCGTGCCGCTTAATGCCAGACGGTGTTCGCTACTGAGTTTTTTGATGGCCAGGGTGCGCTGGGCACGGATGTTTTTGATGTGTTGCGCCTCGTCCATAATAATCCATTCAAATTGTTTGTCCATCAATGATTTGATATCATTGAGCACCACCGAATAGGATATGATGAGGAGTTTGACGTTCGGTGTAGAATAATATTGCATCCGTTCGGATCGGGAACCTTCCACAATGCAGTAACTGATCTCGGTGTGGAACTTCTCGATCTCCGCTGCCCAATTGAACAAAAGTGTTTTCGGGCAGATCACCAGATTGGGTTTGCTGCTGGTGGATGCGGCAATGATACTGAGCGCCTGAATTGTTTTGCCCAAGCCCATTTCGTCGGCAAGTAAGCCGTTGAGGCCATAATCCCGCAGCATCATGATCCAGTTAATCCCCGCTTTTTGATAGCCGCGAAGAACGGTTTGGAGGTAGATGGGCAGATTTGAGACCTGATGCGGGCGACGCAGGATAAGGGCTTCCGCAATATTTTGCAGGGCGTTATCGCCTTGTAACAAAACGTTGGGATTTTCTTCTTTGAGCCGTTGATAATATGGCAAGTTCATAAGCCGCGAACGGTAAACCTTGTCGTTCTTTAGTTCGCTTTGACGAATGATCAGATCGATATCTGCGAACACATTAGGATTGGAGATCATTACCAAACGGCCGTCCGAGGTGTGTAGGAAGGGTTCTTCAGAACGGAAATACCTTTGCAATTCATCATGAGAGAAAGTAAAATCCTTGTGACGGTAAACGACGCTGTATTCAAACCAATCGATCTCATCTACCTGCCGTGCCTCAATCTGAGCGGTAAGGGGAATCTTGAAGACAAAGTCGCCACGCAAACGTTCATCAATATCTATCTCCCAATCACTATCCGAGAGTCCCAGAACGGCGGATCGGAGGATCTCTTTTTCCTCTTTACCGCTGAAAACGATCTGTGAGTGTTGCTCCAATCGTTCCAGATTGACGTTGGGAAAGTGCTTGAGCAGGTCATCCACTCGTGTAAAGACTGTGGATGGAATATGAAACCATGCCGTCTCCGGGGGATCGAATGATCGCTCGGTCTCCGGTATGCTGTAGCTGCAGTTGACCAAAGTGGAACGGAAGCGCAGAACGGAAAGCGGGATATCCACTCCGCCTTCGAATGCAAGCGAACCCTGCATCGCAATATCCTCGCCCATAGCTGAAAGAGACAATCTGAGACGGGGCACCTCGGCATGGATCAAAGGAAAAACAATATCCCCATCAAAATCGAGATAAACGCCGCTGTTTTGAATCAACTTGTGAACCACTGTCCGTAAATAGACCAGATCCCGCACACCGATCTGCCAATCAAAGCTGAATAGTTTTTCCACGGTCTCGCGGTTAAAAGGCAAGTCAATTGTATATAGGTTATTCTGGAAAAACAACCACAGGGGCTTGCCATAATACCAGACAGATAACTCGCTGGTCAATACCGGACGAACGGTAAATACATCGGCGGCAGGACTGATGCGGATGCTAAAATCGGGCAGCACTCCCCTAAAAGTCAAGGGCTCTCCCGTCTCCTTGATTACAATCCGGCAGGTAACGTTCTGCAATAGAGCCAGCGCTTCGGCAAAGTCTCTCTTGTAGATCGTATAATAGTGAGTATGGGGTCTGAATGATATCCGGTGACAGTGAAGCCATTCCAGGAAGTGCAGATCTACCGCGGAAAAGGCGTACGATTGTGTCCTGATTTTTTTTTCCTGTTCCGTATCCTGGGTTTTTTCGGAGTGCTGAGAAAGGCGGTGACTGATCATTGCCTTGACGTCGATGGGCATAAACTCGTCGACATGGAATCTTATCTTGTCTGATTCTGCATCATAAATCCCTTCCACCGCAATATGAGCCACCTGCACGATCTCCAGCCATTTCTCTCCGCTGACAAGGAAATCTCCGTAGCAGGTCTCCACAATGTCGTCATTGAGGATATCAGTAGAGAGGTAATGATAAGCATAACGCAAAACGGAAAGGTAGTGACGGCAGGAAGGATCATCTCTGCAATCAGAACAGAAATGAGATCGTATCAGGGCGAAGTCTGGATCATACACAACATCCACATAGGCGCAGAAAACCTCCAAGCGTTGGCGCACAGGAAAGAAATGAATATGGATCCAATTCTGCTCGTCGCTGGATATCCAATACAGCAATTCTCCCTTGTGCAATGGGATTACGGCATGGTTGAAAAACCAGGTGGAGGAGTGAGTGTGATAGTCATGGGCAAATAGTCGCGCCATGATCCTACTCCGGTTTGAGATCCCGGCTCATCAGTTCTCGAAGCGCCAAGGCAGGAGATTTTCCTTGATATATCACTTGATAAACCTGTTCCACAATCGGCATCTCCACTCTTTGTCTCTGGGCTAACATCATTACAGATCGAGTAGTAGCCACACCTTCCACCACCATTTGAGTACTGGCAAGGATCTCGGTGAGTTTTTCACCCCTTCCCAATCGGTATCCCAAATTGCGGTTGCGGCTGTGACGACTGAAAGCGGTGGTGACCAGATCGCCTATCCCGGAAAGTCCATGCAATGTCTCGGGTCGGGCATTCAATGACAGACCCAGCCGCATGATCTCCACTATCCCGCGGGTGATCAACGCCCCTTTGGTGTTGTCGCCAAGTCTCAGCCCATCGATTATCCCTGCCGCGATGGCGATCACGTTTTTTACCGCCCCACCGATTTGCACACCCGTCAGGTCATTGCTGCGGTAAACCCGAAAATAATGCGTATTAAAGAGTTGTTGTAGTCTACCCGTTCGCACTTCATCATCTCCTGCGATCACCACTGTGGTCGGAATATGTCGTGCCACCTCCTCGGAATGACTGGGTCCGGAAAGGCAGAAAATCCTTTCGTATGTCCATTCCGGCAGTTCTTCCCGGATCACATCGGATAGCAATAACAGGGAATCTTCCTCGATACCCTTGGCGACATTGACGATGGAATCGATGGTATGCGGAAAGACCGGCTGGCACAAAAGGCGCAGAACTCCTCTCAGAAATTGAGCTGGAGTCGCCAGGACAAGGATGCGTGGATAGTGATCATGCACTTCAGAAATGGCTGATGTATATCTGATACTGGTAGGTAGTACTATATCAGGTAACAGGATGGGATTGCTGTTCTGCTCGGAAAGGATCTTGACAAAATCGGGATTATACTCCCAAACAAGGACTTCGTGTCCCATTTCAGCTAGAAGTTTTGCCAAGGTCAACCCCCATCCGCCACCACCGATCATTGCTATACGCTCTGTGATTGTCGTTCTCCCGTATGGCATAAATTGTTTATCGCTGTGTTTATCTCCTTGTTTCACCCTCATTTCACCGTCTTATGATCAAAGGACAATGATCGAAAGAAGTGCGGTCGCTGTTCGGATATCTTCAAAGCGGAATAGGATGGCAAAGCAGGAATGTGATGGTTAATGCTGTTGCATCATGCCGATGTGCCCAATACCACATCAAGACAGATAATTTTAACCGAATCCTCTGCTCAGCGAAAAGGATCGATATCATCCTCATCATCGTCTTCGCCGTCCCAATCGTCATCCTCGTCGGAAATCCAGTCGGGACAGAATCCGAGATTTTCCTGATAATCATAGCCATCCACATTGTCAAGGCCGAATTTATCGAGCATCTCTTGTTCCCAGAATGAATAATAAACCGTATCCTCTTCAACTGCCCATACGAGGACGGGTTTTTTGTATCTTCTCAATTCGACTTTGTCGTTTTCCACCAGATCAAGAAACTCCATGATCCGTTTTTTGTCGTTTTCTTGTTTGAAGACCATCCGTGGCTCCTTAGAATTTATATTCGGCCGCAGCGCTCAGGCGATTTTCGCTGTATTCTCTCAAATCTCTGACCAAAGCATTCGGTGAGCTCACGTTCCTAAAGACATGTGTGTAGTCAAGGTTTATATTGATTTTATCGGTGAGAGTGAGCAAGATATTGGCATTGGTGGTATAAATTCTATCATATCTGCCGCCATACCAGGAATCATCGCTTTGAAAGAACCGTTCTTCATAGCCGAGCCGTAAAGCCGGACACCACTTTGCCTTACTGCTCTTACTGTCCGTGAGTGGTATCTGGCGCATGGTGATACCAAGTTCATAGATGTCGCTTTCATAGGAAGAATCACGATCGTCGTGCATCGGTCGCTCATCGTTATCAAAAGAGCGAAACTGATACTGTGCATTTAGCGTAAAAATTGGAAAGCGATGCCTCCATCCCAGTCCGGTGGTCTGGGCTGTACCGTCAAACTCTGTGAAGTACTGGTTGTAAAAGTATTCCTCAAAGCGATAATGGAGTCGCAATGATCCGTTTTTCACGAGGAGCACATTGGCATCCGCCCGATAAAGATTGCGTTCATAGGTGTATTTTTCCAGTTCGCCGGTGCCATCGCTGTCAATATAACTGCGGACATAGATATGCGGATAGTAGCCGTAGAGGATGGTGACGTTCCAGTGATATCGATCCACGCGCAGGCGGGTAAGGAAATTTGGATTGTACTTTTCTGTATTACAGACGGTTTGGTTATAGTTTGCCGTCACGGAAGGCGTGATCCTCCACCAGCGGTAGCGAAAGGGATATGCCAGATCGAGACGGGCACTCAGGGTCAGATCATCAGTGGTATTCACATAGTCAAGATTGGGATGATTGGTCTGAAAGCGGTCAAAGTCATAGTCCGAGAGTTGAAACACATTATCGGTATATTGGATACCGAGCTGGACGGCACCTTGGATACTGGTCTCAGCTTTAGCGCCAAACACAATGACCACGAATGCCAGGCACATGATAATCGGTTTGAAGCCTGTGACTGGTTTTTTTCTGGAAGGCGGCTTCTCCTGATGTTTGGCTGGCTGCTGAACGCTTGATTCGTCCTTGGTAGTATCTGTTTCTCTTGGACCAGTTTCCGGAGCAGAATAACGCAACCCGTTGCTTTCGGTCTGATCAGCGATCGGATCACAGACGCAAACGGCATTCTTGATGTCGGGATGGATCATCAATCACTCCTGTTCAATCTCTCAAGATTACCGGTCTGGCAATGAAGAGGTGTTCGGAGACGGGACGCAAGGTATATTGAGCGCTGCCATCCTGTTCCGGTAGTTCGATCTTCCTACCGATGGTAAGATGAGTGATGCCGGCCACGTTGTACTTGCCTGTTCTTGCGGTCGAGAGTTCGACCCGTTCGACCAATTCGTTATTCCGGTAAAGGTCAAAAACCGGAATCGAGCGATCGGTCAGCCGGGCACGGACGTACAAGACGGCGGTGCGCTTGTTATTGACATTGAACCGCAGGGTTTGTCCTGGTTCAAAAGAATAATACTCGCTGCTGTGGGAATTATGGCTCAACAGCATGATCCCGCCATGTTCCAAAACCTGCAGGTTCGGCAGGCGTTGGGGACGGGACTTAGGAACGATGCGTTCAAAGACCCGGAAATAGAACTGGCTGTCATAACAGAGGATCTCGATTTTTTCCGGTCTACCGGTGATAGCGATATCGATCGGTTCATAGACATACAGTTTACCGGATTTGGCGCTCTGTTTCAGATCATAAGTGGTTCTCTGCCGGTTGACGATCACGATCACCCGTGGCTTACGCACCTGTTCAGTGCTGACGGTCCTGATCTGTAACGATTCCATCCCATTGACGGTCAGGGACATTGATTTTTCCGGCAGCGACCGGTAAAAATAGAAGTTTCCCGCGTCACTCTGAAGTAAGCGGCGGTTGCCCGGATTGACGAATTCGAGCGGTTTATAGCGGGTGGTCTCGCTTGCCGGCGCATTCAGAACAACCAGGGCAAGCATCAGGAGGAGTAATATATGTTTTTGTTTTGTCATCAGATCTTTCTCCATTACTTGAGTTAGATTTCTTCATCTGGATCAACGATATTTGCCATAAAATGGCGGTCATAGCGGTCAAGTACGATCACTGCGATCAAAGCGATCAGCAAAATGGCGAGGCAGATCGCTGCCACAAAGGTATTGTGCTTTTCATAACTGAATATCCTGCCTTGTCCCGCTGCCACGGGTTTATCAGGAGCAATCGGCATATCGTTTCTGGCAGCCCACCGTAACACCCGGAGCATATGAACCACCGGGATGTTTTTCTTTGCCATGAGCATGATCACGCCTTCCGGTTCGAAGGTCTTTTCTCCCAGACGGCGGTTTATTCCTTCCGGAATCAGCCGGGCATTGACGTTACTTCCCACGTTTGCCAATCCACCGCCAATATTGAAGAAAGCACGATAGTACTTGCCTTCCGGCAGCAGTTCTGTATAGGTTGCATAGCGGAGATTGACGTTATCTTCCAGATTGGATGCGAGCAGAAGCGGGACATTATGTCTTTGCATAGCTGCTCTGAGCGCTTGAACGCCGGAATCGGACAAGCCTACCGCCATATCGTCCCTTCCTCCCAGAGAAGCATAACTACTTTTAAAACTGATCAATCCGCGCCGATAGAGGATCGACTCGATATCCAGCCAGGTCAGATCCTCACGGTTGGCGCCAAAGGACGAAGAAGTGAGCGCCACAATAATACTGGGCTCAAGATTCAATACTTTGATTGCGGCATAAAGAGCAAGATTAGCGCCGGGATTGGAACCGGTGATACCGACGGCGATATGATCCGAAGCCTGCAAGTTCAAATCCTTCAATTCCTTCACCATCACCGCCGCAAGATTGGGATTGAGAGCCGTTTGTTTTTCGCTGAGAACCCCGCGACTGGTAGTGATCGAACTGAGCCGCGTCCCGATCAGACCAGTTTTGAGTGGATCATCGAGCAAGTCAAATTCAAATCCGGAAGCGGTCAATTCCTCACGAATCGCTTCCATAAACTGCTGCATCTCCAGGGCTGCATTGATCTTTTCTTCATAATGATCGGATTTGATATGGACAAAACTGCGCTGGGCAATAAAGAATAATCCGATGCTCAGGATCAGGAGTGCGATCAAGGTCTTGTTTGATTTTAGTGACGGACGGTACATTTACATCTCCCCCTGAAAGACTACCATCAGGATCAGACGGACTAAAACCGCTGCGATCATCATCGTGGACAATGTCTTGATAAAGCCCTGCCGTTCAAACCAGTTGGCGATCAAGCCAGGAACGATGTAACCGATCGATTGCATCTGCAATTCCACCAGGGTCACGCCCTGGATCACGATGATCCGGCTTAACAGACCAGTGATAAAACCGACCAGGATACTCAGCACCATTCGTCTTTTTCCATAAAGGAGGGTAAAAGAACCGATCAGACGTATAATACCCCAGGTGACCAGTGCCACCAGCAAGGTTCCGATGATTTGATATGGTTTATCCAAATGCATTGCTATATAGCCGGGGACGACGATCCCGCCTGCAGAAGCGCCAAGCAATTCGCTAAACAGCAAACTGATGATCACGCCCAGTCCAACGGCTGCCTGAATAACGGTATCTACCACATTCAGCTCCTTGTATCCACTTGTTTTTTCTTCAATGTTTGCATTCGATGACGAAAATGGGCCACAATCTGAGCGCCGTATTTCACTTCGCCGGCGATATTGCCAATGCCGATCACGTGGGATTCTGCGATCGTGAGTTCCAAAACCTTACTATAGATCACTTCCGGCAATGGATCACCCAAACGCACCACCTTGTCCTTTTCCAATCCGTGATGCAAGGCATAGGACTCCACTTTCTCACAGATCTCACCGGTCAGCAACAGATAATTGAAGCGAAGGTTTTTAACCGCCTCCACCAGTTGTTGCGAACGGAAAAAGCGATCTGCCCGGTTATTGAGGATGATTATGACCTCTGCATGTTTGTAGCGGTCGGTGAGCATATGCATGATCCCCTCGGTGGACTGGGGATCATTGGCGGCAAAGACATTATAAAAATTGATCCATTTGCCTGCTTCCTTCATCCGGTATTTTCTCAAAGCGCCCGGATCAGGACGGGATTCATGCATCCCAGCCAATGCCACTTCGCGGCTGATCCCGAGTTCCGCACAGACCGCCAGGGCGAGTTGAACGTTTTCCGGATGCTCGATATAATGAAATGCCTTCATCTCATGGTCGGTCACATCATATGGCCGCACCTGGATGATCCGGCAATGCCGCCTGGCTGCCACTTGCTTCAGGATCGGGAAGTGTTCATCTTCTGCCGTATAACAGATACCACCGGGTGGGATGGTATTGCTCAAACTCATTGTAATACTCTGCACGGTATTTCCCATCAGATCCTGATGATCGGGGCGGCAATTGGTGATCACGGACACCGTGGAGCGGACAAATTTGCGCTCAGTGATCCACTGGAACACGGGGTTGACCGCCATGCATTCGATCACGATTGCTTCAGGCTTAAGTTCTGTCGCATAGCGGAATATGTATTTCTGCTCAATGATATTGGCGCTCTGTAAACGGATTATGGCACCTTCCTGACCGTCCGGCAGAACGACCCGGGGCAGAGTGCCCGTGATCTTGGCGATCGTTCTTTTCCCTCCAGCCCGTAAGCCCGCAGCGATCAAGCGCGTGACGCTGGATTTGCCACGCGTGCCGTTGACGTGAATACGGATCGGGATCGTGTGAACGTTACGAAGGTGACGATAGTATTCACTTATCCAATACAACACCAATAGCAATGTTGCCAGTATCAGTACATACATTCAATTCCTCAGTAGTTTATTCGCGTAAATGGTTACGCCTCCTTAGTGCAATATCCATTCCAACAACGCTGATAAGTCCAAAGTCCCCTCCCGGAATATCGTTTCATGGCCATTTGGACGGAAATCCGTTTCCATTGCCCATGAACCAAATTGTGTCAAAGCTGGCAACATCGGCCTTGGCGCCAATGGAGATCGATCCTTGTGACAGTGGTGAACACAACCTCTGTCTAAAAACCCAGTAGGTCGTATGTACTCTCACGATCCGAAACGGTGGTTGAAATTACCGCCTAACATCTGATGGCCCCGGAAAACCCATCACACTCATCTGATGGCACTGTAAAACTCATTATAACGCTTTCTATAGATCTCAATCTCTGGCGAGCCCATAATGTGCTCTGGTCTCCGATAGTGCTTTCTCGCGATCTCAATCGCTGTTGACCCCAGTATGTGAAATGGCTCTCTATACATCTTCTCGTTCTGACTGACGTTGTATGCGGGATTTTGATCTGACACCATCACGCAGGATAATCGAACTGAAGGGACACATCAACCAGCAACACAAAGATTTGCGCACCATGGTGGGCGTCTGAATCCATGCCGTGGAATGTGATGCCACCAGGTGGTTGAGGCCATCGCCCACATCGTGCCATTGAGATCATTGCGGATAGGATGAAAAACCTCGCCAAAGCAGGTTCCTACAGATTTATCTACAATCCGGTATCCGATCGGGATCCCTGTTTTGAAAAATTGAGGTGGATGATAACTAACTGATTGATAGAGTATTATGCGCAAAGTCGGGTGATGGGAGTACTCTCAGATGAAATTTATCTTGCCAATTTTACGGGATTTGATTATAGCGTAGCGAGATGAGATATATCAGGAGGTAACAATGAGCAAAAAACTGCTTATCCTAATGGTGCTGGCACTTCTGGTCGGTACCGCTTTGTCCATTAACGAATACTCAGCAACTTCCAAAAAACCGCTGGAGATTCCCCAACAGGGAGTCCGTTTGAGACCCTCGAGGAACGTGCCGCCACACACCTTTACGGTAAATCCCACAAACATCCTCACGTCGTTTTATGACTATTTTATCGGTGGTTATAGCAGTTTGAACATGCAAACTGTGCCATCCCAGTTTGGCGGTGGATACTTTATGAGTTTCCAAGGCAGACGCCAAGCAACATCCCAACGCCGTGTCTTCTACGTCTATGTCGATGCAACTAACGCTGTTTCCGTCAACGAAATCACCAATGTCCAAAATTGGGAAGGATTCCCGACCATGACCTTTGAACCGGTTTTGGGTAAACCCCTTTACACTTGGCATGTCAACGTGGACGCCGATACACAATTGGAAGTTCAATTCACGTCCGACGCCTTTTTTGGAGGATTGCCCGGCTTGTTTAACGATCCCACCGTGATCATTGACAATCCCACGACCATAGAAACAACCGACCATAGCGTGTTCATCTGGCCGTCCATCCAAACCGGCCCTTCACCGATCCCCGGTAAAAGACGTGTCTATGTCCTTGCCCGGAATAGCGAAGACCTAACCGACGGACCTTCCGAAAATGCCTATATCGCCTACACCGACCTTGATGTTAGCGATATCGAAGAGGGCACTCCCCTTGTCTGGAATCACACCTATATTCCGGAAATGTTTGCCTGGAATACGGATCCGGTAATCTGGCGCAGACCTTTCCATTCATTCGTCGCCGCTGAAGATTGCAATCTCTATTACATCGGATACCATTTTGCCGTGGATTCTGTTACCGATGAATCGATCGACGAACCGGAAATGGACGTCTTTATCTGTGATAACTATGGTATGGGCACCTGGCGTCGTATAAGTGACTGGGATCGTCTGCCCACTTGGAACCCGCCCGCTTATCCTGGCGGACCTGGCTATTTCACCGATGACAGTGACGTTCCTTACCCGAATGACGCTCTCTACTGGAGCATCGCCAATTCCAGCCATTCCAATGCCATTATTGATTCCGAATTCAACTTGCAATTTCCAGCTCTCTGGTCTTTGAATAACGCCGATGGGTTCTACTATCCCTCCATGCAGTTTTTAAAGCAGTTCGTCTTTGATCCTGTTTCGGAAGGATATGAAGTCCGCGAGATCTATCCCATCAGCCAGAATCCCGATGACTGGTTCCAACCCTGGGATACGGAAGCACCATGGGGCGAGGTGGATGAATATGGCGGCACGCCTCCCGACCAGTATCCTTTGATCTTCACCGACTTCAATTTCCCCCATTGGGATCAGGAAGCCCACAGCAACGCCATGTTCTTCCATTACAACAACATCAAGATCACTGAATCCAACGATCAGCAGATGATGGCTGTCGTCTGGCAAAACAGCATGCGCGCCCGTCTGGCGAATTATTTTAACGATCCGGATTATTCCGCCTTTGCCAATACCCCGGAGATATACATATCGATTTCCCCCGACAATGGCAGATCATGGTCTGATCCCCTTTCCCTGAACAATGTAGAGACCCCGCAATTTGCCGGCATCAAGCCGATGTGGGTCTATCCTGCCAACAAGATCAAGTTCATCGGTATGCAGGGAGAAAACAAAATCGGCCGCCTTGGCTTGATGTTTTACGATGACTATACCTGGGGATCATCGATAATGTCTCCGCCCATCGGTCAGAATGATGGCGGAAGAGTGATGTATTGCGAATTGGAATTTGTCTTTCCAGTTAGCACCAACGATAGCACCGTTCCACCCGTGGCAACCTTGCTCAAGCCCAACTTCCCCAATCCATTCAATCCTTCCACTACGATCATATACACCATGCCTCAGACCGGTAATGCCAATCTTTCCATCTACAACCTGAAAGGACAATTGGTCAAGACCCTGGTCAGTGGCGCAGTAAACGTCGGCGAACACCGCGTGGTTTGGAATGGAACTGACAATAGTGGCCAATCAGTAAGCAGCGGCGTCTATTTCTATCGCCTCAATGCCAATGGCCGCGTAGAAACCCGTAAGATGATGCTGGTCAAGTAAATACTTGTAACCTGCTATTGTCTGATGAAACAAGCCCCGTCCCAGACGGGGCTTGTTCTATATCAAAGATAATGGCTGTGTAGATATTGCGTTTCGCTTTAGCCATTAATAGAAACCATAGCACATAATGGGCTCACCAGAGATAGAGATCCAGAGAAAGCAATATGAAAGGAGCGTTGCACGTACTGGAATCACCAAATTTCGAGAACGTGTAAAACCAACATCGTCTCTCCTTCCAGCGCAGTAATAATAACCAAGGATTATGCCGGTCATATAATTTGGATGCCCGTTGAGTCAACCGCTCTGAGTTATCTAACGGTCTCAAGAAGGTTTAGATTCAAGCGGAATGGTGCTTTCTCCCGAGTTCTCCCTGCTTAATAACCTTAGTATAACCTTACGGTCGTAAGGTTATACTAAGGTTATACTAAGGTTATCAAGCAAGGAGAAGACCGTTGAATAATCGGTAACACCGGATTTATCCGGCACCCAGCACGTTTGCCCAGATGTCATAAACAAATGTCATACAAGCATATAGATTTTACCATGCACCGACTGAAGTCAGTGCAACGACCGGCTGAAGCCGGTGATACGCTTATGTGCAACGGTCTCAGGAGGATAGTTTGAAGTCAGTCACCTCTCTGACTTTTTCAACTGTCTTTGCAAGTTTTCCGGCGCCATCAGATGTTAGACTGTGGTTTCGACCACCGTTTCGGATCGTGAAGATGCATACAACCCACCTGGGTTTTTCGACATTGCGCGGACTTCAACCCGAACGAGCGACATATGCCAGCGTATTAAAAAAACTGATCCCTGTCCACCGGGAGGAGATTTCCCTCGAACTAAAGTCCTCAAATAGTCCGGATACCCATGCGGGTTGATCGTTAACGGCGTTCCGAACGGTGACTGAGGTCACCGCTTAACATCTGATGGCGTTGTAAGGACAACGGATCTTGTCTGAAATCAGTTAGTTTATGGTCGTGAAAACAATGCCCCATATTATTCAATGGTCTTTAACATTGGATGACAAAGGGAAAGGTATGTTTCATAAGGGCAGGGATATCTTTTTTCCTATCTTGGCTGACTGGTAAATAGCCTGGATGATTTCCACCGATTTGCGTCCATCACGTCCATCCGTGGTCGGCTCAGCTCTTCCCAAAAGAACACCGGTCACATTGTGATAATAGGGCGTGTGGCCAAAGCCGTAAACATTGGGTGGTTGATAATTGGCATCAAGGGCGATACGGTCGTCATCGTCATACTCGTCAAATTCCCATTTCTCGATCTTATTGACGGCAATGCCTCCCACTTTGACGGTGCCTTTTTCGCCGATGATCGTGATGGAGCCCTCAAAGTTCTTGGGATAGGTTAGCATTGTAACATTGATGGAAGCAATGGCACCGCTCCGGAAATGGAGCAATGCGCATCCGCTGTCTTCGGCTTCGATCCTGCGTTCCATAGTAGCGGTATAAGCCATTACGGATTCCACGTTTCCCAGGAGCCAGCACATGGCATCCACATAATGACTTGCCTGGTTCATAAAGGCGCCGCCGTCAAACTCCCAGGTGCCGCGCCACTTTGCCGTAGCATAGTAGGATTGGGGCCGCTGCCAGAAAACGTTGCTCTGTGCAATGTAGATCTTGCCGAAGCGATCTTTGTCCATGGCTCTTTTCAGAAGTTGCATCGTATTGTTTAGGCGGTTTTGTTTGACCACAAAGAGATGAACCTTGTTTTTGTCGCATGCCTTGATTAGTGCATCCGCTGCTGCGATATTGATCGCCATTGGTTTTTCGGTGATGACATTGATCTTGTGGTTGGCAACATCGATCCCCATTTGAGGATGCATTCCGCTGGGGGTGCAGATCGAAACCGCATCCAGTTTTTCGGTCTCCAGCATCTCGATGTAATCAGTATATACTCCGGGTATTTTATAGAATTCCGCTGCATGCTCTGCCCGGCTGCGATCGATATCCGCCACCGCGCAAAATTCTGCCTCAGGGATCTGCTGCACTGCTTCAAAGTGATTCTTTGAGATTCTGCCACAGCCAATTAGTCCAAGTTTCAAGGTCTTCATATTGTTACCTCCATTTTTGATTATTCAGATACCAATCACACATCTCAGCGACACTCTCCTCAATGCTGCGCCTTTGGACAAATCCATCCCGGCGTATCTTCTCCGCAGTAAAATATGTTGCCGTCGCCAGTTTTTTCATCCTGTCGCTATTAACCTGCAGATCAATGGAAAGCACCTTTGCCGGTACATCAAAAAGAAAACCAATCGCCACAGCATAAGCCAACGGTAGTTTAATCCTGGGGATGCGGAAAGCAGGATTGAGGGCTATGATCTTCATCAATTGCCCCAAAGTGATGTATGGTTCATCCACGCAGTTGTAGTGTTCATATCCAGGTTTCAGCGCCTGGATACCAAAGCGGATCATGTCGATCACCGTGCTGCGTGCTACGATCGCCTTGACATGATCGCCGGCTCCAATGGTCACCCAGGGGCGGCGGTGCATCATATCGATCAGTTTATACACGTTGGAAAAGTTGTATGGCCCATAGATCACTGCAGGGCGCAGAACGATCAGTTCTCTGGTCGGGTCTTGCTTCTGCCACTCTATGGATAGGATTTCTCCTGCCAGTTTGGATTCTCCATAGGGATGGTTAGGCGCATAGGGTGCTGTTTCGTCCGCTTGCTCGATGGGATGTCCATATACGGCGACGCTGCTGATGTTGATCAGTTTACGGATGCCTTTCTCCGAGGTGTAGCGGAGCAAGGTCTTCGTGCCGTATTTATTGTGGCTGAAGTATTCGCCGCGGTTCACGCCAAAATCATGCTTGGCAGCGGCGCAATGGATGATCAGATCGATCTCAGCGTTATGCTCCAGCAGGAACGTGCTATGCATGCTGTTCAGGTCTGATACTTTTCGGATGTCGCCGATAAGGGTCATCGGATGCCGCTGGCCATCGCAGTGATTGCTGATATCGATGCCGATGACCTTGTGTCCATCTTTTTCCAGTTCCCACATAAGACGGGAGCCGACGAATCCATTGCTCCCAGTGATCAGAATATTCATAAATCTTCCTTTGGATAGTACGGTTCAGAGTCCGTTCCAACGATTAGCGGATGGGTTTCCACATCCCAAAATTCTTTTTTATCAGAAAATTCTTGAGTGCCACGGCTGATGAATAGACCATAGCGATATAATAAGCCAAAAAACCCAAACCGGGAATGCGTATCCCTTTGTCCTGCAAGACGAGTCCCATGATCCCCAAGCCAATGACCAGCAATTGCAATACTAATATTGCACAATAAAACTGCAGGTTAGTAAGAAAAACCGAACTCACCAATGCTCCCGTAACAAAGATAAAGAACAGCCAGCGCAGGATCTTGTGTGAATAGAGGATAAAAGATATGACCGGAAACCTGAAAGGATTGAGCAGGATTGCGTGTCGCTTGATCGCAAACCATTCTTGGGAGATGATCCTGATCTTGCGGGAGATCTCTTCGCTGGCTCTTTCCGTCTCGTCCTCCCAGACAATGGCTCTGGGTTCATAAACCGCACGATATCCATTTTTTTGGACGATCAGGGTGCGTTCAAAGTCGTCCACGGACTGGCGGTCGATCTCCGTAAACAGATCTCTTCGGATCAGGTAGATTGATCCATTGGCGCCCACGATCGATCGGAGTCCGCTATCCATTCTTTTTAAGAACGATTCGTACCGCCAATATAATCCTTCGCCTGACCTCTTATCGCTTCTACTCAATAGGCGCAACTCGCCCGAAACCAATCCGATATCTGACGAAGATAGCATCCTGCGAACCAGCAGTTTTACCGACGAGGGATCAAGGATGGAATTGGCATCGGTGGACAGGACATAATCACAATCAAGCTGCGGTAAGACGAGATTATGTGCCGATTGCTTACCGGCACGGGGTTTTTGGATGACCAGTGATACATTGCGGTCGGTATATTGGGACACGATGGCATTAGTGGCATCGGTGGAATCATCGGAGATCACGATCATGCGGATCCTTTCTGCGGGATAATCCAGAGCAAGGAAGGAAAGTATCTTCTCCTCGATGGATTTTTCCTCATTAAATGCAGCACAGAGAACAATGATGGACGGATAATCGCATGGCTCAGGAATTGCCGGATCCTTCTTCAGCAGGTTGATCAAATAAAGGACAACTCCATAGAAGACGACGTGATAAGATAACGCAGCCACGCACAGCCAAAAGAGCATTTGCAATATCATAAGGGAGCTATCCTATTCTTTCTTGGGCGGTTCACGCTCAAATTGCCCGGAATTTTGTCAAGGCCTATCATTGTCCTTGCCTCATATCAAAGTCCTTTACAATGTATTCTGCCACAACTTCCGGTTTCAAAGAGGTGAGACATTCGGCTCGGCAACGAATTCTTTTCTGATGCACGCAAGGGGCACAGGGCATGACTGACCTAATGACGGTGGCAAAAGGATTATGCGGGGCTGTTTGTCTTTCATCTCCCGGACCGAAAATCGTGTAAGTTTTTATGTGGAAACAAGAGGCAATATGTCCGATACCGGAATCGGTGTTTATCAATAGGTGGCTTTGTTGCAGAGCAGCGGCGACGACATCCAATGATACATCCGTCAGTAGTGGAAAACCCGTGGATCGGGAAATCATGTGCCCTTCCTCCCTTTCGTCTGGACCAGCTATCACATAAAACTCCCAATCAGGAAAATGCGTTTTTAATGACTTGACCAAAGTGATGAAATAATCAGGGTTCCACCTACGATACCGGTTTTTGGCATTGCAACCTGGATGGATGGCAACGATAAACGACTGAAGGGTAAAATTATTATTCAGGAAACCGGTGGCGATGTCCATGCTATCGCTACTGATATAATATCGGGATCGGAAGACGTCCCGTAACTGTGAGTCAGATAAGATCACATTTGGCGCCGGAAGATCGAATAATAATGAAAAGAGGCGATAATTACCCATTGTCCTTGACATTGAGGGATCGTACTTGCTTTTTATGGTATAAAGCGATAAACATCGGGAACGGTACTCTCCACAGCGGATGTGGATCCCGGTGAGGAGAGCATATATCCCTGCTTTACAAGGATTTGTCCCTGAGGTTACTATGATCCGGTCATACTTAGCATTACGAATCACCCAGATGTCCCTTACCAAAAGCCAGATCGAATAACCACACTTATACACAGATCCCATATAAGGTGCTCTTTGGATTGGCAATACACTCGCCCACTGAAAAACCGCAAAATCAAACTTGAGCGCAGGATGAATAGCGTGGATCAATTCTAATATAGGAGTGAGCAGGATCATATCTCCAATCCCCCAGGTATGGAGGATCAATGTCTTATTCAATCTCTTGGGTTCGTTCATAAATACCTATCAACTGGCGGGTGAGGCATTGCCTTGAGAACCGTTCAGAGATCCGGTCATCTTGAATCCTGGCCAAAGATGAATTGATTATCTTGATGAGGGCATTCCGAATTGCTTCGGTATTGGAAAGATGGGCATATTGCCCCAGGTTATGCGACTCGATAAGGTCTTTTATGATCCCCCGAGGTGGACCCAAAGCCAGAATGGGACGCTGTAATCGGATCAATTCGAATAGTTTTCCCGTATATACACCCTCGGATTCTTTATCATCATTGATCAAGACAAGGTTGATTGATGCGCCGGCAGAGTAGTCCAGCGCTTCTTTGTGGGGCTTGTATCCAAGGAATCGATAAAACTCACAGTTTTCATTCTTGATCTGCTGTGCCACGTTTTCCGGCAGGGTGCCAAGATGCAGGAATTGAAGATCAAGGTGAGGCATATCTTTGATCACCCGCAGCAGAGGCAAAGGGTTTCCCTTGAAACTATAGAATTTGCCCATATAGACGATGGTAGGTTTATCAAAACTTTGGGGACTTAAACCTACAAAGTCTTCTTCATCAAAGCCATTGACGATGACCGAGGATTTTGCCTTGAGCCGGGGTAATTTATCGCAGTACCTATCCCTGATATAATCCGTAACAAACACCACGTGGTCGCTATGCCGGAGTGTCCGGTCATCCCATTTGCGGATTATCCTTTGCCGAAAGGGAAGGACGTTCGATTCGAATAGGGGTCCAAATTGCCAAGCATCACGGTAATCGGATACCAGAGTGATCCGGGAGCCATAGATCTTTTTAAGCCAGATCCCCACCAGGAATGCCGAAAAAGGATATCCCGTGATATAGATGTTTTTCAGATGGTATGCCCTGATCAGTTTAACCGCCTTGACAAGGGCAAAGGGAACCCAACCGATCTGCTTGTCCAATGGAAAGAGAAAGTCATTGACCGTCTTTGTTACCTTCCAGAGGAAGCCCTTGATCGAAAATGATTGCGCTTCCATCTTAAAACGGACATCGGCGATAGCGTCCACGCCCTTTGCCGGAATACCCAAACTTGGGGTCTTGAATATCTTCACCGAATCCGGCACGTCATTTAACAGTGAATAATCAAAAACCGATTTCGGATATCTTGCCGGCGTCACCACAAAGGGTTGCCAGCCCTCTCTTACGAGGTATTTTACAAACTTCAACGGACGCTGAACCCCGCTTTCTCCGACGGGTGGAAATTCATTGATCAACATCAGGATCCGCTTATCGGGTTTCATAGACCTGCTTCAATCTTTGACAGAGATGTTCCAGTTGATATCTGTCTTCCACCAATTGTTTGCCTGCTTGTGCGATCGAAGAGGCGAAATCCGGGTGTCTCATCAATTTTTGGATACAGCATACAATATCCTCGATGTTCCGAGGTCTGAGCAGTATACCATTGATACCGTCTTCGATTATGCCATCTATGCCTTGTCCCATAATACCCGCTGCCGGCAATCCGGCAGCCATCGCCTCCAAATATACGATGCCAAATGTCTCGTCATAACTGGGTAAAACAAAGGCATCAAACAGTGGCAGTAGATTACGGAACACAGCGTTTTCCTGTCTTCCGGTCAACAGCACCCGGTCTTTGATGCCCAGGTCGGCGATCTGACGCTCCAGTTTGGCCCGGTATTCCCCTTCGCCTACAATCACCAGATATAATCCTTTTTCCGGGATCCGGGCGATTGCCTGCAGGAGCAGATCAAAGCCCTTGGTTTTCTTCAGGTTGCCGGCGCTGACTATCCTAAACTTCGATTCACTTAGGAATGTTTTTACGTTATCAATGACCGGATGCGTGACGGTGGTGGCCTTTCCGATGGCGTTTCCAATAACTGAAATGGGAGTATTTCCCGTCCAGGGCAAGATGATCAGTCCCAGGTTTTCATTCACGGTAAAGACGTGCGTCCAATTACTGTAAGCCGCCCGAAGGGCGTATTGATAATATCCGGCGAAAATCTTGGCTGCGCTCGATCTTGCCTTGCGCAAGATCCCAATACGCCGTTCTGATGGCGCGGAATCCTGATGAATCCTCCCGGGCATGGTCTTGCTATTGTGAACCGTAAGATAGCGGGGGATATCGTATCTCCTTAGCAATGGGGCAAGGCAATACAATTCAGGAAAGTGCCGGCAATCATGAACATGGATCAAGTCCGGACGGAAGGAGCGGATCACTTGCTTAAGATATGGCAACACAAACCACCGATAACTGAGCACCGACACGCTATAAAAATGATCGGGGACGGGAAAATATATGCGGTGAACGGGGAATTGTTCGATCCTATATTCGTAGCGCGGCTTTGCTGGAAAATAAGTGGCAAGTATCATCACTTCATAATATGTGTTCAGCATCTGCGCTTGATGCATTACGAAGATTCCATTTACCTGATTTTCGGTATCCGGATACATATCGCTGATGATTAGCAGTTTGGGCAGTATCCTGTTCATTGACTTGGGCTCCGTCTGAAAAACTTGCTTTTAGCAAAATCACACAGTTCCAGGACATCGGTTTTCTTGAATACCAGATGACCTAGCATTCTCCCGCCAGAACTGCGATGTTCGTAGATGATGATGCTCAAGAACCACCAGGCATAGGCAATGCTCGAGGCAATGGCAGCACCCACGATCCCCCAGATCGGTATCAATAGTAGGTTAATAATGATATTTGCCAGTAACGCGATTGCCGGCAAGATGATGCTGATAATCGGAAAACCCTTGCTATTCAGATAGTTATTGAAGAGTGAACCGAAACTAAGACAAAAACTGGCAGGTATCAACCACAGGTAAACACTGTAAACCGGGACAAACGCTCTGCCATAAAATGCGGACAGGATGACTCTTCCCGCTAGTACAAAAGTTAGATTTGCCGCCCCCAATACAATGAGAAAAGCCAATGTCACGCGCCGCATAATATGCCACTTTTGCTCCAGAGTATCGCTGTCCGTCAGTTTTACCAGTAGCAAGCCGCCCACGACATTGGAGGCGATCTGCAACCCCTCAATGATATTGGCTGCCACCGAGTAAATACCTACCTCGTTAAAACTTAGCATCCGCTTGATCAGGATGATGTCAAAACGCAGCAGAAGCAGGATGAATAGCGATGACAAAAACACCCGGAATCCGTAAATATAGATAAGTTTGAGAAAATCCTTGTCCGGTAAGACAAAACGGGCGTCCCACCTGCTGCGGTTCAGATAATAAACAATGGAAAATAAACTTGTTATCAGCATTATACTCAAGACCCAAACCAATCTATCAGGCCAGTTGAACACCAAAAGTCCAGCGAGCAACATCAACAGGAAGAGCAGTGTGCTGCAAAACTGCGACATGGAGTGGTCAAATATCTTATCCATTCCGAGATACAATGCCTGTAGTTGCATATTAAACTTAGTAAATGTTATGCTCAGGATGATGATGATCATATACGCCGGACAAAAAGAAAACCCGATCAGTTCCGACAGTGGCTTAATCATCAATAAACCCAGAATTGTAAAGACAGATGTTTCGAGCAGGAATTGAAACACCGACCAGGAAAACAATTGCTGCAGTCGCTGTGGATACTTACGCACAAAATAGGGATAACTGCGATATACTCCCAGATCTATCACCAACCATACAAACCCGCTAATGGTAAGGAGATAACTGTATTTCCCCTTTAGTTCCACTCCCAAATACCTGGCAGATATCCAACTGACAAAGAAGGAGGCGAACATTATCACCAAGCGGAAAAGCCCGCTGAGCACAATGTTCTTTTTAAGGTTTACGCCGCTCATCCGGTCTGTTCTTTGTCGGGATCAATGAAAAACCTTAGTTGTTGGCAGACATCAATAACACCGCCCCAGTTCGGAAGAACAATCATACCCATTTGCTGTTCGCACGGGAGCATCAAGTTCATTGATTGGATTCGAATGGTCACCTTCAATCAGAAACCAATAATCTGAGGAATGAATAACGCAGGCAACTTACCCACTGGAGGGACAGGATCAACCCTTGGTTCCGTTGCGGGTAAATTGCCTGCGTTCAACTGATTATTTATGGTTTGGAGTAACTACAACGAGCAAGATACTGTCTAGAGTTACTTCATCAGAATCATTTTCTTGGTATTGGAGTAGGCTCCCGATTTCATCCGGTAGAAATAGACTCCGCTACTGACGCTCTGACCATTGTCATCGTCGCCGTTCCAAACGATACTATTCTCACCGGCTCTGGAAAATTCGATGTCGTATGATCTCACTTTCTGTCCCTTATGATTGTAGATGTTTATCTGAACCGGACCGGGTTGGGCAGTGCGGAAAGCGATGGTGGTGCTGGGATTGAAGGGATTGGGATAGTTACCGACCAGTTCGGTCTGGGCAACCCCTCCGGGAACGTCATCAACCGGTACGCCGCCAAAGTCGCTCAGATAACGCGCCGTAACCTGGTAGGTCTCAAAGAACTGGGTACAAAGTACTTTGACGCCAAACGGGGTAGTCGGTATGGTCGTACCGATATAATCCGCATCATAAAATCCGGTACGGAAAATGATCTGACCGGTCGGATCGGTTAGCGAGTAGTTCTGGCCGTTGGCAAAGGAACCGGTCGGATTGACAAATTGCACGTTGTTGAGCCGGATCAGGCGCGCTTCATAATTCTCCCAATTACTGGTCAGTTGCTGGATCGTGATATTAGGAACGACCACATTGTTATTCGTGGAAGTGGGCGGTCCCGGATTCATCACCGGATTGAATTGCAACATCTCGCGGTAGGGAGAGATCCTGCCCACGATACCGGTTATCCCGTCATTTACGTTATAGGTAGTAGTCCAGGCACCGGGCAGGTCATCGACCAGGATCGCGCCATGAGCATCCTGGATGAATTTCTGATTTCTAAAGGTCTGCTTGAAAGTCAGGATCACTTCGCCCGTTACCATATAGACCGTTGTCCCATCCTGGGGTTGATTTCTCAATTGTCCCAGATTGGTGACCGCGACCGGGAAAATAAAACTGGCGGTGGCGATGGTGCTGGGCTCGTGAGCCGGAGCAAAAGCCCTTGCCTTTACCGTGGAAGTCGAGGTGATAGAAAAGGGTGCTGTGTATAGTGTGGAACTCTGGGTGGGATCGCTGCCATTGGTCGTATAATAAATGGAAGCGCCAGCGGTGGCACATGTCAAACTGACCGTCACCGAAGAACCAAAGTATCCGCCGGGAGGCGTGATCTGTGGAGTGGCGGTGTAGGGCGTTCCGGCCCCATAAGCCGTCCAGGTGATGTTATCAATGGTCACCTGGCGATTCATGTCCCCACCTTGGATATTTCTGATCTCGAGAGTAAAATTGCCCGGTATGTTTACGCCATTGACTACAAACTGATGGACGGTCGGATCGCCTCCGGCTGCTCCACCAAAGATCTGGGAATCCGCCACCCAATTATTGTTGATATAAAGTGCCAATTGTCGATCACCTACTGAAGTGTAAGCTTTGCGCATTTGAACCGAAAAATTGGCAATACCGTTCGGGATCGGGGCGGATACAATCCGGCTGGGAACGGCAGATCTTCTCAGGATCATTCCGTTGCCATCGATCGGGTTGTTGTTTGCCCCTGCTGTGGCACCGGTCACATGATAGTAGTGCCAGGTTACACCATTGTTACCGACAAAGTCACCGTCGATATAGCTTGTGCCGGTGTAGTTGAAGTTATCGAATGTTTCCAAGCCTTGCGCCCATGAAGTACTCGTCAGGGCGACAAACATAAGGGTCAATACAAGTATGGTTCTCATAATTCCTCCCATGAAATTATGCAGGCAAATCAATTTCGTTCGCCGTCTATCTCTATAGAGGGTACAACTGTCTGCACTTCCGTAAATTTATCAAGTAAAAAATTAATCATCATTGCCGTTCATCACCCTAATCCATAGATAATATAAGCCAATCGGACGTATTTCACAAATTTATTCCGCTTACCCATTTCCCTCCCAAATCTTTCGCTTCGAGTTTACTCGAGTTTCTGGGTCATTCTTTGAGGATTTGATTGAGCCGGTTAAGGCAGTTGTCTGAATCGGGTACAATTATTCTCTGAGTGTATATGACTATGCAAGATCATGGAATAAAATGGGGCATTGTTCTTGCGGCCACAAACTAACTAATTGTCAGACAAGATCCGCTGTCATTACCGCGCCATCGGATGTTAGGCGGTGACCTCAGTCACCGTTCCGAACGCCGTTAACGATCAACCCACAAGGGTATCCGGACTTAATGAGGACTTTAGTCCGGGAAAAATCCCCTTTCTTAGGACAGAGCTCCTTCATTTTATACGCTGGCCTATGTCTCTCGTTCGGACTGAAGTCCTCACTATGTCGAAAAACCCAGTTGGGTTGTATGTAACACTCACGATCCGAAACGGAAGTTGAAACCACCGCCTAACTTCTGATGGTGTCGGAAAACTAATTACATTGCTATCTCCAGATTTCAATTGTCAACTCTCTGAACTATTCAGCGGTTTTCTGAATATTGCTACCTCTTAAGCGTATCGAAATTCGCCCCACAGTTACCCAATGCACATTGTCTGCCGAAGGTATCACAACGGATAATGACGGCGCCCGATATCGTGGATGGGCGTCTGGTCACTCAGGAGCTAAGCATGGCGATACAAGCACGGGCTATGGATTTGATAAAATAATGACTGCAGCCGGACTGAAAAGACGCGGCCTATACCACTATGGAATATGGAGATACCAAAGTGCAAGTTTTTATTCATCGAAATTTCGGAGATAAAACGCATTTTTTCCTTGCCAGATTCTCAGGCGTCCAGATAATGTCCCCGCAGTCGTAGTGTGTTTCACTTTGAGCAAATAGACATAGTTAAGGGAGGAATTATGAAGAAGACATTATTGTTCATCGTAATCTGCTTGCTGGGTATCGGGTTGATGACGGCCCAAACCACAGTGTTCAGCGACGATTTCTCGACAAATCAAAGTTCCACCTGGACAACCAGCGGACAGATCGGATCCAGCGCTTTCTATGTTAGCCGCGCAGGAGTTGACTGGGGCGCCAGACGCCATACCAACGGAATCTTGGAATTGACTAATGATGCAAGCGGCGCAAGCAATGTTAATGGCTGGGTTTTTGCCCATACCTCCACAGCATCATTCAGTTCGCCGTACAATACCACTCTTTCATCCAATGCTGGTGTGGTGACTTGGTATTTTAACATGAGGCAAATCAGGACTGATCCTGCAGGATTTGCATCAGGTCACTATGGGGTTGGTTTCATCCTTGCGGGTTCTTCGACTGCTGCTTGGAATGCCGGCACTGGTTACGCTGTCGTCTTGGGTCAAAGTGGAGCGACTGATCCAATCCGGCTGGCTAAATACAGCGCAGGACTGGCTACAGTAACGAATATCATAACGAGTAATACCCCCGGTTTGACCGATTTCGGTACCGAATATGTAAGTGTAAAAGTAACCTACGATCCAGCCGATAACAAATGGGAGCTCTTCCTTAGAAACGATGGTGCTTCAGCTTTTGCCGATCCCACGTCAGGAACTCTAACCTCACAAGGCACAGCAATAGATAACAGTTACGTGTCCACATCCTTGGGTAATCTGGGTGGCTATTGGCAGGGCTCTACCGCTGCTAACCAAGTAGCTTTCTTTGACAATATCACCGTTCACGCTACTGTGCCCCCAGGCGGAGATCCTCTCATCTCAGTAGCCGGAATTCCCTTGGACAATTTTGGTGGCGTTCTGGTAGGAACGGCATCCGCATCTCAGATGTACACGGTTTCGGGTACAGACCTGGAAGCCAGCATCGTGATCAGTGCGCCGATTGGATTTGAGATCTCTTTGAACGGGAGCAATTGGGATGTGGAACTCACTTTGACGCAATCAGGCGGAAATGTGGGAGAAACTGATGTTTACGTCCGCTTTGTACCGGAAGCGCCTCAGGCATACTCTGCTAATATCTCACATACCAGCACCAATGCTAATCCTGTAAACGTTGGCGTTGCCGGTATCGGTCTGAAAGCCGAACCGACCAATCATGCCACAAATTTCACTGCCGGAGCAGGTGGCGATCCAGTATACGATATCACAGTAACCTGGACGGATGCCACCGGGGGTGTGGTTCCAGACGGTTATCTGATCAAAGCCAGCACGGTTGGCCATGGTAGCATCGTCGATCCGGTCGATGGCACGGCTGAAGCCAATGGGACGTTAGTTCGTAACGTTGCCGCTGGTATCCAAACCCATACCTTCACCAATCTCAACAGCGGAACTACTCACTATTTCAAGATATATCCCTATACTAACAGCGGAGCTTTTATCAACTATAAAACCGATGGCACAGTTCCTACTGCCAGTCATGCCACTGCTGAGGGTCCTCAAATTGTTGAAGTGGTAATGCCCCGGTATATGCAGGGCTTGAACGGCACAAACAACCAGCGCATTCCCTGGGCAAGCCGACTGACCTTGGAGAACCTTACCCCCAATGCCACGTATAGATACTTTGGTATGTTTGTCCTTAGCAGTGATGCTCCCACGACCAATGGTGCCGGCGTAGGTCTGTTTGTTGCCGCTGATGGCACTTTCAGCAGAAGTACTACACTGGGTATGACTACGGCCGGGCAGTATGGCGAGTTTACTACTGATGCTAATGGTGACTTCACTGGCTGGTTCATGGGCGAACCCTCCGGCAATGCACGTTTTACCCCTGGTAATGAACTTTACCATCGCATCATGCTCAATAACGGTGCCGGTGGTACTACTGTTACTTTACGCCTGACCACCGAAAGTTCGATCCGGGTGATCAATTTTGGTAACACGGCAAATGTGAACCAAGGCACCTTCCTCTATGGTAACTCCTATGCCTTTCCCAAGAACTTCGTTTTTGTCTATGATAATGAGCTTGGAACCGGCAGACCGATCTCAGGAACGGTTGTCGAGAGCGATGGCTTGGATCTGTCCGCCGTCACTCAGATATTGCCACTATATAGAAATAACGTTGATAGAATTAATGGTGCTTGGGGCGTGATCATTCCCAATTCTGTCAGCTCAAAAGGATTCTCCGGGATCAAGCGGGTGGAAAGCAGATTATTCTCTACCGGTCAGATTCACCGATACGCGACTTCCGATGATGGCATCTGGCCCAGTGGAGCAAACACCGTTAATCCAACCGGTGGTGATACCACCCCAATAGTGATGGATGAAAGGGATGCACCTCTACCGGTCGTCCTTTCCTCTTTCACCGCCACAATCACTGCCCAGAACTTCGTCCGTCTGCAATGGATCACTCAGTCCGAAACTAATTGTGCCGGCTATTACATCTATCGTGGCAGAAACGGCAATTTGGGCGATGCGATCCGACTGGAGGGATTTGTCACCGCCTCCAATACTTCCCAACAACAGGTGTATATCTACGAAGACCGAGAGATCCACGAAGACGGCACTTACTTGTACTGGCTGGAAAGCGTGGACTTTGACGGCATCAGTTACTATCATGGACCGATCTCGATCATTGTCACCTTCGGCGGGAATGACAATCCATCTCCGAATATCCCGCTCGTCAATGAACTGAACTCGGTCTTTCCCAATCCTTTCAATCCGAGTACCTTCATTACTTACAGCATTGCCGCTCCGACGCAGGTGCAGATCAGCATCTTCAATTCCCGCGGACAGATTGTAAGAAACCTGTTCAATGGAAACAAGGGCATTGGCAATCACCGCATTGAATGGAACGGCAAAGACGAAAGCGGTAACAACTGCACTACCGGTATCTATTACATTCGTCTTACCGCCGGCAGAGACAGTTTTGTCCGCAAAGCTGTTCTCGTAAAATAACACATAAAACAGCAAATATACGTAAAACCCATCCCCAACGGATGGGTTTTTCGCTTTTATACATCCGGCATTTTCCCAAATGGGTCGCGTGGATATTATCTCAGTTTGATCTCGAGATGCACCCGAGTACTCGGGAAGATCTCGGGAGGAAAGTGGTAGGAAGACGGTTGTTTGAATCAAGGGATAAGGGGGGAATTATTTTATGGACTGGAACACGACAGTGTCCGCTTGAGCGAGTATTTTCTGCGCCAGGAAAATATGAGAAAAAAAGATTGACGTTATCGTTGCAATGAAATACGCGGGCAAGGGAAGATAATTTTCACTGCATTGGAGACATAGGTCTTCATCGCAAAGGAGAATACCATGAGTAGAGTGATTTTACTGTTGCTGCTGGTGTCGGTCACCATGCTGGGAGCAGGGATCGATGATTTCTATACTTTCCAGGCATCCACGGGTGTCTATACTGTTATCACCGGGACGCAGATTCCCTCCGTGGTTGGTGATGATGTGCTGTCGGCAGCGCTGAATATCGGCTTTACATTTCCCTATGGCGATCACATCTATACCCAGTTCAAGGTCTCTTCCAATGGTTGGGTAGGTCTGGGTACGGCCTTGGATTGGAGCAACCTCTCCAATCAACTTACTTCGACACAAACCTGCCCGGTGATCGCACCCCTCTGGGATGATCTGCACATGGGCTCGGGGAACGTGCAGTATCTGACGGCGGGCACCGCGCCAAACCGCATCCTGACCATCCAATACACTAATGCCCGCTGGTATTATTATGATGACCAGACCCAGTTCAATTTCCAGGTCAAAATGTACGAGAACGGCAAGATCGAACTGATCTACGGCACGGGAATTGGCACGCCCTCCACTCCTTCCGCATCAATCGGGATCAATATGCTGCCTGGAGGAGTGAATTGGTTTTATAGCGTTACCCCCGGAACTCCCTCCACGGTCTCATCCACAGTGGAAAATGGTAATATCACCGTCTTTCCGCCGCAGGGCAGGATCTTTAGTTTTCATCCCTATATCCCCGTGGACAACGATCTGGCGGCGCTTAGTCTAACCGGGACATCGACCCCCACCCAGAATAACCCCACGAACTATACCATCATGGTCAGGAACCGTGGAGCCAATGCCCAAAACACATATCAGGTCAAGTTATTCAGGGAAGGTAACATCGAGATTGGTTCCGTTGCCGGTCCGTCTCTCGGATCAGGAGAGATCGCCCAGGTCGTAATACCCTGGACACCGGCACAGACCGGAATGACCTTCCTCTATGGCAAAGTAGTGCTTGCCGGTGATCAGAATCCGATCAACGATCAGACGCAAAATCTGCCGGTGAACGTCCAACCGGCAGGAACCTTGGTGGTCACCATCGGATCAGGTAATCAAGCGCATCGTGTCCCCGTGGATATGTGGTGGCGGAATAGCTTGTTCCAGACGATCTATTATCCTGCCGAGATCGGAATGATCGGAACGATCAACGCTCTGCAGTTCTATAACAACTTTATCACCAATCTGCCACAGATGCCGACCAAGATCTGGCTCGGACTTACCACTGCCGAAAACCTGAGTCAGGGTTGGATACCATCTACGCAGATGATCCAGGTCTTTGATGGTCTGGTTAATTATCCCTCCGGACAGAACACGATCACGATCCCGCTGCAAACACCATTCACATATGCTGGCGGCAATCTATTGATGATGGTCAACCGTCCAATGGATACGACATATTATAACTCAATGGACAACTTCCAGGCGCAGACGGTTGGAACAAACCGCTCCCGGCGAGTACAGAGCGATACCGAGATATTCAATCCCGCTGCTCCGCCGACACCTCAGGCCTTCCAGTTAACGGGAACTTTCCCCAAGACAACTCTCTATATGACCCCTGCCGGCCAGGATCCTGTATTCTTCGTCTCACCCTCTTCGCATAATTATGGCCAGGTCTTGATGAACACGGTGCATAACAAGACCTTCAACATTTTCAATATAGGTGGCGGAACTCTGACGATCAATTCCATCAATCTGACCGGCAGCGATTACTTTGCGATCCCGACGATGCCTGCTTTACCCGCTGCATTAACGACCGGACAATTCTTGCCGCTCGTGGTTTGTTACCAACCTACGGCAGCAGGCACTCATTCCGCCACCCTGACCATAACCGATGACCAGGGCACGGTAAGGCATATCCGGATGTCCAGAAACACCAGAGAAACATTCGATGCCAGCCGCACTCCCCATACCCTTGCCCTGACTGGATCTGCCATAGACCCTACCATCTATACCCTGCCTTACAATCAGAACTTTGATGCAGCGGCGATCCCCGCCCTGCCACTTGACTGGAGCAGTTATGTCCAATCAGTAAACACGGCAGCATACGTCCGCACTGTCTCGGTCCAATCGCAAACCCCGCCCAATAGTGCAGCGCTCTTCAATTCTGCCGATACCGGTGCCCATTTGTATTTGATCGCCCCGCCACTGGTCAATACTATCCCGGCAAACACTATCCGTGTCAGGTTCCATGCCCGTGCCAATACTGCCGGAGTGCCAGTTTCCATCGGCATCATGAGCAATTCTCAGGATCCGCTTACGTTTCAGCAGGTGGACCAAATGACGCTTACCACAACCTGGATGGAATATGTAGTCACCCTGGCAGGATACACCGGCGCTGGGGCATTCATTGCGTTCAGACATGGACTGGGAGGCGCGAACAGGACAACATTTATCGATAATGTCAATATCAATCTTACTCCCCAGCATGACCTCTCCGCCTTATCCGTAACTGGAAATACCACCCCCACCGTAGGCGTCGCTTCAAACTACACCGTCCAGGTTAGAAACTGGGGAACGGTGGCACAAAGTGACTATCAGGTAAAACTATACAGCCAGACCAATGTCGAACTTGCTTCCATCAATGGACCTCCTATCAATCCCGGTCAGACGCTACCGGTAGTGATCACCTGGTCGCCTGCCACGGCGGGTGCTATGTCCATCTATGCCAAGACCATCCTGACGGCAGATCAAGTTCCTGATAATGACCAGTCGCTACCGGCGAGCGTCAATGTCATGCCTGCCGGCATCTTTGCCGTCACCATCGGCAACGGTGGCGAGCAAGCCCATATGCCCGTCGATATGTATTGGATGAATAGTTTGTTCGAAACGCTCTATTATCCCGATGAGATGGGCAATTTCACCGGCATGATCCTGGGCGTCCAGTTCTACAACAATTTCGTAACGTCACTCATGCAAAAGCCGACCAAGATCTGGTTGGGTACCACTACGCAGCAGAATCTGGCGAATGGATGGATACCTTCCACCCAATTGACTCAGGTCTTTGATGGCAATGTGAATTACCCCGCCGGTCAAAATAATATCGTGATCATGTTCCCGCAGCCATATATGTATCTCAATGGCGAAAACCTGGTGATGCTGGTCAACCGCCCGATGGATACGCAGTACTTTAGTTCCAGCGATGTCTTTGATTGCCAGACCGTTGGCACCAACCGCTCGCGAAAGGTGCAATCCGACTGGGATATTTATAATCCTGCCAATCCTCCCGCTACAGCCACCATATCAGGACAGTTCCCCAAGACCACCCTACTGGTCATCCCCGGCGGTGTGGGGCATATTCAAGGAACTGTCACCGGAACCGGAAACCAGCCTTTATCCGGTGTATCGGTCATCTTTGCCACCGGCGGATACCAAACGACTACCAATGCCCAGGGACAATTCGCTATCCAAAATGTCCTGCCCAATACCTACCAAGTCACTTTCAGCAAATACGGCTACATCACTCAAACCCAACAGGCAATCATCCTTGAGGATGAAACTCTCACGCTGAATGTCGCCATGCAACCGATGCCGACGGTGAATGTGACGGGCACGATTCATGCCAGCGACACCAGCGGACCACTGCCAGATGCCACGATCACGCTCACCGGCTATGCCAATTATTCCGG
>JBBISI010000003.1:0-104293 GCA_037441405.1 Candidatus Cloacimonadota bacterium
CGGCACTGATTAGACCGTTTTCTACCTCTTCCACCACTTGCATTTTGAATGCAACGCTGTAGTTGTTCCTTGTTCTCTGTCCAACTTTTTCTGTCTTCATACAAAACTCCCCTTATTGGGTTTAAGTGTCAACTTACTCAGGACGACACTTTCATCACCCTATATTTCTCTTTCTGGCATCCCCTCCTCCTTGCTTGATAACCTTAGTATAACCTTACGGCTGTAAGGTTATACTAAGGTTATACTAAGGTTATTAAGCAAGGAAGAAGGAAGGAGGATTTTTCGTTTGACACAAAAACACTCTCAATTGAGTAAAGCGAAAATCACTCAAATGAGGTTAAACTGATTGAAAACGAAGATAGTTATTAAGGGCGCACAGGAACACAACCTGAAGAATATAAATCTGGAAATCCCTCGCAATCAATTGGTGGTCTTTACCGGTGTGTCCGGATCCGGTAAATCCTCCTTGGCTTTTGATACGCTATATGCTGAGGGGCAAAGGCGTTATGTGGAATCGTTGTCTGCTTATGCTCGTCAGTTTTTGGGTCAGATGGAAAAACCGAAGGTGGACTACATTGAGGGCTTATCGCCTGCGATCTCGATCGAGCAGAAAGCCGCCAGCAAGAATCCCCGCTCCACGGTTGGGACCGTGACTGAGATATATGATTATCTGAGAGTTCTTTATGCTCGTATAGGTGAACAGCATTGTCACCTCTGCGGTCAGCGGGTGGGAGCGCAGACCATTGATCAGATGGTGGAACATCTGATCGCCTATCCGGAAGGAACCCGGCTGCAGATCTTGGCGCCTCTGGTGCAAAACCGCAAGGGAGAACACAAGGAGGAACTCGAGCAATTGCGTCATGAGGGCTTTGTAAGAGTGGTAATCAATGGGCAGTTACGCAATCTGGACGAGGAGATCGTCCTGGACAAGAAGAGCAAACACACGATCGATGTCGTAGTTGACCGGATCATTCTCAAGCCCGATATCTCCTCGCGCCTGGCGGACTCTCTGGAAATAGCGCTCAAACTGACCGGTGGTTTTATCAAGATCGATTTCGTTGACCAATCGCCTTCCGTCTCCAATGCGGAACCCAAGGAACCATCTCAGGAATCCCAAGCCCCAAAGGGCAAAGGCAAAGGCATTGAAGAACCGTCGGAAGACAATAATAATGCACACAATACTCTGCTGTTATCATCACAGAATTCATGCGCCGCTTGCAACATCGGTTTTGAAGAGTTATCCCCGCAACACTTTTCCTTCAACAGTCCGATCGGGGCATGCCAGACCTGCAACGGCCTGGGGTATAAACTGGAATTCGACCCCGATCTGATCGTTCCTGATCCTGTCCGTTCCATTATGGATGGCGCGGTGGCTGCCTGGGGCAGATTGGAAGACAAACAAGACAGTTGGACACTCAATACCGTAAGAAACCTGGCCCGGGCATACGATTTTTCCTTGAATACCCCCTGGTATCAGTTACCGGAAGAAATCAAGCAACTCCTGCTTTGGGGCTCCAAAGGCAAGCGCTTCAAAGTTGCCTGGCAAAGTGCGCATGGCTCAGGTCAATTCATGATGCGGTTTGAAGGCCTGGTCCCACAATTGGAAAGACGTATGCGCGAAACCACTTCCGAAGATATGCGCCGTTATTATCTCACCTTCATTAGCGATAAACCGTGTCCTGACTGCAACGGCAAGAAACTTAAGCCGCAAAACCTCGCCGTTTTGATCAAGAGTAAAAATGTCGCGCATATCACCGCCATGAGTATCCATCAGGCCCATGATTTTTTCAGCCGTATCAAACTGCAGGGCAACCAGGAGATAATCGCCACTGAAATTCTCAAGGAAATAGTGAACCGTCTGGGTTTTTTGATCAATGTCGGACTCCACTACCTGACCTTGGAACGAAGAACACCCACGCTATCAGGTGGTGAGGTTCAGCGGATCCGTCTGGCAAGCCAGATCGGTAGCCAATTGGTTGGAGTTATGTATATTCTGGATGAACCCAGCATCGGACTACATCAGAAAGATAACGCCAAACTGGTCAATATGTTATGTCAGTTGCGCGATCTTGGTAACACGGTGATCGTGGTGGAACATGACGAAGAAACGATCCGGACGGCGGATATGATCGTTGATTTTGGTCCTCGTGCTGGCGTCTTTGGCGGCGAGATCGTTGCCTGCGGCTCTCTGGACAAGATCCTGAAGAGCAAGATATCGGTCACCGGTGCTTACCTTTCCGGCGCTAAATGCATCCCCGTTCCCGCGAAGCGGATCAACGCGGACACACGGCATATCTCCATCCGAGGGGCTTGTCATAACAACCTGAAGAATTTAAACATAGATATCCCGGTCGCGCTCTTTGTCTGCATCACTGGCGTTTCCGGTTCGGGTAAAAGTTCACTGATCAACCAAACTCTGCACCCCTATCTGCATAATCACTTTTACCGCACCAATCACCACCTTGGAGAAGTGCAAGCCATCGAAGGCGTTGAACATATAGACAAGGTCATTGCTATCGATCAACAGCCAATCGGACGCACCCCCCGCTCCAATCCGGCTACCTACATCAAACTCTTTGATCCGATCCGTTCCCTCTTTGCCGATCTCCCTGCCTCCAAAATGAAGGGTTATAAACCTGGACGATTCTCATTCAACACCAAGGGCGGACGCTGCGAAGCGTGCGAAGGTGCGGGCGTAAAACAGATCGAAATGCACTTTATGGCAGATATATACGTGACTTGTGAAGTGTGCAAAGGGAAGCGCTATAACAACGAAACGCTCAGCGTTCGCTACAAAGGCAAAAACATCGCTGAAGTGCTGGATATGGATGTGCAGGAAGCAGTGGAATTCTTCCGCAACATCCCCGGGATCTATAACAAACTCAACACCTTACATGAAGTAGGACTGGATTACATCAAACTAGGACAATCCTCGACTACTTTCTCCGGCGGGGAAGCTCAACGGATCAAACTGGCACGCGAGTTGAGCAAGACCAGTACCGGAAATACGCTCTACATGCTGGACGAACCCACTACAGGACTGCACTTTGACGATATCAACAAACTGCTTGACGTCCTAAAAAAACTAGTGGCAATGGGCAATACTGTCATCGTGATCGAACACAATCTTGATGTCATCAAGTCCGCTGACTGGGTCATCGACCTGGGACCTGAAGGCGGTGACGAAGGCGGAGAGATAATCGCTTGCGGAACCCCCGAAGATATAATCCGATCCACAGTATCCTATACGGGCCAATACCTTAAAGCACATCTGTCCAAAGTTCACCCCAGCAATCACCAATCTTCAGCCAAAGGGAGCAAAACAAAAACCAAAGAGAGCGCCTAATATGCTGAGAACCATTGCTTTAAGGTATCAACCGCCAACCGCTGGTGAACATCTTGTCGGCATCGCCGGTGATCTGACAAACTGGCAGATAATACCCATGGAAAACCGCAGCGGAATCTATCAGATCGATTTTACCCTACAGAATGGGAAGTATTTGTATAAGTTCATTGTGGATGGCATCTGGATGCCTGATCCTGCCAACCCCGAGACAGTTGCCGATCCATTCGGGGGTAGGAATTCAATCCTCCGGGTCACTGACGCAGTAGATCGGATCACATGGGATGATATCAAAGACAATCTGGAGGAACTTAACCGCACGGAAACCAATCTATTCACGTTTAATCGTATGTCCGAAAACGAAATAGAGATTCGTTTTCGCTGGTTTAAGGATCTGAAGTGCCGCGTGACGCTGGTTTGTGGAAAAGGTTCTTATCCGATGTATCGCTTGGGGGCGGACAGCCGTTATGATGTTTATCACCGGGTAGTTAACATGAGCGGTGAACCAGAAATGCACATCAACTTTCAGATCAATTACCATGAAGAGGTCCTTTTTGTCGGCGCCAATGGCATCAGATCAATATGCCAAACAACTGTTTTGATTAAAATTGAGAGGGATCAGATACCTATATACTCCACACCGGATTGGGTTAAGAATGGCATCGTCTATCAGATCTACCCGGATCGTTTTTACAATGGCAACCCGGCCAATGATCCCGATTTCTCGGAGTGGTATTATGATAATTGCCGAACCCATCCACCGATTGGCGAATATCTGCAACCCCAACAGGAATACTATCACCTGGTCGAGGACTGGTTCGACATCAGTGGTCTGACCCAAAATCCCTTGCTCCCGCCCGGAAAACCGGACTGGTGGTCGTTCTATGGAGGCGATATTGCGGGTTGTATCCAAAAATTGCCCGATCTCGTTGATCTTGGGATAACTATCATCTATTTCAATCCTTTGTGGCAGGCGAAATCCAATCATAAGTATGATGCGGCCGACTTTATGAAGATCGATCCCCATTTTGGCACCGAAGCAGAAATGAGGGAACTGGTCAAATTGGCTCATGCCAAAGGAATTAAGATCATTCTGGATATTGCTCTGAACCATACCGGCGAGGTTTTTTGGGCATTTCGGGACTGCGTCCAAAAAGGCGAGGCATCCGATTACTGGCTATGGTATGATTGGAAGAAATGGCCTCTGCCCGATCCCCTGCCGCCTGACTTTAAGCCCAAGGATTACTACCAATGCTGGTGGGGCATCAAAGATATGCCTGATCTCAATTATGATCACTTACGGCATCATCCGGAAGAAAATACTATCCGGGACATCTCCCTTGCCAAACCCAATCAAGCCCTGCTGGATCATTTGGATGAGATGACCAATTGGTGGTTGGTGGAGATCGGCATTGACGGCTTTCGTCTGGACGTTCCCGATGAGGTTCCATTCTGGTTTTGGCGACGGTTTCGTAAGGTTGTCAAATCGCTGAAGCCGGATGCCTGGCTCGTGGGCGAGATATGGAACAGTGCCCATGAATGGCTAAACGGACAATACTTTGACTCGGTAATGAACTATGCATATCTTAAGACACCAGTCCTGGATTACATTTTCCATAGAAGTATCTCCACCTCCAGTTTTGTCCGGATTATGGAAGAGGGCTTGGCTTCTTATCCCCTCCAGAGTTTGAGGACAATGATGAACCTGCTGGGCTCTCACGATACCTGGCGGATCCTCACCCTGGCTGAGAACGATATAAACCTGGTTAAACTGGCGGTGTTGTTTCAGATGTGTTTCATCGGAACCCCGCATATCTATTATGGAGACGAGATCGGTATGCAGGGAGAGAAAGATCCTGACAATCGCCGTCCCTATGACTGGCATTGGCGCGAACGACCAGAAGCGGTCGACCTAAGGGACTTCCACCGCTCATGCATTGAACTTCGTAAAAAGAATCCAATCCTGATCGATGGTGAGATACGATTTCTGGATAATCCCCAGGGGTTGTTGCACTTTGAACGCTACGATCAAAACGACTGCCTTGGAGTCATAATCAATAACTGTGATGAAGGAACTGTCTTCGAAACAGATGAACCCTTTGAAGTAATATTGTCCCTGAATGTTACAGACACCGGGTCGTCATCGGGGAAGATTCTTCATCCCTCAAGCGGCATCGTGTATAGAAGATCCGAGAGAACATAAAAGATTCGGCAAAGATAAAGCCCGGCAGATACCGGGCTTGCATATGTTTGATGGATTTATCTGCTGTGATTGAGAGCAGCGATGGCAGCAGCAACCCTAGCGATCGGAACACGATATGGAGAGCAACTTACGTAGTTCATCCCCACAATGTGACAGAATTCGATCGAGTTCGGTTCGCCGCCGTGTTCGCCGCAGATCCCGATCTTGAGATCTGGATTGGTCTGTCTGCCTTTTTCCACTGCCATTTTGACCAATACACCCACTCCATCGCGGTCAAGGACTTGGAAGGGATCGTTTTTCAAGAGGTTCTTGCTGAGGTAGACGGGCAAGAAGGTTCCCACGTCGTCACGGGAATAGCCGAAGGTCATCTGGGTAAGATCGTTGGTTCCAAAGGAGAAGAACTCGGCGCAGTGAGCGATCTCATCTGCAACAATGGCAGCCCGGGGCACCTCGATCATAGTTCCGATCAGATATTCGATCCGGGAACCACATTCGGCAAAGACTTCCTCCGCCGTCTGGTCGATGATCGTTTCCTGCATCTTAAATTCAGCAGCGGTGCCAATCAGGGGAACCATGATCTCGGGGAGGACTTTCACGCCCTTCCTGGTCACATTCAGAGCGGCTACAATGATCGCTCGTGCTTGCATTTCAGTAATCTCGGGGTAGGTATTTCCCAAGCGGCAGCCACGATGTCCCAGCATGGGATTTTGCTCAAGCAGAGAAGCCACGCGTTCTCTGACTATGCCGATATCGATACCCAATTCATCTGCCATTTCCTTCTGGTTTTTTTCCTCATGGGGAACAAATTCATGCAATGGCGGATCAAGAAGGCGGATAGTAACCGGAAATCCATCCATGGCTTCAAAAATGCCTTCAAAGTCAGCGATCTGCATTTGCAGGAGCTTATCGAGCGCTTTGCGACGAGCGTTCTCGTCATCTACTTTGGCAAGGATCATCTCTCGCATGGCTCTGATCCGGTTGCCTTCAAAGAACATGTGCTCGGTGCGGCACAGACCTATACCTTGTGCTCCAAATTGGCGCGCAACCCGGGAATCCTTGGGTGTATCGGCATTGGTGCGGACTTTGAGAACGGCATGTTTATCCGCCAAATCCATCAGTTCGGCAAAGTCACCGCTCAATTCAGGATCCTGCGTTTCGATCTTGCCTTCAAACACATTCCCCCTGGTTCCGTCCAGAGAGATCCAGTCACCTTCGTTGTAGGTTTTACCATTGATGGTCATCTTGCGGTTCTTACTATCGATCTTAAGCGCTCCGGCACCGCAAATACAGCACTTACCCATTCCGCGAGCCACCACTGCAGCGTGGGAGGTCATTCCGCCTCTGGCGGTGAGAATGCCTTTGGCGACATTCATCCCTCTCAGGTCTTCGGGAGAGGTCTCGACCCGGACAAGAATAACCTTCTGACCTTTCTTTGCCCATTCCTCTGCGGCATCGGGGGTAAAGACGATCTGACCGGAGGCAGCGCCGGGAGAGGCGGGTAGCCCTTTGGCGATCCCAGTTGCCTTAGCCAGTCCTTCCTTGGTAAAGACCGGGTGCAGCAATTCATCGAGTTTGCTGGGCTCGATCCTTTTTAATGCATCGGTATCGCTGATCTTGCCTTCATGATACAAGTCCATGGCGATCTTGACCATAGCGGGACCGGTGCGTTTTCCGTTGCGGGTCTGAAGCATCCACAGTTTTCCTTCCTGGATAGTGAACTCGATGTCCTGCATATCGTTGGTATGTTCTTCAAGTTTGCGTTGGATATGAAACAGTTCCTGATACGCCTCGGGCATTGCTTCTTCGAGAGATGGATAATCGGCTTGGCGTTCGGATTCTTCGATGCCCTGCAGTTTTGCCCAGCGGCGTGAGCCCTCAAGCGTGATCTGCAGAGGTGTGCGGATTCCGGCAACGACATCTTCGCCCTGGGCATTGATCAGGCATTCGCCGTTAAAGATATCTTCGCCAGTGGCGGCGTCCCGGGTAAAGGCAACTCCAGTGGCGCTGGAATCACCCATATTGCCAAAGACCATTGCCTGGACGTTGACCGCAGTTCCCCATTCTTCGGGAATGTTGTGCATGGCGCGGTAATAGCGGGCACGATCGTTGTTCCAACTATTGAATACGGCAAAGATCGAACCCCAGAGTTGTTCCCATGGATCATCCGGGAAACTGTGCCCGGTCTGGTTTTTGACCGCAGATTTGAAGCGTGCCACCAATACTTGAAGGTCAGCGGCGGTCAATTCAAGGTCGTTGCTCACGCCTTTCGCTTCCTTGAGTTCGCCGATGATCTGCTCAAAGGGATCGATCTCGTCCTCGTTAGCGGGTTTCATCCCCAACACTACATCGCCATACATTTGCACAAAGCGACGATAAGAATCCCATACAAAGCGCTCATTACCCGTCCTTTTGATCATACCGGCGACGGCTGCTTCGTTGAGGCCAAGATTCAGGATCGTATCCATCATCCCAGGCATTGAAGCGCGGGCGCCGCTACGGACAGATAGGAGCAGGGGATTATTGGTCGAACCGAACTGCGCTTCCATCATACTTTCTATTTGAGCCACTGCCTGACGGACTTCCGCATTCAGGAACGCTTTCACTTTTTCGGCAGAGTATTTGTTGTATTCGATACAGGTCTCGGTCGTGATCGTAAAGCCGGGAGGAACCGGCAGTCCGATCAGATTCATTTCGGCAAGGTTGGCTCCTTTGCCACCCAGGAGATTTTTCATCCCTGCCTTGCCTTCGGCTTTTCCGTTACCAAAAAGGTAAACGCGTTTTTGATCAGTCATTTATCCTCCAATCATTGTGATTGACAGAAGTCGTAAATTTTTGCCAATGGATGGCGTTGCGCTCTTTTTGTCAATTCCTAAATCGTAAAAGTTAGCATTTTGCTTGACAAAAGAGCGTGATCGCCCAAAAGGTGCGTACTTGAGCGCTGGAGTGGTGAAATTGGTAGACACGCTAGTTTCAGGGACTAGTGAGCGAAACGCTCGTGGGGGTTCGAGTCCCCCCTTCAGCACCATCACAGCCCAATGTTTGATTCTTCCATTTTATCGCTTGTTCCCCTGTCTTCTCCACGGTTGTTGGATCACAGCGCCTCCACGTCAATCCCCCCGATCCCGGTTTTTCCCATTTCCATCGGCAAGCATCAGACCCCGGTAAAACCAATGAATTCCCACGATGACACATAAAGACCGCTGAATCATTCAGAGAGTTGACTTGACTACAGCTTCCTTGCTTGATAACCTTAGTATAACCTTAGTATAACCTTACGGTCGTAAGGTTATACTAAGGTTATCAAGCGGGGAGGATAATAGCGAAAACACCATTCCGTTTGATTCTAAACCTTCTTTGGACAACTGAGTAATTCTGAGCGGTTGATTTTATGGCTGTATTCCCAAACTATCTGTCAGACAAAATCCGTGTTATCAACAGCCTGAGCTGGATTGCGAGACGACCTCTCTTTCTCATGTTCTCGATGTTTGTTGATACCAGCATGTTAAAAAAGACCATTAGACAATATAAGGCATTTTTCTTGCAGCCATAAACAAACTGATTGTCAGATAAGATCTGATGGCTTGGAAAACTTACTCTATCCGTCTGATAGTGCTGGAAAACTTATAATATTGCTTACTCACGATCTCAATCTCTGTTGATCCCTGGATGTGCAACGGTCTCTCAAAGCTCTTGATTACTTGCTCGTGCATCCCCATATAATAAGAAACCGCCGGTCTGGAAAACCGGCGGCTTGATATAGCCTATGCTATCGTTATCAGATCATGCCCAATTCGCCTAAAACGCGGTTCACCATGGCCTTGGCTTGGTCTTTATCCATAAAGGACAGGGGGAAGCCAAAGATGTAGCACCGGTTATTGGGGTTGACTTTTCTGAGTCCGACAGGTTTGTTGTTATACAGGTCAAAATCTGCCTGGGTAGGGGGCGAGAAATTGTCCTGTCCGATGGTTTTACTGCCGAATCGGTAGATCACATCGGCATTAATGAGATTGAAGAAGGTGACGGATGATAGACCTTGCCGGCTGGTAACTGCAGTATTAAAACTGGGCAACTGGAGATTGATGTCGTTATATCCCATTTGTCCGAGCGCTTTGACAAACCAAGGCCGGACGGTCAAACTGCCGCTAACAAATCCCATGGCCGCGCGATTGTAGTTGACCCCAAAGAACTCCAGGAATCTACGCTGCGTGGCAAGAACCATGCCTTCCAACACCGAAGACATCTGGTGCATGCTGGATATGACCATATTACCGCCTTGGGCAAGATACAACAGATAGGCATCATGGTCCAGTTTTAAGTGTGGTGCTTTGGCCGGATTATCACTGTGATAAACGACCAGTTTATATGCCTGCAAGTCGGAGAGCGCGATATGTCTGGCGCGATCATCCTGATTGGTCTGCCCAGGATGGGCGTCGGAAGTCCGTCTTTGGATCCGGCTGATCTGGCCCGGGAATGAGGAGAGAATATACTGATAACGGGCATTCAGAGTATCTGCTGGCGCACCGGGGGCATGCTCATCATCGTCAATGATCAGGATACCCGCTTTCTGCGCCTTGGGTACCGGTGCTTTGAGCTCGAACTCAAAGACGGCGGGCGTGGGCGAGGGTTCACCCTGCAGATCGACCGCTCTCACCTCAAAAAGATGTACCTGACTTTGTAAACTGGTTATTACTACCGTCTGACCCAGCGGGGAATATAATGGAACACGCAGCCATCTTTTTCCGTCACCATCAGTGACAACGGAATGTGCCAATGGTGGGAAGTTGTAGGGCTGACCATTCATTCGCAGGTCAAAGTGAGTGATCTCGCTGAAATAATTCACGCTGACATTGCCTTCTTTGTGCATGACGAGATCGATCTTCTTGTCAAAGGGATTGTCTGTGACCCTAAACCCACCGGCGGTAAGCATCTCACCATATTCTCCATGCCAGCCCCACCTGATCCAGGTCTTGAAATTCTGGCTGTTTACGGCAGTATAGCGGTTATGAATATCTTTGAAATATGCCGTGGCAAAACGCTGGGAGCCCTCAGTAATCGTATATGGCATCACTTCGGGAGTGGATTCGTCCACATAATCGATATAATGGTTGTCTCCCAATCCATAGGTTCTTTGCCTGTAGATCATAGTATTGGGCCGGAAACCTGATTTGACGGCAAATCTGATGGAAGTGGTATCAGACGCAACGCCGGCAAGATCATAAACCCGTGCCACTACTTTGGTCATTGAAACCTGTTGACCATTTGCAAAGTCATAATCAATCGATGCAGGCTGGGTGTAACGAGTCAGAAGATATTGGTTGATCCGTGGTTCATTCTTGGTCGAATACCAAGGCGACTCACTGATCAGAGCGCTTGTCTGATGGTTTATCTTTTGGATCTTAAATTCATAATGATAAGGGGTCGGAGTAATATACGGATCAAAGTCATTCATCAAGAATTGTAGTCGGATACCTGCTCCGACCGCTTTTCCATCGGGATTTCCCTTGGTGGTGGTCAGGAAGCATTTCGGTTGTGCTGAAGTCGTCGTAAATACCCTGTAAGCGGGCACGGGAGTGACACCTCCTCGATTGTCCACGGTAATGACCTCAAATCTGCTGCTTCTGATAGTCGGGCTGCCATTGGTATCGGCGGCAGGGAAATTGACCACGGCATATTTACGGGTTGTCCAGATGGACCGGCGCGCTTCCGGACTGGAAAGCGGCACATTCTGATCAGCACCGGGTAGATAATGGAGAACCCAACCGGGACCCAGAGTGTTCAATACGTTGTCCGGAGTGACCGATCCATCAGCGTCGATCGTATAGTTTCCTGGTGTGCGGATAGGATTACCGTTTTCATCCAGAACGCGGTAGGCAAATCCAACGATGACCCCGTCCGGATCATTGGCATGCCAGTAGATCCTCTGTTGATAGATCAACGTGTCGTTCAGTGTGTAACCGCTGTCATCAAAACCTTCGTAGGAAGTGATACGAATGGTCGGTAATTGGTTGGTAAACCGGCTTCCGGATTTGCCGCAACCGGTAATGATCAGCAGCAGTGACGTCATGGTTATGACGATCAATAAGAGCGTCAAACTCTTTCTATGCATCGTTCCTCCCAAACTTCGGAATCATTATTCTCATGCGTTCCATTGGATATCAGGTTTGTAAAATCGTCAATGATTTTATTCAATTTCTCTTCTCAAGGCAAGCCCTGACAAGGTTTGAAAACAGGATTGCAGTGGTCACTGTACCAATTCCACCCGGGACGGGAGTAATGGCTAATGCCTTGTCAATACAGTCATTATAATCTATGTCTCCGACATATGTAAGTGCTTTGTCCGCCGTGATTTTTTCGTTAATACCGACATCAATAAGGATTGAGTTTTCTTTGATCATTGATGAAGTGACATATTCAGTTTTACCGATGGCAACGATCAGAATATCTGCCTGACGGGTATATGACACCAGGTCGGTTGTTCGGCTGTGACATACAGTGACGGTTGCATTTCCGCCGCTTTTCTTTTGTAACAATAGAGCCGCCAGTGGCTTGCCGACGACCGTGCTTCGTCCGATGATCACCACATGCTTTCCGCCTGGATCGATTTGGTAATGCCTCATCAACTGCATCACTGCCATAGCTGTGCATGGCGCATAACATGGCATTTCAGTGATCAAACAGCCCAAATTGCTCGGATGGATGCCGTCGATATCCTTGCCCGGATCAATAAGGGACTCGATATAATTCTGATCAAGACCTTTGGGCAAGGGGCGCTGAAGCATGATCCCATCCACTTTTTCATCCTTGCCGGCAGCCATTACTATGGTGGCGAGGTCATCCTGCTTCACACTCTCCGCAAGGATCTGACAATCTACTGTTATCCCAAGTTTTTCCCCTTGATTAACGATGTTCTTGATATAATACAAGGATGCGGGATCAGAGCCCGCTATGATTAATTTCATCACCGGCGTCAGATCATGCGACACGATCAAACGTCGGCTTTCATCGTTTATGGCTTGAGCGACCGGCTTGCCGGACAGGATCTTGTTCATAAACTCTCGCTATAACGCTCGCGGATACGTTCGATGTGCTTCGCCTTGCCGCTATCTGGATCGATGATCATAAAAACGCCATTGATCTGCATTCCACGGTCTGATACTTCGTAACGAACGGGAATGCAAGAACGCATCTTCTCGACGATAATGCTTTTTTTGATACCAATGACCGAATCGTGTGGGCCGGTCATACCAGCATCGGTGATATATGCTGTGCCCAAGGGTAGAAGTTCTTCATCTGCGGTTTGGACATGAGTATGAGTCCCGATGATTGCAGAGATCCTGCCATCTGTAAACCACCCCATGGCACGCTTTTCGGCAGTGGATTCACAGTGAAAGTCCAGCAGGATGCATCGGGATAGGGTTGTTAACTCAGGATATAAGCGGTCAAAAGTATTAAACGGCGAATCACAGGGAGGCATATACATCTGTCCGGTCAGACAACAAACCAGCAACGACAGATCATCCTTTTGAAGGGTCAGCCATTGACTACCGGGAGTCGCGTGAGGATAGTTCAGCGGTTTGATGATCCTGGGTTCATTGCGAATGTAATCAAGCGACTCCGGCCTGTCCCAAAGGTGATTTCCACCAGTCATGGCATCAATCCCCGCAGCAAAAAGAGGTCTGGCTGTCTTCTCGGTCAATCCTTTGCCATTTGCCAGATTTTCGGCATTGAGAATGTAAAAATCTGCCCGATAATGCTGTTTAAGCATCGGTAGCGTCTCCAGCAGTATCTCCCTGCCGGATTTTCCAAATACATCCCCAAAAAATACAACCCTCATTATTTTGCCATCACCACTTGTCTCACTTCGCGGATCACGGTCACTTTGATCTGACCGGGATACTGAACTTCGCGTTCGATCTGGGAGGCAATGTCAGTGGCAATTACCGATGCTTGAGCATCTTCGATCTGGGTAGGTTCAACGATTATGCGTAATTCCCTTCCTGCTTGGATGGCGTATGATTTGTTAACGCCTTCTACTTTATTGGCGATCTCTTCAAGCTTTGCCAGGCGTTGCATGTAGGTCTCCAGCATTTCGCGGCGAGCACCTGGACGTGCCCCGGAGATAGCATCGGATGCGTGAACCAATGCAGCATAGAGAGAGATTGGTTCCGCTTCTTCATGGTGGGCTTCTATGGCGTTTACAATAATCTTGTTTTCCCCATTTTTCCTCGCTAGATTGGCTCCAATGATGGCATGCGTCCCATCTATCTCATGATCGACCGCTTTGCCTATGTCATGCAGCAATCCGGCACGACGGGCGATCTCCTGATCAACACCGATTTCAGCAGCAAGAATACCACAGATCCAAGCGCTTTCAATGCTGTGATGCAAAACGTTCTGTCCGTAACTGGTGCGGTAGTGCAGGCGACCAAGGATCTTGATCAGGTTGGGAGATATGTTATGGATATTAGTTTCGATTACTGCCTGTTCACCGATCTTGATCAACCGTTCTTCCATCTCTTTAGCGGTTTTATTGACCACTTCCTCGATCCTGCCCGGATGAATCCTACCATCAGCGATCAGTTTCTCCAGCGCAAGGCGTGCGATCTCACGGCGAACCGGATCAAAACACGAGAGCACCACCGCTTCAGGAGTATCGTCAATGATCAGATCAACTCCCGATGCCTTTTCGAAGGTGCGGATATTGCGTCCTTCTCTGCCAATGATCCTGCCTTTCATTTCGTCGCTGGGCAGGGAGACGACGGAGACGGTGGTCTCAGCCACATGGTCAACAGACAAACGCTGGATCGCTGTAGAAAGTATCTCTGCCGCTTTTTGATTGGCATCGAGTTTGAGTTGTTCAATGGACAGACGAATGTCATTGGCGGCTACTTGTTTAGCCTGATGAATCACTTCCTCGCGGAGTCGTTTCAATGCCTCCTCGCGGCTTAATCCGGCTATATCGGACAGCCGGTCGCGCTGTTCATTGATCAATCTTTCATACTCCCCTCTTCTGGCAAGCGTTTCCTCCTCTTTCTGCCTGAGTTGCCGCTCCTGAGAGCTGAGGGATTGCTCCTTTTTGTCAAGTGATTCAAGCCGTTTATCCAAGTTTACCAATCGGTCGTTGTATTTTTTTTCCTGGGTTCTTAATTCACGTTGCCGCTCTCTGATCTCTTCTTCCAATACGCGTTTTTGCTTGAACCATTCTTCCCGTGCTTCCAGGATGGCTGCTTTTTTGGCATTATCCGCATCTTTTTTGGCGTCCTTGGTGATCTCTGTGGCCAGTTGTTTTGCCTGTGTGATTAATTTATATGCGGTGTTACGTTGGATCAGGTATATGATCAGAGCCAGTATCAATCCCGCGATAATACCGAGTATCCCGATTATCCATTTATTTTGTAGTATCTGTAGTAGAGTCATTATCAATTCCTTATCGTTGTTTCGGCATCTTAGGTATACATCGAATGGAGATGCCTATAATTCACATCTATAAAGCCCGCAAGAACCGTGTATGGTTGAATTCAAAGCCCATATTAAGGTGGGCATCTACCTTTTTGGCTTTATGGGTCCGGGCGTAGCCGGCATACATGCCACCAATGGCTCGACTCCCAATACAAGCGTGGCTTTAATACAATTCATATCACGAGTTCCGCAGGCGATTGTCAGATATCTCCGATAAACTTGGAGATCATTTGGTTCATTCTCTCAATGTCGTTTTTCAATTCGGTGTTTGCCTTTTGCAGGGATCTCATTCTTTCCTGTTGCTGTAACGCCAATAGCAGAAGTAATTTGTGGAAGTCGATGCAATCCGTCTGACCTTTGATATCATCCAATTGAGCATTGACATCATCAGCAATTGCTTGCATCTCGAGAGGATCTTCGCAACGCAAGCGATACTTGCGGCCACAGATCTGGACTTCCACGGGTTTCATTGTCTTATTGAACCTGCATTGTAGGTATCAAATCATCAATCTTCGAGATCGCTGCTGATGCCAGTTTTTCAAATTCATTGACCGTTGACTGAAGTTTCTGGCACTTATCTTCCAGAGAAGTGATCTTATCTTCGAGGTCTTTAACCGAATCTACCGAATGTGAGTTTTGGCTGGATAATCCTTCTATCTGCCTCATCAATTGGGCGTTTTCTTCCTTCAACTGCTCATATTCCACGGTTAGTTTCTCGAGTTTCTGTTTATTTTGTGCGTATTGTTCGATCAGTTTCTGCACTTTATCGTGTAAGTTAACAACGTGATTTTCCATATATTACCTCATTTTTACCTGCCATAAGGCGATAAGTTTCTCTCTCACCGATGCGATGACATTTTCTATGGCTGCATCTGTCAATGTTTTTTCGTCATCCGCTATAGTAAGGCGAATGGCTATGGATCGAGCATTTTCTGCGATCTGTTTACCGCGGTATTCGTCAAACACGCTGATTTTCCTAATCAGTATCGGATCAACCTGTTGGATGGTTTTGACGATGTCATGATAAGTGATATTGCTATCCATGATAAAAGCCAGATCACGCTCCACAGTGGGATACTTAGGTATGTTTTGATAGATCCCGGATAAATCCTTTGCCATTGATATAAGCAGCTCCAGGTCAATGTCAATAACCCAAACGTCCTGTTTGAGAACGACCGTATCTATCCCAAATGCTGCGGCGGTCTCGGGATCGAGCATGCCACAGCAGGCAATTGCTTGGTCATTGATGATATAATCGATTGCCCTATCCTTAACGATAAAGGGACGAGCAGAATAATAGCTCTCGACCGGAGAGATGCCGAGTTCTTCAAAAACAGCAGTTAACACACCTTTGATCCTGTAGATGTCATACATTGGACTTACTGTCTGCCATTGCAGCGGAGTGGATCGACCGGTCGCCACAGCAGCTAATCTCAAGGGTTCGCAGATTCTTCCCCTCTCGTCATTGATATAGATCTTGTTCAGTTCAAATAGGGCAATATCCCTAGCGCCATGATCCAGGTTAAATTGCAGGTTGCGCAATAGACCAGGGATCAAACCGGCGCGCATTACGGATTGATTTGCGTTGGTTGGATTTTTAAGCCGGATCAATTCTTGCGCAGTACTCTTGTTCCACAGTTTGAAGTGGTCTTCTTCATCGGTGAAACTATAATTGACCACTTCATAGAATCCATTGGCGACAAAGAGATCCTCGATCCTGCGCTTGATCAGATGGGCATTCATGTCCATTATCAAAGCCGGAGGAGTTGCTTTTTTCGGTTTGTCATAGCCATCCAGACGGGCCAATTCCTCGATGAGATCGATCTCCCTTTCAAGATCCACACGAGCGGGAGGGGTCTCAAAATACAGCGAGTGAACGCACTTGTCATTTTCGGTAAACTCGGTTATGCCTTGTTCCATTTGTTCCGCATGGAAACAATACAAGGTTTCGGGATCAGCGATAACGCCCGGTACCCAGGTGGCATATTTGACAAATTTCAGACCCAAGCGGCAAAGGTGGTTTTTGATCTGCTCGGATTCGAGGCGATATCCGATCACTTGATCAAAGCGGCTGGGACGAATCCCAATAATCTTGCGGGTTTGAGGATACTGCCAATCATCAAGCATTCCTTCGCAAAGCGTTCCTCCCGCGATCTCGAGGATCAAGGCAGCAGTGCGGGAGCTGGCAAATTCCGCAGATTCCGGAGCTTGACCACGTTCAAAACGATAGGATGAATCGGTCGATATCTTGTGAAAATAAGCGGTTCGCCTTATTGACTGCGGATTAAAAGCGGCTGATTCCAGCACAATGCACGTGGTGGAATCCTCAATGTGCGAATTGCAGAGACCGACCACCCCCGCCACAGCGATTGCCTTTTGAGGATCGGCGATCACTATATCACGGGAGCAAAGAGAATACTGGCGCTCATCCAAAGCATTCACCTTTTCGCCATCCACAGCGCATCTGATTATTATCTGAGGTATGCTTTCTCCTGCCGGACAGGCAAGTTTGTCATAATCAAATGCATGCAGCGGATGCCCTGTCTCAAGCATGACAAAATTGGTAATATCCACGATATTATTGATCGGACGCAGACCCGCTCTGACCAATCGTTCCCTCAGCCATTGTGGAGATTTAGCGATCCTGACTCCACGGATCACCCTGGCAGTGTATCGTGGGCACAATTCAGGTACCAGATTGGCGATTTTCAAAACCGATGTGACCTTACCGGATACGGATGCGGCAGCAAGATCAAACTCCGGGATCAGCAAGGATTTGTCCATAGAAGCTGATAGGTCACGCGCAATACCCATCACTCCCAGTAGATCAGGACGATTTGGCGTGATCTCCACTTCCAGGATCGAATCCGGCAACCCCATTATCTCATTGACACCGATCCCAAGCGGCGTATCCTCTGGCAATTCGATGATCCCATCATGGTCTTTGGAGATGCCCAATTCCGCTTCGGAACATAACATCCCGTCTGATTCGATCCCCCTGATCTTGGCAGGATGGATGCTGATCTCAGGTAGGATCGCTCCAGGCTTTGCCAGCACTGCCATCAATCCGGAACGGCAATTATGCGCACCACACACAACCTGACGTGTGGCAATTCCGTCATCCACCAGACACAAGGACAAATGATCGCTACCGTCGATCTTTTCGACGCTTAGGATACGGGAAGTGACCACTTCCGGCGGGAGCGCTTTCAATTCCGTAACCGTTTCAACTTCAATGCCGGAGAAGGTAAGGATATGCACCAGTTCTTTGATCTCGACATCGATCTCAACATAGTTCTTTAACCAGTTTACGGAGATGATCATCGGTGCCTCACCACTTAAATTGTCTCAGCATCCTCAGATCATTTTCCAAGAGGATACGAATGTCAGGAAATTTATATTTGAGCATGGCGATCCGATCGATCCCCAATCCAAAGGCAAAGCCGGTGAAGCGATCACTGTCTATTCCAACTGCTTCAAAGACATTGGGATCGACAATTCCAGCGCCTCCCATTTCGATCCAGCCGTTATACTTACAGACTCGACAACCAATTCCCCCGCAACTTACGCAACTGATATCCATCTCCGCACTGGGTTCGGTAAAAGGGAAATAATGAGGTCTGATCCGTGAACGCACATTTGCGCCAAACATGACCCGCACAAATTGCTGTAGAGTGGAGGTTAGATCAGCCAGAGAAACACCTTCATCCACGACCAATGCTTCAACCTGATGAAACATTGGCAGGTGGGTGGGATCCGGCTTGTCGTTGCGGTAACATCTGCCCAAAGAGATGATTCTGATCGGTGGCGGATACTTTTCCATTACTCTGATCTGGACAGTAGAGGTCTGAGTCCGCAGGAGCATCCCGTTTTCCAGATAAAAGGTATCCGCCAGATTCCTCGAGGGATGATCGGCAGGGGTATTCAAGGCATCAAAATTATGAAAGTCATCTTCGATATCAAAGCCATCCGCGATCTGAAAACCCATGCTGACGAATACGTCTTCGATTTGGCGACGCACCAGCGTCAAAGGATGCAACCCGCCACGAGGCAGAGTCGAAGCCGGCATGCTGAGATCTATGTTGGCAGCGCTGGTTTGCTTTGCCCAGGCGTCTTTTTTCACCTCCTCATTCCGAATGGCGAGCGCTTCCTCGATCTGAGAGCGGGCTTGATTGATCTTCTGGCCAAAAACCGAGCGCTCCTCAGCAGGCAGATTTCTGATTTCGCAAAAGAGTTCGTTGATGACGCTCTTCTTGCCCAGATAACGCGCTTTGGTGTTCAGGATATCATTAGCTGTCCGGCAGGAGGCGATTGCCAGACGGGCTTCTGCTACCAGTTCGTCCAGTTTTTGCTGCATCAAGGGCTGCCTGTCTATCCTTTGGCGATCTCGACAAGTTTGGCAAAAGCGGTCTCATCGTGCCAAGCCAGATGAGCCAGAGTCTTGCGGTTGATGTCAATATTGGCTTTGTGTAAGCCATTGATAAACCTGCTATAACTCATGTCATTCAAGCGGCAGGCGGCATTGATGCGCACGATCCACAAACTGCGGAACTGGCGTTTCTTTTGTTTGCGATCCCTGAACGAATACTGTAGGGCGCGTTCGACGGCTTGACGGGCAATACGATAGGTCCTGCTCCGGGCACCAAAGTATCCCCGGGCCGCCAGTAAGTATTTCTTTCTGCGACGGTGGGCTGCGACGTTATTGGTTGCTCTTGGCATCTTGATCTCCTATTACAATACCAGCATGCGGTAAATTCTTCTTTCGTCCTGTTTGAGAACGATGGTGCTGGAACGTAAGTTACGCTTGAGTTTGGGTGATTTCTTGGTTTTGATGTGGGCTGATTTGGCATGATAACGCTTTACTTTGCCACTTCCAGTGACTTTAAAGCGTTTGGCAGCCGACCGGTTGGTCTTGATCTTGGGCATTTTATCTCCTTATTCGCTTATTCCATTGAGTGAATGAAATACTTCGTTTTCTCCGGCATGATCCGGAGCGTACAATGCATAAATTTGTATTTTCTTCTTCCTAATGCGCCTCAACCGGAGAGGGACCAACTTTGGTTTCCTGTGCCTGCCGGGCGATCTTTTCCAGGATCTTCTCAATGTCTTTTTTGGGCGAAAGGATCATAGATAGCAGATTCCTATCAGGCACAGGTTCGGTATCAACGTCGGCGATCACCGCAAGATCATTCTTGAGTCGATCCAATACGTTGTATCCCAATTCCTTATGTGCCATTTGACGGCCTCGGAAACGCACGGTGAATTTTACCTTGTTCTTCTGTTTCAAAAACTTGATGGCGTTGTTTTTCTTGAAGTTGTAGTCATGTTCCTCGGTGTTCGGACCGAACTTGATCTCTTTGATCTCCACTTCATGTTGGCGTTTGCGGGCTTCTTTGGCTTGCTTTTCCTTCTCAAAATAATACTTGCTGAAATTAAGGATCCGGCATACCGGCGGTTCTGCGGTTGGAGAGATCTCCACCAGATCCATTCCCGCTTCATCTGCCCGGCGCATTGCTTCGCTGATCGACACGACACCGATCTGCTTGGCGTCGCTGCCAATCAATCTGACTGTGGATGCAGTTATCTGATGATTAATTCTTTCTTTCGGCACCACATCTTTCGTTCGTGCCTTGCCACGTTTTATCCGGATTATGGGAACCTCCTTCTTTACCGGTTAAAATAAAAAGGCGGATTCTACGATCCGCCTGCTTCTCGGGTTAAAACATCACTTAATCTCGGGCACTTACCTGCGCTTTTGCAGTAAGGCAGAAGCAGACAGCTTCATTTTAAGCGCCAGAGTTTACCATCCCCCTTTTTTGTCAATGGATTTGTCGCATTTATCATGTTATCGACCCATCGCCACGATAATCAGTGACATTCCGCATTCAATTATGGCGTATCCAACTCAATATCAATTGTGCTTCGTGATTGGATTTATAGACAAATCCGTCCCACTCCGGTGATCTCGTGAGAAAACACACGACCCAAACGGTCACCCCTTTCTCACTACTTTCTATATTTCAGCGAACTGCCACTTTCCTCCTTACTTGATAACCTTAGTATAACCTTGGTATAACCTTACGACCGTAAGGTTATACTAAGGTTATCAAGCAGGGAGAACAACAACGGTAACGCAACCCGAGAGTGTCTAAACCATCTTCAGGCTATTGAATAATTCAGTGCCAACAACTTTATGGCTATATCCACACTATCATTCAAAGCGCGTTGCACTTACTGGGATTATCAGATACTGTGGTCGTGAGCAAGCGGCATCTGAGACCTTCACACTTATTGGGATCTCCAGATATGTGCAACGCTCTTTGCTAAAGTTAGTTATCTACTTCTATTGTCAATTTGTCCCAAGCTGACCAGTGATGCTTGGTGTTTTCACGTCCATCATGTTTTGCGAATTGGATTCTTTGCTCACTCTGCAGATCTTTTTGTTCTATTAGCGGCCCCAGCATAAATGGATCCGACTCCTGCTTGACATTGGCGTTAAGATAAGTAGCATATGCATATAATGCGGTTTATCCGAAGGAGAAGAAATGAGTTTTCGAGCACACAAAACCAAGATCGTTGCCACGATCGGTCCTTCCACCAATAATACTAAAACAATGTGCCGTATGATCGAAGCTGGGATGAGCGTCGCCCGATTGAACTATTCTCACGGTGATTTTGAGGGGCATGCCGAAGTGGTCGGAAAGCTGCGAGAGGCAGAAAAAGAGACCAGAAAAAGTATAACGATTATGGCTGATCTGCCCGGTCCGAAGATCCGCATCGGAAAATTGAAGCAGAAATCATTCATCCTGCACCCCAATGATACAATCATTCTAACGTCGGAGCCCCATGTCGGAGATTGGTCTAAGGTGTCGGTTACCCTTCCGGAACTACCCCAAGCGGTTCGACCCGGAGATATACTATTTCTCAATGACGGTTTGATCCAACTAAAAGTGTTGGAGACCGATGGCATTCAGATAATCTGTATGATATTGGTGGGCGGAGAATTGCGGTCGAACAAAGGTATCAATCTCCCTGATATTGATCTTGGAATCTCAGTTTTTTTCGCCTCGTGACCTGGAATGCCCCAAAGCAGCGCTGGAATACGGAGTGGACGCCATTAGTCAATCTTTTGTGGATACTGCGTCAGATGTCGTGGCAGTTCGCCGGGCAGCCAATGAACTTGGATACAATCCCCTTATTATTGCGAAAATGGAACGAAGCGGGGCACTGGCTAAGATCGACGAGATCCTGGATGCTGCCGAGGCATTATGATCGCTCGCGGCGATCTGGGCGTGTAAATACCCATCGAACGGCTGGCAATTGTGCTGAAACAACTGATCCGCAAGGCGAACATGGTGGGCAAACCGGTGATCACCGCCACTCAAATGCTGGAATCAATGGTGCGAAATCCGCGTCCTACACGGGCTGAAGCGACCGATGTGGCAAATGCTGTGTTTGATGGTACTGATTGTATCATGCTCTCGGAAGAACCAGCCATCGGCGCATATCCGATCGATGCAATTCAAACTTTGGCTAAAATAGCGGCATACAACGAGCAAAATCGCTGCATGGTCAATGGCAATCCCAGCACCAGTGATTTATTCACCAGTAACAGTGAGAATATCACGGATGTAATCTCAGAAGATGTTTATCACACCGTCAAACACATCAAACCGGAATTTGTGGTGGCGCATACCGTATCCGGTCATACGGCCAAATTGATCTCACGCTTCAAGTTGCCCGCCTGGATCCTGGCAGTAAGCACCGATGCAGCGGTATGCAAAGGATTACTCTTTTCCTATGGTGTCATGCCACTTTGGGTCGAGCACTGCCCCAGAAATTGGAAAAAACTGATCGGAGAACAGATCAAATGTCATGAGATCAGTTCCGGTACCGCGATCCTGGTAGAAGTGCCTTCCGAAGAAAACCCGGATATAAACTATAGAATCGAGATCATTCGTGATCTGACGGATCTCTGCGTAGTGTAGCGTAACACAGCAAGCCGAAAAGATATAATGAAAACAGGATCGGATATGGGGGATCTCGAGTCCCGTCGGGATCCAATTTTGGATAGCATTTACATCAGCATCGCCGGATCGATATCGATGGAAGTTTGAAAAGTAGAAGGCAACTTCAGAGAACGCAGGATGAATTGAACCGCTGATGACATTACTTCGACATTGGCGGCTTTGATAACTATCTGGTAACGGTAGAGGTTATTGATCTTGGGCATGGGTGCGGGAATGGGACCCAGCATAATTAATTGCCCGGGATCAAATAGTTCCGGAGTTCGGGAGAAGGTCTTATGATTGTCTATGATCATACGTTTGAGGGCACCTTCGTTCTTATGCTGGAATAGGATCCTTGCCAGACGGTAGAAGGGTGGATAGCAGAGACGTCTGCGATATGACATTTCTTCATGGGCAAAATTCTCATAATCTTGCCGGAGGGCATAATGGATGGCATAATGCTGAGGATTATATGTCTGGACGATCGCCTGCCCGCTTTTTTCTCCCCGCCCTGAACGCCCGACGACTTGGGTGAGCAATTGAAAAGTTCGTTCACTCGCTCTGAAATCGGGAACGTTAAGTGTGATATCGGCTAGGATGACTCCGACCAGGGTCACATTGGGAAAATCCAGTCCTTTAGAAATCATCTGCGTGCCAAGAAGGATGTCAATCTCATGCTTTTTCATGCGCTGATACATGGTCTGGTAAATATCCCTCTTCGTAGAAGAATCGGAATCGAGACGCATCACCTTTGCCGTGGGGAAATAGATCTGGAGTAATTGCTCCACTTTCTGGGTGCCGGGAGCGCCATAGGCGAAGGAATAACTGCCACACTTGGGACACTTGCGGGGAAGTTGGGCAATGTGGTTGCAATAGTGACAATTCAATTGATCATGGTCACGGTGATAGTACAAACTGATCTCACAATTTGGACACTGAAGCAGGAATCCGCATTTGAGGCACTGCACGAAAGAGGCATATCCTCTTCGATTTTGGAAGAGGATGATCTGCTCGCCTTTGGATAATCTGTCGGAGATTGCTGCTTTCAAGGGCTCGGAGAGTAAATCCTTATCCATTTCGTCCCGCAGGTCGATCAGTTGGACATCAGCGAGTTTGGCATTGAAGGGTCGGTTGACCAGTTTATGCAGATTATATCTGCCGATCTGGGTATTGTAATAGGATTCAAGCGAGGGCGTGGCGCTGCCGAGGATGATCCGTGCCCCTTCCATCCGGGCACGAACGATCGCAGTATCCCTCCCATGGTATCGGGGCGTGGTATCTTGCTTGTAGGTGGATTCGTGTTCTTCGTCAACAATGATCAGACCCAGGTTTTTTACGGGAGCAAAGACAGCGCTGCGGGCGCCGATCACGATCCGGCATTCCCCCTCTCGGATGCGTTGCCACTGCTCAAATCTTTCCCTTTCGGACAAGCGGCTGTGCATGATCGCCAATATATCGCCAAAAGCATTGAAAAAGCGTTCCACCATCTGAGGTGTGAGTGCGATCTCCGGAATGAGCAGGATGGTGGAATGACCCGTTTTCAGGTAATGCCTGATCACTTCGATATAGACCTCCGTCTTGCCACTGCCGGTTATTCCATAGAGGAAATGAGCGCTGGTTTCTGCGGATGTGAGGATGCTCTCAAGGGCTGACTGCTGTTCAGCAGTGAGAGTGATCTCTTTGGGCGATCGGGCAACGGTTGGATAGAAGAGAGAACGTGCAGCGATCAATTTGGGTTCAATCCGGATCAATTCCTTTTTTACCAAAGTTTTTACCACTGAGTATGATACCTGGGCGGATATTTCTGCCAGGGGGATCAGACCTTCTGCCATAAGCACGAGATCCAGTACTTCGCGTTGCTTCTCGGTGAGTGGAATGCCAGGATCAAGGGGCAGGACGGCAGAGATGAAATTGACCGTTCGCGGTTTGATTCTGCCTGAGTAAGATCGGATAATCTCGATATAGCCATTGATTTCAGCGGTCTCGATCAATTTATACAAAGGCAAAGCGGGCGGCAAGGAGAGTTTTATCTCGGTGAGCGGATGCCTCGCGGCATCTTTCAGGATCCGATACAACGCCTTGAGTGGTTCATCCTCCGGTTCATCAATGCCTGTCCAGCGGACATCGGTATTGATCTCCGGCTGCAGAACGGCAGGCAACATCGAATAAAGGATCCTGCCGATGGGGCACTGGTAATAGTGTGCCATCCAATCCCCCAGTCGCAACATGGTATCGCTAAAAAGCGACGCCTCATCCAAGACCTCGATGACTGGCTTGACCTTTTTACCATCAGGAGCGCCCTCCACCCGGTCACCGCAGATCCCAATACAGGACCTACGGTTGAGTTCGACGATCAAACGGCATCCCCTGGGGATATCTCTATCGGACGAGTAGGTAAACTTCTGCCGGGTTTGGATGGGCAGGAGAACTTCATAAAAGAAAAGTAAAGACATCGCAATCCCTTGATCGAGGATTAAAGCAAGCCCCCAAGTCATCAGCAACGATATCCTTGAGGGCTCAATTAAGCGGTTTCGATGAGAAACCTATCGGGTTAGCTGTTATTTTCTAAAGGTCATAGAGAATGGATAAATCCGTTTTCCTCTGACGTTGAATCGCCATCTCATGATGATACTTCTGGCATTGTCAATGAATTCATCATAAAACTCACCGGAGATGGGTCTGATATCCACGGCGCTTATGGCACCATTGTCGTTTATGTAGAGAGTGAATTCGATGGTGCCGTGCATGGCTTTGATGTTGCTGTCCTTTTCGAATTGAGTGACAATCTGTTGTTGTCTGCCACGAACATTGGTAACGATGCTCTGATACTCAGTTTGTGCTTCCGGAGGATCCACATCCGGATCAGGGGGCCTGATCACAGCCACGCCTTGTGCCTGAAATTGACCTATGGCTGCGGCGGCAGCAGCGGGCCGATCAACCGGTCTACCGATGGGAACAAGACGTCCCAGATCTCCGGTAAATCGTTGCACAGATCCACCTGGAGGAGCGGTTGTGATAACAGTTCCAGGACGTAAGTCTCCAGTCGCCAATGGACCGGCGTGCTCAGATCGGCCGGGAATGGCTCTGGGATCGAACTGAGTACCCACACCCTGACCGCTGCCCGGTTGACCACCTGGTCCGGGGCCTGTTCCGCGGGTCCCACCTCCTGGCTGTGCTCCATAAGTAGCGGCAACGATACCCTGGGCACGGGTTACGGCAAAGTTCTGTGCGGTTCCTGTCTGCGAGGGATCGAAACCACCAAAACCAAATTGGGCCGCTGCATGAGAACGAGTGGCTCGCGTGGGTCCCGGGGTTCCGACCGTAGTGGGCTGGGTTGCATTAGCATCGGTTGGAGGTTGCTCAGCCGTAGGCCCAGTTCGAGCGGCAGGACCAGTTCTAGTCTCAGTCATAAAAGCCGAAACATCGATCCTACGGGCAATCCGCTCGACGTGCTGCTCCAGGGTCTCATCCACCTCGAATTTCGGCTTGAGAGTAAGATCGTAGACGGCAATGAAGGCAATGGTCAAAAAACTGACCGCAAGAACCATATTACGGTTGAATCTTTCGACTGAAGTGAGATCTGCACGTCTGGAGTATTGAGCAATGATTTGTTTCTCTTCCGGCGTTAGCACCTTGATCCATGGTTCCACATACTCAAATCTAACCGTCCACTCAGGAGCAAGAACAATTCTTCCCGTCATATCCAAGTCAAGTTTTAACCTGTTCCCGGAAAGAAGGTTAGATGCTTTGAGTGTAGCCAGGTCAATGGGCTTTTCATTTTTAAAACACTCCAATTGGGTGTTATCCAATAACTGCATGTAATACTGGCCGCCTTGTTCGAATACGAAAAGGTGTTTATCAGGAAAGTTAGGATCTAGTATTTGCCAAAAGAGGTGTTTGTTAGATCCTATATGGAGTTTGCTCTTGAAACCGCGTCCGGGTTTGGCGATATCAAGGGGTTTACCCTTATAGAACAGTCTTAAGCATAGTACTGTCTTTGCCATGACACCTCCCTATTCTCTTTTGAGCCAATCTTCTTCGAGAGTGGAGAAATATATGTTTTCGTAGTATGCTCCGGCACTGAGTTTGATCAATTCAGTGACATACTGTACAGGGATATCCTTATCCGCCTGAATGAGCAGGCAGGGCTTGAATTTGGTTTTATCTTCATCCAGGTTGATAATATGGATTGCTTCATCTCTCATATACTCAAAGATCATCTCTCGTTTGGCAGCATTGGCGACAAGATCTTCCAAACTGCCGGCATTCAGATTATCTGTACCCAAAAGAATCTTGTCTTGGTAGAGTTTTACAACTATGGTGACGCCATTATCGAGCAATTCATCATTAGTAATGGTCGGAGGAAAGATCATATTATCCGGGACGGTCACTCTTTGGGCATCAACCGATACGTTCTTGATCAAGAAGACCAGCATAATGGTCAAAATATCGAGGAGTGAAGTTATAGAGAGTCCGCTCACATCTTCAAATTTTCGGCGGACTGCCCGTGATGTTTTCTTCTTATACATCATCCCCTCCCAATCAAATACACAGTTTCGACGGATTTGTATTTTACATTATCAAATCCATTGACCCTGCAGACATCGATGGCGTGGATCAGGGCTTCATACAAGACATTGTTGTATGAAACGACTTCAATGGTGTCCAAAGTGTTATTCCGCATTTTAAGATCAGCCAATTTATCACTCAGAGCGATAAAATCATAGTTTCCATTGATCGGTGGAATTGTTACCTTTGGCTGTCCTTGTTCCACCAAGTCAAATCCCTTGAACTGATCACCGGTATTGGGATCGGTTGCCATGATCACTACTTCGACCTGTTTGATATCAGGTTGGTCTCCACCACCGCCTTCCCCTTCTCCGCCACCTTCACCGGCTGACGAAAAGTTCAAGGCAACCAGAGCGACCTGACTGATCACGACCATCAGCAGTAAGAACGGAATGATCGTAATGAACAGGTTCATGATCGGCACCAAATTTGGCTGTTGGGGAACGGATGCCGATTTCTGGTTCCTTCCATCTGAAGGACGATAGGCCATAACACTAATCCTTAATGGTGTAGTTGAGTTGGTTGATTAATTTTACGCAGTATTCGTCAATATCGGCGATCAGTTTTTGGGCCTGGGTGAGCAATCCACCCTTGATCAGAGTAAGCGGAATGGCAGCGATCAAGCCCATGGCTGTAGTTCCGATAGCAGTTTTGATACCGCTGGTCAACACCCGCTGGGAAGCACCTGATTGACCGGCTTCTTCCAAACCCTTGAAAGCGATGATCAAACCCCAGATCGTTCCCAAAAGCCCCAGGTAGGTACAAATTTGGGCCAGGATGTCAAACCACCAGAGACCACCGTCGAGTTTGTGCACGGTTTGCAAAACTGCTTCGTCGAATGAATTCTGAACCGCTTCACGCAATTCCTTTCCTGACTTGCCACTCTTACGTGCATCCTTGAAAACCATTAGACCACTCCAGAAAATGAAGCCCAAAGTAGTGTTTTTAAAACTTTCCGAAATCTTGGTTGCTTCATCGATCTGGTCGTTTTTGATATAGCCCTTAAGTTTGAGATAAAACTTACCGGCATCGATTTTTTCACGAACATACAACTGGATGAATCTCACTACTGCCAATATAATACCAATTGCAAAGACGAACAGGATAGTGTATCCAAATTCACCGCTATCATCGAGGAGCTCACCGGGTGATACACCGGCAGACACTGTCTCAGGCTGTTCGCCTTCAGCATAGAGAATACCGAAGCAGAAGGTGAGGGCTATAAATAGAGTAATGATTCTGGACGCTTTCATTTTGACTCCTTTAACCATTTATTTAGAAGTGATTTGTTAGTTTCTCTCAGGATATTTTGGTTGAATCTGTAGTAGACGGGTCTGGTGGCCGTATCCGTTTTCCTTTGATAGATGCTATGGTCAGGTATTCTGGCTTTGATATCGATGATATCCGCTTGTTGGGGACGGTACACCTCTACCTGCTCAAATTCTCTTCTGACGTCCGTGGTTTGCGCTCGTAAAACAGCGATGGACATCATCAATATAATCACTGCTAAAACTACTTTCATTATTCCTCCTTGCCAAGGATCTTTAACGAAATCTCAGCGAGAAATCCCCGGAAATCTGAAGCGTTGTCCACTATAATCTGGACCTCGTTTTTCCCTTTGACTATCTGGCTGGAATCGAAAAACACCATATTCGGGTAAACAGCCAGCGGATCCGGTTCATACATAAATCCATAATTATCACCGAGATTGTGACCGTTTAGAAAAACGGTGGCCGATTGAGGAGCGACGAAAACAAGATAACCCTCGCGGAATTCCGTGTCAATAATGAATGACCGCTTAAACATCACCCGTTTTGCGGGATTTTCGGATGATTCAGTAACCCATATCGGACTCGCCCGGGTTTCCGATAATTCATCAATCGAAGCCACTGGAATATTGAACCTTGTGGCTTTAACAGATTGTTCTGCAACAAAACTATCTTTAACCGGGTCAAACACAAGGGCATCCCATCTGTTGTCAGTATTGATCTTGACAGTTTCCACCGGTATAGCTGCCTTGAGGGTTGCAGCATTATAGATAATTTTCATGGCAAAGTGAAACTCCAGGTTATTAGTGCTTGTATTGGGGAATCTCATCTCCACTTGGTTTGTCCCGGCAGTCCAATTGTTGTGCTGCAAAGGAACGGCAAATTGAGTGGTCAGGAAAGGTTGGCTGGTATTGAGTGTATCCACCCTTGTATAAATCGGCGCTTTGATCTTTGTTTTGTTTATGGAGAAAGAAGCATCATAGGGAAATACGATCTGTACCAATCCAAATTCCGGAGCGACTCGGGCACGGAAAGTTCTGCCCAAAACTAGTTCGTGATTGGGGGGAATATTGATCACACTGAGTTTTTGTCCATTGGGGCTGACCGCTTCTCCTATCAATCCGGCATCAGTTCTGGCGTCTGATACTCCGATCTTCTCCAGACGGATCTCCCAGCCATCCGCAAGCAGATAAGTTTCCACTTTATAGGGCGGAAGCGCATTCCATTCTTCCAGTTTTGATTTCGCTCTTATGGTATGGACATTCATGTAGCCCGCAAGATGGTAATTGTCGTATATTTCGAGGTATGAGCGATAAGCTGAATTAAGGTATTCTTGGGCATAATCGTCCCGCATTCTGGTGATACCGCCTACGATATAGTCATAATCTTCCTTGGAATAATTCCGGCGGTTGCGATATTCACCGACCTCCCAGGAAACCTCAATATACCGGTCAATCGTAGTTTTTACCACTTGTGCGGCAAATTCGTTTATTGCGGCAATGTGACTGAGCGCTCGCAAGGATCTCGCATTATCCAGATCAAACTGCTGACCTTCGCGAATCAGTGCTATGACCTTGTTGATTTCATCTGTGACCTGCCGTTTGAAAGCAGAAAGGAGATTGGGTCTCCCTCCAGTCAGGTGCTTTTTCCATGTTGTTCTAGGGGAAACAGAGATCAAATCTGCTGGTCTGCGCTTGACGAATCCATTCTCCAAAGCAACCATCTGGGTATCGAATTTTCTGAAGAAAGCATTTTTTGCCTGAATAGCGTCGTATGCCTTTTGAGCATTGTCAAACTCAGCGTACAAGGCTTGAAAGCTAAGATTCAGTCCTTCTCGCTGATAGTCCGTTTCCATCTTCTTAAATTCGTCGCGCTTGGTAAAAGCAAGTGTCCAGTTTTGGTTTTGATAGGCATTTTCAAATTCGATTGCGACTTTCCGTAGGTTGCGCCTTGCTACGTTTTCATAGCGGATGAAATTGCCTTTATCTTTTTGGAATAGCTCTTTGGCCAGACGGTCGGATTTGAGAGTATCTCCCTGTGCCAAGGCGTAGTCGGCAATTCTCATCATGTAAGGAACTACCAAGTTGTGCCTGGGGTATTCCTGTATAAATCCTTCCAACAATTGGTTCATTCGCTTTTCGTCATTAGTTTGTTGAACCACATCGAGCGCCCAAAGGAATATCTGTTCATCTGGGATATCCTTGGTGTCGACTCGTTTTGCTTTCGCGTCCTGATGCAGCTTCAGATACAGATCTGCCGCTTCGTTTCTGGTCTGAGGACTCTGGGCTTTGCGCTCGATATTGGATACTCTCAGACGGAAAGTTTCGTTACTGGTTGGATATTTCTCCATGAATTCGTTCTGCAATCTGACAGCAAGGTCCTTATTGTTCATCAAACTATCCGCGATATTCCACGCATCGAAGTACAAAACATATACGTCCTGGATACTCGTCTTTTCAGAGGCAACTTGAAGCAAAATATCAATGCTCGATTGGTATTGGTTGGATTTTACCAGCGCTTTATGTGTTTCTATCATATAAGCTGTGCTGCGGCTGGAATCGCTGACCCTGAATTCTTCGGCCAATCTCAGGTATTGTGACGCCGCCAACTCAAAGTTTTTGCTAACTTCGGCTTCATCGATTATCCGCTGGATCTGGTACAATGCCAAACTATAAACCATTGCACGGTCTTCAGCATCTTGAGCAAAGCCCAATGCTTGGCGATACCAGTTTTCGGCGTCCCGATACTTCTTTTCGTTTTCAGAAATCCGGGCTAACTGGATATACAATCCCCTGACCTCAGGTCTCGTAAGGCAATCCCTTATCTCCAGCAGTTTGTTGTAATGAACTGTGGCCTCTTGATACCTGCCACGTTCGAATTCTTTATCTGCCAGATTGAATAGAATCTGACTATACAATCTCACATTTTCTGGTGATCTATAAGTATCTGATATCAGAATGGCAAGGAACCTATTCGCTACGTTCTTGTACCATACATAAATCTCATCTGGAGATGAGGGCAGTTTCAAGTCCGGCTTGGATTTACTATATTCAATTAACTGAGGTGCCAGGGAATCATGGACAGTTTGCGCGAACCTGAAGGCAAGCCCTTCATAATTGAAGAGTTTGGTTTGATCAGTGAGTTCCGCTATTAGTGTGTAGATATTATTGATCGTATTGATATATACGAGGGGATCATTGGTCTTTCGAGCAAGTATTTCCCCATGGGCAATAATGTTTTCCCGTCGTCCCGTATACCAGGATGAATAATCGCCACCATGTATCTCAGTATAAGTATGAAACCGATCGATGTGGTTCAAATAAGCGGTGTAGGTCTCAAGATTGGGGGCGTTCAAGAAATTCGAATTCAATTTATACTCGATGTCGAGGTATGCTTTGCGGACAATGGCCAATTGGTCACGAAATTTATCATGATCCTTGTGAGTAATAAACCACTGTGACCCACGATGGTAAGCGGAGATTATCTCCAGATTGATTCCATATCGGATATCATCGATGCTTTCACCAGGACGTAACTGGTTGCGATATCGGTAATAGGTTGTAATTATCGAATCCAATTTGGTTGGATTGTCGAGGGTAAGTGGCCGCAATTGGATCATTGCTCTCATAAAATCGATGGCCTGCATCGGCGCTTGCAACTCAAGTTTGGTTTTGATGGCTACATCCACCATTTTCTCGACCAGATCAAGGTTTGAGTATGTGGATAGATTGGTAAGAACATATTGGGCGCCTTTTGCTGGCGATATAAAATCAGTACCATCAATCGCCGTGAGACAGTATCCTATGTTTTGAACGGAAGTATAGAGGTAGTTTTTTATCTCCGTAGGGTCTGTGATCTCGCCATCATCAATGGCCCGCAAAATCTGGATAAAATCATCCAACGCAAGTTTGAAGTGTTGTTCCAGATTGCTATTCAGATAGGTCCATCCTCTTTGATAGAGAGCTTCGTAGCGATAGGGGCTGGTTTCTTTATCGATAAGGGTATTATAGTAGTTACGAGAGATGTCATAAAATCTGATGGGTTCCGCGGCATCTGCACCGATCTGGAAGTATAAGGTTCCAAGGCGGTAAGCGGCTTCTTCAAACAGAGGTGAGTCCTTATAATTATCGAGTATATCCTTGAAAGCGAGTATCGTCTCTTGGAATTTATCTTCACTATATCGCAAGTTGTCCGGCCTTGTCGTTGCCTGGGGATTCAGGTCAAAATACTCGTCAATGGCTTTATCCAGTTCAAAACGGATCAGGAAGTTACTGATAAAGCCAATGTTATATTGAACCGCATCCCTCAGATAGAACCTTGGATCAATCTCGAGAACTTTGCGATAATGAACGAGTGCGTTTGTCGGATCTGTCGGATACATGGTGTAATGTAACTCCGCCAGTTTGTAATACAGATGAGATACTCCGATCAATTTACCAAAGCCAGCAGGTTGTTCAATTGCCGAAAAATTTGGATTGTCCTTAATGAAGAGCGTTATGCGATCGTATAACTGTTTTCTTCGTTGATTGATTGCATGCAATTGCCGATCTGCTTCTTCAAAGGTAAGCTCAGCGCTCTTTGCTTCTCTGGCTCGGGCTTGCTTCCAAATATCCAAATAAGCAAGTTGCAGATCAATAAACGAGATATCTAATTTGAAACTTGCCAGACGCAACTGGATCTCATCTAGTTCAGATAAATACTGGCCAGTGACTACGATCTGGGATTCAATCCGGTCTCTAACCCGCTGCATTTCTTTGTCAGCCAATTGTTCCGGTTTGATCGTTTGATACAGTCCGACCAGGTAATCTCTGCGTGAATCGATGAACTGGCGCTCTTCGATTATGAGTTGATGTTGTTTCTGGTTTTCTTCATTCAGCAGTTCGATCTCTGTGTACAGATCGTCGTAGTGGGTCATATCATAATCATAGTAGGCATACAGAAGTTCCATCTCCTGTTTCTTGACCTGATACTCTGCTCTGATAGCATCAAGACGTTCTTGTCTGCGAATTCCTCGTTGTTCTAAAAGATCGATCTGAGCCAGGATGGTATTATAGACATCGATGTTCCGTCTGATTTCGATTTGGCGGTTAAGTTGGGGATTTGCCTCAACAAGCCGCTGCAGTTCGTCCTTTAGACGGTTATAGATATCGTTGAACACGGCTAACTCTTGCTCTTGTTGAACCAAAAAATCGTCATAAACCCGATGTAAAGCTTCAACCTTCTTGATCTCGGTCTGCATCGGCTTGAATCTTAACTGATTGGCTTGATTGTATTCATCAAACAACTTAACAAATTGGGCAATGCGTGACAGTTCATAGTTGTAAAGCCGGTTAAGTAGGTGTATAGACAGGCCAGATGGGTACTGCGTGAGATTCTCATGAATTATGGTAAATTGATTCCTAATCTGCTCAATTTCAATGGCGATAGCGGACAGTGATTGTTGTGAGGGATCGTTTACAACCCGATGCTTGAGTCCTTCAATCCGATTGAATATTGCGGTTTTTTGGGGTAGAAGAGTCCCGATCCGATCTATCAATTCTATGTAGTCGCGCAACTTCTGTTTGGCATTATTAATGCGTCCGGCTTCGGACTCGAGTTCCGACCAAAAATAAAGCACTGATGAGTAAATGTTACCCGTATCCTTTCTTGCCAGGAGATCCGTAAGAATCTCATGCGCCTCACTCTTGTTACCGGAATTAAGCAAGGATAACGCCATTTCATATAGGGATAGGATCTCTCTGTCGTCAGAGATCAACTTGTAGTATTGCTGATAGTGCTTTTCCGCCTCTGTCCAATTGCCCGCATTCACATGCATTCTGGCCAGAGCTAGTATTATGAAAGGTTCGTTTTGATATACTCTTTCCAATTGGGAGAAATCCTGGATCGCTTGCTTGATATCGCTACTGATGGCCACTATCAGCCGGGACATCATAAGCGCATCATCACCGAACACTTTATCGGTTTGTAAACCCCGAAAGAGAGCTAATGCCTTGGCATCATCACCGATGTTATAATAAGCGTGAGCAATGAGGTTCAAAACTTCCGGTGATGCCAAATCGGGATTCTTGGTGTAAAAATCGACTGCCTTCTGATCTTGTCCGGTGTATAGCAGTACCTTAATATAGAGCACTGCCGCTTTGAGAAACACATCTGAAGCAGGGTGATTGGCAAAAAATTCTTCCAGTCGGCTCTCAGCTCCATAGTCATCATTTTTATAAAACGCTATCCCCGCAGCATAAAAATCAAGATTATCCTGCAGAAAGAGGAAGTCTCGGAACAATCTGCTAACCACTTTGTGCAAGGAATCGGCTTTGACGGGATCGCGGACCATTAGAATATCCAGTTGACCCGTCATTTTGTCAAATTCCTTTTGGATGCTGTCATAGTCGTTTTGAGCCGCAAGGCGTTCCAATTGTTGAAGTAACTGCGTCTCGACTCGACGTGCCCGCAATTCGCGTATCCTTTGTTCAATCGCTCCGGTTTCCTCCAATTCTTGTTGGAGTAACCTCGATTCTTCGGCAAGGACATCCAGAATCTGGCGCAATTGCTCTTTCGTCAATTCATTGGATCCTTGGGCAAAAACAGGAATAACCAATAACAGAACCACAAGGGTGAGCACAGAAAAACGCATAATCTCTGACATAATCAAACTCACTTCACTTACTTATAAGTTCTATAGGATGTCTGGAGTTAAATGGCAACTTTCTATTCTCAACGAAGCGTATCCTCGTTGTAAAAAACAACTTCGCAGTCATTGTCACCGATTGACTGCGAAGTCGCCCATTGGTTCCCAGGTATCCGTTCACCATCAGAAGAGTTCTCATAACAGCTTCTGAGTTGTTTCTCTCTTCATCTTCATTACCGGAAGTATGAAAGTTGCCCACGATACGACCTAGACATAATACCTCTTACTGTCTGGCAGCTTCCCTTTCCAGTTCAAGAAGTTCACGGCGTAATTCCTCAAGCACTTTTTGGGCCTGCTCGCGGGATTCCCTGATCCTCCGGAGTTCTTCTAAAATCTGTTCAGTAGATGATTGAATTCCGGGTTGTTGAGGACTGATAACTTGCTCTATGCCTGTTGCCTGTTGCCCAGGCAGTCCGCCTTCTGTTGGTAAACTGGGACGCCGGTGGGCATCGGCTAATTGGTCAAATAGATAAGAAACACTGAAGGCAAAGCGTTTGTTAGCACCTGTGGCATAGTCCTTGAAAAGGTCTTCAATGGCTTGGTATCCTATCTTGGCTGAGAAATTGCGGTAGGAATACTTGAGTCCCATATTAAGCTCGTGACCATCAAATTCGCCTAATATAGCCATATTTGCCACTGGTGCAAACTCAACTGACGTAAAAAGACCATTCAGGCGTTTCGACCTTGAAACCTGACCTTTGAAGCGATTCTGTCCCCAGCCGGCATTTAATATCGTTGAGATCGCTGGAATGCCGAAGAAACCACGTAAGACGCTCTGCTTTGAGAATACGATATAGGGTGAATTTCTTTCGTATAAGTATTTATCCGGATGGTCAAAAAAGTCCTCTCCCAGTGGGATCTGCCTGGCATCTTCCCTGATCGGCGAAAAGATATTATCGACTCCGATGGATACTTGGGGCACTCCAATTGTTTCTTCGATCACTTTGAGTTTGACATTGAAGAAATAAACATTGTCACCATAAAGGAAGCCCAATTCAGCTCGGTTCAAAATTCCTACATTAAGCATACCGATCGGGATATACTCAATATCGGCACCTTCTCCTATTTTTCTCAAATAACTGGTAAATTGCGCTTCTGCCGCCTTATTCGGCAGGACGTACGCATCCGGGGTGCGTAGCATTCCAATTGTCTGGAACGGCACCGCTTCGACTACTCCCAGCGCTACTGCCAGGACAAGCAAGCTCAAAATCACTCTTCTCATACTTTCCTCCACCATTTAAGGTGTTCCCTGTAACTTCACTTTCGTGGTGTTCATTATTCTTGTTGACTTTATCCTGTCAAGGTTTTTTTCGCCTCCATGAAGAATTTACGCATAACCAAACTGTTTAGGGACGGAGAAAACCTTGCATCCCGCTATTTGGAAAACAAGGGATACGATATCAAGGCACGTAATTATCGGACTTCGTTCGGCGAAATAGATGTCATCGCTTCTCATGAAGACATTATAACCTTTATTGAAGTAAAAACAAGGTCTCACTGCTCCATCACCAATGCTACGTCAAACATCTCAAGAGCCAAAAAGATCAAAATCTCCAGATCCGCTTTACAGTACATTGCCGATCTACCCGCAGATTTGGCTTATGAGACACGCTTTGATGTCATCATTTTGTTTCATGATACACATACCGATACATATCAAATCCAGCACATTGAAAATGCATTCGATCCCATCCTGGAGTAAAGTATGCAGACACATATCCTTATACTACAATTAAAGTCGCTTTCCAGTCCAGTAGATTCAGAATCGTAGCATGGATTCATCAAAATCCTCGCCCAGATAGCGTCTCCAATCGGGATTGGAGAATTCCATATCATCGTTTGAAACATACATCAGCCGGTAGTTTCCGTTCATTTGTATATCCACAAAGAGATAGACTGCCTTGCGCCTGAGAGTGTACTTCCAAATCTGATAATCCTTGCGGACATACCTTGTTTCATCTGAGGTTTGTCCTTTTTCGATTTCGTCCGCGGCACCATTTCGAATATAGATCCTACCCATGTCTGTAGTCCAGCCCGGATCGAAATGAGTAAAGAATCGATTGCTATGATCAACCCGTTCTTTGATCATTTGCAGAACCTGATCGACGGTTTGATTGGTGGTGCTTGCCAGATTGTGCCAGAATAGGGTGATAAATTTTCTTTTCGCCGAGGGTGTCATATTTCGCCAATCAGAGACTTGACTTCCCGCAGAAAAGTATCTGATAAGCCGGTATTCCTGATCTTCATCAGCAAACAAAAAGACCACCTGTTCTGTTCTTTCCCTGACGGTAAAAGAAAAAGTCCTCCTCTCCGTAAGTTTGTCATAGGACACGTCGAGAATGCCGTTATACAGTCCAGGTTTGAGATCAATCAAGGGAATGGACATGCTCAGTCCTTCCTGGCCGCGTTCCAAATAATAGTCGATGGTTTTGCTGACCACCACACTACCTGAACGGCTGACACCAAGGTTGATGTTATAAAGGTCGATACCTGGATTTGCTGTTTCATAGATCTCAAAGTAGATATACATCGCGTCCGCAGAGTCCTTGTCAAAGAGCTGTGATGGTTCAGTTTGAAACAGCAAGCCATTGCGCCGGAATTTTTCCAGATACCTGCTACTGTCTGCCCGGATGACCGAGATTAGTTCTACATCGCTTAGCAGGGATGCCGGGCTCAGGATCCTGGGATTCAACTCACGGCTATACACTCGGTTAGTATTCGTATCAATGGCCGTGAACCTCAATTTGTAATCGTCTTGATCAATGAGCAGTTTGATTCTGTTCAGGTATGACTTGGTCTGGGAGGTGACATCATGCTTGCTGCTGAGTCCGATATTATCTTGAAAATCATGCGTGGCTATGATGCTATCCTGTTGAATGACCTCCAGTCGGATCGCCACTTCGGCAAAAAAGGCCGAATTTTTGGCCACGAAAGTGACACTCCGGTAGGGTATTTGGTAATCCATCAGCAGGATCGTGTTTTTGCCCCGATCCAGATACCGGTAGGTGCTCAGGTACATATTCAGGGCTGTAGCGGGCATTACCCCCAAGATCCCTAAAAGGGTTATGATGATGCAGCATTTAATGGTCATATTCCTCATCCGTATTCTCCAGTCGATAATCGCCATAACCGCGAATATCGATGAATCTGAAGGTTTTGTTTTGCCGGAGATAATACCAAATGATAGAAGGCGGACGACCGGTCGGAAAGGCATCGGTTACGATATCGTCCGGTGCGCCGAACTTGATATAGATCCGACCCCGGTCCGATTTCCATCCCCTCAGCCGCTTATGGATGGTAAATTTTTCATCCGTATGCATCACTCGCCGGTAAAATTCCTCTCTGGCTTCATTTCTTGCCGTCCCGGGACTGGGATCATGCTTGTCCCAAAACTGATCCAAAGTCACCGAGAGCTTGTCATCGCTCAATCTCCGTAGCGTGTTCCATTCGTTTTGGGATGCGATGTATCTTACCTGATGCAACTGGTCTTTCAAGGAATAGGTAAGGTGATATGAGAACCATTTGTTATACATCATCGGGCTCGTCCGGTATTGGATATTGTCCTCATAGACGGTAACAAGGATTTCTGCCGGTTTTCCTTGCCGGATCAGCGGCAGAATATCCTGCGCGATCATTCTCGGTTCTTCGATCACCACACTCAGGAATTGATCATCCTTGATGAGTTTCACTTCCATGCTATCCGCCTTGATGGACATTCGCTGATACAGTGTGCAACTCTGCATCGGTCGATCAAATTGTTCCCAGGCAGCAGGAATAAATTGCATTCCGCCCACATCGCCGATGATAAATGTTCTGCCGATTTCCGTATATCTGCCATCCAGCACAAAAGAACGTTGCAAAATCGTCGTTCCCCCCAGATCAATGTTTTTTAAGACCACGGAAAGAATGTAACGATTGGGCGGCAGCGTTGTCCTTAGATTTACTGGTATGGCGGAATCCCGCAAGCTGGTATCCTTGTGCAGGATTATGGTCTTGACAGAAGTGAAAACACTTCTCTTCCGATGGTCAGTGATCGAGATCACGATCTGATAGTTGACGCTGGCGGCTTCTTTCCCGAAAACAAAGGTTTTAAACGGTATCAACACCCATATATCCGTGTTGTCCTCATAGTTTTCAATTATCAGTTCACTTGAAAACAGGATCCCACCCAGCAGCAAAAAAACCAGCAGCATCGACGTTCTACTCATCGGTTAACACCTGGATATTCACGGAAACATCTTGTTTTTCGCACCACAAAAGGAATGCATTGTCGGGGAAAAACTGTCCCTCTTTGCTTTCAAATCGATCGATCGATCCATTGTTATATGCGATCTCCAATTGCAGATTAAAACATCCTTTGGATCTTTGTTTCCACCCCTTGATCCCAGCCAAAACTTCCTCCGTGAATACATCTTCTGCCAGTCCAAGTTTTATTCTGCCCTTCAATTCAGCCGGCAGATCTTCAATAGCCAGGATCCGTTTGGGTATGACGCGTAACATCGGAGCATCTCCATTGGAATACTGCGATTTGGATCCGATAACCACATAGACCACCCCCGGCTTTATCCTGTCGATATATTTTTCATAGTCGTTGTTGAATAAAGTCACTTCAAATCTGCCGCTCATATCCTCCATTTCGATAAAAGCCATCTGATTCCTGCGCACATCTTTTTTCTTGCTGACATTTGCCACGATCCCGCACAGTATAAGATCTCCGGGATAACGCTGCGATGATTTTGCCGTTGAGGTATTAATGATGTATTTAACAAAATGCCTGTATTCGATAAGTGGATGTCCCGTCATATAAAAGCCCAATACGCCCTTCTCTTTTTCAAGTTGATAGATATTTGACCAATCCGGCTCGGTTGGCAATGGCGGTTCATATTCGTCACTATCGTCATCCTCTGCGATCAGACCGAATATAGAGGTCTGTCCCTTCTTTTTCTCTCGGCTTTGATTGACACTGAACTGCAATGCCTGCTCGACCGCTTTCCATTTTTGCGCCCTACTGCCGCCAAGATCGTCCATTGCACCCGCTGCGATCATACTTTCCAGCACGGTCTTGTTGACTGCCAGCGCATCAAGGCGGGAGCAAAAATCAAAGATAGACCGATATGCGCCATTGGCCCGGCGCTCGCTGATGATCGCATTGATCGCTGCCTCGCCGGCATTCTTGATCGCTCTCAAACCGAACAATATCTCGGAGCCATGCACGGAAAATTCCGCTTCGCTGCGGTTTATATTGGGTGGGATGATCTTGATGTCCATGCGTTTGCATTCTTCCAGAAAACCGGGGATCTTGCCGGGCTGATCCTCGATGGAAAGCAGCGCCGCCATAAATTCCACAGGATAGTGCGCCTTGAGCCAAGCTGTACGATAAGCGACCAAAGCATAGCAGGTGGCATGGCTTTTATTGAAAGCATATTCTGCAAAGCGTGTCCAATCCTGCCAGATGCTTACCATGACCTCTGGCGCCACTCCCTGGCTCGCGGCTCCCGCAAAAAACTTTTTCTTATACTGCTCCATCATGGTTATATTTTTCTTGCTCATCGCCTTGCGTAAAGTATCAGCGTCCGCACCGCTGAGATTTCCCATTTCTCTTGAGATCTGCATCACCTGCTCTTGATATACGGTCACGCCATAGGTCTCTTTAAGGGCATTTTCCACCAGCGGATGGTCATAAACCACTTCCTCTTTGCCGTGTTTGCGATTGATGTAAGTAGGAATAAACCGCATCGGTCCCGGGCGGTATAATGCCACCATGGCGATCAGATCCTCAAACTTATCGGGCTTCAATTCCACAAGGTTTTTTCTCATCCCCGCGGATTCGAACTGGAAGATCCCATCGGTCTGTCCCTTGCCCAGCATTTGAAATGTCCGTTTATCATCCAGCGGCAGTGTGTCCAGATCGATCTCATCGCCCCGGCTGGCATAGATCAGTTCGAGCACTTTCTCCAGCAGGGTAAGGGTTTTCAACCCCAGTATATCCATTTTCAATACTTTCAGTTCGTCCAGCCATTTCCCCTCAAATTGCACCAACACAGCGTTTTCCGCATCTTTCTGGGTGCTGATGGCAAGCGGGACATAATCCGTCAGATTGCCCGGAACGATCACTACACCTGCGGCATGGATACCGGTCTGGCGGATCAATCCTTCCAATACCAGGCAGTGCTTGTATATCGTCTGATACAATTCATTGCTGTTGATCAGTTCCACGAAATCACGATTGTCTTTGATCGCAGCTTCCATGCTGTTACAGTTTTCGGGGATGAGTTTGGTAATGATCTTGGTTTCTTTGGCTGATACTCCCAAGACCCTTGCCACGTCGGTAACGACAGATTTGGGTTTGAGCGTGTTGAGCGTTATTATCTGGGTCACACTGTCCCGGCCATATCTTTGGACGATATAGTCAATTACTTTGTTTCTGCCGCGGGCACAGAAGTCGATATCGATATCAGGCATGCTGATCCGGTCTGGATTGAGGAAACGTTCAAAATACAGACCGTATTTAATCGGATCGATCTTGGTGATCCCCAATAGGTAAGCCACAATGCTCCCCGCCACCGAACCTCTGCCCGGTCCTACTGCCACTCCCTGTTTTCGGGCATTTTCGATAAGGTCTTTGACGACCAGGAAATATCCGTCAAAGCCCATTTTATTGATCACGCCAAGTTCGTAATCCAGACGTTGTTGCGCGAGCTCGGCTTGCTGCGGATAGCGGTGCGGGAGCTGTGTTTCGCAGAGATGCCTGAGATAGTGGGAAGTATTATCAAATCCCTCTGGCGTCTCGATCTCTGGCAGGAGAAATTTGTCGTATTTCAGTTCCAGATCGATCTGTTCAGCGATATTCAGCGTATTTTCATAAGCAGCGGGGATATCGGGAAAGATCTGGCGCATCTCATCCGGTGACTTGAAATACAATTGATTGGTATCGTATCTCATTCTGTCCGGGTCGTCCAGAGCACGGGCGGTCTGAATGCACAGCAGGATGTCGTGCGATTCGTTATCCTCTTTTTTGAGATAATGCGAGTCATTGGTCAGGACCATCGGCGTATTGGTCTTGCACGCCATCTCGATCAGCAGGGGCATCACCGTTTGCTCGGACGGCAGCCCGTGATCCTGGATCTCGATATAAAAGCGATTGCCGAATAACGATTTATACCAGGCGATTGTCTCTTCCGCTTCCCTGTAACGTTCATTCAGGATCAGGGACGGGATCTCGCCCTTGACGCAGGCAGATAGGCAGATCAAGCCATCGGCATGCGCCGATAGCAAACTTTTTGAGATGCGTGGTTTATAGTAAAACCCGTCAATATAGGACTTGGACGATAGTTTGATCAGATTGGCGTATCCGGTCCCGTTCTGTGCCAAGAGGATCAGATGATAACGGTTGTTTGATTTGGAACGCTCGTCATTCAGTTCGCCGTTGATGATGTATGCCTCTATCCCGATGATCGGTTTGATGCCGGATTTGCGGGCGCTGCGGTAAAAATCGATCGCACCAAAGAGATTGCCATGGTCGGTGATTGCCACTGCCGGCATACCGTATTCCTTGGCTAACGCGATCATTTTATCGACCCGGCATATCCCGTCTAACAAACTATACTGTGTATGATTATGCAGGTGCACGAAAGACATTTGCAAACTCCAAGCTGAACTCCCGGACACGCTATTCTCCAATGTGGATTTTGTCAAAGGATAATTTGCCTCATTTTCAGATCTGTCCTCAAGATGTTTGAAAGCAATTACTTCAATGACCTTCTACCGGACCAGTGAACAGGATCAGGTGATCATGCCTTAATGACATCCCACCGGATCAGTGGACAGGATCATATGATCATAGTTCGAGAGCCATCCCAAAAGGCACCTTCACAATAATTTTTCCGGCGCCTTCAGGTGTTAGGCGGTAGTTTCATCCATCGTTTCGGATCCTGAGTGTACATACAACCCTACTGGGTTTTTTAGAAATTGTGAGGACTTCAGTCCGAACGAGAGACATATGCCAGCGTACTAAAAGAAGGATCCCTGTCCAACGCAGGGAAATTTCTCGCGGACTAAAGTCCTCAAAAAGTCCGGACACCATTGCGGGTTGATCCTTAGCGGCGTTCCGTATGGTGATTGAAGTCATCGCCCAACATCTGACGGCACTGTAATGACTCCGGATCCAAACAAAAAATAAAACTGCACGGCTGGGCGACCGCGCAGTTTCTGAGGAAGGAGTTAACAAATTGCGGATTTTTATGGTTCCGCCGGCCATAAATCCCTCTCTTTCGGGTTAAGGAAGCGCCGGAATCCGCCTCGGTATTATCGCGCACTACACCGGGGCTGTACCGGCATCCGGCTTGCACCGGTGATTACAGGGTTAAAATCTGGGTCTGCAAATATACAAATCAAACAAGGTGCGGAGCGGCTGCTCCGCACCTTTGTGTCTATTGGTTTATCGGTTGTTTATCCCTTATCATGGAAGGGCAGGTGCTGTCGGCACTCCCGCACCGGCAGTGATCTCGAAAAATCCCATATTGCCGGCGGTGAATATTACCATGTTGTTAGTTACATAACCCAGATAGACAAGGTTATACGGATCGGTTCCGCCATAGACGCCATACCAGGTGGCATTGGGCATGTGATCCCAATTGATCGTAACCTGGCCTGGTGCAGGTCCGGTGTTGATCGTGACGTTGGTAGGTGTGTCAGGTGTCACCACTCCTGTGACCATCGTATAGGTCTGAGTGATGGGGGAGATAACCATTCCGGTGTATCCGGATGCCAGGACCGCTTTCCAGGTGCCGGGACTGCTCTGCACCGCGCTGAAGTAAGAACCGAGCACAGGAACATTGAGATCGGGCAGGTCGGTCCAGGTGTCGGTGGCTGGCGTATAGTAGTATGCTCTACCCGGAGAAGCAGGTGCCCAGGCAGCAGATGGGCCGCCGCCGGCAGCAATGATCGCATCATCACCCCAGGTTGCGCCATCGAACCGATACATTCCACCCGCCGGATAATCAGCAGGGCGGAACTGATCTTTGACGTGTGACGCTTCCATCGCGGCAAGAGGACCGCCAACCGGTTGGTAGGATGTCTTTACGCCAGGATAGGTGGCTCTGGAGGTCGTCCAGTTGATGCTGGCAGGATTGAGCGGATTGATCACGCCGACATAGACGACATTGGAGATCACCAGATCATCCGCGCCCGCGGCATAGACGAGGCTGTTGCCGGTTATGGCAAAGGCACCGCCGAATTTCGGTCCGGGCATTGGCGTGGCAACGCTCCAAGTATTCGCTGCGATATCATATACGTACACCGTACTCACTACCACTGATGCCGCGTTCACTCCACCTGCTACATAGATATGAGTATTGTTGTATCCCACGGCTTTGATCCAGGCAAGTGATACCGGCAGGGGTGCCATGGTCGTCCAGGTATTGCCGGCGATGTCATAACGGTAAACCGTATTATGATATACGCTGGCTCCATCGGAACCACCAATGATGTAGAGGAAACCATTGACGATCGCGGATGCGTGCACTCTGCGGGCGGCGGGGATGTTGGTCAGAGCCGTCCAGGAATTGGTATGGGCGTTATATCTCTGGACTTCAGTATAGTTGGCAGTATTACCACCGCTGGTGATGATATTGCCTTGACCGTTGCCATCGATATAACTGGCAGCGGAACCGAGATAGGATACCACCGGGATATTCGCTTCGTTTACCCACAACGTTTCCCAAACCCTGAAAGGTTGCGTCATGCTGTCGTTGGATGGATTCTGATCTCCAGCCAATTGAGTCGTGACCGCGACGGTGTAGTTACCAAGAGTCACCGGAATCCAGGGCGCAAAGTCAACCAGAGCGGTCTGGCCGGATGCAAGACCAGTCACCTGCTGCGTGGAACTATACCCGCCGCCGATGGTCATCGTGACATTAAAGGTTTGGGTATTCAGACCCATGTTTGCCACCCTCGCCTGCGGATTATAGGTCGCGTTCAGCAACTGCGATTGCGGCATGCCAAGGATGGCCGTAACCGATACGTCATTGGCTAACTGCTCGGAAACATTGACCTCATCGACATACCAAAAATCAATTTGATAATGATTGCCGTCCAGTACCCAAGCGATGTATGTGGTGTTACCGGTCACGGGGATAGTGATCGTGACGGGTACGGGACCGATGTTACCGCCGCCGGATATGAACTGCCAGCCGGAGGGCGTCCATGTATTCAGATTATTGGAGCTCATAACACGTGCAGTGACGCCGGCGCCATAATCATCGTAGAAATGACGGAACCTGACTTGGATGGCACTCAAACCGGTCGTGTTGAACGGAGGTGTGACCAGACGTGAAATACCGGTTCCGGATACCCAAGACGCTCTCATTTCATGAGGCGCGCCGCCGGCAAGACTGGAATTGTTCACATTCCACCGGTTGCTTGTCACGCCGCCGGAGAAGGTCTGCGTCCATCCGGCAGGCCAGGCGGCCGTCGGGAAATTATGCTCGTAAGGCAGAGGCAATCTGGGATCGGCTTCGATCACGAATTCCCAGGGGTCAGCCACGGCAGTTCCGACCACATTTACCGCTTCCACTGTCCAATACCAGCGTTCCAGATAATTGAAGGTCATCCCGCCTTGAGTGACAGGATTGTAACTGGTGCCGACAATGTCGGGGAAAACGTGCTGTTCGTAGAGTCCACCCGCTTCATCAATATCTGTATCAGCAATATACAGGTTGTAAGAGGTCGGCGTTCCACCCGTCGAAGCAGGTGTCCATTGGATGTTGAATCCGCTTACCGGCAGTCCGGTCAGTCCATCAGTGGGATAGACCAGAGTCGGAGGATCGGGCAGACCTGCCGGTATGGCGCGGATCAGGACATGATCGATATGGATATCGTTCCCGTACGCGCTTACGCCCTCAAAGATGATGAATCTGCCGTTTCCGCCGGCGCCGGCCGGCATATTGAAGGTGTATTCATACCAACCGGCTGCCGGGACTACAGGTGCCAGGTTCGTGCTGCGGTTGATGGTGCCCAAAAGGGTTCCGCCGGCCGAACTATTGGTCGTATTGTAATACACGTTTACCTGATCGGCGTTCGTGGGATATCCGGTGTCCCGATACATCCAGAATGTTACCTGATAGTTGCTGTTCGGGAAGTTGATCGGAGGTGTGATCAGTTCTGCCCTATTACCCAATGTGATATTGAAACTGTTGTATCTCGCCATGCCGGCGCCGCTATACGGACTGCAGGTGGGGTTTGTCCCTGCGGTCTGTCTGTCCCAGATGCCGGGACTGGCCGTTCCGGCGGTTCTGATGTTTGTCCAGCCTAAGGGAGCGAAGGGCAATACGTCAAAACTCTCCAGATGCGGGAAAGTTCTGATCGTGGGATCATAGCAGGTGCCGCTGTAGTCTATCACATGCGTCCCGCCAGAATACGTGATCGTCAGTTGTGCATTATGCGATCCAACCGCTGTCGGAAGATAACGCACCACCAATATCGCACTTTGGCCAAAGCCAAGCACGATGGGAGCGGGATTGGTGGTGATCTCATAAAACGCATTTCCCGTGATACCGATGCTTTGGATATCCAAGGTTCCGCCACCGGCATTTGTGATGGTATATTGTCTGGTGACGGGCGTATTGATCATCACCTGCCCAAAGTTGTGGGCGACTTCGTTGGGAGTGATACTAAACACCGGAGCCATCGGCGCTGTCGTTCCCCAGCCAAAAAACTCGCCATGAGTGGCAAGCGGAGCGATCGGACCGGGTGCGGAAGGGGCAACGGTCGTCCTTTCGTAAATAGCATTATCCACGATCGGAGTATTTGTGCCGGAGGCATTTGACCTTGCTGTCCAGCTACCGGTGAGTGCGGTTGATTGCGCTACTATCAATTGATCGATCATGCCGCCCAGGCCATCGCTATGGACTCCTCCGCCAAAGGTATAATTTCCGCCTCTGATGGTGATCGTGGCTACGTCAATGAAATCAGGTCCGCCATCCCGATTCACGCGGTAAGCGAAATTGCCGATGGGCATGGTCAAGGGAGCATTAGCCGCTCCGCTGGGTGCGCCGACAATGCTTACGATCGGGGATTGGCCCAATGAGCCGTTTGTTCCGGTCGCGATAGTCACATGCTTGCTTACGTTGGCATTCGGTTCCCATCCGTTGAAGGCGGTTCCCAGACCGAGGGGGAATTGTCTGGTATTAGTGCCGGTTGCCGGGAATGTCCGTTTCAGCAAGCCCACCACGTATGACCCATGCGTGGTGGATGGCGTGGCTGTGCTGGGAGCCGTGCCGGTCGCAGTGCTGGCATTACCCTGCGCCAGATGCAGGACATGACCGCCAGTGTCAATGATTCCGCGGGTCAGGGTGAATCCGCCGATCGTGGCGGTTCCCACCGTCACCGGAGTATTCAGCAGGAGGTTGTTATGCGTATTCATCGTCAGAGTATTGGTTACGGTGCGGACACCGCCGACCAATTCGAAGTGAATTCCATTGGAATGGACAGTGGTTTGGGTCAGGGGAACCCAGTTGGGTGAAAACAGGGTGTAACTGCGGGATGCGATATTGGTGTTGTTCCATACCGGATCTACTTCACCCAGTCCGCCATGATGGTAAACGATATTTTGAACCGTACCCGTGGCGGGTGCATTGCCCAGGATCAGATTCCCCCCGGTATGCAAGACGTTACCCGAGTAAAGACCAAAGGTAAAGGGCACGGTCACCGGTTGAAGAAGGGTAAAGTTATAGGGTTTCTTCATGGCAAAATTGTTGATCCTGCCATTGACCAGCGTGCCACCGTTCTCAAATACCGCATCCGCCGCACCCAGAACGACCAACTGGGAAGCGGCAGTCGTGATAGATATGATGGGAGAGAGGACTGATTGCGCGGTGGTGCCGACGCTGAAATCCGCGGCTCCGCCGGAGAATATCCGGAAATCTCCACCGCAATACACCGTTCTGCCGGAAGTGGCGTTGAAGGCGTTGAATACGCCGTGCACCCAGATATCACCAAATGCGTGCAGGAGATTGGCTGTGCCGGTGCCATGATTCAGGGTGCCGCGGACAACCAATCTCTGGCAACGGGCAATGATCCCGGTCACGGAAGCGGCATTGGTCACGGTTACCGTATGACCGGCAAGAATCTCGACGTGATTATCCGCGGTGGGGATGACGCCGCCGGCCCAAGTGGCCGCAGCGTTCCATTCACCGCTTCCCGCCGATTGGATCAAGGTGGGCGTAAATTCCTCGACGCTGACGTCATCAATGAATGGGTTGCTTGATCCCCAGCGGTTGGTGATCTCAATGCCGATTCTGGTATTGGCAGTCCGCCAATATGCCGGAATGGCAATACTAATCCGGTTCCAGGTGTTATTGGCGCCGGTAAATCCATTGACGATGGGGGTGAGATTATCCCAGCTCACACCACCGTCACGGGAGACCACGGCACGAAGGTTGAGAGTGATTCCCGGTCCCTGCGCATTGAAATACCAGAATCTCAAGTAAGGGCTTACGGAATTGGAGAGGTTGATGACCGGTGATTCCATCCGGCGTGATGCCATTGGCGTGGATGAACCCATGAAATCGTAGTCATCGATCCAGAGGACGCCGGTTCCGGAATAAGCGCCGGTCGGATTGGTACCCCATGAAGTAGTTGACCAGGCACTACCCGTCCAGGTATTGCGCAGCCAGTTACGTTCTCCGGTGGTGTGTATGACCGGCCGGTTCATGGTTTGGGTCCAGCCGGGAGGCGCGCCGGGTGTGCCGGTAAAATCCGTCTCGAAAGGCTCAAACAGATAGGTCTGAGCGAACACGGCCGATAACAACGCCATTACGGCGAAAATAAGCAGTAGTTTCTTCATAACGAAGACTCCTTCTTAATGTTTTGTTGGGGTTGGTTTTCGATTCGCGTCCGAATTCAGTTTACACTCCCTCCTCCGGATGCAGTTTGCTTTTGATCTGCTCTTGTCTGATCTTGAATCTCATCTCAGCCCGTTCACCGCTCCTTTCTGATGAATAACGTGCGATGGTTATTGATACAATGAGCCGGTTCACGGATGATGATCTTCGCTTATGGGATGAATGTTTGGGTGTATGAGGGAATAATGGGGAACATATAGACATCGGACGGCAGGCAAATACATCACGCACGACCGGCATCCCTGCTGCGGGAGCGGCGGCACGATCACATGGCTTCCCATGGCAAAATTCCATAGTATCCTCTCATCCGTTTCTCGAAGTACCAATTTCTCGACGATACCCGACAGAGTGGCTCCAATCCAGATTCTCTGCGGTATCGCCATCAATTTCTGAGCTTACGGGACAGACTCTAAACGGGTGCAAATATTTGTCAAGAAACTTGTGAGAAACATTCTCCGGTTTCTGTGGAAAATGTTCCACCAAAGCAGTCGTATCGCTCATTACCTATTATGAATAATTCTGAGAGTTGGCTTACAGGTAACGTCTCACTTAGTGGTGTATAAGAAGAAAAGACTTGCAAATAAGATCGAGTCACCGTTACGGCCATTAGCTACAACTCAAAAAGAAGCAACAAATGACCCGATCAAAGTCAAAAAGACGCAGATTCTTCGACATCTGGGACTCGATCGCCCAGTTACTGGATAACCAGTATCCCAATTCCCTTATGAATCTACTGGAGGAATTTGTCAATGCGATTATTCATGTGGATGCTTGTTTGAGATTTGATAAAGACCCTTTCAAAGCCAGGTCAACAGGGAGCAATAACTTCAACGGCAAAGGCACAAAATTTCTTCGGACAGCAGAGGGGGACCTAAATCTTCAAATTTCCAAAATGCGTAGGGGGATCTTATTTACCTGAGTTTCTTTAGTTATGAAATCATTTTTCAACTGCTATGCAGTAGAAACTTGTCCAGTTCTTTCTCTTGAAAGCTTATGGAAATCATGGTCTATAAAGTGTTCCGGTTTTTATTGATCTACAACTGCATCATTGGGGATTGGCATTGGAATTTCTTTGCCAGCTGGAGGGGACTTCTCCCGGACATAAGTCCTCAAAAAAGTCCGGATGCCCTTGCGGGCTGATCCATGGCGGTGTTATGCACGGTGACTGAAGTCACCGCCTAACATCTGATGGCGCTATGGTGACCCCGGATCCTGTCTGACAGATAGTTCGGTAATAGCCGTAGAGCAACTGCTCTGAACTGCTTAAGAGGCTTATGTATTTTATACTACAGATGCCTATCCCCTGGCGGATTGTGATGAAGAACGGAATTACGGACACTGATGATCTGTGCCATGATACTGACCGCTATCTCGTGCGGCGTATGTGAATTGATCGGCAGACCGATGGGCGCATGGACTTTCTCCAATTCCTGATCGGTAAATCCTTTCTGTCGCAGATCGGCAAAGGTCTTCGGTACCTTGGTCCAGCTGCCGATCATGCCCAGATACTTTGATTTGCGGCTCAGGCAATACTCCAGCACTTTTTTGTCATGGATATGACCATGGGTCATGATCACGATGTAGGCATTGTCATCGAAGTCGATATGCCTGTCCAGATCAGTATAGTCGCTAAGACATATCCGGTCGGCGGATTTGAGTGCTTGTTGTTCCAGCAGTTCTTTGCGGTTATCAATCATGACCACATAGAAATCACAGAGTCTTGCCAGAGGTGCCAGAGCCCTGCCGCAGTGTCCGGCTCCGATGATATAGAGACGTTGCTTGCGGAACAGTGGCTCGATAAAGACGGACACCTTGCCGCCGCAGATCATGTTTGTGACGATTTCAACATCGGGATTGATGTCGATCTCCACCCTGCTGCCGGTATTATCGAGCAGGAAATGCAGCATCTGTGCCTCTGGCGGCTGATTGGAGCGCACATAGCTGATCACGGCATATTCCAGTTCCCCCCCGCCCAGATTACCAATTTCTTTGTCTTGGATGGGAACGAGCATTTTCATCCCCGGCTTCGCAGGTGTGGAACCGGTCACCCCGATGATCGTCACCTGCCAGAGGGCGAGACCGCTGTCCATGTATTGTTTGAGAAATTCATAATATGTCCGTGAATCCTTCATCTGTTTTCTCCCTGTTAGTTTGCGCCAAAGACGATCTGATAGGTTGTCACCGCCATGGCGATACTGACATTTAGCGAATTCTTCCAGCCGTTCACTGGTAGCGATATCACTTCATCCGCGATCGATAATGCCCGGGGGTCGATGCCCAATGCCTCATTCCCCAAGACCAAAGCCAGGGGTAGATCATAACTGATATCAAAGACGCTATTCGCTTTTGTAGCGGTTTCCAGCGCGTAGAGACGATATCCTTGTTGCTTGAGGGAGGCCAATGCCCCGATGGTTGATGGATGATGTGACCACTTGACCAGATCGCAGGTATTCATCGCGGTCTTGTTCATATTGGGATGATCCGGCGTGGGTGTGATCCCGCAGAGAATCAGTTCACCCAGGCCAAGGCATTCGGAAGTGCGGAAGATGGCGCCAACATTAAAGACGGAGCGGAGGTTATCCAGGACGAGGGTAATGCTTTGGGCGCGGGACAGGATATCCTGTGCGGCAGTTTTTATCGTGTCGCCGGTGCGGATGATCATCTGGTCGTCCTTTTGCAGGGGGACGCGTTCATCGATGTATGGTTTTAGCGCAGCAAGCAGCATATAGGTATCTTCCGCCGCTGCGATATCATCGCACCGCGTTTTTAGATCATCGGGTAGACCGGACTTTACCAGTGACCGGTAGTAGTTCAGTAACTCTTTCAATTCGGTCAGGCGGTCCGGGATGCCGATACATCTGTCCATTTCGGCGATGATATCAGCGATGATCCTGATCTGGTGCCGCAGTTCAAACGCGCCAAACTTGGTTTCGGAGTACGCAAAGCGTCTCATCGGCAGTAGTATTCCCTGATCAAGTATGCAGCGGCAAGCAAGTCCTGGACCACGAAGTCCGGCTTGATCTCCCAATCCGGCATTTCATCATAGAATTCCTTCCGACCGTTGCCTGTAAGGAGCAGGATGGTCTTGAGTCCGGCATTGGCGCCAAAGGCAATATCGGTATAACGGTCACCGATCATCCAGGACTGCTCAGGGCGGAAACTAAATTGTTGCCTCGCCTTTTTGTATAGTCCGATACCCGGCTTGCGGTCTTCGTGATCGATATCAAATGGTTCGACGATACCGGTCTTGAAGTAGGGCGAGTAATACACGGCATCGATATCGGCACCTTCGGTCCTGATCAATTCAAGCATCCGGGCATGGACTTCTTCCAGTTGCGCCGGCGTAAAGTAGCCGCGGGCGATACCGCTCTGGTTGGTCACGATAAACAGGTAAAACCCACACTCGCGCAAGAGGCGTAATGCCTCACCGGTATATGGATAAAGCGAATAACCCTCAGGATGATCGATATAGCCAAATTCATCTGGCGAGATCGTGCCATCGCGATCCAAAAAAATGGCGCGCCGCGTACTAATAGCGTTTACTGTCACGGGTTTGGAACCTCAAGGCGTCCGGCAGGACGAGATTAAAGAAGGCGATCCGGTATTCCCAAAATTCATTGCGCCGGGAATAGGAGATATCCAGGCGCCAACTGTGCAGGTGGCGGGAAACATTATAGGTCTGTGTGAGCAGATTGCCCCTTTTGAGATCGATCGCGTTGGCATAGCCCAGCGTCCAATTGGTGGTAAGTTTGAAGTTGGCGTTCATTCTCAGGTTGCTGCTGCGGGCTTGCAAGATATCTCTTTCAGCAAAGAGGTCGTGAGACAGGGACAGTGTCCAGTTCTCTTTCTTGGTCTGAGCGCCGGCAAGCGCTTCCGCCCTTGCTTGCAACGTATCCGGCGGAAGATAGGCATTGAATAGCGTATTCTTCTCCCGGGGGAAATACTCAGTATAAGGTGCGCTGCCGCTGAAGGAAATCCGCTGTGTCAGATAGAAATTGCGCAGGCGCAGATCATCCAGTTTTATTTGGTAAGGATCATGAGACGCGCTAATACTGGCGCCATAATCAAACCTGATACCCCGATATTCGTAAGACCCGGGACGTAGATGGGCAGAATGAGCAATGACGCCAAATTGATTTTTGTCCCGGTATAAATTGGCATTGACACTGGAGCGGATGCCTATGATATCATCCAGACGGCGTCGCCGGTTTGTGGATCCGCCGGCGAGCTTAACCTGCCACTTCTGGTCGAGGGAAAGCGCCAGAGTGAGTGATTCTTTGCCGCTGGCGACGCCGACCCCGCCAAAACTGTAAAAGCGCGCATTATCCCGCAAATCAGGTGACCAGCGCAGCGAAGCGGATGGCGTAAGAATATGCCGGACTGAGATATATGACGAATCCTGGGCGCGCATTCCGATCCGTACATCTTTTGTGGTCGCGGTGTCAAGCGACCCAACTTGGGGATGAACTCCACTGCGCCCAAAGTGAAAATTACGGATACCAAAGAGGTTAAAATTCATCCCCGTTGTCGTGCTATAATCGCTACCCCTCACCAAGTAATCATCGTCACGGTCGCGATCAAACCATGCTTCATTGTAAGAAACTGACTGCGATAGATTAAGCCAACCCCGGTATTTGTAACGGTAGGACAATCCCAGGTCATGCCTGATGCCGGCATGATGTTCGTTCAGATATGTCATACCCGTGGTATCGGCGGGGTCATAAGTATTACTCCAGAAAATGTCCAGGAAACTTCGGTCGGGATCGCGCAAATCTCCAGTATGAACCAGCCGCACCGAGTAGTTATACATAAAATTGCTCCACCAGGCGTTGTTGGCTTGATCGCTGTCCACTTTGAACAATTCATATACCGGACGGGTGGGCAGGGAAAACGATGCCGAGGGCAGGGTGACGGAAGCGCGGTCGTTCACCAGATCCTGCGTATAATTGGCCCCGGCGCTGAGATATGAGCTCAGCAGCGGTTTGCGGTAAGATATGGACGAGGTAAGTTGCTGCGCCAAACTTTCATCGATGATATCGCTGCCCTGCCAGATCCTTTTATTGCTGATGAAATCCAGATTGACGTCAAAGGAGGCACGCTGTGGCAATTCATGATGATGATTGCCGCGCAAGGCCCAATCATAATTGGTTATTCCGCTGCTGACCCCTTTCTGGTATGAGGCATTGAGGTTACCGGAAAATTCATAGCGCTTGAGGTAGGCAGTCTGAAACCGTGTCTTCCAGCCCGTCTTTTCCATCAGATCCATGGCGAGGATGATGTCGGCGTGTTCGTCATAAGGATAATACCAGGCAATATTGCGGACGAATTTGCCATCCACGCTGTTGTATCCAGGTTCCGGAAGCAGCAGTCCGGCATGGCGTCCCCGCTTGATGGAAAAGGTGATGAACGGGAAATAGAACACTGGAAATTCATTGACATAGACGATCACCGGTTTGCCGACCACCTTGTCATTGCGATAGATGCGCATTTGCCGAGCCCAAAACCAGTAATGCGGTTCCAGATCGTCACAGGTCGTAAATCTGCCGCCATCCACGTCATAGACATCGGTGTCCACTTTCCGGATCTCATCGCCAAAGTAATAACCCTTTTCGATCATACTGGAGCCATCGGTCATCAATCCCGTCTGGCTACGGATGTCATAACGCACATCCCTCCCGATCAGGATCTGGTCCCCATCGATCATAACCGTAGGACCATAACTGAAAGCGTGGTCTCGATTCAGATCGATCCGCAACGAATCCGAATCGATCGTGTAAGATCGATATTGCACCTTCGTATTGCCTTGCAGATAGATCTGTTCCGCCGCATGATCAAAGCGGATGTATTCTGCCTGATATAAGAGAGAATCCTGCTTGACCACCGTAGTCAGCGTATCCGAAACCACCGACAGCGAATTGGCGCCTGTGCCGGTGGACAAGGATGTCTGGCTTTCCAAACGCCGAATCCCGGACAAAGCGAAGAAAACCAATGCACATATCACTATGTGTCGCCGGATTGTTCGATCTGTGTTACGCATATTCTCCACCGCATCACTCTGATTTACGATTGCCCCTTTGTGTCAAGATTTTACTTCGTCCGGGTGTTGTGCTCCTTCTCTGCGCCGGGGGTACAAACGGTTGATTACCCCTTCCTCCTTGCTTTATAACCTTAGTATAACCTTACGGCCGTAAGGTTATACTAAGGTTATACTCAGGTTATCAAGCAAGGAGGACGCTACTTCATCCTAAATCAGTTGACACCTAAACCAAATAAGTGGAGTTCAGTATGAAGACAGAAAAAGTTGGACAGAGAACGAGGAACAACTGCAGTGTTGCATTCAAAATGCGAGTGGTGGAAGAGGTAGAAAACGGTCTCATCAGTGCCTTGCGGGCGCAAATCAGGATAAGCCGGAGACGGACAGGTCCCAGGTTAGGGTATCCTGGATACCCGAGATCAGGTCTTTGCGGGTGATCTCGTTGCGGGCGATCTCGTCGTCACCGATGATGTAAGCAAATTTGCTCTGATTGGCTCCGGCGGCTTTGAGGGCGGCTTTGAGAGATGTTTTTTCGGGATCCCAGATCACGCTATGGCCTGAAGACCTGAGTTTTTTGATCAGCAATGGCGCCAGTTTGATGGCGGTATCGCACATGGTGATCAGGGTGATGTCAGGGGTGGGTGGATCACCAAAAGAGGCACCCTGGTTATCCAAGGCGGCCATAAGCCGCTCAAATCCGCCGGCGATGCCGATCGCCGGGATGGATTTGTCGCCGATCTGTTCGATCAGCCCGTTGTATCTGCCTCCCCCAGCGATCGTATCCTGCGCGCCGAGTGCCGGAGAAATGAATTCAAAGGCGGTATGAGTATAATAGTCCAATCCTCTCATGATCCGGGTATCCACCACATAAGGGATCTGCATATCATCCAGATACGACCGGACGGCGGTAAAATGCTGACGGCAGCCCTCATCAAGGAAGTCGAGAACAAGCGGTTCCTGTCGTGATAACTCTTTACATTTTTGTATCTTGCAATCCAGGATACGGCGGGGATTAAGGCTCAGTCGATTCCGGCAGTCATCGCATAGTGCCTCTTTTGAAGGCGCAAAGTGATCCCTCAATGCCGTTTCATAGTCCTTAACGCAAGCGGGACAGCCAACGCTGTTGATGCGGAGTTCAAATTGATCCAATCCCAGTTTGCGAAGGAAAGCGTCCTCAAAGGCAATGATCTCGGCATCGTAATAGGGATGATGAGAGCCGATCAATTCGACGCCATATTGATAAAACTGACGGTATCTGCCGGCTTGGGGACGATCATACCGGAACATTTGACCGATATAATAGACCCGGGTGAGCCGAGCTGATGCATAAAGATGGTTCTCACAATAACTCCTGGCAACCGGAGCCGTGCCCTCAGGACGCAGGGCAAAACAGCGTCCCTTGCGGTCACTAAAGCGATACATCTCCTTTTGGACGATGTCAGAACTCTCGCCGGAACTACGTTCAAAGAGATCGCTCTGCTCAAAGATGGGCGTAACGATCTCCTCAAATCCATATAGTACAGCCATTTGCCTGAAAGTATTGATCACGTGCTGCCATTTCCAACTCTGGGATGGCAGGATGTCATAGGTGCCGCGGGGTGCCTTATATTTCATGTTTCCTCTGATGAATGATTTATCATCCCTGGACCGGGACGGCAGAAATCCGTCAAGCCAAAATGTGATGGATAGTCCACGCACACCAGATACAAACCCTGGGCAGGGGCGGTGAAAACGTTGTTTTGAGCAGGTTTTGCTTGCATGATCAGGTCGGTCACCGTGGATGGCGGCAGACCGTTATGCGATAAGTTGATGAGTGTTCCCATGATCCGCCGCACCATATTGTGCAAAAAACGGTCGGCTCTGATGGTCAGTTCCCAATGGTCGGTATATTCCTCAAATCGGATCTCCCGCACATCACAGATCCGATTGGGGACACCTGGATTGGGCCTGCCAAAGGAAGAAAAATCATGAGTGCCGAGGAAATGCTGCGCGGCCTCGCGGATGAGAGCGGTCTTGATGTTCTTGTAAGGGACAAAACCCATGTAATTGCGGTTGAAAGGTGATTTTTCCCTTGCCAGTTTATACAGGTAGGTGCGCTGGCATGCCTGATAGCGCGCACTGAAGTTTGCCGGGATGGTGGTGATGGCGAGGACTCTTACATCGTCCGCCATTTGGGTTCTGAATGCCAAGACCAGTTGTTGCGGAGTCATTGAGCCCTCATAATCAAAGTGGGCACACTGTGCCAATGCATGAACTCCGGTATCAGTTCTGCCGGCGGCAATAACCGTAGTCGCCACTCCGGAGATCCTTTCCAAGGCGCTTTGCACTTCTTGTTGGACGGTTCTCTTTCGCTTCTGGATCTGCCAACCTGTAAAACCGCTGCCGTCATAACATACTTTCATCAGATAACGTGGCATGGGTCTGCTCAAATATGGTAAACGAGGGTGGTGACCGTCAAAAACGACAGCGCTATCACATTGGCTGGATTAAGTCCCAAACGCCGCGGAGGAACGCTCGCTATCAGGTGAGTCACCTTTTCGCCTATCTCTCCCGACTGGGCAAAACTATCGCTCATGGCAGCGAACCAGCGCTGCAACATCGCATCGAAACTGTGTTTTACCGCCGGAGTGTCACCACGCTGGCAGACCCGCTGGTATCCTTTGATGAACATGAGTGCGGCGATCAGGTAGAAGTATATATCGATAAATAACTTACGCTTGAGTAAGAACCGGCTGTCGCTGATCAGGATCGATGCACTGGTGCTGCCGACCAAATAGACCGAGAGCAGCAGCAGATGTATCATCCGCAGGTTGAATTCAAGCATCTGGATATAATCCAAACCCAGCAGGATACCCATGATCCAATAGACATTCAAAAACACCGCAAACCGCAAAAAAGCATGAGCGGCTTTGCTGACAATCCGGCAATCACAAGCTATATAGATGAATAGGATGATGAATTGATAAAACAGTTGCCTGGGAGTAATTATGATCACAGCATACAATCCATTCCCAAAGATCAGGAGTTTGAGCCAGAAGTTTTGTCGCCCGAACAACCAAGCCCCGCGGTTCTATGCTTAGTGATCTGAGCTGACGCCGTTTTCCGGCTTCAGCGGAAACAACTTCGGGAAACGGATGTGCTCGACTTCCTCGTCGTCAACCCGATCGGACTTGATCTTTGGAAGTTCATTGTATTCTTCATTAGGGACAGACAATGAATCAGGATGGATCGGAGTGTCACCCGTATCCGGTTCCTGCCCGATCACGAGCAAGGTATCCGTTGCCAGCTCAACGGCATCAGTTACGGCTCCGGCAAAGGTGATGGTAAACCTGCTGCCGTCATAAAAGCGTCGGATCAGATCGGCATGCTCGCCGGTGGAACGCCTTCTCAATGCCTCATTCAGGTATTGAACTGCCATCAGGGAATCCGGTTCTTCAAAAGTATAATGCCACCCGAGACGAAAGTTTGCCCGCAAATTTATCTCCGGATAGACCGAGCCTGCAAGTTCATTCAGGATCGTCAACATCGAATCTGCATCGGTCTGTGCAAAGGCAAAAGCGCGATCGAGACGTCGTCCCTGTTCCTCTTCTCTCGGATCAATGATCCTGATGGGCTGATTATTCAACAATTGCCTGACCGCATTGGTGTATTTGTTATCGGTAAAACCCTCGGTCATGACCTGGAACAATTCCTCCACCGCCGATTTGCGTTGCGGGTCTCGATTCAGGATGCTGGCTTTGACAAACATGGCAAAGGGGATATGTTCCGCCCTGAGACGATCCCTGATCGGGACCAATTGATCCACCCGACGCTGCAGGTTGGTGACTTCAATGTTCAATTCCTGATGCCTCTGTCTCAGGGCAATATTCTCGTCTAGCTGCTTGCTTGGGGCTGGATCGTCCATTATCTCATTTTCCGTTTCGTCCTTCAAGGCGGTCTCTGGCTCCATTTCTTTTCCGAGTGCGTCGGCATCTTCGGGTTGATAAGAATCTTCCTGGTCGGTCTCATCATACTCCCTGGGGCCTTTGAGATCCGGATCAAGGGACTTTTCCGCCTCTGTCTTTTGAGAGTCAAGTGCTTCGATCACAATACTTAAGGAATCCAGTTCACTCCTTTTGGCATCGAGAACCACTGTCAGGGAATCGGCCAATCCGATCAAGCGGTCGCCTTCACGGATCACCCGCTGGTAATAAACGATCGCGGAATCAGCCAAACCGAAGTGGCTCTGAAAGTTATCCGCTGCCAGGAAGTGGAAGTCCAGGTATGCTTGCAGGTTGCTATCCATGCGCAATCCGGCACCCTGATTCTGATGCGATAGAGCATTGGCTTTTGCCATACTTTTCTGGGCATAGGGTGAAGTGGCAAATTCGCTGCGGACACGGTTGTAATAAGTGATCGCATCCCGGCGGTTGCCTTGTTTCAGATAGAGGTATTCCGCCAGGTAATAGAAGGCATCAGCCGCAGCGGATGAGCGGGGATAGAGTTTGGTAACTTCTTCAAATTCTTTTTTACCCGCGTCCTCTTTGCCCATTGCGATCAGGTAGCGCGCTTTGAGAACCCGCGCCTGGCCCAGTTTATCCGTCCTGAGTTCCTGATTGACCAGCGTCTGCACCTGGTGGTACCCAGTCTCATACTGTCCCAGTTCATAGCGGTTGAGGGCAATGTAATACAGCGCATCAAGGGCCAGAACCTTAGCCACGCCTCTGGTGACATAAAACTTGAGGAATTCTGACAGTGACCGCTCAAAGTTCTTTTGTTCAAAGTAGTTTTTGCCAAAGAGGAAGAACGCCTCATTATACTCACGTGTGTGCCGGTATTCGGCAATGATCTTTTCCAACCAATACTGAGCGCGGAAATAGTCGTTCTGCCTGATCTCGAAATCTGCCAGGAGCAAAAGAGCCCGGGGATGGAACTTGCGGTATTGTGGCATATGGATGAATGCTTCAAGGATCTTTTCCGCTTCTTCGGGTCGATTGATCTCATACGTCACTCTGGCAAGATACAGATATGCCTCGGGAAGGTAAGGACTGTCTGGTAAACTATTGATCAAGCTGGTAAACTGATCTCTGGCCTGAAAAGCGGCATTGCCTTTGTAATAGAGTGCCCGAGCCATGAGAAAAAACGCATCATCCGCCTCGCGGCTGAGTTTGCGCTCGGTAAGAATAAATCCACATTTCTCGATCACTTTGGTATAATCGGCCATGGCTTGGGCGGTCGGCCTGCCATTGACGCCCAGCGGACGATTTTGAGCCGTGCGAAAATAGCGCCGGGCATTGTATAACCTATTATCGATGCTGCAGGATATCGATACCAGGCAGAGCACAAGGAGCAGGAAGTATCTTTGAGTCTTCATGATGGTAGCAAACCCCCAGGGCAGTTTATCTGTCAATTGATTTCTACGATCTTAGTAATCCGCGACAGCAGACCGTCAGTTACTAATAATTCTTCCGCGGCATTGATATCGGGATAGTGGATGCGATCGACGGTCAGGTGCGCCACTTTTTCCCGCATTGCTTGCCTCATCATTTCCAAGGCAGGAGAAGAGGGGATCCCGCGCATGTCCATTGCCTGGCAGGCGATCAGATATTCGATTGCCAGGACATAACGGACATTTTTGACCACCTGCAACAGTTTGACCGCCGAGACCGAGCCCATACTGACATGATCTTCCTGATTGGCCGAGGTGGGAATGGAGTCCACGGATGCAGGATGCGCCAGGACTTTATTTTCCGAGACCAGCGAAGCCGCCGTTAGTTGGGTGATCATAAAACCCGAATCCAAGCCGGGACGGTGCGCCAGAAATGGTTTCAGCCCACGATTGAGCGCCGGATTGAGCATCTGTTCGATCCGCCGTTCCGAGATGGACGCCAATTCCGCCACAGCGATTGCCAGCATATCCAGAGCCAGTGCCAGCGGTTCTCCGTGGAAGTTTCCGCCGGAGATAATCTTATCCTCATCGGGAAAGATCAGCGGATTATCGGTGGCTGAATTTATCTCTATTTCCAAGACTTTACGCACATAAGCCAGAGCATCCCGGACAGCGCCATTGACCTGCGGCGTGCAACGTAAACTATAGGCATCCTGAGTGTTTTCACAATTGCGGTGGGTCTCGCGCAGGGCACTGCCCGCGATCAGGGCTCTGATATTGGCAGCGGATGCGATCTGGCCGGTATGGGGACGCAATCCATGGACCAGGGGATCAAAAGCGCGGGGTGTTCCCTTCAAGGCATCGATCGTGAGCGCGGCGATGATATCCGCATACCGGCAGAGGGTTTCCGCCTTGAGAAGCTCCAAAACCCCCAGAGCTGCCATCACTTGCGTGCCATTATTGAGTGCCAGGCCTTCTTTGGCGGCCAGCGTGACCGGCTTGATCCCCGCCGCTTGCATGGCATCCGCTCCCCTCATTATCCGTCCCTGATACTCTGCTTCGCCCTCTCCGATCAAGACCAAAGCTAAGTGAGAGAGCGGAGACAGGTCGCCGCTGGCACCCACCGATCCGCGCATCGGTATGCAAGGATGAACGCCACGATTGAGCATCTCGATCAAAGCCGAAAGTGTCTCGATTCTGATCCCCGAATATCCCTTGGCAAGAACATTTATCCTCAGCAGCAGGATGGCGCGGGTCTGCTCCCGGTTATAAGGTTCCCCCACGTTTGTGGCATGGCTGCGGATCAGGTTTACCTGCAGTTCATCCAAATGTTCCGGCTCGATCCTGATGGTGCTGAATTTGCCGAAACCGGTGGTTAGACCATAGACCGTTCTGCCTTCTGCTATCACTTGATCGACGTATTCACGGCAGCGCTGAACCTTGGAGATGGATTGAGGCGTCATCGCCACCGGCACATTGGTGCATGCTACTGAGATTACATCATCCAGAGTGAGCGAATTGCCGTCAATTTGGATCACATTCATTATTACCTCAAAGTTTTACTGGAGCCATGCTTCTAATACTGCCCCATTTGTCAAATCCCAAATCCTCCTCCTTATATTATACCTCACTTTCATCTCAGGTTCGCTTCGAGTTCACTCCGGGGACTCGAAGCCATCACGAAGCGAACCTGAAGTAAAACCGAAGGTATCATTATCGGATAAATACGCCATGATCCTGCTGGTTGATATAAAGAAAAGGCGGCTCCCCCACTATTTACTTTGCGTTTTGTGTCAAGTCCAATCCACATTCGCAAAGGAATTGAAGTAATCCTTGACAAAATCCGTTGGTCAACGAAATAAGAAACCATGCCTACAAAAGAAGATATCATGAAAGCACTAAAGATAATTTGCACGCTTATGTCCATAATCTTTATCCTTACCGCTTGGGAGGTAAGGCATCGCCACTGCAAAACCCATTGCCGACCCGATCACTGTCAGGAATGCTCCCTCGATACCATACAGCAATCCACTTCCCAGCTGGTTGCCCGATTCGAGCAGAATATTGTTCAAACCGGCACTGGATCAGAAGAACATCAGTTTGTCGGCGCATGGTCTGGCACTTTGTCCGTGATGGGGATTAAACTGCGGATCGTCTTTAATATCGTAGAGACGGACATTGGCTTGACGGCAACCATGGACAGCCCGGATCAGGGTGCCTTCGGAATCATGGTTGATGGTTTAGTGATCCAGGATAATACCATCCGCATGCAGGTCAAAAGCGCTGGCATCACTTATCAGGGGGACCTTTTGGCCAAAGAAATCAAGGGAACCTTCGCTCAGGGATCCCAGGTTTATCCCCTCGACCTCCAATCAACCCAAATCCAGGCAGGCATACCTGACCGGCCGCAGGAGCCCCAGCCACCATTCCCCTATCACACCGAAAACATATACTTTGTGAACCCCATTGCCGGCATCCGCTTAGCCGGAACACTTACTCTTCCGAAGTCCGATAACGCTGTTCCGGTAGCCGTTCTTATTTCCGGTAGCGGACCACAAGATCGCAATGAAGAGATCATGGGACACAAGCCGTTCCTGGTGATCGCCGATCATCTAACCCGGCAAGGGATCGCAGTATTGAGGTTTGACGATCGTGGCGTGGGCGAATCGGAAGGGAAATTCAGCGGCAGCACCACAGCCGATTTTGCCACCGATGTCACTGCTGCAGTGTCTTACTTGCGTGGACGAAAGGAGATAGATCACTCCAAGATCGGATTGATCGGACACAGCGAAGGCGGGATTATCGCTCCCATCATCGCCGCTGATGACGAGGGCATCGCCTTCATCGTGCTGCTCGCCGGCACAGGCATCCCGGGGGATCAAATCATACTCATGCAACAGGAATTGATCGGCAGAGCAAGTGGCATCAGCGAGGAAGAGATCAATCACACCCGTCAGATCAACCAGAAGTCATTTGAAATAATCAGAAGCACTGATGACCCCGAAGCCCGCGAAACCATGCTCCGCGATTATCTGCTGGAACTAATACACAGCGGTGAAATGGACATTCCCGATCAAATGAGCCCCGAAGAACTGCTCGAACTGCAGACACGCCAGATAATAAATCCATGGATGCTGCACTTTCTCACTTACGACCCTGCCCCTGTCCTCGAACGAGTGACCTGTCCAGTGCTTGCACTCATCGGCGACAAAGACCTACAAGTCCCTTCAGAGATAAACCTCCAAGCCATTCGCAAGGCACTGGAAAAAGGGGGCAGCCAATACATAACAACCATTGAACTGCCCGGATTGAACCACCTGTTTCAACATTGTGACACCGGCTCGCCTCTTAAATATGGTGTTTTGACCGAGACCTTTGCCGTACACGTCCTAGAACTGATGGCCGATTGGATCAGAGATCACACCAAATAGTGCCAATTATTTAGCTGGTCACGCCTTCTGTCCGTTCAACCAGAAGCGGTTAAGGAGATTGTATCCCCGCCAGGTTGCGCAATCGCGAGGCGACATCCGCTGCAAATTCCTCATCCGATGCGTCCGGATTGCGAGTGTCATTCCAGATCTGGCAGGGTGCCTTGCCGCATTCCCCACAGTTGTTTAGTCCCCTATCGATCACGCATTGGTAGATGGGGCACAGGTCTTTGCCATAATACGCTGCCCAGGACACCCTCCCTTTTAGTTCGTTACAGCCCGCACATTCTGATCCATAAGCCCGGCAATCCGTCCGGCAATTCACTCCACATTTCGATAACATCTTTTTCTCCATGTCTTCTAATTGGGCTTCGCATTGCATCCGGCGCCGATCCTCAGCTGGATCTCCCGCCCAGGAAAGAAGTACAATTTTCATGCCAATCATGGTTTATTCTTCATACTCCACGTTGATCCATCAAACCAATTTTACCTCGGGTTTGTCCCGAAATACAGCCGAGTACTCGGGGGAATCTCGGCAGCAAGGTAACTCAAAAGCGGGATCGACAATTAAAGGGGGCAGCGATCCATGACCCCCGCCACCCCGTGTCCTATTACTCTAAGCATATATCATTAAATATCGTTACATCTTCCATGCAGAAAAGCATTGACAAAGGTGGGCAAGTGGAGACTGTCGCGCGTCGTTATTCAGATCCTGAGATCAAGGGAGGATGTAATAAACATCTTGGTGCGTAGATTATCGGACAAGGAGACCAAAACTCGTCAGATCACCTCTTGGCCTGTCTGGACGAAAGAGGTATCCGAATTTGACTGCTATTATGATTCCATCGAGGATTGCTTTCTCCTGGAAGGCGAGGTGGAAGTCACTGCCTCCGATGGCAAAGTGACCCCCATCACTGCCGGCGATTACGTCACCTTTCCGCAAGGACTGTCCTGCAGGTGGAAAGTGATCTCACCCGTGCGCAAGCATTACCGTTTCCGCTAAAGATGTCACTCAAGATCCAAAATGTCCTGCCCCGTGGGCTTGCCGCCAAAAACGGCATCCAGGCAGGAGAGGAGATCCTGGAAGTCAATGGCAATGCGATCAATGATTTTTGGGATCTGCAATACTATACTTCGGATTACGATCTCTGCTTCTCCATCCGGGACAAGGACGGAGTCGCCCGCAATGTAGCCTTTCACCGTTCTCCGGGCAAAGGACTGGGAGTGGAGCCGGAGCCCTACTGCTTTGCCAAATGCCACAATAATTGCATGTTTTGCTTTATCGACCAAATGCCGCTGGGATTGAGGACTGAACTGTATTCCAAGGATGATGACTATCTATATTCCTATGTATTTGGCAATTATATCTCGATGACCAATCTCAGCCCGGCGGATTATCAACGCATCATCGATCAGCACATCTCCCCGCTCTATATCTCCGTCCATGCCGCCGATCCCTTGTTGCGTAAGCGGTTAATGGGTTATCGCAAGGACTTTGATATCATCGACAAATTGAAATGGCTCTCGGAATATGGGATCAGGTTTCACACACAGGTGGTCGTGGTTCCCGGATGGAATGATAGCGAAGCGCTTACTGATACAATCCTCGCCCTGGTAAATGCCGATCTGAATGTTCTTTCCGTGGGGATCGTGCCCGTCGGACTCACCAGACATCGGGGCGGCCTTACTCCGATCAATTCCTATACCTCCGATGAAGCAGAGCGCACTCTCGATCAGGTGGAACTCATCAGATCCCGCCTGGATATGACCAATATCTACTGCGCCGACGAATTATTCATCAAATCCGGCAGACCTATACCGGAAAGCAACTATTATGCGGACTTTTGTCAGATCGAAAATGGCATCGGGATGATGAGGATGACCCTGGATAACTACAAAGGCAATAAACGGGCATTACTCAGAGAATTGCGCAAGAAAAACAAAAATATCGTCATGATCACCGGCTTGGCTGCCTCCGGATATGTTAATGAGATAGAATCTGATCTTCAAAAACGGCTGCAATTCAACCGGATCCGTGTTTGCACCATCCAAAACGACTTCTTTGGAGAGATGGTAACCGTTAGCGGATTACTGACCTATACCGACATTGCAAATCAGGTGGATATCTCCGCTGATGAATTGGTCATTCTCCCCGGCAATGTGTTCAATTATGAGGGAATAACTCTCGATGGTTATAGCCAGATGGATTTCAAACAGATATGGCAGACCGATATCCTGTTGGTGGATTACCTGTTTGAGGATTGGGATTGGCTCTAAACTGAGATTTCGATTGACCGATTTGCCGGATCATCATGCTTAGTGACCTAGTCCAATAGAACGGGAAGGATAACGAATGAACTCAAAAATTGAAGCATTACTCGTCTTGATCCTGGCGTTAACGCTCTCTTGTTCCTCAGAAAGCGAACGGACCAAACGGGCTAACCGTGATCTGGGCAGCAAACACAACCCGATCAAGATGTATTTTGTTCCATCGCTGGAAGCAGGAAAGATAGTAAACAGCGCCGAAGGGATAGCGTCATATCTTCAGGAAGCCACCGGACTACAATACAAGGTCGCCGTCCCTACCAGTTACGCCGCTGTGATCGAAGCGCTGGGTAATTACCAGGCAGACATCGCCTGGCTTAGCACCTATGCCTATATCCTTGCCAAACAGAAATATGACGCAGAAGTGAAACTTATGACCGTACGCAACGGATTGAAGGCTTATCGGGGGCAGTTTGTTGCCCGGGCGGATAGTGGCATTGAAAGCATTGAGGATATTGCCGGCAAGATCATCGCCTACACGGATGCCGCATCCACTTCCGGTTATATCTATCCTTCCGCGATCTTGAAACAAAAAGGCATCACACCCAAGGACTACTTCTTTGCCGGTGGTCACACGCAGGCGATCCTGGCTGTGTATTCCGGAAGAGCGGATGTGGCATGCACCTACTGGTCTCCTCCCGATGATACCGGCACTCCCAAGGATGCCAGAGAAAAACTCCTGCAGACGTATCCGGACATCTTCTCCAAAATATCCATTGTCGGCTTTTCCGATTGGATACCTAATGATACGGTCACCTTCCGTAACAACATACCGCAAGGAATCAGGGATCTGATCACCAATGCCCTGCTGAAATTTTCCCTAACCACTCGGGGAAAGGATACACTCAAAGCACTGTATGACATTGATGGACTGGAACCGGCAAGCGATGACGATTATGAGATCGTGCGCAGCACCCTGCGGCTCTTGGATATGGATCCGGCAAAGATGATGAAATAAGCCGGTTCGATCTGGAACACCCATACTTCATACCCGATATGCAGATCCTTTCCGTTCAAGAACTTTCCAAATCCTACAATGGCGTGGACTGGGCATTGAAAGATGTCCGGTTTCGCGTCAAACAAGGTGACTTGTTGATCCTCCTCGGTCTCTCCGGATCAGGTAAGTCCACTCTCTTGAGATGTATCAATCGTCTGGTCGAACCAGATTCCGGCAGCATAAAATTTCTCAATTTCGACGTGATGCGTTCGTCACCCAGCGAAATACGCCAGCTCCGCCGAAACATTGGTATGATCTTTCAGCAATTTAACCTGGTCAAAAATCTTAGTGTGCTGACCAATGTCCTCACCGGCCGACTCGGTTATCATGGCCTTGTTTCCCGATTCGGCAAACAGGAATTGGAGCTGGCATACCACAATCTGGAACGGGTGGGCTTGGTAAGCTATGCCAATAGAAAGGTATCTTCACTCTCCGGTGGTCAACAACAGCGTGTCGCCATTGCCCGTGCCCTGATGCAAAAACCTTCGCTCATCCTCGCAGACGAACCGGTGGCCAGCTTGGATCCCGCCACTGCCGATTCCATCATGCAATACCTTGGCGAGATAAACCAAAAGGACAACATCACCATCATCTGTTCGCTCCATTTCCTGTCCCTGGCACGGAAATACGGCAATCGGGTATTGGCTCTGAAAGATGGTAGGGTCGTCTATGAAGGGATCCCGACCGATATTAACGAGAGCAAATTCAAGGAGATCTACGGTCAGGACGCTCAGGAAGTGGAGATCCGCTAAAAATAACGGATCAGAATATATGCGCTGGATACTCCCAGCGACAAAGTCATATAGATCAAGCCATACTTGAGGAACTGCCGGTATTTGATCCTGAAACCGTTTCGGTTGGCGATGCCGATTGAGACGATATTGGATGCCGCCCCTACCGGAGTTCCCAAACCACCCAGACATGATCCCAATGCCAAAGCCCACCACAAAACGTCTCCGGAATCCCTTCCCAGTGCTAGATTGACGTCTCTGATCACCGGTATCATGGTAGTGACAAGCGGAACGCTGCCCATTGCAGCAGATGCAATACCGGAGACCCAGACGATCGCCAGGGAGATCAACCGGCGGTCATTATCCGCCACCCTTACGATCCATTGGGCGATGGTCTTCAAAATCCCTGTCTCACTCAATCCTCCTACGATCATAAACAAGCCCATAAAAAAGAATACCGTCACCCAGTCCACGTCATTCAAAATCTTTTCCACATATCTCCGGTTGCTGAAGATCAGCATGACCAATGCCGTGGACATCGCAATTGTAGCTGATTCCAATCCCAATACGCCCTGAAAGGAAAACAGAGCCAGCATCGCAGTGATGGCATACAGTGAACAGCGCAGAAGTTTGGTGTCCTTGATCATATTCCTCTCATTATACTCCATCAGTTTGGCACGATCGCGGTTACTGACCTTGATCCGCTTATTGTAAAAAACCCAGATCATGGCAATGCTGATAAAAATGATTATAAGAACCGGCGGAGTGAGATTGAAGATAAAATCCATAAAGGTCAGGGACGTCTTGCTACCGATTAGGATATTGGGCGGATCGCCGATCAGCGTGGCCGTTCCTCCAATATTTGAAGCAATGGCAGTATTGATAATAAAGGGATATGGTGAAATCTTGAGCTCCTGGGTGATCAAAAGAACCACTGGAATCAACAGCATGACAGTGGTCACATTATCCAGGAATGCCGAGATAAGAGTGGTAACCAGGAATAGCAGGATCAGGATCCAGACCGGTCTGCCACCGGCCGCTTTGGCGGTTTTGATGGCGACAAATTGAAACACGCCTGTTTCCTTTAGGATCGAGACCACGATCATCATCCCGATCAGGAGAAACACGACGTTCCAGTCGATATGGGAGAATGCCTGTTCCTGAGTCATTATCCCACCCAGGACAAAGGCAAAACTGCCCAATAAAGCAGCCGTCATCTTGTTTATCCATTCGGTGATAATAAACAGATAGGTGATCCCCATAATGACCAGGGCAGAGATCAGCAACAGCATGACTATGCCCGGATGACCTTGTTGTATATGTCCATAGCGGTTGTGACCCCCACCAGTTTACCATCCTGGACGATGGATATCATCCTCTTATTGTGCTGAATCATTTCAAAGACCGTCTCAATGATGGAGGCATCCGGACTGAGAATCACATCCACCTCCTGCATAATTTCACCAGCACAGATCTCCATTTCTTTCTCAAAGAGGCGTTCCAATGGCTCAAACGACGGCAAAAATTGCAGATTGTCCATCAGCATCAGATAGTCCGGAATGCCTACCTTGAGATAATTGAGAATGCTCACCTCTCCCAGAAACCGCATGCTTTGATCCACAACAGGAAATACCGAGATGCCATGACCGCGCATCAAATTGCCAATCTCGGCGATTGTGGTCTGCGGTCGGACATAGACCGGAGCGCTGGTCATGATATCCCCGATCGTCAGAACTTCCTTGACCACCAGATCAATTTTTTTAAAGGCAGCCATCACGCCCCCGGTGCTGTTCTCACTCATCAATAGCGACATCATCCCTGCATTTTGGGTGAGTTTTAAAAGGGTCGAGACGAGATTGAGATAGAGTTTTGACGAACTCTTATCCGTGATGATCAATACCACCATCCGTAATGTGATCCCATCGATGATCAGCGGTTTGTGCAGGAAACATATACCGATCACCATATCGTCAAAGTCATCCATTCTGACGTGCGGTATCGCTATGCCAGTGGGATAGATCGTCGATCCTTCAGCTTCACGATTGCGGATCAATTCCAATAAACGATTGCCACATACCGGCAGTTGATAATGGTGACAGATGAGCCCGACCAGGTTCGAAAACACCTGTTCCAGCGTTGTTTCATGCTGTTCTATGTAGATGGTGTGTGCATTCAATAAACTTACCAGTCGCATAAACACCTCGATCCCGCTTTTTCGCCACACTGCTGCAGAATCCGTATATTCGTCAATACATTTGATGGATCGGTCTCGGATAGAGGGGCAAACAAAGACCCGCGACCAAAGACATTGATCGCGGGCTCGCAGAGTTATCTGGAAAAGGGCTCATAAAGAGCCCCAGCCACTATTCTAAAAGGTCTGACTCAAAGAAAGGCATTTGTTTGCCTTCCAGAATATCGATCATAAATTGGGCGGATTCGTGCAGATCGCCTTTGGGGAAGTGATTGACGAATGCCTTGAATAGATCCAAGCCCAATTTCCGGTCATTCATTTCCTCGGTCACCAAAAATGCTTTCATAAATGCGGCCTTGTAGTCATCTTCATTATTCCGGTAGTTTTGAATGATCTGATCGTAATAGACGATCGCATTGCGGAATTGACGCTGGCGGGCAGCATTATCAGCCAGATTGAACAGTTCTTCCGCCGTAAGCAGCAATCTGATCCTTTCGGGATATTTGACCAGGTTATACTCCACAAACAACTGCTCCTTGACTTCCTGTTCCATCCTTTGTTGCCGTTCGCGCTTGAGTAAGCCATAGATGCGAGGTTCCGTCTCGGTAAAGGTTTTGACCACCGGCGGATTCTCTTTGACAACTCGGAAAAAGGCATGGTCACCACGCGAGGTGACAAAGACCGGGCTCACGCCCCCGATCGGCGTTTCCCAGATCCTCTTGGAAAATTCGGCATCAGGACCCACTCCGGTCACGATATCATTGCGATATTGGTTGTCGAGGATTGATTGTTCCGGACGGATGGAAAACTTCTTGACGATCTTGTCCATATCTTTGTCACGATTGCGCCGTGCGGCACGGACAAATCGCTTCCAAGCGGTATTGGCGGTCTTTTCGTTGTCAAACCATAAAACCTGTATCTGGCGAGATTCGGGAGTGGTATAGGCGTCAATATGTGCCTCATAGTATTCTCTTGCGTCTTGGCTGGTGATCCGGATCGCATCCTGAACCAGTCGCTTATGTGCTTCCACCACCAGATAATAACGGATCGTTTGCTGGTATTCCAAGTCATTCATAAAATACCTTTCATACCCTTTATTTCTGGCATCCAGATGCATCAAAGCTCGGCGTAACTCCTGATTGATCAGTTGTAGGGCTCCTCCGCCTTTGGTATAGAAAACCTGCTCTTGAGCACTCATCCGGGAAAAAGTCGCCAACACCTGGCCAACCGTCATCTCCAGTTCGGCAAAGGGTGCCCATACCGCTTTTTTACCCGTGATCTCACGGTTTTTATCGGGCTCGACCAGGTTGATCCGATTGATCAGCACTGAATCCACTGTTACGGAATACTCATTCTTGAGATCCTCCGTCACCTTATCCATGATTTGAGCTTCCTTGATGGGGCGAAAACGTTGATGGACCTCTGCCTCCACCTCCAAATAGGGACGTTGCCTGCCTTCGACGCGTTCCACCACTCGAAATATGTGCCATCCCAGATCGGTCTTGTAGGGACCATGGATAGCGTCCTTGTCCAAAGGCGCATTCGCGATGAGGGAATCAAGCGCGACATCATTACCCAGACCAGGAATGTGTCCGGTATTTCGGATGTTCTTGACCACGCCTTTGAGGTTTTTGGCGTGGATATTCACGGAGAATTTGTCCGAGGCCTCGGCAAAAGGCATTCCATTTTCCAGTTCTTTGATCGCTTCCTTTGCCGCTTTCTCATTCTCCGCCTGAATGTATTCAATGGTGATATAGGGGCTTATGAAAAAAGCCCGTTTGTTTTCGTTATAATACTGTTGTTTCTCGGCTTCTGTCACATCGACCCGATCAGTAACATTCTTCTTGTAATACTCGCGGATGTAAAATTGCAGTTTCGTGGCGTCCATTTTTGCGACCACCGTCGAATCCTGCTTCAGTCCCATTTTCACGGCTTTGCGGTAAAACACTTCTTCGGTGGCCAGGACATCCAGCAACTGCAACTGGCCGTCGATCGTCTTCAGATATCCCTGCGTTTGTGGTGGATACTTCCCAAGGCGATTATCCAAATCCTTGCGCGTGATAACTCCGCCGTCATACTCGGCCAGGACATCCTGATCGTTGATTTTTCTGTCCGAGATTACCGTTCCGCCGGTATTTTGCGCGAAAAGCGCCAGTCCCATCACTCCGAGTATCAGGACCATCTGACACACATTTCGTAGTTTATACATTCGTGTTCTCCTTCATAAACTGAGATGAAATCTTGCGTTTCCAAATCTGATGGACATGCCTATTCGTCAAGTGATTTGTCCAGCCCGGAGATGGATGACGCGTTTTTTTCGCTTCAATGGAATGAGATCTCGTACCACCACTGACATGCTAGGAGAAAGATTTTCATCCTGCGTGAGGGTAATTATGTACGCTCACGGTCCGAAACGGAGGTTGAAACTACCCTCTGAAATCTGATGGCATGTGAAAAATTGTTATATTCATCTGATGGCGCCGGAAAACTTGTTACAATACTTTCTCAAGATCTCAATCCCCGGTGATCCTCTCATGTGCATTGGTCTCCATCTGGTAATCCCAATTAATGGAACGCTCTCAGAGAAATAGTTTGGATATGGCCATAAAGTCGACCACACTGCGTTATTCAATGACCTGCAGATGGTTTAGTTTCACTCGTGCTGTGTTTAGCTGTTGTTCTCCTTGCTCAATAACCTTAGTATAACCTTACTGTCGTAAGGTTATACTAAGGTTATACTAAGGTTATCAAGCAAGGAGGAAACAAGGAAGCCCCGCTTTTGCGGGGCTTTTGATCACATTCAATCCGATGGATAAAGGATAATGCCTTATTTCATCAGCATCATTTTTCGGGTTTCGGTGCGTCCGTTGACATTGAGGCGATAGAAATAAACGCCGCTGCTGACGGATTGACCGCTATTATCGGTTCCGTTCCAAACCACTTTGTGTTCGCCGATATTGACGTTTCCGTTGACCAGGGTCTTTACCAATTGACCTTTGAGGTTATAGACGGCAAGATTGACATGACCGGCGGTGGGCATGCTGTAAGCAATGGTGGTGGAAGGATTGAAGGGATTGGGGTAGTTTGGCTTGAGTAGATTGGTGAGGGGCGGCAGAGCCACTTCGTTGTTGCTGACGTTTTGCCCGACGGGGAAAACGATCTCAAGTTCGAAATACATCACTCTACCACCGTCGTTTTGTCCAACGGGCGGAGAAATGGCAGCCGATCCCCAAGTGTTATCGTCGAAAAACATGATACCCAGGCGACCGACCTTGTTTACACCTTGCATACCCATAAACTTAATCTTGTCAGCAGGATAGACCCACATGGGCTTGATCCCCGTGAATTGAGGCGTTTCGACATTATTCAGGACAATGGGTTCGGACCAGGTGCGGCCATTATCGGGAGAGACGGAGATATAGATCTCAGGAGTATTGGCAAATGCGGTGTAGTCCGGGTCATTGAAATAATTAGCCTCTCGGGCGCGCATCGAATTCTGCCAGACTATCGCCATCATATGCTGGTCGTTCGATTCACTGATCTTGATGTTGTTATAGTGGAACATCATGGCAGCACCATGGATATCAGAATCCCAATGGGGGAAATTCCAGTCGGAAGCAATCACAGGAAACTGATTCGGAGGAGTTCCGCCGTGGGCATCGACCACGCCCCATGGTTCTTCCATGTCCCATGGCTGGAACCAATCATCCGGATTTTCACTGATCGGATAGACCTCGCGGATCTCGAAGGTCTCGGTGACGGGATTGAATACGTATTGTTTGACGAACTGCAGGGCAGGATAATAGAAGCCCTCGGCATTATTCAATGCCCAGAGTCCGGCGATCTGCAGATTGCCTTCGGAATCGACGACGGAATTGAGATGGCTGGAATTGGCGAGTTGCCAATAGAGGGCATCGTCGGCATGAGGCACCTCGTTGGTGTCGGTAAAGTAACCGGGACCGCCGGGATAGGCTGGCGGATTCCATGAGGGAAGTTTGCTGTAGTCGCTTACTCTGCGCCATGTTCCCATTCCATAATTGTCACATATGAAGACATCCATGTCCGGCTCGTCAATCGATTCATCGGTATCAGAATCCACGGCAAAATGATATCCCACGTAATAGACATTGCCATCATTACCGACAGCCAGAGAATGGAACGGGCGACGCCAGACCAATTGATCGACATTCCAGTTGTTCATTTCCGGGATGGAGGTGTGAGACCAGTTCAGGACATTTCCTATTTCGATGTCATCGACGTCAAAATCGGCATAGGCGATATAGGCGTTTTCAGAGGGGCCGCCGGAATTGGTCTCGAAGTTCCGTCCCAGGACATACACCCGTCTCTTGCCGGGAATCGGTGAAGGTCCGACTTCGACGGTAGGCCAGATGAATTCGTTGTTGGAAGTTGTCACGTTATTGGGAGCGGTAATGGTCGTGGGGTTATTGATGATGATAACTGGATCGTTGATCAGACCGGGCAGACCCCCAAAAAAGGCATCTGAAGTGAATTGGACTTCGAAAGGAGCATCGGTATCGGCATTGACGTGCCATGCATACAGCGGTTTTCCGACGATGGGATCGAAAACCATGGTGGGGTATCCTTCCCAGTTTTGAACAGATGTCACTTCGTTGACCGAGATGGCTCCAGCAGGATCGACATAGGCATAGAAAACGCGGCGTTGTGACGTAGGTTGACGTCTGCCATGGAATACCATGAAGTATCCGCCCCCGAATTGGTCTGCCACGAAGCGCATCGGGATACTGTTGTAACTACCGATCATATAATCAAAGTAGCTGGTGATAATGTTTGTAGGATTAATCGTGAAGGTATGAGCCGGAACGTTGCGGGTAGGCATTATGCGCTGTCCCCGTTGGTTCAGTTCCAATTCTTGCTTGTTTGTACCCATATGCATGTCATTTGCACTAATGGCGCCGATTATCACGACCAATGCCATAGCGATTAGCAATGCTATTTTCATTTTTTACCTCATGGTTACTTAGTCTTTGTTCTTATAGTTTAGTAACTCATCTTAATGGAGACGCGATGAGCGCTCTTGAAGAAGGTTTCAGCCAGGTATCCCATGTCCGTGTAGGCATAATCGATATTGAATATGGCAAAGCGGGTGGGAACATGCCAGCCGCCACCGGCGCTGAAACCATTTGTATCATAATTGAATTGGTATCCGCAACGCAGGAAGAGGTTGCCCAGTTTATACTCTGCGCCGAGATTCCAGGTCTCCATCCGATCAATGACATTATCCAATTGCAGTGAGGCGATGAGATGGGAATCATGGGAGCGGTAAAGGTCACCGCTGATGCCCAGCGAGAAGCTCATGGGAATTTTGCTGGGCAGTTCCGGACCGTCCTCATCGATCAACCCGTCCCCTTCATTGTCCAACAGATCCCATGGATCCTCATCGTAGAGGCCATCGTTTTCATTATCGATACGATATCTTACTTCGGGACCGAAGTTTCTAAGCGCCATGCCGATTTTGACATTACGCCAGCGGGTATTATACATTGATCCCAAGTCAAAGGCGAAACTATTGACCGAGAATTCATGGAGGTTTTCCCTCAGGTATTTGACCGAGGCGCCAGCTGAGAATTTGTCCGTGTATTGCTGTGCATACGCCAGGCCCGCAGCGATATTGCTGGCGGTAAAGGTCTCGCCGTTTGGTCCGAAGGTATCTTCATCGGTCACTTCCATTTGATCCATATGGAGAACCGAGGCATACACCGCCCAGGTGGATATGTCGGTGGTATATGATGCGGCGGCGAATTCGTGCATGATATTGGCAGGCCAATTGGTGTGGGAAAAGAACGCCTGATTCCGCGTGGCGGGAGCAAGTCCAGCGGGATTCCAAAAGACAGAAGAGATATCGTCTGTCACGGCAGTATATGCTTCACCCATACCGATGGCGCGGGCATCAACACCAAGTTTTAGAAACTGCAAGGCAGCAGTTCCGACTTTGCCAAAGGGTTCGGCAGACAGCAAAGTAGGAAGCAGGAGTAGGGTGATTGATATGTTGATAATTATCGTTTTCACTGTTTCCTCCTTACTTTATGATCACGAACTTGCCGACTTTGAGTTTCCCGTCTGCTTTGTTTTCCACGGAATATAGGTAAACTCCGGGGGCAATGATCTGATTGTTTCTGGATAACAGATCCCAGGCATGCATACCGCTGGCAGACAAACCATGATAAGAGGCTTTGGACACGGTAATAATATCTTCCTGGTAAGCGCCGTTATGCTGGATATCTTTGACGAGATCGCCAGCAAGGGTGTAGATTCTGATCACACAGTGCTCAGGCAGGTTGACAAACCACAAACGACGGCTCTTGTCCCCAGTCCGGTCTTGTTCGCGACGTCCGTCAAACTTGCTGCTGCCGATATATGGATTGGGTACAACGTATATGTTATCCATGCTGTTCTTTGCCAAAGGACCGGGAAAGAATACCTTCATGTTTGCATCCGCGTCACGTCCGGTTTCGAGGTAATCAAGATCATTGGATGGAATACCACGGTCATATGCAGTTGCGGCAACATAATACTCAACGCCGCGGCGGGGTCTATGGATGGAAGCATTGTAGTATCGCCTTGACAAGCGGTATTTGCGTAATTCCTCGAGTGCATCGGTATCATCGGAATCGGTTGGGATGGTAAATTGGCCACCGTGTCCTGGCAATGGTATCAATTTGGTTTCATACAACTCATCAAAGACCTCGGGTCGGATCTCAGGATGCGCAAACAACCTGGCTTGTAAATCCCGCACCTTGTCGAGAGGAAGGAGAGGATTATTGGCAGCAATCTGTTCTGCTTGGATCTGGATGTCCTGCGTCCAGTCCACATCCGGATGATAGATCGGGAATCCCCAGAATATGTCACCGGGTGTAACCGGGACGGGCAGATAGTTTTCATCCAACCTGTAGAACCTGGTATAGTCAGCGGTATTCGCCCAGGCATTACGATTGGGCAGCCCCTTGCCGATACCCAGATAGCCGCCAAAATTTGTAAAGAGCGAATCGACATGGCTATTAACGTTATAATCTGCATTATCGACTGCCGTATCGATCTTATCCCAGCGCTCCACCAATTCCCAGTCCTCTTGCGATCCGCTGCCTGATCTGCCCCAGATGGAGTATCCCTGGAAGTCGTGCCGGAGTCGCCAGGCAGTCAATGGGTTGACCAGCGCTTGATTGTTCCATATCCCATTGGGCTTAAATCTATCGAGTTGGGGACCCCAACCTGCCCAATCGACCCAGGTAGGATCACTATCGATACCGGGCCAACGCAATATGTCCGGATCCTGCCACCCGATGATAGCAGTGCTCACGGTTTTGGTGTCGTATGCAAATTCGCTGCTGTTGTTCCAATACATATCGATCCGGGCACCATCATCCTTGAGTTCGGCATAAAGGTTTGGTATCTCTGGTGGTTCCGGAGGATTGTAATGTGGGAAAGTATCGGGCAAAACGACCGTGGTCAGAGTTTGTGCCTGTCCATAGATCTCTTTTGCCCAGCGGGCAGTTCTCTTGAGTTCTTCGATATTATCCCCGGGGAAGTTAGCGATTACGATCTTCATTGTCTTGCCGGGTGCAAGGTGCCAGCGCTTGTCAGGATCGGCATAATCTGCTGTGCCGGGCTGAGCGCCATAGAAAGCAAAAAGAAATCTGGTATCGGAAGGATCGGGTTGCTCGAATTCCATCACATCGTCTTGCTCCGGTCTCAGTGGTTGAAATTTAGTGTCATCGGGATTTCTTCCGGTCAAGAGCCAATATTTCTCATTGGCGGTTTTCCGGGGAGCGAAATTCATATTATGGGGACGGAAGTCATCCGGCCCTTCACCCACTCTCCAATACCAGCAATGGAACTGCAGCTGCTCTGGATCCGGGGTGCACACGCGCGCGCCGACAATGCCGGGGGATAATCCGCCATCTCCATCAAAATCATGGGTATAGGCAAATTCATATCCGGTGCCTTTGACATATCCCGAAACGTCATCATTGGCTTTTTCTGGACCCCATGATTGAGGACCGACGTCACAATCCATATAGATACCCATGGTACAGTCGAAGAGAGTATCCTGAGTGGCAATATTCATATTGGTGATATTAAACTCCACATACACCAGATTCTTGATATAATCAAAACTCCACTGATAAGACATTTGGCGGACGCTGACATTGAGTGGCACGTGAGTATTTGTCCCGCGGGATATACCCAGATCGCGGTCTCCCGGAGTTCCAAAAGGACATTTGTCATAATAGTATGAGATAAAGTCCTGCTCAGAAACCGGAGCACCATCCTCATCGATCAATCCGTCTCCATCATCGTCATATGGCATGGAAAAGGAATATGGATGATGAGGGTGGTTTTTCCTCGATAGATCCATAAAACCGAGAGGGAACCAGATCTCATTGTTTTGCATATCGGAGACAATGTTAAAATTGTTTGATTGATGAATGTATTGTCCACCAAATGATTGGAATACCGCGGGCAATTCATTGGCAACCCTGAGTGGGAACGTATAACCCACGAAATCCTCATCGATAATGCCGTCACCATCGTCTTCCGCTCCTCGCCGCTGTTGGCGGGTGGATGCAGTGGCGATCTGGTCAAATGCATTATATAGGCTGTAGTAGTCTTGGACATTGGGGTTACCTGTAATGAGAGGATTATATGCGGGTAAGAACTCATACAGATCTTTATCTCCGTCAAAACCAACCGTAACCAGAGTATCAATCACCGGTCTGAGCCCGGCATGCCACCCTGGATCACCCTCGGCAATGACCGCACTGCTGTCGGCAGAAGGGTTTTGAGCCACCCAAAACAGTTTGCGTCCAGCAGCATTTCGGCGGTTTTTCTTGGCGCCGAACCAGAGGGCACCCTGATAGAGATAGTCAATTCCACTTCCGCCCGGATATTCAAGCGAAGGATATTGAGGCACCACGTCGTCACCGGAACCGAAGAATCCGTAATTACTTACACGTAGCCAGATATTCCCCACATTGTGCCAGCGGGAAAGATCGAGTCGCTTGGATCCTCCGGAAGGAACGGCAGAGGCGGCAAATACCGCAGTTATGCTCATCAATAACAAAATTGCGGTGCAAATCGATAGTTTTAATAACTTCATTAAACGCTCCCAGTACTAATTAAGTCGAAATTCGATCGGGACGATGACCAGCGTATCGACTGGACGACCACTGCTCTTCCCGGGTTGAAATCTTACTTTTCTCACAGCGGCTATTGCTGCTTCATCCAGACCACCTGGTCCGGCTTGCAAAGACCGCCTTACTTTAATATTACCTATTGAACCATCCCGATATACTTCCACTTCCAGAATGACCGTTCCCTGCAATCCAGCCCGGCGGGCAAACGCAGGATATTCGGGTTCCAATCTGCCAACGATGACCGGGGGGTCATCGTAAGGGACAAATTCCACCATGGTTTCATCAATTCTGCTCAACTCTCGAGTGGTGCGATCGATGTTTCCAATCTGAGCCAGTGCTTGCTCATATTTATCCACGGCAACTTGATCCGTTCCGAGTTCGTCACTGATCTGGATCTGAATATCCACCTGGATATCAGTTTCCGGAGGCGTGATCTTCTCCCGCTCTTCCATCGGGATGTCCACCAATTCCATTTGCTGGATGGTGAATTTCTGGCGCTTGATCTCAATATTTGGTGTCACCATCACGGCAAAGAGCAACAATACCAAAGCCAAAGCCAAGGCTTTATCGAACTGGGCATTGGCGATGTCTTTCCAATCGTTGATTTTAGTAGTCATCGTGATCCTCCTATTGCTGACGCCTTTGCGTCTCAAAGGCGACCAGTAATGCATTTGCTACCTGTAGTTGTCTCATAATGTCAGCCATGGCGCCATACTTAGTTTCGCGATGTGTTCTAAAACATACGACCAGATCCGGGTCATCCGTTCTTTTTCTGATCAGTGTCTCCGAGATAAAAACGTCATCCTCGGTCTCTATCCGTGTGGGTATATCGTCGATAAGGATGGTTTCGTCACGCATTACATATATTGTAGTAGTATGATTACGCGGAATTCGCTCGATGTTTTCAGCGATCGGCCATGCTTCGCGTTCCACCCAGAATTGTTTTTCCTGGACAAAGACCGTGGAAACCATGAAGAATAACAGCAGCAGAAATGCAATGTCGGACATTGAACTGGTGGGTATGTTCGTGTAGTTTTGTCTTTCCTTCTTAACCTTTGCCATAAACCACCTCAATTTGTCGATAGCGAGATCTTTTCGACGTTTGCTGCTTTGAGCCGATCAACCACTCTGATCATATCGTTATACCTTGCGTCGCGATCAGTGATAATTCTGAATATCATTTCCCGGTTTACATTGAGTTTGTCATTGATAATCGTATCAAGTCGTCTATTATCAATGTCTGCGGGAGCATCATCATTTATGGCGATAAGACCGGATGGCGTGATCTGGATCCGCGTCATCTCCTTTTCCGTCAAAGTGATAATCTCAGTTTTTTGAGCGTCTTCCGGGGCTGCCTGAGGCAAGACCATCCGGATTCCTTCCTTAACGTCAAACTTGGTCGTCGCCATAAAAAAGATGATCAGAAGGAAGGCGATGTCTGACATTGAAGCGGTTGGGATCTCCGCTTTGCTCTTCCTCTTACGACCGATTTTCATGTTGATTCCCCTTTTCTTTAGGCAAGGGTTTGGGTTTCGGCGGCTGGTTTCTCGGGTTTGGTCTCGTTCTTTTTGCCAGTTGCCGGCGCGGGTGAAGACTCTCTGTCAATCAGCGTTTCGATCACTTTTTCTGAAGCGCGCTGCATATCGATCACTAAGCCATCAACCATGGTAACAAATATATTATTGAAGAACTGCACCGGAACCGCTACGATCAATCCGGCCTGCGTCGTAATCAGAGCTATCTTGATACCGTTGGCTACGATCGTCGCGTCCACGGCGCGAGCGGCTTCAATGGATGCAAATGCCGTGATCATACCGGAAACGGTGCCAAGGAATCCCATCATCGGGGCAAGAGTAATGGCCGTGGATAATTCGATGAATCCTTTTTCCAGGTAAGACATCTCGATCATGGCGGCATTTTCAATGGCTTTTTCGACTGCTTCAATGCCGCGATCGGCTTTGAGAAGACCAGCGTAAACCACCGATGCCACGGGTCCGCGTGTGTTTTGGGCGTAGGTCAATGCATCCTTGAATTTGCTGGATTCAAGCAGGGGAACCAATTTGCCCAGGAACGTGCTGAGGTTATACTTAGCATACATCAATGCGATAAACTTCCAGATTATGAAAGCCAAACCATATAGCGTAATAAAGAGGATAGGCCACATTGCCCATCCGCCATTTTTGAACCACTTGACGGCTTCACTGCCAAAGACAAATTCTGCGACTTTTTCCACACCGCTTTTGGTAATCGTGGCTTCACCCAAATCTGCCGTCTCTACTACTGCGGGTTGATCGACATCTTTCGGCTCCTGTGCAAATGCCGCCGAGATCATGAACATGCTCATGATCATAATCATGAGTGCCAATAACGAGAGTTTTTTATACATTATAAGGTTCCTCCTTGGAATATACTAGAAGTTCACTGTAACACCGAGAGTGATTCCGCGGTGGTTGTTTACAAATCCCGGATTGCGGATCGCAAGATTGTGGACAAATTCGCGTTCGCCATAGACAAAACCAGTATCAGATTCGGCCAGGTCGGCTCCGTCGTAATATGGAGAACCCGTGCGGGGATAAACAGTCAGGATGTTCTTTGTTTTAAATAGGTTTTCCACATCCAAAAACACTCGCATATTCATTTTGCGAGATAACTGGAAGCCTTTGCTGAGACGCAGATTGGCGGAATGAGTCAAGTCCATGCGCTTGCTATTGGTCTCCAACATTTCTCTTCCTTCTTCGCTCATCGGAGTATATGGAGCTCCTGAAGAGAATGTCCAATTCATATTGGCCGTGAAATCATCAAATGGCAGAATTAAATCAGAAAAGGGTATGAAGTATTCTTCGCCTCTACCAATACGGAAGGTATAATTCAAACTGAGCTTGTGGCGGATATCCCAATCCAGCGGAAACTCCCGCAAACTGGTCATTTCGTCCTGGATAACAGTGCTGGAATTGTTTCCTTGGGCCCATGCCAAGGAATATGAGACCGACCAGTTATAGAAATCGGACATCAGTTTTTCCAATGAAAGGTCGATGCCGCGGGCAGATCCATAGTCCTCAGAGATAAATTCGTACCAGGTGATCTGTTCTTCACCCGGTTTCTTCACCTTGCGGGTGCTAACATAATTGTAGATGTTTTTGTAATAAGCCGCGACATCCAATACATAATCCTCGGACAATTGATGCGCCAGGCCTACTTCATAGGTAACAGTAATTTGGGGCTCCAAAGCGGGATTTCCCACGGTGATCGCTTGATCACTGATGTTTGCATCCTCAGGAGTTTTGCTGGTAAAAATGTATTGCATCTGGGGCAATTGATTCTGATAATTATACGCAAAGCGGAGGACATCGCGATCGGTAATGGGATGCGATACGCCCAAGCGGGGTGAAATCATCATCTGAAAACGGTCTTTCTTATTGAACTCCACTGTTTTGAAAGAACCATCATCCTGAGCGACCTGATAACTATTGCCGAGATACCAGAGGTCGAAGCGGAGACCGGCATTGACGATCATACCTTCCCATTCCATTTTATCCTGAAGGTAATAGGCCGCCTGCCAGGGATTGGCTATGTACCCGTCACGTTTACCACTGGCCGCCTTAGCTGCGGCAAGGTAATCCTCCGGTCTGTAGATAGGTATCACGACGTTGTCGTCAGTGACGACCACCGCCAGTAGTTCGGAAGGGATCCCGCCAACTGCGGTATCGTAGTTTGCTGGGTTGTATATACCTCTAAGATATGCCTGGCGGCGATCTTCATAGACACTTAGAAAACTCTGCAGTTGGTTCTTTTGAATGTCATACTTGACAATTTCCAATCCGGTTTTAGCAAAATGGATGTCATTGATCTGCCATTCAAAATCTCCTCTGGCACTAAGGGCAACGGTTTTGTCATCGATAAAATTGTCCCAGATCGTTCCAGGAGGGTTAAATCCCTGGACTTCCCGCGGAAATTCAACGCCCTGAATGCGGTATGTCCAGAATGAACGATGCAAAAATCCATCATCATAAATCCCGTCGCCATCGTCATCAATGCTACGATAACCAAAGTCGCCATTCAGCGCTTTGGCGATATACTGCTGAAGGTTCAGGTTATTGGGATCGACATACATTCTGAGGTAATCATCCCTTCCGATGCCACGAGGCCCCATCCGGCTGTCTTTACGGTAAAAACTGGCTTTGACTTTCAGGTTCATCACCGGATTGAACACGTGATCATAGGTAGCGACTGCCTGGCTTTGCTTTGTTTCATCAAAGGCATAATGCTGCAAGGCATAGGTCCATCCGTAAGAAAAAGGATGATTATACGAGCGGTCGCCCCTTATGGCGAATGTAGCCACTTGAGTGGGATTGAATATGTATTTGGTCTTGAAATTCATATTATATGAGTTGTAGTTACGGTTACCCAAGTCGATTCCCAGGAAATTCTTTCGATTGGCGTAGGGGTCGTATTTGGGATATTCGTATTCCAGTAATTGGCGATACTCGCCCATGATCTCATCAAAATAGACGTAATCGTCATTCGGCGAGCCAACGTAATAATTCCTCAATCTGCCATCAAGCCACTGTCCACCGCCGTTGAGATAGAAGGTAAAACGTTCGCGTAGGTCCCCAAAACCTTGACCTAGGACGGGACCTCCGATGGCAAACTTGAATACGTCATCATTTCTGCCCTGGTTGAACAGGTGATCGGTATTGTATTCGATTCTGCCCGAATAGAAGGGATCGCCGTCCTTGGTCACAATATTGATCACTGCCGATTGCGCATTACCGTATTCTGCTGAGAAGCCACCAGTCATAACTTTCATATCCTTGATGGCATCAATATCGACCTGTAATGCAGACCCACCGTCAACCGGATCGGACACGGACATCCCATCCACGGTATAATTGATCTCGTTGGATCTGCCACCGCGGATGTGGATCTGGCCACCAACCTGGGTGATTCCCGGCTGTAAGACCAAAATACCCGCAACGTCGGTAACCGATGTATCAGTAATGTTGGAAACATCGATCTGGCGTTCCGAACCCAATCTATCTCTCTGCACATCTCGTTCCGCCGTAACGACCTGTGCTTCAATCTCAACACCCACCCGTGTCATCCTAGCATCCAAGGGAGTAGTGGAATTGACATTTATTCTGACATCGCGTACTATTACCTCTTGATACCCTACCAACTGGAATCTTACAGTATAAGTCCCGGGTGGAATATTAAGGATGATATACGAGCCGTTCTCACGGGTCTGACCACCCGTAAGACGCTGTTCTCCGGACAAAACCGTTATGTTGACGAATTCCAGTGCTCTTCCCTGAGCATCACGAACTCTTCCAGCGAGTTTTCCGGTCGTTTGTGCTTGCAGCAACGCAGTAGAAGCCGCAAGAAAGACGAGTAGGATCAATGCTATCTTTCGCATCGACAAACCTCCCTTCACTTCTAACCTGTATTCTTTATCTTCATTATCACGTTCTATCGGTCACCAAAAGAACAATCGCTTTTTCTCCATCGAGGGGTTCTTTTCTGAGACGATCCGATATTAGTCAAGCAGTTTTTTTCCCACAATCGGGCATAGCGCAGGCAAATCACGGTATTGCCGCACTGTATTTCATACGAAAACAACCTCTTTAGCGCGATCATCTGCGGTTTCAATATGTCCCAAAACGTACGCAGAACCATTTTGACACAGTTCGATTGCCAGGGTCTCTTCTGCCACGACGATCATGCCAATGCCCAGATTGAAAGTCTTGCGCATATCTTCATCACTGAGATTTCCACCCTCTTGCAGCCATTGAAAGATCGCGGGCCTGTTTTGGGGTTTTTCATGACAAACCGCCCTTTGACCCAAAGACAAGACCCTATGCAAATTACCGGGGATTCCACCACCGGTTATGTGAGCCAGGGCATGCAAGCGAGGATCGGTAAGATAGCAGTTCAGGCAAGAGAAATAAGATCTGTGGACAGCCAGAAACGCCTCGCTTACATAAGTCCCTAGGTCGGGGATATAACTGTCACAAGACAAGCCAAACACATCAAAGATAATCTTTCTCGCCAGAGAATATCCGTTGGTATGTAAGCCCGAGGAAGGCAGGGCGATCAGTATGTCGCCGTGTTTTATTCTGTCCGATGGCAATATATGGGGCTTTTCGACCAGACCGACTATCGTTCCCACTAGATCAAAGTCACTTTCTTGATAAAATCCCGGCATTTCAGCCATCTCGCCGCCCAAAAGGGCACAATCGTTCTGGCGGCATGCCTGTGCCATACCGCTGATGATGAGCTCCACCTTATCGGGTTCCATTTTTCCTATTCCGATGTAATCGAGGAAAAATTGTGGGCGGGCACCCTGGACAAGGATATCATTCACACAGTGGTTGACCAGATCCTGTCCGATAGTATCATAGACGCCTGCTTCGATGGCTATACGCAGTTTGGTACCCACGCCATCGGTACTGGCGACCAGAACCGGTTGTTTATAGGTTTGGAGATCGATCTGATACAAGCCTCCAAAACTGCCCAAATCACTCAAAACACGGCTGTTGTAAGTTGATCGAGCATGTGATTTGATCAGATTGACCGCTCTTTCCCCGGCTTCGATATCCACACCGCTTGACTTGTAATCGATTTATTTATGTCCAGTTAATCAGATTTTCATACATTAGCTCGATCCCATCCTGATCGGCTTGGGCAAGAGCGTCCACACTGAATGAGGAGACGTTTACACCAGCCATCACAGTTCCATATCGCATGGCCGCACGGATGTGGTGTTTATCCAGAGTGGGTTTATCCGCCAGATATCCCATAAATCCCCCCGCAAAAGCATCACCGGCACCGGTGGTATCGATCACCTGCCGGATGGGATACGCCGGGACAAAAAACATATCCTGACGGGTGATGGCGATCGCACCATATTCTCCACGTTTGACCACGACGAGTTCCGGTCCCTTCGAAAGTATTTCACCGCCGGCTTCAAATACATTGTTAATCCCGCTAAGAAGTCTGATCTCATCCTCATTGATGAAGATGATATGCACCCTGGCGAGCACTTCCAGCAATTGATCCCGGGTATTGTTTATCCAAAGGTTCATGGTATCACAGGCAACGAAATGATATCGCTCAATCTGCTCAAGGACGTTCATCTGCAGGGCAGGATGGATATTCCCCAAGAGTAAACTGTGACAGCACTTGCAACACTCAGGCAGTTTGGGTTCAAATGATTTGAAGACATTGAGATCAGTCCTTACCGTCTCCGCCTGGTTCAAGTTATGATACCTCCCGTGCCAGCGAAAGGTCTTGCCGGGAGTGGTTTCCAGTCCCGCCAGGTTTATTCTTCTTCTCTGCAATAGATCCCAGTACTCCTGCGGGAAATCGTCGCCCACCACACCCACTATTGACGTAGTAGTAAATAACGAAGAAGAGATCGCACCATAGACGGCAGATCCGCCCAAGGCATCGACCCTTTTACCGGCTAAGGTTTCTATCGTGTCCAATCCCAGGGAGCCGACTATTACCAAACTCATTGACCTTCCCCGTTGTTTTGGTTCATCTCGGTTCTGACGCTGTCGTTATCAGTCTGAAAAACAGTTTTTTCACGCTTGCCCAGTTCGTTCATGGCGATGATGATCATTAGCAAAGCCAGCCCCATGATGATCAATTTCTTCCAATTGTAGTTTTTGTGCCTTCTGTCCCGCCAGCGTTGGCGGATACGATCGTTCATGTCGTGCATCTTTCCTCCTTCCCTCAATTGATGAGATAATCGAGAAATTCGGCAAAGCGACTCGCTCCCTCGGCTATGTTTTCCATGCTGTTTGCATAGGAAAAACGAACTGCGCTGGGCATTCCGAAAGAATCTCCCGAGACGAGAGCAACGTAGCTTTTCTCGAGCAGCAGATTACAAAAGTCATCGGTTGTCTTTATTCCCTTGGCATTATTTTTCAGATACCATGATATGTCGGGGAAAAGGTAGAAAGCTCCCTGGGGTTTATGACAGGTTAGTCGCAGATTTTGGATCAAGGCATCGTGAAGATAATTGCGCCTTCGTTCAAACTGGATGCGCATCGCCTCAATCGATTCGTCTTCATCGGATAGTGCTTTGATGCATGCTTTTTGAGTGATCGAGTTTACACAGGAAGTGGCATGTTCTTGCACTCTACCGGCAGCAGCGATTATCTCTGATGCGCCGGCTGCATATCCCAGCCGCCAGCCGGTCATGGCATAGGCCTTGGAAACGCCATTTACCACTACCGTGAGTTCCTTCATCTCGGGACTCACCGAAGCGATGGAATAATGCCGCGTGCCGTCATAAACCAAGCGCTCATAGATCTCGTCAGATATCACCAATACATTGTGCCTGACACATATCTCGGCGATCCTTTCCAGTTCTTCTCTGCTATACACCGCACCGGTGGGATTGGACGGAGAATTGAGGATCAGCGCTTTGACGTTGGGGTTGGTTTTGATCGCCTTACTTAGGGAATCGGCATCGATCTTATAACTCTGCTCCTGTGTGGTCTGCAAATAGACGGGATAAGCATCGGCAAGCATGACCTGATAGGGGTAACTCACCCAATACGGAGTCGGCACGATCACCTGGTCATGAGTATCACAGACAGCGATCAGGACATCCAGAATTGATGCCTTTGCCCCCGGAGAAACCAAAATCTGTTTGGGTTCATAATGCAATCCGTTATCCCGCTTGAGTTTTTCGCAGATTGCCTGGCGCAATTCGATGATTCCCGCATTGGCAGTATAACGGGTAAAATTGGCATCGATCGCCTGATGAGCGGCTTGCTTGATATATTCCGGAGTATTAAAGTCCGGTTCGCCCACGCCAAAATTGATCACCTTCAATCCGGTATCTGACATCTCCTTTGCCTTGGCGGAAAGGGTCAGCGTCGGAGAAGGTTGGATCAGTCGGATTCGGTTTGACAGTTTAATCGCCATGATCACCTCTATTTGTTTTACCTTGACATCAGTAATACCAAAGCGGCGGTGGATACAATATCCTGCCAGGAACAGCCCCGGGACAGATCACAGATCGGTGCTGCCAGACCCTGAAGAATTGGTCCGATGGCTTCCGCTTTGGCGAATCGTTGAACCAGTTTATATCCGATGTTACCGGCATGCAGGTCTGGGAAGATAAGCGTATTGGCCTTGCCACCCAGAGTACTGTTTTGTGCTTTTCGTTGTGCCACATCCGGCAGGATGGCAGCATCGAGCTGGAGTTCGCCATCAAAGACAAAATCCACTCCTCGCTCTTCCAAGATCTCTTTTGCAGCCAGTATCTTATCCACCATCAAATGTTGAGCGCTGCCTTTGGTGGAAAATGACAACAGCGCCACCAGCGGCTCATCGTCCAGAATCTGCCGACGCGTCTGAACCGTACCTATGGCAATATCCGCCAATTGTTCAGCGCTGGGATCCGGAATCACAGCGCAATCGGCAAAGGTAAAGACCGCTTCCCCGCCCAAGAAATCAGAAATGACCATGATAAAGGAACTCGATACCGTCTTGAGGCCGCTTTTCACGCCCACGACATGCAGAGCAGAACGTAAAACATCGCTCGTCGTATTGACCGCTCCCGCCACCATGCCATCGCCGATCCCGCTTTTTACGAGATATGCGCCCAGATAGAGTGGATGGGTTAGTGCCCGTGTGGCTTCCTTCCTGGATAAGCCCTTCTTGTTGCGGCGTTCGAAGAGGTCTTCTGCAAATTGCTCGCTATGGGGATAATTTCTTGCCGAGATGATCTCCGCCCCGGCAAGGTTGAGATTCAATTTCATTGCTTTGTTCATGATCTCATCCTCTTCGCCGATCAGCATGATCCTTGCCAATCCGCTCCGGATGATTTCAGCAGCGGCTCTGAGGGTGCGTTCGTCTTCCGTTTCCGGCAATACTATCGATCCCTTGAGTGCTCTGGCTTTGTCTATTAGAGTTCGCAATATACTCATAAATACTTATTTCTCGTTATCATCGACTACTATCAAGGCAAGATCCGCCACCCTCAGAAAGAGAGCGCGGAGACGAGCCAACAGGGCATATCGGTTCAGCCGTAGAGGGATGTTTTCACAATTGACCAATACTTTTTCAAAGAAGCGATCGATCTCGCTGCCAAAAGCCACAAGTTTATCCAGGACAGTCATATAATCTTTGGTCTCAAGCGGTAACTTGAGGTTTCGAACCAGTTCCTCGGTCGCCAGGTAAAATTCTTTCTCAAAATCGTCCTGGAGCAGCGTTTCACTAAATTCAGAGATATGAGTGCAGTCCTTGATGATATTGGATACGCGCTTGAATCCGATGACCAGTTTGAAAAAGTCATCTCCGCCTTTATGTGTCTGCACAGCTCTGGCACGTTTGATAAGGTCGTTCAGATGTGCCGTATCGATGTGCATAACGCTGTCGATCACGTCATGATCCAGTCCCATTTGCTGGAGGAGCCAGTTTATCCGCTGCCGGAAGAAGCCGATGATGGGTTCGCGTTGTTCGCGGACAGCCGCATTTTTTTGACCGATGCTTATCAACGCGGCATCGATCAAGGCAACAAGATCAAAATCCCAATTCCTTTCGGCAATGATCTGCACCACTCCATTAGCAGCGCGCCTCAGGGCAAAAGGATCGGCTGATCCGGTGGGCAGCATCCCTATTCCAATGATGCCGCACACGGTATCCACTTTGTCTGCCACTGCCACGATCGAACCGGTAAGTGTTGAGGGCAGACGGTCATTCTGACCCCTCGGCATATAATGCTCGTAGATACCTCTGGCGACCTCATCCAGCTCGGTCGCCCTGGCATACTGCATACCGATGTATCCCTGCAGTTTTGTAAATTCCTTCTCCCCCAGCATCAGTGTTGCCAAATCCGCTTTGGCGAGCGATGCTGAGCGTCTTGCCAGATCTCTTTCTTCTTGCGGTAGGCGCAACTGAGTGCTGATTATATCAGCCAAAGCGCTGATTCTCCTGGTCTTTTCCGCCATTGTTCCTAATTCGGATTGGAAAACCACTTGTTCCAGTTTATCGCTGTAATATTCCAAAGGATGTCTGGTATCTTCGTTGTAATACCACATTGCATCGGCAAGCCGCGCCCCCACCACTTTTTCATTGCCGATCCGGATCGTTCCCTGATGCTGCGGATCACCGTTGGAGATAAAAACAAAATGATTACTGAGTCGGACATCCGTATCACCGTTCGCTGTTGCCTCCGCCTCTTGCATCACGCCAAAACACTTCTGATTCTGGTTGATGGTACAGGTGATGATCTTTTGCGGCAGACGCAGGTAAAACTCATCAAATGACGCTGTGCAGGCATTGGGCGATTCGACCAGATCCGTAACTGTGGCCAATAAATTGTCATCGATGATCACTCTGCCCCCCTCTGGAAAGGACAGCGATTCGAGTTGGGCTCTGATCTCCTGTTTCCGTTCCGACCGGTCTGCCAGGATCCCGTGTTCCTTCAGTATATCAAAATACTTCGATGGTGCAGTGATATGGATTGGATTGCTCAACCCTTTGTAGCGGTTGCCATAAGTGATATCGCCGCTGCTGATCCCACCCGCTGTCAAGGGCAACACCTGATCGCCCCAGAGCAGCAGCCACCATCGGATCGGACGGGAGAAAGCCAGATCGGGTTCTTTCCAAATCATTCGTTTGGGAAAAGGTATGGAGGCAGGCAGATCAATGATCCATTCCCGCAGGAGATCTGGAGTCGCCTGTCCTGGTTGATTGATCCGCACCGCGATAAATTCGCCCCTGTCGGTCGTCTGGATCAGGACATCCTTTTCTTCCGCACCGTTCTTTTTCAGAAAGCCCTGCCCCGCTCCGGTCAGGACGCTATCCTGATAGGCGATCCGCATTGCCGGACCGGTCCGGATTATCTCAAAGTCATCCTGTCTCTCAGGCATTCCGGTCGCCAGCAGGGCAAAGCGCCTGGGCGTCGAACCGCAACGCAGGGATCGGAATGTTAGACGATGCTTGAGGATATAGGTGCAAAAACTGCTCTCAATAAAACTGATCGCCGGTTGGATATGATCCGCCGGAATCTCTTCCACTCCGATCTCCATCAAAAAATCATACGTCTTCAAGAGACACTCCACTTCATACTTGGGGTTTTATCTATCCGAGTTCTGCGCTTAGAAATGGTATTGCAAAGTCAATTGGTTAACTGAACCGAGGTCTCCGTAGGACGATATACTGTAGTCGATCTTCCAATCGCGATAGTTCCAGCCCGCTCCGGCAGATAAGCCGGACGTCCATGACCAAGTGCCGCCCGCTTTCCAGTCGGAGGCATTGGTTCTGAATCCCAAGCGTAGGTCAAATGCGGGATGGACGGCATATTCGGTGGCCAGTTTCCCGACGAAACCCTGTCCCCGCGATTTACTGAGGTCCGCCAGCAGCAGCAATTCGTTACTTGCTTGGTAGGTAAATCCCGTTGCATAAGTAAAGGGCAAGGTTTCCTTGTATTTGGAATTGCTGTAATGGGTCAATTGCGCGCCGATATTCCGCAAAGCCAGACCGATCTTGATCCGCTCGTTCTCGGGATGATGGATCACTCCCAGATCGAGCGCAAGCGCACTGGCAGATACGTCGTCGATGGCGGAATGGATATATTTCAACGCACCGCCGACGTCGATCATATTGCTGATGTATGTTGCCACCGCTATGCCCGCTATCAGATCATAAGCACCAAAGGTCTCACCCGTCTCGATCAGATCCCCATTTGTGACCAAAGTCCTGTCCATCGTACCAAAATCAAGATAACTGAAGTGTGCGGCATAAGTCAGATTATTATCCTGGGGTTGGATGAATTGCACCGAACCGCCCCCACCACCAACAAAATGGTTCATAAAAGTAGAGGATACGATGCGGCCTCCAATTACCCGGATGGATGCAGGATTGGACTGCAACCCGCTGATATCGCCGCTGATACCGGTCACCGCTTGTGCCAAAGCATGAGCCCGTCCCGAATACACAAGTTTTAGCGTATTAAATCCGGACCTGCCGGCATCCTCATTGATCGCACCCAGATATTGCGTGCTGATGAGTATGATACTAATCAGCACTGCTGCGTAGAATGACTGTTTCGATCTCGCTTGCATAATGGTATAGATCCTCTTCGTTTGTCTGATTTAGGAGTTTGGTGCGGTTTTCTTCGATCCGCAGATACTCGGATAGCGATCGAAGTAACCTCATATACGCTTGATTGGAATGGTGCGGAACGGCCAGCAAAAAGACAAGCTGTACCGGTTGTTTGTCGATGGCGTCAAAATCCAAACCCTGCTTGCACATACATAAGGCGATACGCAAACAGGACACGGTCAGATCCCGAGCATGAGGGATTGCGACTCCCCTGCCTATCCCGGTGCTCATGATCTCCTCCCGCCCCTTGACCGCAGCAAGAAAGCGATCGGGATATTCCAGACACCCGGTATCAGATAAAAGATCGACCAGATACCTCAAGCAGTCATTCTTCGAATCGAACTGCTCAATGATCTTGACGAGTTCGGGTTTAAACAGTTGCTCCATTTACATCACCATTTTTCACTAGGGACCACTTTTCTAACGGACTACCTTAAGTCAATCAAATTCATAATCATGGTACATTTTTTCACCAAAGAAGCATTTTGGGGTTGACAAACAAGACACTTGCCTTTCCTTGACGCTCGGTTCCTTTAATAAGCGCATAGGGGGTGATCTGGTTTCGACAGGGAACCGGATCGATGGTGATGCATATCGGAGACGCCATCCACTCCGTTAACAAGTGGCGAAATACGTAAACGCAAACGAACAACTACCCTTAGCAGCATAATCGCTGCTACGTCCAACCGTTCCGCACCGCCGGGAACGGATTGGGCGTCGAAACAGTGCGGTCGCTCCGGAACCTATGCCCCTAAGTTCCGGCTAAGATCAGGGGCTGGCGCTTTGCCGGTCTGATTGTCTTTCCGTGTACGGCGCAAGATCAAAGACAACTACGTATGTAGATTTGCCATGGATCGGTTCTTTGGACGCGGGTTCGATCCCCGCCACCTCCACCAATTTTGCCGCCTGTTGGTCCTCCAAGGAACCGCTTGTGACCCCCGGGCGGTTTTGTTATTGGCACAGTATATCCCTCATAAGAGCGTTGCACATACTGGTATCACCATGTTTCGAGACCGTGAAAAAACAAGCGTCGTCTCTCCTTCCCGCACAGTGGTAATAACTAAGGAGTATGCCTGTCAGATAGTTTAAGACCGTTGAATAATCGGTAACACCGGATTTATCCGGTTGGTGTGCCGGATATATCCGGCACCCAGCACGTTTGCCCAGATGTCATAAACAAATGTCATACAAGCATATAGATTTTACCATGCACCGACTGAAGTCAGTGCAACGACCGGCTGAAGCCGGTGATACGCTTATGTGCAACGGTCTTAGTTTGGATACTGTTGAGTCAACCGCTCCGAGTTATTCAACGGTCTCAAGAAGGTTTAGATTCAAGCGGAATAGTGCTTTCTCCTGAATTCCCCCTGCTTAATAACCTTAGTATAACCTTACGGTCGTAAGGTTATACTAAGGTTATACTAAGGTTATCAAGCAAGGAGGAGAGTTCTCGAAGTCTACTCTAAGCGAATCTGGCTTAAAATCGAATCATAGGATCAGGTGCCTCATCCATTGGTGATTGCCAGGGACAGATGTCCCGGAGCAAGCAATCAGGGCAAAGCGGCCTTTTACGGCAAATGGCTTTACAGTGGATTACGATATTGGCATGCAGAATCCGGTATTGGGCAAGATCGGGCGGGAGGGCGCGTTGGAACACCTGCTGCCCATCGTCATAGGAGATATCCGGCGGGATCAAACCCAAACGGTTGAAAAGGCGGATAGTATAGGCATCGATGACAAATATGATCCTGCCATACCCAAAGAGCAGGATGGAATCCGCCGTCTCCTTGCCGATGCCGTGGCAGTCAAGCAGATAGCGGCGAAATTCGTTGGTATCGGATGGCGGCGCGTAATCACATAAATGTCTGGCAACCGCCTGCAAGCGTCTCGCTTTGATGTTGTGATAGCCAGCGGGTCTGATCAGGGTAGCGAGGTCTTCCACCGGCACCTTGGCAATTGACCCGAGCGTAAAGATGGATCCCTCCTCCGCTCCGGGTCTGGAAAGCAGACCATTGGAGCGCAGATTTGCCAGCGCTTTCTCCACATTCAGCCAATTGGTGTTTTGGGTGAGGATAGCACCGATGACGACCTCATCCGGGGATGCAGCGTGCCACCAGTCGCCATCACCGTAGTGCTCCACCAGGAGTTTGTGAATAGTTCTAATCCGTTGATAAATGGACTGTTTTGCCATTGATGAGGGTTTCGGCGACGCTCAGTTCATGACCGCGGAATATCAGTGCAGAGGTGATATCCTCAACACCGGCATCCAAGAGAGCCGCTGCCTCGATAAAGATGAGATCGGCTTCTTTGCCCGTCTCAACGCTGCCGATCCGGTCGCTCCAGCCCAACAGGTCTGCCGCACCGAGTGTGATCCGGTAGAGGGCACCGGCAGGAGTGACCGGCAGCGAGGAAGACCGGAAATTGTACATTTTGGCGTGATATAACATGGACAAAGTAGTGCCAGCACCGACATCCGAGCCCAGGGCAAAATCCAGTCCGTGTTTGTGGATACGTTCCAGCGGGAATTCACCGCTCTTGAGGAAGAAATTGGAATCGGGACAATGCACGATTTTGGCATCCCGATCCCTGATCATCTCGAGTTCCTGGTCGCTGAGGTGAATACAATGCGCCAGCAGGGTTTTGGGACGCAAGACCCCGTACCGGTCATACACTTCAGTATAGGTATCGGCAGAAAAAAGGTTTTTCACCCAGGCGATCTCATCCTGATTCTCCGAAAGGTGCGTCTGGATCCAGGCATCATGGGTAGCAGCATATTCAGCAGTGCCTTGGAGCAAGGAGGGAGAACAGGTCGGCGCAAAGCGCGGAGTGAATATGTAATCCAGTAACGGGGAGGTACCGTGCCACTTCTCATAGAGTCCGATGCACTGACGCAACACGGCACCGGTCTCTCCCTGCAAAGCCGCAATTGAATTCTGATCCATCATCGTCATCCCGATCAGTGCGCGATAACCTTTCGCCAGGGCGTTTTCAAACGCTGTATCGCAGGAGACGGGAAAGGGTGCGGTATAGATCACTGCCGTGGTCGTTCCGGCTCTTGCCAACGCATCAAAGAATTCCTGGGCCAAAGCATTTGCATAAGATATATCGCTGGAGCGCGCCTCTTCCGGAAAGACGTGTCGTTTGAGCCAGGGCAGCAGGGCGGGTTCGTAGCGTCCGCGAATACGGTATTGCGAGAGATGGACGTGCAGGTCGATCAAGCCGGGCAGGCAAAGACAATTGCTGCGGTCGATGGCATTCCGGTGCCGGACAGGGTTATAGTCCTCGATCATCAGGATTGAGCCGCCGTCGATGGTGATCGCCTGATTGCGCAGGAAACGGACGCTTTCAGCATCATTCGGGCTGAGGACGTGGCTGCGGTATGTCTTCATAAGTAACCTTCTGATAATGGATAAGACGATCTCTGCCAAGACCGAAGTGGAGGACTGGCTCATTTTGGGAGGTGGTTCCCTTAGCGCTGGAGAGTTCACGGATCAGCGTGCGCGTCCTGCCTTTGCGGTCTCTGAGCGTTATTTTGATCCGGGTGCCAAAGGCAGGTGAATTGGGAAACTCGCTGTATAGTTTATGATCGGTGACGAGGCGGATCTCGCCATCCTCCCAAACGGGCTTGACGGCGAAGGAGGCATTGGTGGTCTGGGTGACATTACGCAGTACTTTTACGCCATTACCGCTGCCAACTACCAGATCCATTCTGCCATCGCGGTCCAGGTCAGCGGTGGCATTGCCCCAACCATTGAAGACGCGTGCTCCCGCCAACCAGGTGATATCGCTGAAAGTACCGTCGCCGTTGTTGTGATATAGATAAGAGCGGTCATTTTCATAGACGGAGGTGATGAACAGATCAAGGTAGCCGTCATTGTCCGCATCGAACCAAAGCGGATCGGAATGCAACTCGTCAAAGGTGATGCCTGCTGCGCGGGTGACGTCGGTAAATTGCCAGTAGTATAGCGTGTCCTCTCCGACCAGTCTGGACGTCAATCCATCATTGCGGAGGAGCATGCTGACGTCCGAGATCTCAATGTAGCGCGGATGAGCCAGATTGGCAATAAAAAGATCAAGGTCTCCGTCGTTGTCATAGTCGCCCCAATCGGCGCCGATGCTATGGCCGTAGTAGCCCTGTTTGTATTTTCCGTGCAGGTTGTATAGCGGCGCTACGTCCTGATATCCCTCGCCCGTCCACTTCCAGCAGAGATTACGGTTCAATCGGTAATTGGTGACCAGGATCTCCTGATCGCCGTCATTGTCAAAATCCGCCGGCGCTACGCCGCGTCCTGCCTGACCGGGGTGGTCGGTATATGCTGGTTCACGGATGCCGATTGTGGTGGATAGGTCATAGAAATAGCCCTTGTCATTATGCCAGTAAAAATCAGGATAAGCGCTACGTACCTGCCATCTCTCATAATTGGCTATGTAGAGGTCGGGATAGCCGCTCCGGTTGGGATCGATCCAGGCAGCGCCTTCGGTGGGATAGCGGTCGTCGATGTCGCCAGCACGCTCATTGACCGAGGCGAAACGTTCGTCACCAAAGTTCTTCATCAATTGCTCGCCATTGCGCTGGTCGCTGTGGGAGGTAGTCACGAAGTCCAGATGTCCGTCGAGATTGAAGTCGGCAAAGAGCCCGCCATTAGCTTTGAGATCAGCCAGTCCCGCCTTATCAGTCACTTCGGCAAAACTCCAATTACCATGGTTTTTATACAACCGTCTGCCATTGAGCAGTATGTCACTGAGCCCGTCATTGTCATAATCCGCCAGCGCGATGCGGGATTCACGGTTGCCTTCCAGTCCGGCGGTGATGGTCATATCCTCAAAGACAATCCCGCGGTAGTTCTTTAGTTTTCTTGCCCACACCATGGGTTCCTGCTTGATCATGAAGCGGTTGTGAATGCGCCTAATGTATTGCCAGGCATCATCATAACGACGCCGAGGCGAACCATGGATGAGAGAGGTGACAAATGCTCGGGCGGCAACATATAGACCGTCCTTGCCCTGAGACAAGGCATAAATTCTCCCACGCCAATAAGATAATTCCGCCATCTGTCCACTGTCGTTGTTGTCCATCCGGATGGAATCGATCATCCGCCGCAAGCGGCGAAGGTCACGGTCACCCGGACGCAATATGGCGACCAAAGAATCCTCGTCGCCCCAGTAACCAAAACGGGCGGTCAACCGATAATAGTCCAGTTTTGCCTGTTGCAGCCGGAGACGATTGCGCCATTGATCCGGATCGTAACGCTCATATAATACCACTACATCGCTCATATCGGTGTGGTCAGAAAGACCTTTGAGTAGTCCGGCGGCAACTTCCAACAGATCATCCGGTCTCGGCCTGGCTTCCACGTTGCGCCTCAGCACCGGCGACATCAGGAAAAGCGAGGAGATATAGTCATGGATTAAGGTGATCCCCGGCTCATTCATTCGCGCCAGCATCGACACATAATCCTTGCGGTTGGACAGGTGGTAAAGGTGGTAATAATAGGCGATCTGGCGATATTGGGAAAGCGGGAAGGTATTCTCAAAGCGGTTGATCAGATCAATCGCCAGAGAATCGTTGCGCTCAACCGCGATGGCATCGATCGCCCATTTGGCGCGTTGTTCTATTTGATGGTTATAGCGCTCGAGTTTTGGGATCGATTGCAGGAACAGGGCATCATCAATTTCGGATAGAGCATGGGCAATGACCAGCGAATCAGCGGGATCGGGAAAACGCTTTTTGATCCTATCCGCCATCTGATGATAATGATTGATGGAGACCTCGGCAAAACCGGAGGCGATATCTATCCATGCCAAAGCCGAGGCAAGATCGCCATATCGCTCATATAACTCCCGATGACACAGGAGGATGAATGAGGTGTCACCATTGACGGTCACGTTGCGTAAAAAGGAACGCAGATACGCCTCGTCGGAATCCTTTGCCAACGCTCTGCCCTCTATGATGTTGCGGTATTTGTCCAGAATCTGGTATTGTTCCCGCTCCAGACAGAAGTCAAGGTCGTCCTGTTCCAACGCGCCCAGCGTAACTATTGTAAAACATAAGAGAACAAGCGATATCCTATTCATTCATCCCTCACAATTGAGTGAGCATCTCCCTGATCTCGTCACCGCTATAGTGGTAACTGCGATTGCAGTAATGACACTGCGGATCGATCCCATCGGTCATGGTCTGCAGTTCGGTTTTACCCAGCGTAAGCAGCGCATTTGTAAATCTTTGCTTACTACAGTTGCAACGGTATTCGATCATACTTTCTTCCAATAGATTATATTCCAGATCGCACAGGACAAAACGGCTGATGATCTGAAGCGGATTCAAGCCCATGTCCATGAGATCGGTCGGATTGGGTGTGTGTGATATATTGTCGATGATGGTATCGGCAAGACGCATATCGGCACCCGGCATTTGCTGAACGAGAAAACCTCCGGCAGCACGGATCGTAGCATCATTGTTGATCATCACCCCCAAGGCAATGGCAGTGGGCAGTTGTTCCGAATGCAGGTAATAGTGGGTCAAGTCCCTGGCGATTTCGCAACTGACCAATTCACAAATGCCGATGAAGGGATTACCCAGACCAAAATCCTTGATGATAGTTATGGTTCCGCCGGCGATGGCGGGTGGAACGTCATGATTGGCAGCCGCATCCTCATAAAACAACTGCGGGTTCTTGGTATACCCCCTTAGAGATCCGCTTCCGTCACAGATAGCCATCCCGCCTCGCAAATCACCCGTGCAGTTAAGATTAAGCGTGATTGAGTGATGCGGGCTCTTCAAATCCTGTCCCATCAATGCTGCTGCCACCAAAAGCTGCCCGAGAAAGATCGTGCTGATAGGCGAGAGATCGTGCAGACCACGTGCCTTCTGAACGGTCTGTGTAGCATCCACGGCAAAGATGCGGAATTGATCGTTACCTGCGCTTATTCGGTATATTTTATCTGACTTTGACATCGGGTACATCCTTGATTATACTGTCTCGGTTGAGTATTTCCAGTGGCAATAGTCCGGCATCTTCGGTCCTTGCTGGTTCATTTTGCGCCGGACTTACAGGCATCGGCAAGTCGGGCATGTTCCAACGGTCGGTCAATTCCACCCCCGGATAATAGAAATACAGGATATCCTCCCAGAGCCATTCATTGCGTGCTTTATTCAAGGTTCCCACCTGACACATCCCCACGCCGTGGCCATATCCCCTTCCGCGCAGAGTTAGGTTTGAACCGGGACGGATAACGATTGTGCCATCGGCGTTGGAGTGGAAGTTGCCTATGATATAAAATTGCGAACTGGGCAGGTTGCCGAAGAGTTGACGGATCTGCCACTCCGACGCATAGGTCTTGGAGCCGCTGCCATTGACCGTAAGCGATACGATCCTACCGGATTTACCACGCCGGTTGATCACGATGGCCGAGATGTTATCTACCCCGCTGTTCTGTTGTAGAACCCTCTTTGGAATACTGCGCGTCCAATTCATATTCTGGCGTTCCCATGATGCCATGCCCGGCAGTTCCAGACGCAAGTTTATCCATTGCCTGACGCCGGATTCGCTGCTCAGATCATAATCTTCCGCTTCCGGCATACAGGTCACACCACCCAGATAATCCAAAGGTGAGCCACGCCAGATCACGTTGGAGGCATCCGTCTTGCCTCCACATATACTGTGATAGACCGCATCTGCCACCCTGTTTCCATAGTTCATCACGATGTTATGGGTCGCCGCCACGGCCGCCAGGACATTGGCATTTTGGAGATGAACACCCTTGTAAACCTGACAATGCGTCCCGTTACACAGGTCATAACCGTCGTCCCGGTGCCGGTTGTACAGCAAGAGCGAGATCGCATGAGTGCGGGTGGCGACCGATTGCACTTTCAGCGCTTCCAGCGGAGCCCCGCCACCGATCTCATGCTGGATCACGCCCGCCACGTAGGCTTCCAAACTCAGGTAATGATTGATGATCAGGCGGTTGTTGACGTAGCGGACGATAAAATCGCCCGCAAAACCTTCTTTTTGGTCATTGATATTGACCTGCTTATCGGTGCTCAGGCGGACCGGCAGTTCATAATACTGTTCTATGCCGCTGCGATTGGTCACCCGGATACGGGGATGGATCAGAGGGATCAAACTGATATTTGCTTCCGGGGTGCCGGTTTGGCTGGCATAGCGTCTTGCCTCTTCCTGAGTGGCAAAACTTACGCTCTCAAAGACCAGCCGTTCCAGCCGGATCAGGAGTTTACCGTTATGCCAGAAAAGCGTCCGCCGGACCACATCGCTATCCGCATCTATGTCCGCTTCCCGCGCCACCGGTTCGACCCGATTGATGATCCCCCAATATTGCTGGACATCGCTCTGCGCCACAGAGATCGCAATATCGCCGCTGATGCTGTTACTAATCGGCGAGTCGAGTTCCGCGATCGTCCATTTGAAGCCGTTTCTGAGGTTCAGCGTAATTCCTCCTGCCAGGTTGACCTCGAGATGTAAGGTTCCATCGATAAATTGCGCTGCTGTCAAACTGCTGAGCAGGATCAGGACTACGAAGTTCAGGACAAAAACGCGCATGGCAGGTCACTTACCCCAAGCGCATAATAATACGGCCTTCAGGATACGACCGTTCCCGGTGGCATATCCTTGACCGGCGTGAGCAAAGCGAGGTCATCTCCGGTATTGGCACAGAGGATCATGCCCTGAGAGAGGATGCCTCTTATCTTGCGTGGTTCGAGATTAACCAGCATCACGATCATTTTGCCGATGATCTTCTGCGGCTCATAGTGTTCGGCAATACCGGCGATCAGTTCTCGCTGTTCACTACCGATATCCACCTTGAGCTGCATCAATTTATCGGTCTTGGGCACGCGCTCGGCAGAGATTACATAAGCGATGCGGATATCCATACGAGCAAAGTCGTCATAGGTGATGCTGTCTTTGCGCGGAGGCAAGTTTGAGACCTCCGGCTTGGACTGCCTGATGAGTTTGTTTAGTTGCGCTTCAATGGCGGCATCCTCGATCCTGTTGAAAAGCATCGCTACTTCACCGATCTTCACTTCCTTCGGCAGATCCGCCAGACCTTCCGTCCATGCCGAGACCGCTGGCAGGGACAGCATCTTCCTCAGTTTATCCATCTTTTTGGGCAGGATCGGAGTAAGTGCCACCGCGATCATATTGATCAGCCGCAGGCAGGTAAAAAGCGTCCTCATTGTTCTTTCGGGATCGCTCTTCACCGTTTGCCAGGGCTTGGATTCATCAAAGTATTTATTGCCCAGCCGGGCGATATCCATGATCTGCCTGGTACTGCGTCGCACCTGATACTGGCGGTAAGCAGCATCGGTCTCATGAAAGAGATCTGTCGCCACTTTGAACACTTCATCGGCTTCCGCATCGGAGGCCAGGCGCCGGATCGCACCGCCAAAGTGTTTTTTCGCAAAGACGAGGACACGGTTGATCAGATTGCCCAGAACGTTGTTCAATTCTCCATTGACCTTGTGTTGAAAGTCCTTCCAGGCAAAGTCCGTGTCTTTGCTTTCGGGGGCGTTGACCGCCAGATAATACCTTAGGTATTCACCGTCAAAATCCCTGATGACCTCATCCACCCAGATCGCCCAATTGCGGCTAGTGGAGATCTTTTGCCCCTCAAGGTTCATAAATTCATTTGCTGGTATGTCGGTGGGCAGGCAATATGACAATCGCTGTCCCATCAGCATCGCAGGCCAGATCATGGCATGGAAGATGATATTGTCCTTGCCGATGAAATGCACCAGCCGCGTCTCGGGATTCAGCCAATAATCCTTCCAGCGCTCCGGTTCTCCGGTCCGTTCCGCCCACTCCACGGTCGAGGAAATATACCCGATCGGCGCATCAAACCAGACGTAAAGCACCTTGCCGGACGCTTCCGGCAGGGGAACAGGTACGCCCCAGGTCAGGTCACGGGTGATGGAACGTTCCACCAACGCCTGATCAAGCAGGTTGAGTATAAAGCTACGCACGCTTTCCTTCCACTCCGTTTTGTGTTCCAGCCAGTCCTTGAGCCGTTGGCGATAGTGTTCCAGATGCAGGAACCAGTGCCGCGTCTGCTGGATCACCGGCGTATTGCTGCAAATCTTACAGCTCGGTTCCACCAAAGTATTCGTATCATAGATCTGACCACATTTGTCACATTGGTCGCCGCGTGCGCCATCTGCCCCGCACTTGGGGCAAATGCCTTCGACATATCTATCCGGCAGGAAGCGGCGGTCATGCTCACAGTAAAACTGCATCGTATCTTTGGGTTCAACATGCCCCCGCTCAGACAAATTGGTAAAAAACTCCTGTGACAACAGGTGATGCGACGGTCTTGCCGTGCCGGAAAAATTGTCAAACTCAATGCCGATCCCGTCGAAGCCCTCTTTAATCAGGTCATGATACCGCTGGACGATCTCCGCAGGCGTAACGCCCGCGGCATCGGCACTGATCGAGATCGGCGTTCCGTGTTCATCGGTTCCGCAGATATAAAGCACATCCTCGCCTTTGAGACGCAGGTAGCGGACAAAGATATCGGCAGGCAGATAAGCCCCCGCTACGTGTCCGACGTGCAATTTGCCATTGGCATAAGGTAACGCACTGGTAACCAGATATTTCATTGATTCCCCTCAATAAGTTCACGATGAAGCCGCTGCACCCACTCCGTCACCATCGCAGTCGGCATCTCCAGTTCTATCGTCTTGTCGCTGTGGGTGATAGACCTGATCTGCTGATCCGCCGTCAGTTGCAGCAAGCGCGCCATGATCCGCATATCCAGATTGATGCCAATGCCCACCAGGATCACAAAGCCGATGCCTTGCTCCACCTGCAGGGGCTGGATCTGATCGATCTGCAACCGGTACTCGATCTCACTCCGATACTTGTCCTCAATAAACAGCGTGATCTTCGCGTCAGAGATCCGGTATTTGAAAACCTCAATTGCCAGATTGGCAAGCAGTTCCGCCGCTTTTTGCCCACCGGCGATGGTGACCGCCACCAGGTCCTGTTTATGGGATATAGCGCTTATCTTTTTCTCTTCCATGATCTTACCTTTTCCCAATAATTCCCCGCCGCTGAGCCTAGTTCCCGCGGCAAAGGTGAAAGATGATTTGATCTCCACCGGGATACGATACTTGTAGGCAAATTCCACCGCCCGGGGATGCAGGACTTTGGAGCCGTTATACGCCAGCGCCAGCATCGTTTCATAATCCACACTGGGCAATGGTATAGCGCCTTTTACCAGGCGCGGATCGGCGGTACAGACGCCGTCCACATCCGTGTAGATCTCCACGAGCTCTGCGTCAAGAGCCGCCCCTATCGCCGTAGCGGTTATATCCGACCCGCCCCGGCCCAAAGTTGTCCTCCGCCCGCGCCTGATCGCGCGACTGAATGAGGGCCTGGCTGCCGGCCGCAAGCTCACCCTCGTCTCGGCCCCCGCCGGCTTTGGCAAGACCACGCTGGTCAGCGAATGGGTCGCCGGTAGGGGCGGGGT
>JBBISI010000004.1:0-94017 GCA_037441405.1 Candidatus Cloacimonadota bacterium
CAACCCGCTTCAATGCTACCGGTGTAGATCTGAACCGCAATTTTCCCATGCCCACCGGAATTCAGAATCCGGATGGCAATCCCTGGGCACCAGAAAGCGTGGCGATGATGAATTTCAGCAATCACCGGCAGATCAGTTTGTCCATCAATTATCATGGTGGTGCTCTGGTCATGAATTATCCTTGGGACTATACCTATGCGCTGACCCCTGATGATGCTCTCCTCCAACAAGCCGCTTTGGCCTATTCCACGCATAATACCGCCATGTATAACAGCACTACCTTTCCCCAAGGCATTACCAACGGTGCCGCCTGGTATGTGATCAACGGATCGATGCAGGATTGGTTCTACGCTTATACCAGCGGGATCGATATCACCTGTGAGGTCGGCAATACGAAATGGCCGCCGGCCAGTCAATTGGACAATTATTGGGCAGCAAATCAGGAATCGATCCTCTCCTATATGGAATTTATGCACCGTGGAGTGGCCGGTATAGTCACCAACCCGGCTGGAAATCCCGTTTCTGCTGTTATCACTGTGTCCGGTAATAGCAAGACCATCCGCAACAACGGCATCGGATATTATCACCGGATGCTGTTGCCTGGTTCTTATACTCTGACCGCCAGTGCCGATGGATATCTACCGCAAACACTGCCCGTGACCATTCCCGCCAGTGGTATCATCACCCGGAATTTTACCCTCCAACCCGCTCAGATGGTTGGGTTCAACGGCATCGTCCGCAATCAGCAGGGCTTGCCGGTTTCCAGTGCTCAAGTCACGATCGGTGGTAATCAGCCGGTTCAAACATCCGCTATCGGCACATTTTCACTGCCACCGATCTATGAAGGCGATTATCGGGTAGTTATCCGTGCAGCGGGCTATGCCGTGTTTCAACAGACCATGAAATTGCGGCAAGCCCACAATCATCAGACCTTTGTGCTCAATCAACCGATCTTTGCCGATGACTTCGAAAATGGCTTGTTCAATTGGAATGTCCAGACCCCATGGGCGATCATAGCCGAAGGCGCTAATCACGCACTAACGGACTCACCAGCGGGTAATTATGGTAGTAACATCAATCGTTCCGCCACCCTTGCCACACCGGTCTCGCTGGTCAATATCAGCGATCCCTATCTCAATTTCGATATCCGCTATAATCTCGAAGAGAGTTATGATTTCCTGCACGTGGAGGCATCGCTATCCGGGGGGGGATGGACGAATCTGACCAGTTTTACCGGCACGCAAGCGACTTGGACGAATGTCACCCTGCCTCTGGCTGCCTATGCTGGACAGAGCGTTATGATCCGATTTCGCATCCGGACGGACTGGAGTTTAACCGCAGACGGCGTTTATATTGACAATGTGCAGATCAACGGAACCCACCTGAACGCCATTGTTTATGGCGATATCGATGCTGATTGGCAGGTGACCGGTTTTGATGCCAAGCACATCCTGGACTATCTTGTGGGCTATGATCCCGTGCCCCATGTCGATCCCATTCCCTGGTTGCTGAATCGGATCGCTTCTGCCGATGTGGATGCCGATCAATCAGTCACGGCATTGGATGCATATCTGGTCAATCTCTATGCCCGAGACGCTTCGTTTCGTTTCCCTGCCCAAACCAATGTGTCTTTCGTGGCTCCGGATCCCGGATTGCAGATCCAGCGGATCGGAAACTCCCTGCATATTACTGCCACCCAGCCGCAAGACCTCTATGCCATGAATGGCGTTTTTTACGCCAATGGAGGACTCATTACTACGGATTGGCAGATATCACCGATGACGGCAGTTACCTTGGCTTCCTTGAATGCAAGTCAACACCGCTTTGCTTATTCCCGTCATAATCCTACCGTTCATTTTTCCCTCCTGACATTCTCTTACTCCACTCCGTCAGATACCATCTATTGTGATATCTGGATCAATGGCACTCTGATCAATTTTGCCATCCCATCAGCAGGATCATCCTCTGATGACAATGCTCTTCCCATACCGCAGTTTGATCTGTTGCAAAATGCTCCCAATCCGTTCAATCCTTCCACCACAATCCGTTACAGCATCCCGCAGGATAACCTGCCCGTCCGGCTCGTTATCTACAATAAACGTGGCCAGGCGATCCGAGAACTGGTCAATGAGAACCAATCCTCGGGATGGCAACGGGTGATCTGGGACGGCAAAGATGAGCAAGGCCGGCAGGTGGGTTCCGGTGTCTATTATTACCGGTTGTCCATACCCGGCACGTGGCAAGTGCGTAAGATGGTGATGATCAATTGATCCTCTCCGGGTTAAGATCCCTGATCCTGCTATGCATATGCCTGATCCTGATCACCGGGTGCAGGAAAGGATCTCAGGTGTCTCAAACTGCATCCTCTGCTCGGGACTATTCTTTCCGCAAGGATGGAGTCCTCATCGTCAGCGACGCCAATGGGATCGAAAAATGCCGTTTTGATATTGAGATCGCCGATACTCCCGCCAAAACGCAGCAGGGTTTGATGTTCCGTGAAACGATGGAAGACGATCAGGCAATGCTTTTCATTTTTCCCTTTTTAGACCACCATTCTTTCTGGATGAAAGATACTTATCTCCCGCTCGATATGATTTTCATTGACAACAATCAGGTCGTTGTCGATGTGTACTACGGTGCAGTACCTTTTTCCGAGGAAAACATAATACCCAGGGAGTTATCCCTTTTAGTATTGGAAGTCAAAGCAGGAGTGGTGCAGCGTAATAACATCGGGATTGGAGACCGGATCGAATGGAGACGAGGAGATTGAGGGGCATCAGCCGCTGGATACTGATCATTGCGCTGTGTTTAGTGGCGTTTTCGGCTTGTAAAACCAAACGCAAAGAAGATATCGAAATTACTGCCAAACCATTGGCGACTAAGCAGATCGATGTGGTCGCAGAAGATGCTGATACCTTCCCTGAAAGGAAACCGGCATCTTCACAAAACCAGACATATTCCGATACCTCCCTCTTCCGGCGTTACCAATACACGTGGGCGGATACGCTCCAGAAACCGCCGATCCTTATCATTGTGGATGACTTTGGCTATGCCTCTGGGTCTCTATTGCAGGGCTTTGCCGAACTCCCTCCTGAAGTCGTATTTGCCATTCTTCCTGATCTCCCATATACCCAGGCGGCAGCGGAAAAAGCCGCTCAATATGGACATGAGGTCATGATCCATATCCCGATGGAAGCGCTGGGTGCCTCGATTAAACCGGGAGAACGATACATCAGGTCCGGTTTGACCGAGGATGAGGTCTTTGAGATGATCAGTGCATTCTATACCCAGATGCCTGCCGCCATTGCCGCCAACCAACACATGGGCAGCACCACCACCGCTGATCCTGTCCTGATGCGCTATGTTCTGAGGTCACTGAACAAATTGGGGCTAGTATTTTTGGATAGCGCCACTACTACGAAACTAGTAAGCCCTACCGTGGCGAGGGAACTGGGTTTGACCACAATGATGCGTGATATCTTTCTGGATGTTCCGGATAACAGCGACTCCACTTTGATCGAGAAACTGAAGACCCTGCCTCGTTATAGCGGTAGAGTGGAACCGATCGTGATCATCACCCACTGCCACAACCGTTACAAACTCGAAGCCCTACAAACATTTATCGTCCAGATAAAAACATTGGGCTTTGAGCTGATCTCTCTCTCCGATGCCATCAAACGTCTCTCCACCCGACCTCCGGCATGATCTGAACATTCGTCCGACCCAGATTTCCGACCGCGCTGGACTGATCGATATGTCACGTCATATCTGGGATGGACACGACTATCTGGAAAAGGTTTATGACCGCTGGCTGGACGATGGTGGTTTCAGCGTTGCCGAACTCAAAGGCGAGATCATCGGCTGTGTAAAACTCACTCGCCTGCCTGATAAAGTCCTTTGTTTGAGGGTTTACGTGTCCATCCCCGCTATCCGGGCTATGGCGTCGGCACCCGACTCAACCAATATGTCTTCGATCTTGCCAATGCGTTGCGTCAGCAAGATCCTCCTATCAGATATAAATTTTGCACCTATTACTTGAACCATGAGAGTTTACATCTCGCCCATAAGGCAGGATTTGAGATCGTTGAGCGTTTCTATACCCTAAACAAGCATGGCGTGGTGAAGAGTATTACGCCCGAGGTCATCGAGGAATATGACCTCTCGATCTTCAAAAAACTTTCCTTTATACATCCCCCGCGGTTGGAGATCGATCCGTAATGCACCCGATTCGTTACCCTGACTCAAGGCAAATAATACCATCTTCCGAACCCCGCAAGGCACCTATCTCCTCGGCGGTTTGGTGGGCAAAGATATCACATTTCTGATCCCGCCGCCCTAAGACCTCAAAGCTGAATTGCCCTACTTCCAATCCTTCTACCAACCCCGGCAAAGATTTGATGTCATCATTCCCACCCGCTGGAAACGACATCTGAAGCGCTTTGCCCACCACAAATTCCGCTTCTGGGATAAGGAGTCGTGCCCAACATGTTCATCCTCGCCATGTAGATGGGATCCGACCGGGTATCTCCTTCATAGTCCCTTACTTCATTCACAATTTTCTCTCTATACGCTTCATTTAAAGATCTATAGCCCTGCTTACGGTAATCCTCCGGAAACTGGTCTCTAACCTCTATAGGTGGACAAATGAAACCGGTTACGGACAAAATCCCTCTCAGCCCTCTGTTGACAAAGGAATAATAGACTGTTGATGGAGTGAAATTTGTTTCTCGTAGAACTAAGGAGATGCCCTGATCGCTGAAAACACCGATGGGATAATAGTCACACGGATTGGTCTGGTGAAACAGATGGACACGGATTAGAAAATGGTATGGGCTAACCTAACCATTGTCCCGTCATTCCAGTGCTGACTGGAATCCAGTTCTTTTTCCATCCTACTCAGCAATTGCCAACCACGAGAAACACGAAGCTACACGAAAAGGATCTGTCCACGAATTATGCGAATGGGCTGAGGAAAAATGGAGGGCGGATGATGCCGGTGATGTTATGTCATCAAAGATCACACGTATTAGGATGTGGGAAAGGAGGATTGAAAATGTGAAAGATGGTTCAGCAGGTAATAGCCAGTTTGATCAGGATATAGAGTGGGTAAACCCCCGAGAAGTGACTATAATCCAGCCTTGGCAGGGGCGAAACCATATCCCAAATCACCCCACCACCGTTCTCAATACTCCGTTTACATTTCTCAATTACCGCTGCCGAGCAAATCCGCCCCATCCGCCAAATCCGGGCGACTATTGTTTTATCATACATTCGTGTCATTCGTGGGCAGATCTCTCCGTTTGATCTTTTTCGCGCTTGACAAAAAATCCACCATTCACCACTCGCGGCGGTGTGAAAACAGGTAAGCTCATCGACATCGAATGCCAGTGCGGATGTCTTCTCTTTCGTTACTTCAAAGCCGGAAAGGGCAGGATCATCAAGTGCATCGTCAGCCGTATCCACGAAGACCTGGTCGGCTTACATTTCACCCCCACATTCAGCAAACCCCGCTGCCCCTCTTGCGGTAAAGAACTCGGCATCATCATGATGATCCACGGTGAACCGGCACTCAAACTCAATCAAGGGACGATCAAAGGGGTCAGGGTCTGATTTGGAATGCCATCTTATCATCGACTATACGGAAGCAGTAGATGTTCTGGATCGGGAACCACTTCGAAGCTGAACCCGGCAGAACCTTGCTGATGCCATCACCAAAGCTATCGAGCAGGGATAGACAAAGAGATGCCAGCCGATACTCTCAAGGACCAGGGCAATGACCTCGCCAATCGCTCATCACACAACTGGCAGGGACACATCAGGAAAAGTTTGTTCATCAGGCATCTATATGTTCAAAATGCAGGCTGGTAATCACAGGTTCGTACGAAAAGCCGTGTTAAGTAAATAATCCAATGATAAACGGGCGGGGAGACCTGCCCGTTTTAACCTGATTTCTGATCAACCCCCGCTGAATATTGTGAGTGATGTAATGAACTGACACCCGAAACTGCAAGAATTGACACAAGGGGAAGGAGGGGAGATTATTGCACATACGCACATAGAAGTGGACAGATAGTATATGTAGTTAATTCCAAAAAGCGTTGCGCATACTGGAATCACCAAATTTCGAGAACATAAAAAACAATATCGTCTCTCCTTCCAGCGCAGTCAGTAACAACTAAGGACAATGCCTGTCAGATATTTGGATACTCGTTGAATCCCCCGCTTTGAGTTATCTAACGGTCTCAAGAAGTTTTTGATTCAAGCGGAAAAGTGCTTTCTCTTGTGTTCTCCCTGCTTCATAACCTTAGTATAACCTAACGGGCGTAAGGTTATACTAAGGTTATACTAAGGTTATCAAGCAAGGAGGACAGTGGTCAGTTAGTGTCGTCCTAGTGTCGTCCTAAATAAGTTGACACATAAACCCAGTAAGAGGAGTTTGGTATGAAGACAGAAAAAGTTGCACAGAGAACAAGGAACAACTACAGTGTGGCATATAAATTGCATGAAACGGAAACGTCCAAGTGGATAGATAGTTTCGAATGCTTGCAGCAACGAATGTCCGCTGCCAGATAGAGAGTTTTGACATGTAAACATATGGATAGATCGACGAAAATGGGAGTTGCAATGAAACAGGTAATTATGCTGTTGCTGGTTTTGACGCTTTTTCTGGGAATCGCGCATTCCGAAACAGTGTTCGTTAGTGCAGGCAATAATGGAATTCGGGTGATATCATCGACACCCGATGAGACGATTCTCCAGTTTGACGTCTCAAGATTTGACAAGACGGAAGTAAGCATCGAAGGACGGAAATGGCATCATATCCGTCTGGAAAAAGAAGGTATCACCCAAGATAAAGGTGAGCCGGAACTCCCCGTTTTTAACCGCAGTATCATCATTCCTAACACATCTTTGATGCGCTATGATGTCTATGATGTCGTTTATCATGACATCCAATTGCCGATCGCGCCCTCCAAAGGTGTAATCACCCGTGATACCGATCCCGCCACGGTGCCCTATGTCTTTGGCGATACCTACCGTATAAACCGCTTTTATCCGGGACATATCGTTTCTCTTTCCGAGCCATATATCATGCGTGATCTCCGCGGGGTAACAGTCCGAACGATGCCTTTTGTCTACAATCCGGTAAGTGGAACACTTCGTATTTATACCTCTTACAAAATCCGGGTCTATATTGACGGCGTGGACACGATCAATGTCCTACAGAGATCGCGCGATGGCATCAGCCGCGCTTTCCAGCAGATATATGAAAACCACTTTGTAAACTATAATCAATACCGCTACGTGCCGGTCGATGATACCTTCGGGAAACTGCTGGTTATCTGCCACAGCGGTTTTATGACCGATATCCTGCCTTATGTGAACTGGAAAAAGCAGCGCGGGATCGAGACCGAATTGATCAATATCTCGACCATCGGGACGACCGCCACACAATTGCAGACATACATCCAGAACCGCTATAACGCTGATAATAGCATTACCTATGTCCAATTGGTCGGCGATGCGCCCCAAATACCCACTTTATCTTCCGGGGGCGGTGGTGCCGATCCGATCTTTGCTCTTGTGGCAGGAAGCGATAATTATCCTGATATCTTTGTGGGCAGATTCTCGGCTGAGACAAGTGCCCAAGTGACCGCTCAGATCAATAAAGCCATCGTTTATGAGCGCGATCTGGACGCCACCGACACCTGGCTCAGAAATGCCATGGGCATCGCTTCCTCAGAGGGTGCGGGAATTGGAGATAATGGAGAATCAGATATCCAACACATGAATATAATCCGCACAGTATTGATGAATTATGGCTACCAAACGGTTGATCAACTATATGAACCGAGCGCTACTGCAGCCCAAGTTACGAACAATGTCAATGCCGGAAGGGGCATAGTCAATTACGTTGGTCACGGCTCCAATACTTCATGGTCAACCACGGGCTTTAATAGTACCAATGCCAATGCACTCACGAACGGTAGAAGGACGCCCGTGATCATGAACGTCGCCTGCGTGAATGGTAATTTCGTGTCCATAACCTGTTTTGCCGAGGCGTGGCTGCGCAATGCCAATGGCGGTGCCGTAACGATGTATGCCAGCACCATCAATCAGTCATGGGCGTCCCCGATGCGGGCTCAGGATGAATTTAATGAACTGCTGACCAATATCAGCGCTTTCGGCGGCAGGAAATATACCGCCGGCGGCCTCTATTTCAATGGTTCCTGCCGGATGATGGACATCTATGGCAATACCACAGGTTCCGACGGCGTCAATATGTATCGAACCTGGACGATTTTCGGCGATGCCGCCCTTTCGGTCAGGACAAAAACACCGATGACCATGACTGTCAATCACCCAGCCAATATCCCTATCGGGCAGAACACCGTCTCCGTCTCCACGGGTGTGGCAAATGCACTGATCGGTATCACACACAACAATACTATTTATGGCAGAGGATATAGCGGAGGTAACGGAAATGCCACGATCAATCTGGTCAATCCACCCCAAACAGCCATTACTTATACGATTACCGTCACTGCCCTTGACCGGATCACCTATGTCGGTTCCATCCAACAAATACTAAGCGGTAGTCCGAATCTTGCAGTGACCTCGGTGGTATATACCGATACCAACAACAATCTGCCTGAGTATAACGAAACAGGAAGATATACCGTTACTTTCAAGAACATCGGCAATCAAACTGCAAACAATATCACTGCTACGATCTCCACCACTTCTGATAGGATCACTTTTACAGATAATACGGAATCCATCGCATCGTTGGCAGCCGGTGCATCAGTTACCCGCACCAATGCCTATGCTTTCAACGTAGCCAATAACATCCCGGATCAATTGAATGCGCCGATGACGATCAATATGGTAAGCGGAACGGGGAACTGGACGCATAACTTCAATCAGTTGTTCAATGCCCCTGCCCTCGCCTATGGTAACGTCATCATCCAAGACCCATTGGGTAACAACAATGGTCGCTTGGATCCGGGAGAAACAGTGACCGTGCTTATCCCGTTGAACAATACGGGCGGAGCGGCATCTCCATCCGGAACAGGATATCTGACCTGCTCCACACCGGGTATCACCATCAATAACGGCAGTTCCAGCTTTGCTTCTTTGGGTGCCGGTGGAGGGACGAACCTGTCTTTCTCAGTCACCGCTGCCGCAGGTATGACGGTCGGGACTGTGGTCAATCTGCAGTTTAATGCCACAGCCGGTGCTTATTCCGCAACAAAGAGCGAAAACCTAACTGTAGGCTTAATCCTGGAGGACTTTGAGACGGGCAACTTCAATGCTTTCCCGTGGACTTTTGGGGGCAACCTGCCTTGGACAATCACCAATACTGGCGCCCAACAGGGCACTTCTGCCGCCAAAAGCGGTGCCATTACTCATAACCAGACCACCTCGTTGCAGACCACCCGGGTTTTGAATACAGCCGGCGAGATCTCCTTCTGGTATCGAGTTTCCTCCGAAGCTAACTATGATTTTCTGCGATTCTTCATTGACGGAGTACAGCAGAATCAATGGTCGGGAACGATAGGATGGACAAGGGTGACCTATCCGGTGACGGCAGGAACCCGCACTTTCAGATGGCTCTATTACAAAGATGACTCGGTCAATACCGGTGATGATTGTGCCTGGGTGGATTATATCATCTTCCCGGCATCTACCGAACCCAGCCCCTTTGTGCCGCCCCAAAATCTGGCGGCGGTTGCAGGTAATGGCTTCGTCAATCTTACATGGCAAGCCGCCAGGGGTAGGGCAGAAGATGAAAGGACTGCCCGTGAAGACCGCGCGATCTCCGGTTACCGGGTCTATCGCTATGGTTCTTTCATCGGCACGACCAATTCATCCACGCTGACCTACACCGACACGAACGTAGTCAATGGGACGACCTATACATATTATGTGACGGCACTCTATACCAGTCCTAATGGTGAATCCGATCCATCCAATTCTGTGCAGGCGACACCTACGGCGCAGACGGCACTCGTGGCAGAACTGGGGACGGGGACATCAGCGACCGGTACCAGTGAAGCCGCTCCGATCAATATATACTACAAGAGTTTGCACGGACAGTCGGTTTACATGGCAGCCGAATTGAATGCCGCTGGAGTATTCGGTCCTTTGAACATCACCAGCATCGGTTTCTATGTTGTCAGTACTCCCAATTTGGCATTGCCCAATTTCATTATCAGAATGAAACATACTACCGCTGCAAATGTGGCTTCGTGGCAAACATCGGATGGTATGGTCACGGTCTATTCGAATCCCAGTTATATGCCGGTGGCAGGCAACTATCATATGTTGACCCTGAACACACCATTCCTGTGGAATGGGATAGATAACATTGTGGTGGATACTGCTTTTAATATGGTGGCTACTTGGAGTTCTTCCGGTACAGTGAGGTTTACTGCAATAACCGATGGTTACCGCTTTGTTCGTAGTGACACAGCCAATCAGGGAAATATATTTACAGGCGGAAGCACTTCAACTTTTCGTCCCAATATAAGATTGGTTTTTACGCCCACTGGTGGCGGTAATCCTGCCATCTCTGTCTCTCCCATGGCGATCAGTGAAACACTGGCTCCCGATCAATCTATCCAGAGAACGGTGACGATCACCAATACCGGAACTGCTACCCTCAATTGGCAGATCAGTGGTAGAAATACAGACAATACGATCATTAATCCACCACAAAAGCCGTTGATGGGAGGCGCCCCTGCGGTCACATTGAGAAACCTCTCCGCAGGTCGAACTCTTGCGGGTTCGACGGTTATCGCCAATCCTGATCAATATACGGCCGGTCAGACTCAGAATTGGTCGATAACGGTCACCAACAATTCCCCTGACGGTACTTGGATCAAGAGTGTCATGCTGGTTTTCCCCTCCTCGGTTACTGTCAATGCTGCTACAGCCATGACGGGTTCATCGTACCCTCTGGCACCCAACGTGACAAGTGGGAATGGGGTGAGCATAACCTGGACGGGAGAATACCCCGGCTATCCGGCGTGGGGAGTGGTTTTATCGGGTGAATCGACAACAACTACGTTAAACGTATCCATAAACGCCGGGACTACAGGCAATATAGTTATTCCCTGGTCTCTGTACGGTGATGAGTATGGTGCTACCCCCTACGATCTTTCAGGATACCTGACGATCTCTTCCGATGGAGGTAATCCGCCCACTGGCTGGTTATCGGTCAATACGACCAGTGGCAGTATTTCCGCCGGGCAGAGCCAGAACATCACACTGACTCTCAATTCAACTGACATGGATGATGGCGTCTATAACCGGACACTTACCATCAGTTCCAATGCTTCCAATAGTCCCACGGTCAATATCAACGTATCCCTGACAGTAGTAACTCCTGTCAGTCCGTATCCATACCAACCCCGCTTTATTGCGGAGTATGAACCTATGACGGCAGCGTTGATCCGTTATCCATTGGGCATCCCATATTCGATCGTAAGAGAATTGGCAGCAGATAATCTCTTATATACCGTCGTCTCCAGCGCCAATCAAACCACTGCTTACAACAACTATGTAGCCAATAACGTCAATATCGCCAATTGCCGTTGGATTATCGCTGCCTCAGATTCTTACTGGATCAGGGATTATGGTCCCTGGTTCATCATGGACGGTAACAATGAGATGAAGGTCGTGGACTTTGAGTATAACCGACCCCGTCCAACCGATAATGCCATCCCAGCCGCAGTTGCGTCCAATCTGGGCATCGGTATCTATCAGTCCGGCATCATCCACTCTGGCGGAAATATCATGTCCGATGGCCAAGGCAAAGCAATGTCCACCAATCTTGTCTTGACAGAGAATCCCTCTCTGACCCAACATCAGGTCAATTCCATCATGCATAACTATCTGGGCGTGACGGAGTATCAACTCTATAACGATCCCAATGGCACATACATCAATCACATTGACTGCTGGGCAAAGATATTGGATGTGGACAAGGTCATGATCCGTTCGGTACCGCCTTCGCATCCCCGTTTTAATCAGATTGAGGCAGTCGTCGCGGAGTTTCAAACCAAGACCAGCAGTTGGGGCACGCCCTATCGGATCTACCGGGTCAATACTCCCAATAATGAACCATACTCCAATGCCTACGTTCTCAATAAGAAAATCTTTGTCCCCTTGATGAACAACGCCAATGACCCAGCCGCAATACTTGCGTATCAAAACGCAATGCCGGGTTATAACGTTATTGGTTTCTTAGCCGGATCAAATGCCTGGGCAGCTACGGATGCCATTCACTGCCGGATCAATTCCATCCCTGATCAAGCGATGATCTATATCCGTCATCTACCGCCTCAGAATATTGCTTCTGGCATTACGATCGAGATCGAAGCCACAATCTCGCATCACAATTCACTTATACCCGCAAATGTCTATGTCGCCTGGCGTCATAGCACTACCGCTCCCTGGACGCATACCCAGATGACGAACATCCGCGAGAATATCTGGACCGCATCGATCCCCACACCGGATTTGGCACAGACCTTATACTATATGATCAATGCGCAGGATACAACTCTCAGACAAAGAACCGTCCCGCTCTGTGGCAAAGACGATCCGTTTAAAGTGCTTGTTACCCAGGTCGGATATGTTTCGGCACCAGAACCGATACTGGAATTTACAGAAAGTTCTGCTTCCATCTCATGGACGCCAGTTCCGCACGCTACGATTTACAAAATATTTGCAAGCGATACACCGGATGGAGAATTCGTGCTGATCGGAACAACCAGTGGAACGACCTGGTCAGAGTCCCTCAGGAATGACGTACAAGCACGTTTCTACCGGATTGTAGCAGTGGCTACACCACAATAGGAGATATTACAGGATGCTTAAGGACAAGAAGATCCTGCTCTGCGTAACGGGTGGGATAGCCGCCTTTAAGGCGATCGATCTAGCCAGCCGTTTACACAAAGCTGGGGCAAGGGTCAAAACAATTCTCACCGCTAATGCCCAGCAGTTTGTCACTCCGCTCAACTTTACCGCCATCACGACTAATAGCGTGCACACCGATATGTTCACCGATGCTGATCCCATACCGCATATCACTCTCGCGGACTGGGCGGATCTGGTGGTAATTGCGCCAGCCACAGCGAACATGATCGCCAAAGCGGTGCATGGGATTGCTGACGATCTGATGTCGTCGATGCTGCTGGCTCATACCAAACCGATTCTTTGGATTCCTGCCATGAATGTCAATATGTTCTTACATCCTGTTACCCAGGATAACATCAATACCCTCAGGGTTCGGGGACATCATGTCCTCGAACCCATGACGGGTATGCTTGCCTGCGGTTATGAAGGCAAGGGCAAGTATCCACCCAATGACGAGATTTTCATGGCCATAGAGACCTATCTGGATCATCCTCAGGACCTGAAGGGCATCAGGATCCTGATCACTACCGGAGCCACCACTGAGGCGATCGATCCCATGCGGATGATCACCAACCGCTCATCAGGCAGGACAGGTCTGTCCCTGGCAAGGGCGGCAGCCCTGAGAGGTGCAACCGTCACGCTGATCCATGCCCAAATCCATCAATCAATCCCATATTACCTGGATCATGTCGTCAAAGCCGAGACCGTGGAAGCCATGTATGAGGCGGTGAATAAGGAATTGAATAATCACGATTGGCTGATCATGTGTGCCGCTGTTTCGGATTATCGGCCAGTGAAGACCCTGACCCACAAGATAAAGAAAGGCCAGGATTTGACCCTTCATCTCGTTCAGACGACCGATATCCTGGCTGAGGCATCACATAAAAAACAGAAGGGACAAAAGTTCATCGGCTTTGCTGCCGATACCGCCGATCATGAGTCAAATGCACGCAAAAAATTGAAAAACAAAGGGCTGGATATGATAGTGGCAAATGATCTCAAAGTCGCTGGTGAAGAAGAGACCGATGTCCTCGCCATTACAACCGGGCAGAGCATTCAGATCAAAGGCAACAAACTGGATGTGGCACATCAGATACTGAGCATTATTCTTTCTTTATGATTGAACGAACTATACTTATAACCGGAGCCAATGGCCAGATCGGCAGCCGTATATCACGACATCTACTTTCTGCAGGAAAGTATCGGTTGGTGCTGTTGTATCACGAGAACGCCTCCCGCCTGCATGACCTGCGTTTTGATCCCGCTGTCCTCGCTCTATCCTGTGATCTAAGTGATACGGTAGAGGTAAAAGAAACCATTGATCGTGTTTTTTGCAAATGGAACACCTATCCGGATATATTGATCCACACTGCTGCCATCCGCAGTTACGATGCCGAATTGCTGTGCAACAGCGATCCCGGCCTCTGGAAACACATCTTTCAAAGCAACATTGATCTTGCTTACAACACATTGCATACTCTTCTGCCCCATATGCGATCGAATCAATTTGGCAGGATCGTGATCTTTGGTTCACATGTAACACATACAGGATTGGTTCGTGGTTCTGCCTATGCCGCCGCCAAATCAGCCTTGATCAATCTCGTAAAGACCATTGCCAAGGAGCATGGCAGAGATAATATTCTGATCAATGCCATTTCACCCGCTCCTGTCGATACCGATCTGGATGCTGATTACGAGGGATCTTACAAGGAATTTCGCAAACGATACTTTGATCAGTTTTTACTCCAGGTTCCTACTGGAAAACTGGTCAGTATCTCTGAGATATGTGAAACCGTCAACCTATTGATCAGCGATAAGATCACCGGGATAAACGGAATGGAATTATACCTAAATGGAGGAAACTGGTGAGGTCCATATGTATTTTTTTTGCGCTGATAGTGTTATGGTCGTCGCTTAAATCAGCCCAGATGCCGTTTTATGACGGAGAAAAACTGGTCTTCGACATCAAATACGGCTTGGTTAGCGCCGCTGAGGCCGCTCTGGAAGTAAGACCTTCCCACTATAAAGGAGTACCTGTCTGGCACCTTATCACTACCACCCGCACCTATTCCTTTTTCGATGTCTTCTTCAAGGTGAGGGACAAAGTGGAGTCATGGTGGGACAGGGAAAAACTCATCCCCTACAAATTTTCGAAAAACCTGCATGAAGGCAAATACCGGCAACACCGCATTCATCTATATGACCATGACCGCAAACAAACCACTTATCAGAGATGGAGTTTTACCCGTAACCGTTATAACAACACTGAAATGAGTATCCCACCCGGCACTCAGGATGTCCTTAGCGCATTCTATTTGGTCAGGACAAAACAACTTGTTCCCGGTAGATCAGTTTCAGTAAGTATAACCGTAGATGGCAGGACGGTCGATACGGAAATAGCGGTTCACCGCCGGGAGACCATCAAAACCATCTTTGGCGACCAGATCTGTCTGGTGATTGAACCCAAACTCAAAAGCGAAGCGGTATTCAAGCAGACCGGCAGGATCCTGATCTGGGTAACCGATGATCAATACAAGATTCCGGTCAGATTGGAAAGCAAGGTGAGCTTCGGTTCATTTGTCGGCACTCTCAAATCAGCCGAGAACGTCCCCTATAAAACCAAATGAGCAGAGCTATGCCCGATCTTACCAAAATCTCGACTTACGACTACGACCTCGATGAATCCCTGATTGCCCAATATCCGCTTGCCGACCGCAGTTCATCCCGGCTGATGGTCATTGACCGCAGGGATCAAAGCATACGACATCAACAGTTTACCGATATTGTTCAATATTTCAATCGGGGAGATGTCCTCGTCCTCAATACCTCCAAGGTCTTTCCTGCCCGCTTGTTTGGCAAAAAAGGCAATGGCAATCCGATCGAAGTCCTTCTGATGTATGAGATCCGTCCATATCGATGGAAGTGTATGGTCGGAGGACGGCTTCAAGGTCGGCAGACAGTGGATTTTGGTGATGGTTTCATGGGCGAGGTCTCTGCTCCTGATCCCGATGGATTCAGGGAGATCGAGTTTCCGTCTTCGTCAGATTTCTGGTCTCTGATCTACCAAAAAGGCCATGTGCCATTGCCTCCATATATCAAGCGGGATGACGAAAATAAGGATCATAACACATATCAGACGGTCTATGCCAGTGAGACGGGATCAATCGCTGCGCCGACGGCAGGATTTCATTTCACGGAGGAGATCCTGACTCAATTGAGGTCTCAGGGTATCGAGATCTGCGAAGTGGTATTACACATCGGACCAGGAACATTCAAACCGGTCAAGGTTGACCGCATCACCGATCATAAAATGCACGCCGAATACTGCACCATCAGAGACCCAAGCGCTGTTCTCATCAACCGTGCAAAAAACGAGGGACGTAGGATCATCGCCGTCGGAACCACCTCTGTCCGCACCCTGGAAAGTTTTGCCACGCCAGAAGGGATCGTCCCCGGATCGATGTGGACGGAATTATTCATCTATCCCGGTAAACAGTTCCGGATCGTGGATGCCCTGATCACCAATTTTCATCTGCCCCGTTCCACCTTGCTCATGCTCGTATCCGCTTATGCCGGATATGATCTCATCATGCGGGCATACCGGAAGGCAGTGGAAGAGAGATACCGCTTCTTCAGTTATGGCGATGCCATGCTGATCATCTGATGGATTTTCTTCGTACCGATCCAAGTCATGCAATGCTAAAGCAGACACCACTGGAGACGATCGTCCGTCTCGATTGCTGCGATAGCACCATGTCTTATCTGGAGGATCTTCTCAGGAGTGTGAGCCGTACGAGAAATATCCTGGTTCAAGCGGGTATGCAAACTGCCGGGATCGGACGAGGGAAGAACTGCTGGATCTCCCCTCCGGGTGGACTGTGGTTCAGTTTTTCTCATCCATATCCCCAAACCCATCCGCTTATCTCACTTTACGTTGGCTGGTGCCTGCATCATGTGATGATCGATCTTTTTCCCACTTTGGAAGAGGGACTCAGGATCAAATGGACTAATGATATCATGTATCGGGATCTCAAACTGGCAGGGGTTCTCTGCCGCCATTCTGCCGGTAGATTCATCATCGGCATCGGGATCAATACCAATGATCCAAAGATCACTGCAATGAATGATCTATCCGCCGTTTCCATGATGGACATCATCGGTTTTGAGGTCTCCAATGCTTTTATCCTGAAAGAGATCATGGCTTGTTTTTATAATAATCTGTGTCTCTTGGATAGAGCCCAAACTCTCGTCTATCAGATCAACCGATTTCTTTTTGCCGCCCAAGAGAACGTGCTGGTTGATCAAGGCGATAGATCATTCTCCGCCATCGTTTTGGGAGTGGAGACAGACGGTGGCTTGACCGTGCTGCTGCCCAGTGGCTCAACTCAAACGGTGTATTTCGGAAGTTTGCGCTGCAACCATCAGAATTGATATTCAAATTTATACCTATGCAATTAGATCATTCTTACCTTACTGACTGCCAGCTACGGGATACTCCTGGTTTTCCTATTGCCTACCATCGTCGTTTCCTGTGTCCCCCTTGCTTGATAACCTTAGTATAACCTTACGTTCGTAAGGTTATACTAAGGTTATACTAAGGTTATGAAGTAAGGAGGATGGGAACAACAACAGTTAACGATATATATGTCAGGAACTTACTTGTAACGCAATGCATACCTGATTGATACAAGGTAAGTAATCAACAGTTAGTGTCTTATTATCCGAGGTAGGAGTAGATATTTTTGATGTCCTTTACTTTGATCACTTTGCTTTTGCTGCGGATCTTGGCATAATCTGAGACATAGATCCTGTCATAGCCGAGTTTTACCGCTTCACCGATGCGTTTTTCCAATTGTGCGACGGGTCGGATCTCGCCGCTGAGTCCCAATTCCCCGATGAAAATGGAGCCCTGGGGCAATGCTTTGTCTTTCAAACTGGACATTATTGCCGCCACGATAGCGAGATCCAGCGAGGGATCGATGGTTCTGATCCCGCCGGTGAGATTGACGAATACATCGCTGGAACGGAGATAGAGAGCCAGGTTCTTTTCCATCACGGCGAGCAGGAGTGCGATCCGCTTTTGCTCCAAGCCAACAACCACCCGCTGGGGAGTGCCGAAACTGGATGCGGTTGCCAGTGACTGCACTTCCGCAATGAAGGAGCGCGTACCTTCAATGATACAGCCGAGAGCGGTGCCGATCTGGACGTTGTCGTGACTGAGGAATATGCTGACGGGATTTTGTACTTGCATCAGACCGAGATTGGTCATCTCAAAGAGCCCGATCTCGTTGGTCGAGCCAAACCGGTTCTTCACCGCGCGCAGGATCTTGTAATTACTGCGGAGGTCTCCCTCAAAATATAGCACGGTGTCCACCATGTGTTCGATGATCTTGGGACCTGCAACGATGCCTTCCTTGGTGACATGGCCAATGATAAAAAGCGCAATGCTCATTTCCTTGGCGAAGCGGATCAGGCGGTTGCAACTCTCTCTGATCTGGCTGTAACTGCCGGGGATCGAATCCAACGAAGAGATGGCTACCGACTGGATGGAATCGACCACGAGGATCCGTGGCCGGTGTTCCATAACGGACTCGATGATGTATTCGGTATCGTTGGTGCAAAGCAGCCAGATGTTCTCATGTCCGACGCCGATGCGTTTGCTACGGAGATTTATCTGGTCGGCGCTTTCCTCACCGGAGCAATACAAGACCTTTACCTCCGGATCGATCAATGAGGAATCAGGGGCAGGAGTGACCTTTTTATCAGGCAAAACCGTGGCTGATTGAATCACCCACTGTGACAATTGAAGCATCAGGGTCGATTTGCCGATACCAGGTTCTCCGCCGATCAGGACAACCATTCCCGGGATGATCCCTCCGCCCAAGACAAGATCTAATTCAGTGATGCCAGTTTTCAGGCGGATATTTTCATCTGTCTTTAGGTCGATGATCCGCTCGGGTTGGGGACGGGTAAAGGACAGCGGAGCATTTTTGGGTTTGATCATGCTTTTGGAGGCTTCTTTCAATGTATCCCAAGACCCGCAATTGGGACACTTCCCTGACCACTTGGTGGTATCAATTCCGCAATCGGAGCATACGAATATGGTTGGCATGTCATCTTCCTTCAGATTTTTTTGCCCAGCATCATGATAAGCGAAAAAGGGCAAGAAAAAAAACAAGCGATAATCATAAATTAGTCATCATCGCAATAGTTTATTGATATGGGCATGGTAATTGAAAGAAAGTTTTTGCTTGACGGAAATATTGCATTATCATGCTGGGTATAAGGTGAAATGCTCAGTTCCGGAGACGGTGCTGACTAAGGCAATGCCTCATCAAAATCAGGGGATTTAGTGATGAGGATGTTCAGTGCTTTGAATATAATGCAACCAAGGGAGATTACAATGGAAAACTATTCCGAAAAGTTCCAGGACTTGCTCACTCGTCTGCAAGTGGTCATGACCGAGATCGACTACAATCAGAAGGCATGTATCCAGGCCGGTAAGATGGAGTGTCAACTGCTGAATTACCTGTATCAGATAAAGAAACCTGCCAATATGAACGAATTGGCGAAAGCACTTTCCGTTTCACACAGCCGTGTGACCAGAATCATGGACAACCTGGTCAATAAAGGCCTGGTTACCCGTCGCCCTTCCGAAGAAGATAGAAGATGCTGGTATGCCGAGATCACCGATAAAGGCGCCAAACTTGCCGAGAACAGTCAACAGACCATCATCGATCAACAGCGAAAACTGGTAAAACGCCTGCCCAAGAACCAATTGGAGTCCATCCATAAGGCATTTACGGCATATGTCGATGCTTACGAAAAAGTATTGCAAGAGAGTTACGTGGAGATCTGATGGCTGTATCAGTAAAGACCAGATGGCTTGATAACATGGGCTTTATCAGCGAGATCGATGGTCATCATATTAAACTGGATCTATCAAGGGAAAATGGGGGCGATGATCGTGGACCGCGACCCAAGGCATTGCTATTGACCGCCATACACGGTTGCTCGGGAATGGATGTCGTAACGATCCTCAAGAAGATGCGGGTGACCGGCTTTTCATTTGACATGGAGACAGAAGCTGAATCCACTAGAGAACACCCTAAAGCCTATCATACAATCAGGGTCAGCTATATCTTTACCGGCAATAACATCCCTGAAGATAAGGTGGTTAAAGCCGTTAAATTATCGGTCGAGCAATATTGTGGAGTCATTGCCATGTTGAGTAAGGCCGCCAGAATGGAGTATTACATCATAATTAACGACAAAGAGGTGACACTATGAAAGCAATATCAGTTGTAATGGTGGTATTGTTGTTTACCGTACTGGGCTGTCCGGCACGCACGGAAGTATCCGGTAATCAGGCATCTGAAAATAAAGAAATGGAACAAACTGGAGTGCCTGGTCAAGAGAGTGTGGATGAATTGCAGGATTACTTGAGCGGAGAATGGATCACTGATTACGATCTGGCTGTCCAATATGCCCAAAGCAGCGGGCTCCCGATCATGATCAATTTTACCGGCTCCGACTGGTGTATCTGGTGTATCCGACTCAAAGACGAGGTCTTTAACAAAAAGGGCTTCCAAGACTATGCCAAGGAAAATCTCATCCTGCTGGAACTGGATTTTCCCAGAAATATTCAGCAAACGGAAGCAATGAAACAAGCGAATGCCAAACTGAGGGATAGATTTAACGTAAGAGGTTATCCCACCATCGTCCTGATGGACAAAGATCAGAAAGAAATCGCCCGCACTGGATATCAGCATGGGGGAGCAGCGGCATACGTCACTCACGTCAAAGAATTGTTAAAGAAATAACCGGTTGAGATTTAACAGCAGCAGATCCTTCGTAGTCGACCTTTTTTGTTGGAGAATCGACTATATGATTTTGGAGTCAAAGAAAGCGTGAATGAGCTGTGCGGTCTTATTCCCAATTCCTTTGATGGCAGCCATTTCTTGGATTGAAGCATTTCTGATCGCTGAAACCGACCCCATAGTCTTCAGTAAGAGGAACATCGTTTCTACACCAACACCGGGAATTGAGATCAGTTCACTAATCGTGGCGTTCCGGGAGTGGCGTTTGCGATGAAAATTGACGGCAAACCGGTGGGCTTCATCTCTGATGCTGGTGATCAGACGTAAAGCGGGGGAGGATTTTGCCAGTTTGATCGAATCCTCCCTGCCGGGCATGAAAATTTCCTCGACCCGTTTGGCGATCGAGATGATAGGTATATCCCTGTAGGTAGTGGTATTCAACACTTTCAACGCTGAAGAGAGTTGTCCTTTACCACCGTCGATAACGATCAGATCCGGTTTTAATTCACTATCCTTGTCGATCTCCCGACAAAACCTCTCCAAAGTTTCCTCCATGGAAGCGAAATCATCCTGTCCTTCTACACTACGGATGATAAAGTGGCGGTAGTTCTTTTTGCGGGGTTTGCCGTTTTCGTAATACACGACAGAGGAGACAGTGTCGCTACCTTGAATAGTGGAGATGTCCATACAGACGATTTTTCGGGGGAGTTTGGGCAGGTTCAGTTTTTCCTTGAGTTCCTGTATAGGAAAAATGGTTCGGTTAGCTTTGCGTAGATGAGCTAGTTTGTTTTCCTCTACAAGGTGAAAAGCATTTCGTTTGGCGATAGCAATGAGCTTGCTTTTCTCGCCTTTTTGAGGCAGGATGAGGCGGTTTTTAAGCCAGGTATTGAGGTTCTCATAATCATCGGGTAGTGACGGTAATAGGATTTCATCCGGCAGTTCCCCTTTTTGTGCATAGTATAATTTGATGAATGCTGAGAGGGTTTCATTATCTGATGATCTTTCGATGTTGATCAGAGGATAGTTCTCCTGATGCAGAATCTTGCCGTTGATCATCTTCATAACAATCACGACTGCACTCCTATCTTCCTGATAAAACCCGATGATATCAAGGTTACGTTGATCAGTATAATAAACGGTCTGCCGTTTTTGGATCTTTTCTATAGCGACCAAGCGATCCCGTAACTTGGCCGCTTTTTCGTATTGCATTTCTTCCGATGCCTGGAGCATTTCATTGCGCAACTCACCCATAATTTCATGATATCTTCCCTGAAAGAAACCGATCAGACGGTTTACGACGACAGCGTAGTCTTGACGGGTGATATAAGCGACGCAAGGGGCGGGGCACTTCCCCAACTGAAAATTGATACAGGGACGCTTGTAGTGGATCTTATCCCCGGAGATATGACGGCTGCAGCTCCGGATAGGGAAGACCCATTCCAGTAATCGCAGGGTTCTCCGTAAAGATTTTGTATCCGTGAAGGGACCGAAGTATTTACTGCCATCGCGGTTCAGAACACGGGTGATCAGGATCCGTGGATATTGTTCGCTGGTCGTTATCTTGATAAATGGATAGCGTTTGTCATCTTTGAGCAGGATATTGTATTTGGGCATGTGTTCTTTGATCAGATTTGCTTCCAACAGGAATGCTTCGGCTTCGCTATTGACGATTATGTAATCCAGATCAGCGATGTTGTTGACGAGTTGGGTTGTTTTGGGATCTTTGGCGGTATCAGTCAGGTAGGATCTGATCCTATTTGCCAGATTGAGGGCTTTTCCGACGTATATTATCTGGTTTTTATCGTTTTTCCAGAGATAAACGCCCGGCTGATCCGGGAGAAGAGAAAGTTTGATCTCTATTTGCGGAGTAGTTTTGACCATAAGGTTTTACGGATCTGTCGAATATAACTCACGTGCAATAACTCGGCAAGTGTAAAAAAGACTACAAATGCCAGTAACGACAAAATCAATGCCTTGCCAAGGGTAAACCAGCGTCCCATATCCTCGATCATCCAATGCACTTCGATAAAACGGTTTAAATAATAGATGCCTACGTAAAGCCCGCTGCTGATCAAGGCAGCAATAAGAATGCTTCTCAATTGTCCGCTTAGATGCACTTCCGGTAGTTTCCGCCGCAAAATGATCACCAATACCGCATAGTTGACAGCGGCAACGAGGGATGTAGCCAATGCTAATCCGCGGTGTTGCAGGAAATACATCAGTATGATATTGAGGCAGATATTGAAGCCGACCATGACGCCACCTATGATCACCGGGGTGCGCGTATCTTTATTGGCATAAAACAGCGGTGTGATCGTCTGATTCAAGCTGTAAAACAGCAATCCAAATGAATAAAATACTAATGCCTGATAGGTCAAAGTCGTAGCCAATCCATCGAAAGCGCCATGCTGAAACAGGATGGCAACAAAATCTTTGGCAAAGACGCTGATGATCGCCGTGATCGGGAGCATGATACAAGCTAACATAATACTGGTGAAGCGGAGGTTCTCCGAGAGATCGGCATAGTTCTTTTCCGTGATATTACGGGAATACATCGGCAAAACCGCAGTCCCCGTCGAGATGGCAAATATCCCCAAAGGCAACTGCACCAGACGGTTACCCAATGCCAGCGCAGTAATGCTACCGACACTTAAAAAAGATGCCAGCAGCGTATCGGTGATCATATTGATATCCCGGATGCCGATCCCGATGATAGATGGAATCAGCCTTTTCCACAGCGCTTTGAGGTATTTGCCGGAAAAACCGATGATCAGGTGGAAACTGTAACCGATGCTCTTGAGGAACGGCAGATTGATCACGCTTTGCAAAAACCCGCCCAACAACACTCCAATTCCTGCCCAGATGACCAGATCTTCACCCTCGATACTGGTCATCCACCATGGCACAACGATCGTAGTGATCATGCCAATATTCAGCAAGGAGGATGATAAGCCGGTCATAAAGAAATAATCATGTGAATTGAGAATGGCGATCATGGTCGATGACAATCCGATAAAGAATAGATAGGGGAATATGATCCGGGAGAGTTTGATCGCCAGTTCACTAGTCTCGGGTGCCAAACCCGGATAAAGGATCCTAACCAGCAAGGGGCTGAAAATTATCCCCAGGAAGGTTAGGATACTCAGGATAATCGTAAGCAGCGACAACACATTGAGCGCAAATCTAAACTGTTCTTTTCTTCCTTGATTGATCCCGAGTTCGGTATAAATTGGAACGAATGCGGTGGAGAGGGCGCCTTCTCCAAACAGGCGTCTGAGGAGATTTGGGAGGTTGTAGGCAACATTGAACGCATCATTGAGATAGCTGATGCCAAAGAAATAGGCCATCACCTGATCCCTTACCAATCCGAAGATTCGGCTGATGAAGACCGCAATGGACATGACACTGATATTACGGGCGAGGATGCGTTGGGTCATCCGCGGGTCTTTGGATTGAGCAGATTGCGCAATGAATGGAACAATTTGATGATCACCATTTGCAAATTGACATGTCCTGCCAGATTGCGGTGCAGATCCTCAAGGATCGAAAGAAAGTTTGGCGCTTGTTCTTCCAGGAGCGGATTATTGTATCGGGCAAGAGCCAGCGCTTCTCTCTGGTCGATATTGGTAACCGCATTCGGATTATATTTGCTGATCAGCAGGTCATTGACCAGGATCGCTAGATAGTTGATGATATCATCTAAAAGCGCTGAACTCATCGTATCCCTGCCGATCTTGTTCACCTTGCGGTAAAACTCATATTCCTGATCTTGGAGCGCCATTTGAAACAAATCGAGGGCATTATGCCGAGCTTCCGAGACCGTCTCGGTGCTGAGTTTATATGCAATCTTAAAATTTCCGTTGGAGATGTGGGCAGAAGTGCGCGCCGTCTGAACTTCGGTATTGAATTTATCAATCAGGAGGTGTTCGATCGCATAGCGGGACAGGGGCGGGAAATAAACCTGTTGACAACGCGAAATGATGGTCGGTAGTATATCCGACACCTTTTCGGTAGTAAGGATGATCACCGAATATGCCGGGGGTTCTTCCAGGGTCTTGAGTAAGGCATTGGCGGTGCTGGTATTCATCAGATCCGCATTTTCGATGATACACACCCGATAACGTGCCTCATGGAGGTTAAGTTCAAATCTCCTTTGCAGTTTTTCCACGCTTTCCTTGCGGATTTCGGCGCGCTTGCTAAAGTAATATTCCTCCCAGGGACGCTCGATTCTCGTCTCCAGGTAAGCATCCAGTTCTTTTTGGATCTTGCCTTTGAGCTCATCGGAATTTTCTTTCGTCTCAAGTTTGACCGTGGGGTAAAGATACACAAAATCAGGATGATCCAGATGATGGAATTTGCGGCACGAATTACATTCTCCGCAGGGAATGTGATCACCGGTCTGATAACAGTTCAATGCCATGCCGAACAATAGCGCGGTCATAAACTTTCCCACGCCGTCATTACCATAAAACAAATATGCCTGAGCCACCCGACCGGTCGTTATTGCCCGTTGGAGCAGCGTAATGACCCTGTCCTGTCCAACTACCTGACGAAACATCTATACTATGGAGATCTTGCTGCGTCCGGCTTCACAACTCGTACTAGCGGCAAAGATCTTTTTGATGTATGGGCTCTCGAATTCGCAGGCAAGAATGTCATAGATCAAAGTATTATAATACGATCCAGCCATATACATATATTCTCGGCGTTTGCCCACGTATTTGAAACCGATCTTTTCATAACACCGGATGCCCCGGTGATTGTATTCCACCACTTCGAGGGTTATGTTATTCAGATTCATGATATTAAAGCCATAATCCAGGATCAGGGCTGTGGCTTCGGTACCGATCCCCTGATTCCAAAAATTCTTCTCGCCGATGAAGATACCAAGAGAAGCGCGACGGTGGACTTCGTTCACATTATGCAGCCCGCAATTGCCGATCACTTTGTTGGTATCCTTTTCGATGATGGCGAATGTGATGCTGTTTTGTATCAATTCTTCCAATAACTCACGTTCCCTGTCAACACCGATAACAGCCGCTGAAAACAGGACAAACTGACCGACTTCCAGGTCGTTTACCCATTCCGTGTATTTCTCAACATCCTCCATCGATATCGGGGACAAATAGCACTTCTCGCCGATTAACTTCCTAAAATACTTCATGTTATACTCCTCTTGAGATTGCTGGGGTTGTTATACGAAAGTTCGTATTTCCACTTCTATCATTGGCTGTAATTGTCAAGAGCAAATACTCTTCCAATATCAGGCCTTGTTTGGCGAAATTCATCAGGGGATGAGGAGTCAGAGCTATCACTGCCATTGATCTCATACTTGGATTGTCCATAACCCGTATTCAACCGGTAGGGTCGTTGTCCTTCTTCACCTTCTTCCTTGCTCCATAACCTTAGTATAACCTTACGACCGTAAGGTTATACTAAGGTTATACTAAGGTTATCAAGTAAGGAGAAGACAAGATGGTATATATTAACCATCAGTCATGATGTAATATGATCAGGATAACCTAAGCAAAGTATTCAATAAACAAGTTACATGCAACTGTCTAACAGAATATTAGAGCGATGTGCCGCCAGTATTCCCACTAATACCCCAGATCCATGTACTGTGTATTGAGATTGGCAGGGGATAAAAAGCGAGATTGATACGACAAAATGCTTTACAAAATTGGAGTAAGCAGAAACATGGCGCCAAAACAAGAAGGAGATGAAAATGTCGTTAACACCCGAGGCTAAAACAGCTATCATGGCAGAGTTTAAACTCCATGAGTCAGACACCGGGTCTGCAGGTGTTCAGATTGCAATACTTACGAAGCGGATTGCGGATATTACCGAACACCTGAAGATACATCCCAAGGATTTTTCCACCCGTCGCGGACTTTTGAAGTTGATCGGTCAACGGCGCCGATTGTTGGATTACATTGCGCGTAAGGATATCAATTCCTATCGCGAACTGATCAAGGTGCTGGGGATCAGAAAATAAACTGCCAATTATCATCCCATGAAAGTGAACGCATCCGGCTTAGAAACCGGACGCTTCACGCAAGACAGTTTCCAAAGCGGGGATTGACAGGAATCAGATTGAGGAGTGGATCTTCGCCCATTGATTCGCTCCTCCTTTGTTTATGAACGACCCAGATCAAGCGCCAAGGCATAACTGCCCAAACAATAGCAACCTAACCAATATGGGAGAAACGAGCAATACGCTGAGATGATGAGATCGTTTCGTTTCAGCCTATTGCTTCTTCTCCCGCATGAAACAAGGAGAAATAATGCCCGACTTTAACATCACAAAACGCGGCATCGAATTCTGCGGAAGAACGCTAACTGCAGAAACAGGCCGCATGGCAAAACAAGCCAATGGTTCTGTGTTTGTCCAATACGGCGAAACCAGCGTGCTGGTAACTGCCACCATGGGTAAGGAAACCACGACGGAACAGGATTTCTTTCCGCTGACCGTCGATTACATCGAGAAAATGTATGCCTCCGGCAAGATCCCCGGCGGCTTTTTCAAGCGTGAAGCCAAACCCACCACGGATGCCACTCTGAATGCCCGTCTCACCGATCGTTCCATCCGTCCGCTATTTGGCGATGGCTTCCGCAATCCCGTCCACGTCGTAATCAACGTTCTGTCTTATGATGGCTTGAATGATCCGGCAGTACTATCCATCTTTGGCGCTTCCCTGGCTTTGAGCATATCGGATATTCCGTTTGATGGACCCATCGCCAGCGTCACGGTCGGTAACATCGATGACAAGATCGTGGTCAATCCATTTGTTAACGATCTCAATGAAAAATCGTTGCTTAATCTGACGGTGGCGGGCTCCCGTGAATCGATCGTGATGATCGAATCCGCAGCCAAGGAATTAAGCGAACAATTGATGATAGACAGCGTTTTTGCCGGCCATGCCGAGATCCAGAAACTGGTGGATCTGCAGCATGAATTTATTCAGGAATGCGGCAAGCAAAAAGTCGAGGTATTACGAGATCTTGTTCCGGAGGAATTGATGACAGTGGTGGAAACCCGGTATGGCGAGACTCTCAAATCAGTGGCCGTGATCCATGGCAAGCAAGAGCGCCAGGATGCCTATGATAAAGGCAAAACGCAAATGCTGGAGTACTATAAGAACAGCGATCCGGAGAATTTCGAAGCCAATGAACGTTACCTCAAGGAAGCGTATCACGAGACATATCGCCGCTACTTGAGGGATATGATCCTTTCTCATAAGGTGCGTGCCGATGGCAGGAATCTGGACGACATCAGACCTATCACTTGCGAAGTTGATGTCTTGCCCATTGTGCACGGCTCCGCGCTCTTTACCCGCGGTGAGACCCAATCCTTGGGAACGGTTACACTGGGTGGTGGAAGTGACGAGCAAGTCATAGATGGATTGGAAGTTGAGTATAAAAAACATTTTTACCTGCACTATAACTTTCCTCCCTTCAGCGTTGGCGAAGCCAGCCGGATGGGACCTCCCGGAAGACGCGAACTGGGACACGGCAACCTAGCAGAACTGGCGTTGATCCCTGTGATGCCGACCAAAGAAGAGTTTCCCTATACGATACGCGTGGTCTGCGACACTCTGGAATCCAACGGATCATCGTCCATGGCTTCCGTATGTAGCGGTTGCCTGGCTATGATGGCTGCAGGCGTTCCGGTCAAGGCCGCGGTTGCCGGTATAGCCAATGGTCTGATCATGGAAGGTGATAAGTTTGCCGTATTGACGGACATCATGGGCCTGGAAGACCATCTCGGCGATATGGATTTTAAGGTCACCGGCACTGATCAGGGTATCACGGCAATGCAAATGGATATCAAGATCAAAGGCATTACCCGCGAGATCATGACCATCGCCCTGGAAAAATCCTTACATGCCCGTATGCATATCCTCAAAGCCATGGCGAATACCATAGCCGAACCGCGTCCCGAATTAGCGCCGACAGCCCCACGCATAGAATCATTCAAAGTTCCGGTCGATAAGATCGGTGAGATCATTGGACCCGGTGGAAAGATGATCAAACATATTGTCGAAGTCACTAAAGTGCAGATCGATATTGAAGATGACGGTACCGTCCGCATTCTGTCACCCGATAAGCAGTGTATAGATAATGCGCGCGCCATGATCAACGGCATTTCCAGCGAACCGGAGATGGGAGCCCAATTCCAGGGACCGATCACCCGGATCGAACCGTATGGCGTTTTCGTCAAGATCCTGGGCGGCGTCAAGGAAGGCATGGTGCACGTCTCTCAGATGCATCAATCACGTATCAACCATCCCAGTGACATGGTAAAACTCGGCGATATCGTGAATGTTCGTGTAATTGGAATAGAAAAAGGCAAGATCGCACTGACGATGAAAGGCGAAGCAGGTAATCCGGTACCTGACCCCAATGTGCCCAGCGACCGCAGCCAATCTCCCCGCCCCTTCGACCGTACCGGAGACCGTAATCGGGACCGTGACCGGGGTGACCGTGGACGTGATCGTGACAGAGACCGGGGAAGAGGTGACCGATTCCGGAGGAACTGAGGATAAATAAGATGAACTGTAAGATAGCCGATCCATCCCTTGCCGCTTACGGCAGAAAGGAGATCGTCCTGGCAGAAGCAGAGATGCCCGGATTGATGGCGCTTCGGGATAAGTATAAGAATAAGAAACCATTGGCAGGAGCCCGGATAACGGGCTCTCTGCATATGACCATTCAGACCGCTGTTCTGATCGAAACGCTGATCTCTCTCGGAGCGGAAGTCCGCTGGGCAAGCTGCAATATCTTCTCCACTCAGGATCACGCCGCTGCGGCAATTGCCGAGGCTAGAGTGCCCGTCTTTGCCTGGAAGGGTGAGACCCTTGAGGAATACTGGTGGTGCACTCTGCAGGCATTGACATGGGAAGATGGCAATACAGCTGATCTGATCATTGACGATGGGGGTGATGCCACTCTGATGATCCATGAGGGATGGCGCCTGGAAGAGGAATATGCCCGTGGTGGCGTCTTACCTGAGATATGCAAGGATAACAAAGAACTGGCGATCATCCAGAGATTGCTGATCGAAGGTCTTTCCTCCAATCCAAACAAATGGCATGATATTGCTGCCAGTGTCCGGGGCGTAAGTGAGGAAACCACGACCGGCGTGCATCGCCTGTATCAGATGCATGAAACTGGCCGGCTGCTCTTTCCGGCGTTCAACGTCAATGATTCGGTCACCAAATCCAAGTTTGACAATCTCTATGGCTGTCGTGAATCCTTGGCAGACGGGATCAAACGCGGAACAGATATCATGGTGGCCGGAAAAGTCGTTGTCGTCTGTGGTTATGGCGATGTCGGCAAGGGTTGTGCTCAATCCATGCGTGGTTTTGGCGCTCGGGTCGTTATTACAGAGATCGATCCGATCTGTGCCTTGCAGGCAGCTATGGAAGGGTATGAGGTCTGCACATTGGAGGAAGCATTGGCTGAAGGCGATATTTTTGTAACCGCCACCGGCAACCGGGATGTGATCACTGTCCGACACATCTTGAGTATGAAAGATAACGCCATTGTCTGCAATATAGGTCACTTTGACAATGAGATCCAAGTGGATGCTCTATACGCGATGGAAGACATAAGCAAAGTGAACATCAAACCCCAGGTGGATAAGATCGGACTTCCCAATGGCAGATCGATCATTCTGCTTTCCGAAGGACGACTGGTCAATTTGGGCAATGCTACCGGTCATCCGTCTTTTGTTATGAGTTGTTCCTTTACCAATCAAGTGCTTGCCCAGATGGAACTGTGGCAGAACCGTTATGAGATCGGTGTCTATGTCCTGCCCAAGATCCTGGATGAAGAAGTGGCGCGTTTGCATTTGGTTAAATTGAATGCCCGCCTTACCAAATTGACCGCTTCTCAAGCAGAATATATCGGTGTTTCGCCAGATGGTCCTTATAAAAATGATAATTACAGATACTAACAAATGGAGGTTTGTATGACTCTCGGTGAGAGAATCAAAGACAAATCGGTGGTGATCGGAGTGATCGGACTGGGATATGTGGGATTGCCAATGGCGGTGACGGTTGCCCGGAAGGGTTATAAAGTAGTAGGTTTTGAAGTAAGTGACTATGCAATCGAGCATATCAATCAGGGAAAGAACTATATCGGTGACGTGGACGATAGCGAACTTGCCGAAGTAGTGGGCAAAGGTCTGCTCTGCGCAACTGCTGATTACACCAGGATCAAAGAAGTAGGCATTATCATGATCGCCGTTCCCACCCCCCTTGATAAATACCATCAGCCGGATACCACCTATATCAAGGCATCAATGGCATCTTTATCCTCCCATCTCGAAAAAGATACTCTAATCGTGTTGGAGAGCACCACCTATCCCGGTACAACACGTGAGATCATCGTACCCGAAGTGGTAAAACGCGGTTTGGTAGTAGGGAAAAATGTCTTTGTCGCTTTCTCGCCGGAACGTGTGGATCCCGGTAACGAAACCTACAAAACGCATAATACACCCAAGGTTGTGGGTGGCATAACTCCGATGTGTAATGAGGTGGCAAAAACCTTTTATGAAAACATCCTGGATGCACCTGTTCACCTGGTGTCATCGCCTGAAGTGGCGGAGATGGAAAAAATCTATGAAAACACCTTCCGCAATATCAATATCGCTCTTGCCAATGAGATGACTGTCCTTTGCGAACGCATGGGCATCAGCATCTGGGAAGTGATCGATGCCGCCAAGACCAAACCATACGGGTTTATGGCATTTTACCCTGGACCTGGAGTGGGAGGACACTGCATACCGATCGATCCATTTTATCTCACGTGGAAGGCCCGTGAGTTTGATTTTCATACACGTCTGATCGAACTGGCAGGTGAGATCAATATCGCTATGCCGGAATATGTTGTGCAGCGTGCCATCAAGATCCTGAACAAACAGGGAGTGGCGATCGCACGCGCCAAAATCCTGCTCATCGGTGCCGCTTACAAGAAAGATATACAGGATATGCGGGAATCACCGATCGAAGGAATTATCACGCATCTGGAATCATATAGATCAGATTTTGACATTCATGACCCTTACGTCTCGGAGTTTCATCACGAGGTGAACGGGCAGACCTATCAGTCAATCCCTTTGGGCAACCTCAAGAAGTATGATTTGATCATCATTGTGACCGATCACAGTTGTATCGATTATGCCAAGCTGGTGGAAAGCGGGGTGTCCATCCTCGATACCCGCAATGCCTGCAAAGCGTTCAAGAACTCCAATATCGAGTTTCTATAAAACCTGATATGGGAGGCAATTGCCTTGGCAACGCATAGCCCTGTTCTGGTTGATGAGTTATTTGGTGAGATCAAGCCTGCCGAAGCGGGAAAGCACTGGTATGTGATCCACACCAAGCCGCGCTGTGAGAAAAAACTGGCAGAATTTGCCCGTCGCAATGAGGTCCACTACTACTTGCCTCAGATCGAAAGTGAGCGTCGTTACCGGCGCCGCAAGGTGAACTTTACTAGACCGATGTTTCCCGGCTATCTATTCAGCGAGATGTCACTCCCGGAAAAGCAACAACTGATCATATCGGGATATTTGGTAAGGATTATCAACGTCCCCAATGAAGATGAATTACTGGCGGAATTAGGCAATTTGTATCACTGCCGGAAAGGCAAAGCCAAGGTATTACCCACGGTTTGGCTATCCAAGGGCTTGCAGATAGAAATCATTGATGGACCGCTCAAAGGGGTTACCGGTATCGTGGAAAGCCATGAGAAACTTGAGGAAGTCCGCCTGCAAGTGGAGATGTTACGTCAGGCAGTAATGGTAAAAATTCCAGCCACTGATGTCAGGGTCATCGGTGACTACGAGATCGCGGACGATTAAGGTAGTGCCACATTTCATGGGAGATCATACTTGAGGATACTGGTCACAGGAGGCGCTGGATTCATCGGCTCACATATTGTGGATGCCTATGTTGATACGGGGCATGAGGTCACAGTAATCGACGATCTCAGTAGTGGCAAGTATGAAAACGTTAATCCACGTGCTCTGTTTCATCAGATGGACATTTCATCTCAGGAATTGTCTGTTTTACTTAGTGAAATCAGACCCGATCTGATCAATCATCATGCTGCCCAGATCAGTGTCCCCCGTTCCATTACCGATCCTTTTACCGATGTGCAGACCAACATCAATGGCTTGGTTAATCTCTGCGAAGCTGCCGTGAAAAGTGGCGTGGCCAAGATCATTTTTGCTTCATCCGGTGGTGCTATCTACGGAGAACCGGAGGAGTACCCCGCCACGGAGAATTGTCCAACGAGACCGCTATCGATCTATGCCATCAACAAGAAAGCATCAGAGGACTACCTGTATTTTTACAGCTATTTTTATGGTCTCGATTATACTGTTCTGCGCTATGCCAATGTCTTTGGTCCACGACAGGATCCGGCTGGTGAGGCTGGTGTGGTATCCATCTTTATTGAGCATTTGCTTAAAGGGGAGATCCCCAATCTGAACGTCTATCCTGATGATCCTGACGGTATGATAAGAGATTATATCTTTGTGCGGGACGTGGTAACAGCCAATCTGAAGGCGCTATCCCGAGGAAGCAGGGATGTCTTTAATATCGGGACAGGGATCCCTGTTAAGACACGTGAATTGTATAATGCGATAAAACAAGAGATAGGATCTTCGATCGAGCCAACCTCGATGCCTGCCCGTCCAGGTGACATTAAGCGGAGTTTATTAAACATTGACAAGGCACGGCAAGTTCTGGATTGGTCCCATCAATATAGTCTCTATCGGGGGATCGGTGAGACCGTTGAGTTTTTCAAGAATATAGGCACTGGAGTATAAATGGAATTAGCAGTGATAGGAACCGGCTACGTTGGTCTCGTTTCGGGAACCTGCTTTGCCGAAATGGGCAATAATGTTATATGCGTGGATGCCGATCAAACTAAGATCGAGATGCTTAGACAGGGAGTGATTCCGATCTATGAGCCCGGTTTGGAAGAGATGGTTCGCCGCAATGCCAGAGAAGGGCGCCTGACCTTTAGCACTGATATCAAAGAGGCGGTTGATAAAGCACTGGTGCTGTTCATTGCAGTGGGTACTCCACCCGATGAGGATGGTTCGGCTGATCTACAGTATGTGTTGGCAGTTGCCAGAGATATAGCAAGATGTATGACCGATTATCGAATAATCGTCGATAAATCCACCGTTCCGGTTGGCACTGCTGACAAGGTAAGGGACGAGGTAAGATCAATCCTGAAAGAGCGCGGCGTCAACTATAAACTTGATATTGTGTCCAATCCGGAATTCCTCAAGGAAGGCGCTGCCATTGAGGACTTTATGAAGCCCGACCGAGTTGTGGTCGGGGTCGATAACGTCCGGGTGGCAGAGATCATGAAACTCTTGTATTCTCCATTTAACCGCAATAACGACAGGGTGATAATCATGTCCATCCGCTCGGCGGAGATGACAAAGTATGCCGCCAACGCCATGCTGGCGACCAAGATATCCTTTATGAACGAGATCGCCAGGTTATGCGAAAAACTTGGCGCAGACATATCAGAGGTTAGGCATGGTATCGGCTCAGACACCCGTATCGGGTATAAATTCATCCATCCCGGTGTGGGTTATGGGGGAAGTTGCTTTCCCAAAGACGTTCAAGCGCTGATACAGATGGCACAGAAAGCCGGCATGGAGCCATTGGTGATGAAGGCAGTGGAAGCAGTCAATGCCGAGCAGAAAACCGTTCTGGCACAAAAGGTCAAGGCACATTTTGGCGAGGATCTCAAGGGCAAGACTTTTGCCGTTTGGGGTCTGTCTTTCAAGCCGCAGACCGATGACATGCGTGAAGCCCCGTCGATCGTTATCATCAATGAACTTATCAATGCCGGAGCGCATATCGTGGCTTATGATCCAGTTGCCATGCACGAGGCGAGACGCCATTTTGGAGCCAATCCTGCCATCTCTTATACCGACAACGAATATGATGCTCTGCGTGATGCCGATGCGATGCTCCTGATCACCGAGTGGCACCAATTCCGTTATCCTGATTTCAAGCGGATCAAGTTACTTTTGCGTCAACCAGTGATCTTTGACGGACGCAACCAGTATGATCCGCACCAGGTGCGCGAATTGGGCTTCACCTATTTTGCCATAGGCAGGCCATAAAAGAAGGATAAAAGGCAATTATCGGTATGTTTACCAAGATCTCGAAACAACCGGTGATGAACCGAGTCCTGTATACTCTGATCCCGTCTCTACTTTTTAGTATCCACTGCTTTGGCTGGCGGGTCTTGCTTATCATAACCGTGAGCAATCTCAGCGCATACCTCACCGAACTTCTGTACCTCCACTCCAAGAAGAGTGCCAAAGTATCAATGGCAGTATTCGTTACCGGTACTTTGTTGGCATTTACATTACCGCCTACCATTCCGCTATGGATTGCCGCTTTGGGATCTGTGATCGCCATCCTATTTGGCAAGATGGTCTTTGGCGGTTTTGGGATGAATGTATTCAATCCAGCCATTCTCGGCAGGACTTTTATCTACGTATGTTTTCCCCGGCAGATGACGATCACTTGGGCACAGCCATTCACCGGATTTCCAGGTGGATTTGCTCAGTTTACCGCTGGAAGGGACATGATCACAAGTGCCACCATCCTCGGTTATTTTCGCACCACGGGTGAGTATCTTTATGGCTTCAAGGACGCTTTTCTGGGATCGATCCCCGGCTCATTGGGTGAGACCTCAGCACTCCTCATCATCCTGGCAGGGATCTATCTGATCATCACGAAGACAGCTAAATGGCAGCCGATGCTCGGCACCCTAATCAGTATCTTGTTATTCTCCTGGATTTTTGCACCAGACACCAATCCTCTTTACTTTCTGGTCAGCGGCGGTGCGCTATTTGGCATTGTTTTTATGACCACCGATCCCGTCACTCAGGCAAAGGGCAGATATGCAATCTGGGTTTATGGATTGCTGATCGGCTTCTTGACCGTCCTGATCCGACAGAAGTCGCTATTTTACGAGGGTTTTATGTTTGCCCTGCTGATCACCAATGCGTTGATACCGATCATAGAATACGGCATTGATAAATACCTGAAACCCCGGAAAGCGGAGAAGAAAGCATGAGCGATATTCAGACCGCAGGGCCACTCTCCGCTAGTGATCAATCTCCTCCGCTAAACGAGCGTTCTTGGTATCCGATCGCATTTATGCTGGTTGTCAGTATCGTCTTCATCGGTTTATTGGCTTTGTTTTACCGAAGCAATGAACCAAGGATCAGGCAAGCACAGCAGCGGGCATTCCGCAGCCAGATCCTGTCTCTTTTTACCGAAGAGATCGGATCGGTGACCGGTTTGACAAGGGCAGAACTGCTATCGGCAGAAGAACTTGACCAGAACTACCTTAGATTCATCAAGCCCGTCCTTATGCCAGATGGTTCCTCCGCCTATTACCGATCGCTTGCTGACGGGACTTTGCTCGGTTATTGTTTCGATATCACGGGGAAGGGACTCTGGGGGACCATGAGAGCGCTGGTAGCGATGAAGCCGGACTTGATGACGGTGATCAATCTCAGCGTATATGACCAGATGGAGACGCCGGGGCTGGGTGCCCGCATCACGGAAGACAAATTCCGGGATCAATTTGCCGGCAAGGTCTTGTATGAGGATGATAAACCGGTATCTCTGACTTTGGTGCCCGAGGATGCTGTTGATCCCTATCTCACAGAGATCAGACAGGTTACCGGAGCCACCATTACCAGCCGCAGCGTTCTGGATATGTTATACAAAGAATTGACCTACGTCCGCAATCGCATCCGGCAGGAAGAGCAGAAATGACGACCAAACAGATATTCATAGATAGCGCATTCAGGGAAAACTCAATCTGGAAACAGATCCTGGGGATCTGTTCCACGCTGGCGGTGACCAATCTGATGTTGAATAGTTTGATCATGGGCATCGGCGTGATCTTTTCACTCGCTTTAACCAATCTGACCATCTCCTTGCTGCGCAATTACATCCCGCGCAGCGTGAGGATGATGACGCAGACCTTGATCATCGCTTTTTACGTGATCATCGTGGATATCTATCTCAAGGCATACCTTCCGGATATCAGCATGCAATTGGGACCTTACGTCGGTCTGATCATCACCAATTGCATCCTGATGGGGAGAGCAGAGGCATTTGCCGTCAAGAACAAGCCCTGGGATTCAGTTATCGACGGGATCGGCGCTGGATTTGGCTATACGCTTGTCCTGCTTGCCATCGCCCTGATCCGTGAGATAATGGGCTTTGGCTCCATCTTTGGTTTCACCGTTCTGGGCGACAGGTGGACCAAGTGGTCGATCATGGTGATGGCGCCCAGTGCTTTCTTAATTCTCGCCGTCTTTATCTGGATCATCAACAACAACTTTTACAAAGGCAAGGCATAGTTATGGATATCAATGCCTTTGTTCTCTTTTGGTCTGCGATCTTTACGAGCAATATCCTGTTGACCAATTTCCTGGGAATGTGCTCTTATCTATCCATTTCCAGAGAAGTGGAGTCCTCCTTCGGTTTGGGGATGGCGGTGTTTTTTGTCCTGACCATCACCGCCGGCTTGAATTGGGTGATCTACTACCATATCCTGGTCCCTTTTGATCTGATTTATCTGCAATTCATCATCTTCATCATCGTGATCGCTGCCTTCGTTCAATTGCTGGAAATGCTGATCGAACGCTTCACGCCGGCTCTTTACTACACTCTCGGGATCTTCCTGCCGCTGATCACGGTCAATTGTGCCATTCTCGGCGTCAGTTTGTTCATGGTCATCCGCAAATACTCATTCATCCAGTCCGTTGCTTATGGTGCAGGCAGTGGCATCGGCTGGCTATTGGCGATCCTGATGTTAGCCGGTATCCGCACTCGTCTCAAGGACAAAATGATCCCTCAAGGTCTGCAGGGGGCAGGGATCAGTTTGATAATCACCGGCATCATGGCACTGGCGTTTATCGGCTTCTCGGGCATCGTGATCATCCAGTAACAGATATGTTTCTCATCATTATCAGAGATATTGGCATCACTACCCTGATCAGTGGCGGTTTGGCTTTGATTCTGGTAATCGCGCAAAGGTATCTCAATGACTATGGTCTGTGTAAGATTAATATCAATGGTAAACGCGAGATTACTCTCAAAGGCGGCTCATCGCTACTCAATTCTCTCTCCGAAAACCAGATCTTCATTCCCTCCGCATGTGGCGGCAGGGGCAGTTGTGGCACCTGCAAGTGTCGAGTATTGGAAGGGGGAGGAACGCTTCTGCCCACGGAAAGACCGCTACTCAGCGCCAAAGAGATGGCTGATGATCTCCGTCTTGCCTGCCAGATAAAGGTTAAAACCGACGTCCGCATCCATATCCCCGAATCCATCTTCAGTATCCGCCGCTATCAAGGTAAGGTCACCAAGATCGTGGATTATACCTACGATATCAAAGGCGTTACAATAGAACTGACGGACCCTCCGACCATTGATTTTAAAGCCGGACAATATGTCCAACTGGAGACCCCCACCTATGGCAAAGTTCGCCAGAAGGTCGTGCGTGCATATTCGATTTCATCCGATCCCGGGGATAAAAAACATATCCAATTGATCATTCGCTACGTTCCGGAGGGCATCTGCACCACCTGGATCCACCAATTTCTCGAAGAAGGCGATCAGATCAGTTTTACCGGCGCCTATGGCGATTTCTTTATCCGCGATACCGATGTAGATATGGTCTTTGTCGCAGGTGGATCCGGCAAAGCGCCGATTAAATCCATGCTGGAATATCTAAGCCGGGTCGGCACCACCCGCCGGATGCGTTACCTATTCGGAGCGCGCACCTGCAAAGATCTCTATCTCACAGATGAGATTCATGCCTTTGAGCAGGTCTTTGACGATTTCGAGTATATTCCCGTTCTTTCCAAACCTTGTCCGGAAGAAAATTGGCAGGGCAGGATCGGCTACGTTATGCCTGTCTTACCAGAAGTGATCAGAGATCCAACCATGACGGAGGCATATCTCTGCGGCAGCCCCGCAATGATCGACGCAGTGCAAAAAGCCCTGATCGAACTCGGCGTCCCCGAGGATAAGATCTATTACGATAGTTTTGGATAATAGGATGAAACAAACCCCACAGGAATTACTCATTGCCCAACGGATGCAGCCCGGAGTGATCACGCTCAGCGGTTTTCTGGGTGATGATCCGCGTCCCTTGAACCAGATCATCTCGGATGATGCCATGACTCTACAACGATTGGGCGTAACTGGCATGGAAATTGCGGAGCGGATGGAACACCTGACCGAAAAAAGTAAACAGGTTTACGAGGGCAGTATCGTCGTCGATGAGATGTATGAGATCGAGACCGAGATTACCCGTGGCAAATTGCCCTGTCCTTATCCCCATCGAGGGTTGCAACGCAAAACAATCACCTCCTGCACCCATCTTTCAAGCGGGATCAAGGTGCGCTGGACTGCACTCAATATTCACATGATAAAGGAACATGGTTTCTTTGAAGGCAGGGGTTCGCCGTTCCGGCTTGAGCCTGAGATCCTGGTAAAGGTTCTTTTCCCGGATGAAGCCCTCGGCTCGTAATTTACTCAACCTAATCATCATCAAATTCATCGTCCGCGTTGCCCGAATCAACGTTTCCAATCACCCGCAGGACTGCCGTCTCTTCTTCTGAGTGGAATACGTTCCGGTAAATGAATTGGTGGATGAAAGCGAGGCCGGTCTGAATGCCGTTTCCTATGGGCAGGAACAGATGAACTTTCCGAGCGGGACCGTTGAATATGTTGGGGGTGTTATACTTAAGGTTATAAACTAACTGAGCCCTTTGCAGAGTTAACCATGGGGAGAGATGTATCTGAGATTATGTTTAGAAATTTGTCAATTTAGCCACAAAACAGGTAAAATCCTCATGAATAGCGTGAAATTTCCATTTAGCGTGCCTTTATCAAGCCATATTGAGGGAAAATCCCAGAATCTGGGCACACCTCTCTCTTTTTGCCCGACAAAATCCATTGTTATTGCGACGTCGTCAGATGTTAGGGGGTTACTTGAATCACCGTTTAAAACGCCACCATGGATCAACCCGCAAGGGTAACCGGACTTTTTGAGGACATTAGTCCGAGAGAAACCCCCTCCCGCTGGAGAAAGATCCTTCTTTTAATACCCTGGAATATTTCTCTCTCGTTCGATCTGAAGTTTTCACAATGTCCCAAAATACGGAAGGGTTATATATGCCCTCACGACCTGGAACGGTGGTTGAAACCATCGCCCAACATCTGATGACGCGTGATGTCGCGGGAAGGTGAATGATACTGCTTACCGATAATCTCAATCCCTGTTGATCCCAATATGTCCAGTGGTCTCGAGCAGTAAGTTTCCTGCCAAGTATCGAATCCTCCCTGCTTGATAACCTTAGTATAACCTTAGTATAACCTTACAGCCGTAAGGTTATACTAAGGTTATGAAGTGAGGAACAACATGGATAAATACATAACCGGATTGTTTATATGCAAGTTACAGACCGGTGGAGAATGATCTGGTTTTCAGATCGCTATCGTCGCGGCTTTCTTTGGCGATGAATTCGTTATTACTATGGACAATCGAGGGCAGAAGCATTGATCCGAATCCAGCCATTTGTGACCATGCCAAAAGCGCTGCCGGGAGCGGTTATGATGCCGCTCTGGGCAAGGCGGGAGGCATACAGGATATCATCTTCACCGATGTTTACCATTACATAAGGGCCGGCATTGGGAGTGTGGACAAAGAGATTGGGTATTTTGTCACCAATGTATTTTATAGCCAATTTGTGGCTTAAGCAAAGTCGCTGTCTGATGGTCTCCACCAGAGTCATACCCTCCGGACTGAGTGCGAAGATCGCCAGCATCTGGGAGAGCCAATTGGAGCAGGTGGAGATATATTGCCGGGTCTTGATCACACTACCGGAGAAGGAGGGTGGAGAGATGATCCAACCGATGCGCCATCCACTCATGCAATGAGATTTGGAGACACCTCCGACGACGATTAAACGGTCGTATCTACCGGCGAATGAGGCGGGTCTCCACTCAAAATACAATTCACGGTAGATCTCATCCACGATCAGGACGATACTATATCTTTCACATAAATCAATCAACCGATCGATCTCATCATCATGGAAGTATCTGCCATGAGGATTGGCGGGGTGGCTGAAAAGTAAAATTTTGACGCTAGTGGACAGTAATTTATCCCAGCGTTCCCAGTCGATGGATATGAGATCTGGTTCATAGGGGAGACGAACAATACGGGCATTGACCATGGCAGCGATAGCGGGATAGGCGGGATAATCGGGATCGGGGATGGCGATGAGGTCATGATCATTGACCAGAGCGGTCAGAGTGATATAGAGCGCTTCCTCGGCGCCATTGGTGATACAGACCTGCGAGGTATCGATCCTGGAGTCATAATATGCCGCCACCTGATCTCTCAAAGTAGGCAGACCCGCATTCGGTGTATAGCGTGGAGTTTCCGTTATAAGCAGTTCTCTGGCGTATTCGGCAAGGGCTTTGGGCAGGGGATAGGTCAATTCGCCGATCGCCAGATTGAGCGCATCAGCCGGAGCTGCTGCCACGATCCGCCGCAAAAGCGATAACTCTATATTCTTAATGCGACTGGCTTCAGTCAGTGAGTTCACGGATGTCGAGTTCAAGCCGGACAGAATTGTCGGTTTTATCGTCACGGTATTTGATGATGATCGGGCAATATACCTGAAAATCGGGATTGGAGCGCAAGCGGCGGCTGCCAGCCACAACAACGGCTCCGGCGGGAATGATCATTGGACCATCCTCACCCGAAGGCAGGAAATCGCCCTTTACTGCATCAAAGATAGGAGTGGCTGAGGTGACCACGACGCCGGAAGCAATAACCGCTCTGCTTCTGATCAGGATACCTTCATAGATACCGGTGTTACCACCGATAAAGACATCATCCTCGACAATGACCGGGCGGGAGCCGATGGGTTCGATCACGCCACCGATCATTGCTCCAGCGGAGAGGTGGACATTCTTGCCGATCTGGGCGCAACTACCGACCAGGGCATGGGAATCGATCAGGGAACCAGTGTCCACATAGGCGCCGATGTTGATAAAGGCTGGTGGCATGATCGTCACGGTTGGAGCGATATAACAGCCATTACGCGCAGAAGTGCCTCCGGGGACGATACGTACCTGGTCTTGGAGTTGAAAATGTCTTTCGGGGAGGGTGTCCTTGTCAAAGAAGGGCTTATCGTCACTCCAGTCGTATTGGGTGAGTTTGCCCATCCGGAAGGCACAGAGAATACCCATCTTGACCCAGGAATTGACGATCCAGTTATCGCCTTGACGTTCACAGGCACGGACGGAACCGGAATTGAGTGCTTCCAGAAAAGTAGCGATCAATTGACGATCGGCTTGCTGATAATAAGCGGGTTTTACCTGATATAGTGATTCTATCTGCTGTTTCATAATAACTTATTCCTTGCTGATTGCGTGCTTTATCCGGTCGAGGGCTTCCTGAACGATCGAGCGAGGACAACCGAAATTGAGGCGCATAAAGCCGGAGCCATCCTCTCCGAACTTGATCCCGGGGTCAAGCGCTACCTGGGCTTGATTGACCAATAGATCCTGCAGTTTTTTATCGCTGAGAGCCAGGGAGCGAAAATCCAGCCACATGAGGTAAGTGCTTTGGGGATTGATGGCTTTGATCTGAGGGATCTGCTGCTGGACGTAACCCATGATAAAATCCCGATTGGCTTGCAGATACTTCAGCAGAGCGGAAAGCCATGCTTCGCCCTTGGTGTAGGCGGCGATGAAGGCAGCGATGCCAAAGGAATTACCCAGATACAGATGCATCTTGAAGATGAGATCGGATAAGGGTTTACGGATATGATCATTGGGGGTCACGATTACGGAAGTGCATAGTCCCGCGATATTGAAGGCTTTGCTGGGGGAGAGGCAGGTCACAGTTAGTTCTCCCAAATCCTCCAGCGAAGCGATCGGGATGTGTCTTGATCCGGTAAAGACCAAGTCGTTATGAATCTCGTCGGAAAGAATTATTACATTGTGTTTCAAGCAAATACGTCCCATCCGGAGTAATTCTTCCTCTGTCCAGACCCTTCCCACCGGATTGTGGGGACTGCAGAGGATAAACAGTTTGGCTTGTCTGGCTTTGCGTTCAAAGTCATCAAAATCGATGCTATACTGTCCATCCTGATAAATGAGGGAGTTGGTCAGCAGGTTTCGTCCATGATCCACTATGGCATCGAAAAAAGGGCGGTAAACAGGTGTTTGGATGAGGATGCCATCCGCCGGTTTGGTGTAAGCCATAACTGCCAAACTGAGCGCGGGAACGACGCCGGGAGTATTGTCGATCCACTCTCTTTTGACTGTCCATTGGTGGCGATGCCGCATCCATCCGATAAATGCGTCATAGTATTCGGATACGCGGAAGTTGTAGCCAAACACAGGATGAGCCAGTCGAATTTGGAGGGCAGTAATAATCTCTGGTGCCACCGCGAAATCCATATCAGCCACCCACAGAGACAACAGGTCTTCTCTGCCATAAAACAACTTGAGGGCGTCATACTTGAAGCAGCCGCTCTTCCGGCGTTCTTGAGCAATATCAAAATCATACGTCATTGGTCTGAACTATCCTCTTTATCAATCTGATCCCGGCGTGATCGGTCATAAGCATCCTTGTAACGGTAGAGTTGCAGTGCTGCGCTGAGTTTTTCATCAATATTCACATGTGTGGCCACGTCTTCAATCCCCATCAAGATCTTGATCATATTGGGGAAGGAAAGATTGGTCTGAAATGTCCTTTCTTTGCCATTGTCATCATTGTAATAAAGTACCAGATACATCGTGATCTTCCTGATGATCTCAAACCGGTTGATCATTTCATAAGGGATACGGATCGAGTGTTTTGCCAGAAAACCCAGAACCAGCGAATCGGAAGTAAAGGTGACGCTATTCAGCGACGTCAGATGGCGCAGGATCGAATCGATGGCAACATACAGAACGACAAAAGGAATAATCTTCATCAGTAAAGGCGCTTCCTGGTGCATTTGAAGGGCTAGAAAAAAAATCGTGTATGCCATAACGCAGGTACTGATCAGGAGCATGGTGAACCGAATCCACTGGTTGTATCGATAACTGATGGGGATAAGGTCCCTGATATCAAACTTGTCTATTTTATCCGACATTGCCACGTCCCCCATAGATCGTTTACGCTATTGATGATTACGTCATTGTGGGGGATATAGCCGAATTGGTTGTGAAAATCATGCTCGCCATGAAAGTCGCTACCCCCGGTCATATAAAGCCCATTTTTTTGTCCGATGTCGATCAGATCCCTGAGTAATCCATTGTTGTGATCGGGGTGCCAGACCTCCAAGCCATCAATGCCCTTATCAATGCCGGATTGGATATAGGAGACATCTTTGAGTTTGCCGGGATGAGCCATCACAGCAAATCCACCCGCCTCCTGGATCACCTTGATGGCTTCGTCCATGCTGACCTCAGGTTTAGCGACATAGGCTGGTTTCTCGTTTCCGATATAGAGGTCAAATGCCTCATTTTTGTTGGTGCAATATCCTTTTGTAACCATAACTTGGGCAATGTGGGGACGGACGATCAATTCACGTGAACCAGCAATCGCGACTACTTCCCTGAGATCGATGTGGATCCCGTGTTTCTTTAATTTGCCGAGCATTAGTTTGGCACGGTCTCTTCTGCCGTGTAAATACATCTCCATGAGGTCGTTAAGAGTTTTGTCATGGACATCTATGCCATAAGCCAGAACGTGTATATCCACGCCATTTTCCTGCGCGCTTATCTCGATGCCTGGTAGTATGTAGATGGGATAATCCGCAATATTGATGTGATGATAAGCATCCACGGTATCGTGATCGGTAATCGAGATCAGATCGATATTGTTCTCCATCGCCCGACGGATCAGGCTTTTGGGCGTTAAAGCTCCATCTGAAACATTACTATGTAAGTGCAAGTTAAAGTTCCTGATTCTTTCTTTCTTGTTCAATTCCGCATATATTCCTTTCTACGCGCTCACTCGTTTTCAGTTTACAAAAAACCGTCAATGATTTATTTTGGCACCGAAGCTAAACCACTAAAGGAAAGGAAGTCGCGGAAATGCAATATGAACCCTTGAAAGAAAGAATCTTAACTCTGATTAACGTAATACCAGGATTTCGTAGGATATTCTATTATTTGCTTGATAGAATATTGCTTAGACAGATGTATGTGAAGCATTACATCATTAAGTATTATGATAAGCGCGATTCATTCTACGTTTACGATGCAGGAGCAGGGTATTGCCAATACTGCGATTTTATTCTGTCCCGGTGGCCTGGCACTTCGGTATTGGCCACCGATTTGAAACCCAATTATCTGGAATCCTACGCTCTGGATGTAAGCAGCAAATTTGCTGGTCGCTTCATTTACAAACATGCGGACTTGCAGTTTTATCGACCTCAGCGACGATTTGATCTGATATTGGCGATCGATGTCTTGGAGCATATTGCTGATGATAAGGGGGTTTTGAAGATATTTTTTGACTCTTTGAAGGATAGGGGAAAATTGATAATATCGACCCCTTCGGCTTGGGACGTGGCAGCTAAATTTACCGAAGAGCATATCCGATCCGGTTATGATATGGATGATCTGGTGAGCAAATTGAGGGATTGCGGTTTTAAGTTAACTGATAGCAGCTGTACATATGGATGGTGGGGGCATGCATCGTGGGTATTGCTGATCAAGTGTCCGCTAAAGCTGTTGCACCGCAGCAGTTATCTTGTTTTGCTGCTCCCCCTGTACTATGTTTTGGTGTATCCGCTTGCCTGGCTGCTGATGAAACTGGATTTTTGGGTAAAAAAAACCAAAGGGACGGGGATTCTGTTGGTGGCTGAGAAAGTGGATTAGATAGAGCGGACAAAGATCTCGATGGCGTTTTTACTGCCCCATTCGACTAAGTTCTGACAGGCAGGATGATTGATCAGGTGGATGATCGTATCCCGGGAGAGTTTGATATATCCACCATCGTTATTTGCCAAGTCTTCCAAGGTGTCATTATAACGGCACTGCTGGAGGTAAAACTTATCTCCGGGCTTTAGTAATTCTCTGATCTGCGTGATATCTTTCCAATTGAAGAGGACATTAAAAAAAGTGGTGCGGAATTCATATCCTTTACCGGATTCACGGATCAGACCCATGCTCCTGGTAATCGTTTCGCCACTTGTATCCGATCGGGTTATCAATGGATACAAAGGCAGTGGTGCCTTGATATCCATCGCCCAACAGTCCACAAGACCCTCATTTATGAGCTCATTGATCACGAGAGGATTACTACCGTTGGTGTCGAGTTTGATGAGAAATCCCATGCCCCGGATCTCTCTCAAAAAAGGGATCAGGTCATCTTGGAAGGTGGGTTCTCCGCCGGTAATCGTCACGGCAGTAAGTTTGTTTTTTCGGGTTCTGAGAAAATCCCAGAATTCGTTTTCATCGATCGGTTTGGAATAACGGCTGGGATCCACCAATTGTGGATTGTGACAATAGGGACAGCGGAAATTGCAACCCTGGGTAAAGACAATGGCTGACAATTGTCCCGGATATTCCAACAGGGAGAACTTTTGGAAGCCCCCGATGATCATTGCCTGCAATTCCGGGTTTCTATCTCTTGGCTAAATGTCTTACGCAGTTTGAATTCGGCTTTTTTGCCATCGTTCCATTGGGAAACAGGTCTCAAATAACCAACGATACGGGAATAGATCTCCGTCTCATTGTTACAATAGGGGCAGATCGTCAACTCGCCATCCAGATAACCATGTTCCGGACAAATGCTGAAGGTCGGCGAAAATGTAAAATAGGGGAGATGATAGCGATTGCAGATAGTTTTGACCAGTTTTTTGATACTTTCAGCATGTTCCACCCGTTCTCCGCCAAAGATATGCAGAACAGTTCCACCGGTATATTTTTTCTGTAGATCGTCCTGCAGATCGAGAACTTCAAAGATATCCGATGAATAATTGACCGGTAGTTGCGTGGAATTAGTGTAAAATGGAGTGGAACCACCAGAATTGGCATTGATGATATCAGGGAATTGCTTGCGGTCGCTGAGGGCAAGCCGGTAACTGGTTCCTTCGGCGGGCGTCGCTTCCAGGTTGTAGTTATTCCCGGTTTCTTCCTGGAATTTGATCAATTCGGCTCGAATATGATCCATTACCTGGAGGGCAAAATCCTTTCCTCTGCCGCTCCCGATAGTGCAATTGAGAAGATTGAGGCATGCTTCGTTCATCCCAATGATCCCGATGGTGGAAAAGTGGTTTTTCCAATACTGGTGGAATCGCTCGTAGATTTGTTTGAGGTAGAATTTCGTATAGGGATACAGACCGTTTTGTGTGTAGTATTCCAATACCTTACGCTTGATCTCCAAACTATTCTTGGCAAGAGTGAGCACTTCATCCAAACGCGAGATAAAATCATTCTCATCTTCAGCGAGATAACCCAAACGGGGCATATTGATCGTTACCACGCCGATCGACCCGGTCAGGGGATTAGCACCAAACAGACCTCCGCCTCTGGTTTCAAGCGATCGTGTATCCAGTCGTAAACGGCAACACATCGATCTGGCATCATCGGGATTAAGATCGGAATTTATAAAATTGGAAAAATAGGGAATGCCATATTTGGCGGTCACTTCCCAGAGAAAAGCTAGCGCGGGATTGTCCCAATCAAAGTCATGCGTGATATTATAGGTCGGAATCGGGAAAGTGAAAACCCTGCCTTTGGCGTCACCCTCGATCATGACTTCCAGAAATGCCTTGTTCAGAATCTCCATCTCTGCCTGAAAATCCGCATAGGTCAGTTTCTGTGGCTTGCCTCCGACAATAACTGCCTGATCAGCATACGTTTTTGGTGGTTTGAGATCAAGTGTGATATTTGTAAAAGGTGTTTGAAAACCAACTCGAGTAGGAACGTTGATATTGAAAACGAATTCCTGCAGGGCTTGCTTGACCTCACGATAACTCAATCCGTCATAACGGATAAAAGGTGCCAGCAAAGTATCAAAATTGGAAAATGCTTGTGCACCTGCCGCTTCGCCTTGCAGCGTGTAAAAGAAATTTACTATATGACCCAAAGCGCTGCGGAAATGTTTAGCAGGACTGCTTTCCACCTTGCCTTCCGCTCCACAAAAGCCCATCATCAGCATCTGCATCAGATCCCAACCCACACAATAAACCGAAAGCAATCCCAAGTCATGAATATGAAAGTCACCATTGACATGTGCTTGGCGAATCTCCGGAGGATAGATCTTATTGAGCCAATAGGTCTTACTTACTTCTGCAGAGATGTAGTTATTCAAGCCCTGCAATGAATATGCCATATTGGAATTTTCGTTTACCTGCCAGTCAAGTTTCTCCAGATATTGATCGATCAGATTCACGCCTGCCGTGGAAACCATCTCTCTGATCCGGGCATGCTGATCACGATAGATGATATACGCTTTGGCAGTCTTTTTATACGGTGAAGCCAACAGTACTTCCTCCACTATATCCTGAATCCTCTCGACCTCGATGGTGTCTTCCGATAAAATCTGCGGTGCCACATTCATTACCCTCAAAGCCAAAACTTCGGCAATGTCCGGCCCATATTCTCCCGTCGCCAGCCCTGCTTTCAATATGGCTGTTTTGATCTTGGTGCGATCAAACTGTACAACCTGGCCATTTCGTTTCCGGATTTTCGAAAACATCCAATCCTCCAGTGTCGTTAGAAAACAATAATTTATTATCTCATAATTGGTTACATGCTCAGATAGAAATTACGTATTGCTCCTATCAGCATACATAACGGCTACGAAATAGAAAGTTACTAATCTGTCAAGTTAAGAATGATGATCGCTGGTTATGAGGGTTAACTACCTTATTCCAAAAGTAAATACCGTTATTGGATTATGACTAAAACACATAGATCGGATCGATCTAAGATCATGCCGATCGCTACAGCAGTTGTAACATCATGAGAATGTGTATGATAAAGAAATACCTATATAAGCGCGAAACAGTGTCTTTTTTTATCCACAAAAGCCCAGGCTTGATAAAACTTAAATCATGTTGGGTCCCAAATGTTGGTGAAAGTTCAAACTCATTGTATTTCAGGTTCTTTGAGGGCATTAGGTATCCCTCGTTACTCACAATTTATGTAAGGCCAAACGACCGGGTATATTGTTTTCATCTTGTTAATCCAGGTCTTTTTCATCAGAAGCTACCTTGTAGCGCCGGGCTGGAGCCCTGTGGAGTAACGGCAAGCAGAGTTGAATAGAAGGGAAGTTCGGGAATGACTGATTCAGTTATAACTTCAAAATTGCTTATGCTGATCCCGTTATGGGAACTATCCACCAGACGTAGATTTTGAATTTGAATCGCGGGACTAATCAGATTTACTCACATGCTTTGATGATCGATATGCAAGATTTGCAGCGGTTAAGCAAGGGTAGAGTGGCAATCAAAAAGCAAGCAACAGCACCATCGTCGTAAGATACGATTTAATCATCACTTAAATACATCAACTCAAACTAAACGGACTCGACGATCAGGTCTTCGGGTCCGCGTTTATTTAAACCTCTCTCTCTCTCTCTCTCTCTATCTATCTATCTATCCTATAGATGTTGATCCCGGTGTCGCGTCCTGCGATGATCAACTTGTCTTCATAAAATTTCGCATGGTTTGTGTAGCCGGCAGAGGTGACACGATTCAGCAATTGGGGGTCTGAAGGGTTTGAGAGATCAAATAGATAAACTCCACCATTACCGGAACTCACGACCGCCATATCGTCTTTGACGTCAATAGAAGTGGCATATCCAACCGTATTGAAGCCGCCGATGTGCACAGGATTGGTGATATCGCTGATATCCACTACCTGCAAACCTTGCTGACGGCAGGCAACATAGGCATAATTACCTTTGACTTTTACCTTCTTGGCTTCACCCCCGGGGAAAGCGATTTCACCTACCAAATCACCATTTGACCGGGTATAGATCATCAATCCCCGCTGTTCGACTGCTATTACGATATAATCATCCATTACGGCAAAGCCGGAAGCTCGGGCTGGCGTGTTGATCTCGAGGATATTGCCATGCCATAAACTTAAGGGACCGTGATATCTACCCAAGCGAAAGCCGTACCCAGCACAATAAGCACCGAATATGGTATAAACGCTATTGGTATCGGGATTTGCAAAGAAATACATATCCTGAACGTCCTGAGTTGCACCGCTGATGGCATCCATTAACTTGAGTGAATCCATATTGCTCATATTAACAATACGGATAAGGTCTGAACTATGGGTTTCGTTGATAAACATGCGGTTTTGAGAACGAACAGCGGCTATCTTGCGGATCATCACAAAGTCTGTAATTGAGCCGTCTTCAGAACCCAAGGAGGTGAACCATCGCCGGGAGTAGTCACTTAGGTTTATCACCGTAAACCCCCCTTGATCGGAAGCTACGTAGAGGTTTTCATGATCCATATCCAAATCAAGGGGATTTCCGACAATCGGGATCTGCACAACCAATTTGACCAAGTCTTCATCGTAATATGCCGTGTTTCTATTGGCACAACTCATCAACATTGGCACTATTATAAGGGCAACTGCCATTATTCGCAATAACTTCCAAAACATCCCTTTCCTCCAGCTGGGTGGATTTTATAGTAAAGTTGCTAACTCTTCTGATACAGTGCAATTATTATTCCCTTGAAAGACTAAAATCCATTCCGCAGGTTTTTTCTGAGTTTCGATACTGAATATGAAATGGAGACCATGCCTGTAAAAGAATGAAAACCAACGAATGAGTGCCTGTCCGAAGAGCCTAGCAGATACTGGAATCACCAATTTCTCCTTACTCCATAACCTTAGTATAACCTTACGGTCGTAAGGTTATACTAAGGTTATACTAAGGTTATCAAGTAAGGAGGATAGTAGTTAACTACTCTGAATTATGCAAGGGTCTTGTCCGGTTTCATTTGGGTTATCTATCCTTATAACCTACGGGTTCCTTTGGTGGAGAATGCGTTTACATCCAAGTTTGAATATTCATGGCTGGTGTACTTTGTCACGGCGGCGGCAGCAACCATCGCGGCATTATCAAGGCATAGTTTTATCGAAGGGTATAGAACATTGATCCGATGTTTTTGAGCCGTTTCTCTCATGAGACGACGGAGGAGGGAATTTGCGGCGACACCACCGGCAAGCAGAATGGTTTGAACGTGATTTTCCCGGCACCATCTTACTGTCTTGTGAACAAGGGGTTCAACGATCGCTGCTTGTATGGATGCTGCGAGATTATTGATGTGACGATTCCGGTAATCCTGATCCTGGTTGGCAAGATGTTTCTTGATGGCGGTTTTGAGGCCGCTGTAACTGAGATTGTAATTATCTTTGCGGCTAAGTGCACGCGGAAACGAAAGAAATCCATCATCTCCGGTTTTGGCAAGGTCATCGATCACCGGACCCCCGGGGAATGGTAATCCCAGCAATTTCGCTGCTTTGTCAAAGGTCTCTCCGGCAGCATCATCAAGGGTCTTGCCAATAACTTCAAATTCAAGCTCAGATTTGAAATAAACCAGTTCGGTATGACCCCCGGATACCACCAAGGCTACAAAAGGCGGCTTTAAATCGGAATGTTCGAGGTAATTGGCAAAGATGTGAGCCAGCAGGTGATTGACCGTTATTAAGGGGATATCCATACTCCAAGCCAAACTTTTGGCAAAAGATAATCCCACGATCAGTGATCCGATCAATCCTGGATTCACGGAGACGGCAATGGCTGCGATCCGGCGTTGGTCTATTCCAGCAGTTTGTATAGCGGTCTCGGTAAGATAAAGTATATTCTTCATGTGTAATCGGGACGCCAGTTCGGGTAGGATACCACCAAAATCATCATGAGAGATCTGAGACGAGATGAGGTTGCAATGTATTTGGTAGGCGGTATCGACAATCGCTACAGATGTATCGTCGCAGGATGATTCGAAAGCCAGTATCAGATCCTGGTTATCTTTCATTTACGAGTACCCGGGCTGGTGTGATATCCAGTAATCTGATCATATTGGGAACTTCCACTATTACCGTTTTAAATCCTCTCACATCCGGATCGGGAACCACCCTAGCTCTTATCATCGTGAGATCGAGGGTTTGGATCGCTTCCTTGTTTCCCTCCACTTTGATCGTAACCCGGTTGGGAGTCGATTGTCTGTTTCCCTCCAGGCGTATCGGGATATTATCGATAATCCGTTGTTGGATCTCCTGGTCGATCAGTTCAATCGTGATCACCGGATCTAAAACAGAAATGTTAACAGCAGGGGATTCCAATTCAATTTCAAATTTTTCCTCGGCTAACATCACCGTAGTGATCGGGTTTGATCGTATCTGTCTGATGGCATCCAAAGCTCGTCTGGGACCGTAAATCCTTACGGTCTCTGGAGAAATGCGGTATCTGCCGGATTGATATGCATTGCGTGCTCCGAGGGAAGCGAATGTGATTTCGATGGGTACAGTACGGCTCTCATAGACATCAGTCTGAACGATAAGTTCTTCTTCGTGTGCTGGTTTTAAGATCTCGATATCGAGGTTTTCGGGGATATCAATGTGGTAATTGGTCAGCGTGATCGGCAGGTTGCCATCCCTTAAGTTGCTGGCATCGATATCGACGTTGGCTCTTTTCAAAATCAAACGGATAATGTCTATGCCTTTGCCCCGGACGCCAAAGGAGAGTGTTTTGGGAACATCCTCCAAGGCGATATGGGCTGGCAACTTGGTGAGATTGACCACGAACTTGACCGTTGTTTTATGATGTGATACCAGTATCGACTGAATCCAAATGAACAGGGCAAGCAGGACGGAGAAGATCTTGAGACCTATATTGTGACGGATCATGATTCCTGAGAGTAATCCGTGTTTTCTATTTTCATCAATTTAATCTTTTTATACAGGGTTGTTCGTTCCAAACCTATGGCTTTGGATGTTTGGCTTACACTCCAGTTATGGCGACTCAAATGATAAATTAGGTAATCTCGCTCAAAATCAAACATACTGTCTCTGATTTTACCCTGGAGGAAGTACTTGTTCGGGGTAAAATTGTTTTCATCACGTGATTTATAAATCTTGTTGTTCAAGTGCTTGATGATGACTTCGTTATTGATTTCTTTCTCGCTGATCATGATGAACTTGCAGAAGTTTTTTAGTTCACGGATGTTACCCGGCCATGAATATGACAAGAGAAAGTCGCGCAGTTCACTCAGGTTGGAGTGGTCACTGAAACCAAATTTTTCAGAATAACTGGTAATAAAATAACTTATTAGGAGGATGATATCATTTCCTCGCTCCCGCAAAGGGGGCAGTTCGACGATATTACCTTCTATCCTGTATAACAGATCTGTACGGAAACTCGTGGGGTTGGACAGATTGGCAAGCGGTGAATTGGTAGCAAAGATCAAGCGGGTATCCACTTTTTTGAGCTTTCCACCGACCACATGTATCTCTTTGTTTTCAATAGAACGTAAGATCTTGGATTGAGCAGGAAGTGAAAGATGGGTAACCTCATCAAGAAAGAGGATCCCTTCGCGGCACTCTTCAAAAAAACCAACCTCATACTTATTGTCGCTAGGGAAAGTGCTCTTTGCATGCCCAAAAAGTTCCGATTCGATCAAAGTTTCCGTAAGCGCACTGCAGTTGATCGTGTGGAATGGTTTGCCAAAACGGTGGGAATTAATGTAGTAATAATTGGCGGCGATCTCTTTACCAGTGCCGGTTTCGCCAACTAAAAAAAGATCTTCGTCCGCCTGAGCTAGTTTGATGATTTGGGATCGGACGCGAACGATGGATTCGTCTTCACCGATAAAAGGAAAACTGCGGGTGAATTGCTTTTTGAGCATGATGTTCTCGATATGAAGACCGATGTTCTCTTCTTCCTGGTGTTTGAGAAGAACAGCATTCTCGATATGGAGAAGCAAATGATTGACGTTGAAATTGGCACCTTTTTCAATGAAGTGATAAGCGCCCAGATTTCTTATCTCCTCGATTTGTGGGCTAGTAACCTCACCGGATATGACTATTATTTTGTAGTTTAAATCATGATTGTTCTTTAAATACTTCAATACTTGAATGCCATTTAATCTGCTGCCAATAAGATACACATCAAGCAACACAACATCTGGCTTGAAATTGCGTAACTCCTGGAAAAACACATCGCTGTTTATGGTGTGCTTGGCTTCAAACCCGTTTTTCGTCAGAAGGACAGATATCTGTTTTGCCAAAATCAGATCGTCTTCGAGAATAATAACTTTGCCTTTCATTACAGATCCCCTTTTATAATATTCGTTCTTCCAAATCCGCCAGAGCATTGATATAATAGATATATGCCTGTTCAGGTGAATCATAAGGAGAGAAATATTTGTGAACGTCGCCATCCTGGAAGTATTTGGTACACATATAATAGAAGTGATCGGAAGTGCTCAGTAGACGCGCTTCCCTGAGCAACTGCTCATCGCCTTTGCACCGGATTGTTTCGTAGAGGTTATACAGCGTTTCGATAGCGTTCTTTTGCAAGTCATTATCCAGCCAAGCCGAGAGGTCGCGCTGTTCGTCTGCCCATGATACAGCTTCCGGGAAAGAGATGGATTCCTGCTGATAATTTGCCAAATGTACAGCTTCCATAGGATTGGCAAAACCGATATTGCCCTTCTCCAATGCCTTGCTGGGAAAATACTTCATAAATTCAAAAATCCCTGATTCTGCCCATTGATGTTCGCCAAAGGTCTCATAATCCATAAAAAGATTGAGGAACTGATTGCGATTGCCTGTCTCGCATAGGGTAAGGTGATCGATCCAATTGACAAATTTGTCCACTGTAAGCGGATATTCTGGCCAGTCACGATTGGAAAAACGGAATGCTATATCATCGGCAAGTTGGTAATACTTGAGTAGTAACGTGATGTCTTTGCTATAGTTTTTGTAGGCATACAAGGGGGAACGCCATTGTAAGATCCGATCCACACCTTCGGTGAGAATGGTCTTGTATCCTTCTATTTCATATATCAGACCGGAAAGCGAATCCTGATAGATCAATTCGGTATTACGAAAAGTTACTGGGTTGTAGCCGAATTTGTCTATCATCAATTGTCTATGCATCGCCACCTGATCGAGGAATTCATTGATGTTATACAAAAAACTCAGCGAGTGAAAATAGGTCTCGCCCAGTAATTCCACACTGCCGGTTCCTACCAGTTTTTCGAATGATTCGATCACTTCCGGTGCGTATTGGGCAAATTGCTCATACGCGGTTCCAGTGATGGAAAAGGCGATCTTGAATCTGCCCTCGCATTGCTTGATCAAGTCCAATAGCAGGGCATTGGTAGGCAGGTAACATTTCTGTGCCACTTTTTGCATAACGGCTCTATTGAGATCATCATCAAACATCGATCTGCCGCTTCCCACGTCCAGGACGTTCATATGTCGTAACCGGTAGGGCTGATGGACTTGAAAATAAAGCACGATAAACAGCACCATCACTCCCTATCTTGGTAATGAACTCTCGATTTACCGTATTTCATTGAATCTCCTTGTTCTTGATATATGTTGCGAGGGTGGAGGCATACAGCCGACGGATCTTCTCTGCAGCTTCATCCCATTGGATGAGTTGAACTTCCTGTCTGCCCAGGGAACCGATCTTGCGGCACATATCGGGATTTTCGATCAAGTGATTTATGGTATCGGCCATTCTTCCCACATCCCAGAAGTCGATCTTAAAGGCATGATTGACTACTTCGGAGACACCGGACTGCTTGGAGATAATAGCCGTAACGCCATAAGCCATGGCTTCAAGGGGAGCGATACCAAATGGTTCCGAGACAGAGGGCAGGACATAGATATCCGATGCTCGGAGGATGCGTTCCACTTGCTGCCGGTTAAGAAAGCCGGTGAAGAGGAAACGGTTACGGAGTTTGAGAGCGGCTGATCTGTGGATCAGTTTACGTCCCATATCACCAGTGCCGGCCATGATAAATCTTGCTAATGGATGCACTTTCAGGACCCTTTCCGCTACTTCAATGAAATAGTCCGGTCCTTTCTGGAGAGTTATCCGTCCTAAAAATAGAATTGTGGGACCCCGGAAAATGCGGAGTCGTTCAAAATTAGTATCTTCGTCGATGGTAAAAGCATTATGGATGATCTTGATCTTACCGGTGTCGATCCGATATCGGGACATGATCATTTGTGCAGTATATTGTGAAACGGCTATCACTTGATCGGCGTACATCATACCAGCATGTTCGATCTTATGGATGCGTTCATCGCCCGGACCGCCCGACCGGTCGAATTCAGTGGCGTGGATATGGACGATCAAGGGCTTTTGGGAAATCTTTTTTGCCAACATTCCGGAGGGATAGCACAGCCAGTCATGCGCATGGATCAGGTCATAGTCAAGATGAGCACCAAAACATTCTGCTCTCAGCGTATATTCCTGAACTTTCTTGATCAGGTCTTCTTCGCCGATCAGATGGAGAGCCATCTCGTCCCAAAGATAAGATTCACTTTGCACGATCCGTTCGTTTTGGGTTAGCTGACTGAAGCGCTTAATAAATTGAGATACTTCGCTCAATTGCAGATAAGTCTCGGGTAGTTGGGTAAGTCCGATATATTCCAGTTTTGCTATTACATCGGTGAAACTCATCTTCAGGAACTGCTTGTGCCTTTGGGGTTCGATAAAGACAACTGGCAGAACATCCACGTCATTTTCCTCTCTAAGCGGGAAATAGACGATTTCCTTGGTTGGCAAAACGAGATCGATCTTTATTCCTTGTTTGAGCAATGCCTTGACCATGCCATAGCACGCCATGCCCAATCCGCCAGAGATCAGCGGTGGAAATTCCCAGGTGAACATCAGAACTTTCATTCGCCTCCCTTTTCGTTGGCGATAAAGGTTTCGATGTTATACAGCGCTGCGACGCTCCACGCTTGAGCGGGTGCCCCTTTGGGAAAGTGAGGGTGATCTCCGTCCCAGACCTCTGCCACACTAGCAATATGTCCGCGCATGAAACCATTGCGAAATACGGCAATGATCTGCGCCAATTCATTCTTGATCTCGGAAAGAGGTTTGATGCCCCGGTGAATTTTGAGATATACGCCGCAATATGGTCCCAACAACCAAGCCCAGACGGTACCATTGTGATAAGATTGATCCCTGTCAGCTTGTGAACCATAGTATTTTTTCCGGAAACGGAAGTCATGGGGAGAGAGGGTTCGGATTCCATAAGGAGTGCAAAGTTCCCGTTGGGCTTTGGCAAAAACTGCTGTTAACTGCTCGCGGTTCAGCAGATCCCAGGGAAGGGAGCAGGCGAGCAGGGCATTGGGTCTGATCTCTTTGACTGGTTCATCGCCGACCAATCGATCCGCCAAATAGTCACCCATCCAGAACTTTTGAAATGCCCTCTCGATCCTGGGCGCATATTCCAGGATACTTTCCAACGCAGTGCAACTCTCGGGACAGCACAAATTCAATGCCTTACACATTGCATCATAACAGCGGATGGCATTATACCATAAGGCGTTAATTTCCACCGGAGCGCCATTTCTGGGAGTGACCGGCTTACCATTGATGCGGACGTCCATCCAGGTCGCATGGGCAAACACCTCTTCCAATTCGATCAACCCGTCATCTCGGATGCGGAAAGGATAGGTTCGATTGGACAGAATCGACTTGAGGATTTCTTCCGCCAGATGAATGGATTCCCGGTAGAAAGAGACCTGTACCTTGGTTTTACCCACTTTATAGAGTAGTATGATATACCAGAGGGTGGCGTCAATAGTGTCATAGTTAGCCGCTCTACCGGTCTCAGCCAGCATGTTGGGGATCAAACCCTGCTGGATAAACCGGCTGTATTTACGCAGGATCCGTTCGACCTGATCAATATTATTGCCGGAATGCAGCAGTGCATTGAGGACAAACATCGTATCACGTCCCCACGCACCGTAAAAAGGATAGCCGGCAACGATGTCTTTGTTGGCGAGAAAGTCCTTCAAAGCAAATTCCAGTATCTTGAGATAATCCTGATATTTAAACAACTCACTATCATTATAATCCAGACGATTGATCAGGGTATTGTCCGTATCGGGATGTGAAGGATAATCCATCGGCAGTGGCAGGTCGCGGTAACGATTCTCTATGGTTTTGATCATTTCATCCGGATGTTCGATCATTTGATCGGAAAACAGGACATATTTACTCTCGCCTACCTTGAGATTGATCTGAAGTTCAAATAGCGTGATCTGATCTCCTACTCCGGGATATCCATTCATTACTTCCCAAGGATAATAGACGTTGTAATACACATAGCGATTTGTTCTCACCTCACCATCGACCAGAGCCCCAAACACGGATGTTCCGTTTGACAGGCGTAGGCAATTGAAAATCTGATGATTCTTGCCTTCGATGATCACCGACTCATATCTTTCCCGATCCAGCGAGCCCGGTGCATCTAGTTCGTGATGCGGCAACATGGTGTATCGGGGATGCAATTCCATATGCAATTTATGATGCCCCAGATTGGTGTATCTAACCATTATGGTGTTGCTTGATTCATCCATCATCAGTTCTTTGAGGATCAGGATCTCATTCTGATGGGGGAGAGCAGAATACAAAAAAATCGGATATGGTCTCAACCACGGTTTGACAAGATACAAAAAACCCTCAGGATAGATGCAATTACTGTAGTTGTTGCTATCCAGATGGATGATCTCTCCCCGCCATTCTACCTTCTCTTCCAGTCCTGCCACCAGATGTTGCCTTTGAAACTGACTATCACTACTGACCAGTAATCCATGGTATTTACGCTGATTGATTAAGTTGCCAGTGCCCAATGCATAGCCACCCTGGCGGCTGGTCAACAACCACTCGTGGTGGTGTGTTTCCATGAAGTAGTTATTCATCAGAGCCCCTTAAATGTTCGGTGTGTTGATAATTTTCAATACCTGCTTTTTCGTCAAGTGAATTCTGTGGCGGCACAATAAATTTGATTGCAACTTGACAACGAATACTGCAAATTGTGCAGCGAAAGCTGCAATCTGTCGCATCGTATGACATCCTTACTCATCCTTACTAAGACCCTTTTGAGTGGTTTTTGACAGGATATCTGCAAATTCGATCACCGAAAATTGCAAATTGTGACAGGCTTTCTGCATATCCAGTTATATCGAAATATGGTAAAGAGGAATAAGACTTATATTTCCTGATACCAATCTTGAATACTGGCGGGAAGCATACCCATGTTCAATACCATCACTTTATTACCGTTTGATTATTTAATAGTATTTCAACGCAGATAGTTAGTTGGTCTTGACCATATCTCAGTGAATGACTATACTTGTTTTGTAATCAAATAATTGAACTTCTCGAGTATAAGCTTTTTCCTTTCTTCAATAAAGCGTTCATAATTATCGAGTCTCCATAAAGTGCGATCCTTAGGTATCAGGTGGAGATCTAGATAATCATCGCCTTTGTCTTCGAACCAATTCACTGGAGGAGAATCCCATGACCTTGCCTGGTATGAACAGAAAGCGGTGGCAGTATTGCTTGCACTGCTGTCGTTGGGATTCAAGGATATCATCGTCGGTCCGACCTTGCCCGGATTCCTCTCGACAAATGTGGCAAAAGTCATCACGGATGCCTTCGGACTACGCAAGATCACCACACCTGAAGAGGATATCAGGTTCATGATGGGCTCATAGTTCATCATTAGTATAACCTTACGACTGTAAGGTTATACTAAGGTTATCAAGCAAGGGGGACAGTGTCGTCCAGTGGTCAAGCCAACTCTCTGACTTATTAAATAAGACCCCTGAATTATTTGGGGCATTGTTCTTTCGGTTATAAACTAACTAATTGTCAGACAAGATCCTGTATCATTGCAGCGTTATCAGATGTTGGGTGGTGACTTCAGTCACCGCGTCGGAACGACGCTAAAGATCTACCCGCAAGGGTATCCGGACTTTTTGAGGACTATAGTCCGAGACTAATCCCCTCTCGCTGGACAGGGATCCTTCTTTCAATGCGTGGTATATGTCCTTCGTTCGGACTGAAGTCCGCACTATGTCTAATAACCCAATAAGGTTGTATGTATTCTCACGATCCGGAACGGTGGTAAAACCACCGCCTAACATCTGATGGCGCTGGAAAACTAATTGGATTCATCTGATGCCGCTGGAAAACTTATTATAGTGCTTTCTTTAGCTCTCAATCTCTGATGAGCCCGTTGCATGCAATGGTCCCCGGTATCAAATACCGGTCGTTCGCCCATATTCCCCAATTGATCAGCGATCGGTATCGGCATCTGAACCACCTACAAAACCAGACCACCCTGCGGGAAGGTGGTCTGGCTGATTCGATTTGAATGAGGTTATTTGGAGAGGACTATTTTGCGGACATAGTGATCGTCTTTGGTTCTCATCCGGACATGATAGATACCCGTGGAACACAAAGAACCACCATCATCCTTTCCATCCCATTTCACGCTGTGAAAACCGGCGCTCCTGGATTCACTGATCAAAGATCGGACAAGTTGTCCACGAAGGTTGTAGATACCGAGACGGACAAAACTGGGCGCGCTTAATGCGTATCGGATGGTAGTCTGGGGATTGAAGGGATTGGGGAAGACATTGGAGATCCCGTTCTTTACAGGGATCACCGGCATTTGGTCTGAACCGTCGATATCAAAATGAATGACAACGGGCCCGTATATGGTTGCCGAACCGTCATAATCGGCACTTTCCAGCCAATAATAGTAGTAACCGTCAGCAAGGAACTCCTGTTCGCGATAGAGATAATTTTGGGTTTGAGTAGTATTAGAGGCTGGGATGAAGACATCCAACAACAGCGCTTCATCCAAATAACCGGTAGTGCCGCGATAGATCCGGAAACCCGCTACATTGGTCTCAGTATAAGTCACCCAAGATAACTGAATGAATCCACTGGCACTGATCGACGCTGTGAATGAGGACAATTGGACCGGTAAAGGCAGGTCCGCTTCAGAGATCGTCCATAATAAACTTGCTTTGCTGATACTGCCCAGATCGCTAATGTCGGTGATGGTCACATACATGTATGATCCGATTTCTATGGCGGCATAATTACCGAGCAGTTGCCAAGTGCCATTATCGTACCACACGCTCATCGTCGTCGAAGTCGAGATGGTGGTCGGATAGCGGAAGGTTACATCCACTGTGTTCGTAAATAAGGCAGATGTCATCCAGTGGCGACCGATGCTATTGGTCGGACCGGTTTCGTATTTTGCAACGTTAAGAGCGCTGAATACGGCATCGTCGGAGGTGAAATAGATATCCTTATCTATATAGTGCAGGGTATGTCCATCAAGAGCCAGATTTCCATCAGTGAAGGTCAGGTTTCTCACATCCACATCACCGGTGAGTGTCTTTGTAGAGCCATTGTTGATCGCCATGTTATAGTATGTCCCGGGAGCGACATCCTGATCTCCGGCATAGGCATATTCAACCGTAGTACCGGTTCCGATCGTGCCAATGGTCGGTATGGTGTCGTTCTCAATCATCAATGTGGCATAGTCATTGACATTGATGGTTCCAGTAAAGGTGTATGCCGCCGGGATCACCATCGTAACGGCATTCGTTCCGTCACCCAATTCGGTGGCGACGGCCGAACTGGCGTTGCCGCCCAAGGTCTTGATCCCGGTTCCTCTCACTCTAAGGTTATGGTATGCTTTGCCGGCGATCGTCTGATTGGCGAGGGAGGAATAGATGACGGTCGAACCGCTGCTCAAAGTTCCGAGGATGGGATTGGTGGTGTTTTGCAGTTCAAGCGTTCCGGCATTCACGATATTCACGGTGCCAACCAACAGGGCAGCAGCGGGAACAAGCAATGTAACGGCGTTGGTTCCATCGCCAATATCGATGAGGTTATCTGCCTTTACTGTGGACCAAATGGTCTTGATACCCCCGCCCCGGATGCTCAGATCCCAGTAATCGTAGGGGATTACATTCTGATTGCCTGACGCGGAATAACGAACAGCAGAGCCCGGATATAGGACGCCAAGAGTTGGGTATGTAGTATTTTGCAAATTAAGGATGGCATGTCGGAGCACATCTATGGAGCCGGTATAGGTGTAATTACTGGGCACGGTGAAAGTGATGGGATTGATACCATTACCAAGATTAACCAGCGTTCCGCCGCCGGAAACAACCCAGTCAGCGGTTAGGGTGGGTGATGGGTTGTTCCAGATATAAAAGCCCTGCCCGGGCGTCGTGAAATTGGAGGGGGCGGTGCCGCTACCGTCAGAATTGCCACCCCAAGTAGCCAGAAGATTCAAGCCACCGGTGGATTTGGAAAAGTAATTTGGGTATGCCACAAAGGCGACATCGTTGGTGTAAGTGGTGCCATCGATGAACATGTTCGCCACATTGCCGGTACTGTTTTCACCATAGGCCATAAAGGAGTTAATTATTGTATTTTGTCCCAATCCTGCTCGGGCAAGATCATTGGCGATCAGGATGCCATTGACGAAGACATCGGTAGTGTATCTGGCTACTGTATGTGCCACACCATTGATGCTATAATTGACGGCAGATTGTCCCGGACCGTTATTCAAGCGTAATTCGATCACAAAGTTACGACCCTGTTCGAATGGTTCTGTGGCAAAGGAAGCCCATCCGGTCGTTGTCTTGTAGGATGTTGTTATGCTGCCCCCGGCGCCAAAGACAAATCTCAGGCCAAAGTAGATGTCCGCATGAGCAAGCGGTGCGTTTGTTGTGAATGAAGTTCCACGACCGTAGAGAAAGTAGAATGTGCCCGAATCAGCAAATCCGCCGGTGCTGTTACCCAGGCGTAACTGGGTCTTGAAATAGGAATTGCGGGTGGCATTTGTGAATTCAGTAACGGCAAATTTGTTGATCCCACCCGAACCGGAGGTAGTGGGAGCAGCGATCCGCAGTTCTGTGTCGGCACCAAAATTCACAAGACCCGGATTTTCCCGGTAGAATCCACCGCCACCAGCGCTGCTCATAAAAACTCTGTAAGTACCCCCGCCAGTGGGTGTATTAGGGAAAAAAGTCGTGGAAGCGCCGCCTGCGGTAGTATAAGAACCGGTACCGGTTCCATAATCATATCCGTAGATCGACTGTCCGTACAGCGATATGTGCATCAGGAACAGTAGAACAAACACTACCAGTGTTAGTTTCATTGTTAAGTCCTCACTTTTTCTTTCAGAGCATCACCGCTTGATGCCATACCATAATATAGAGCATAAATCGTGCCAAGCAAACCGAAAATGAAACGGAATCGGGTTTCTATGCGATAACATATTGTCAGGTATGCCATTACAATGTTGCATGATCAGCCACCAGACCAATCGAACTCTGTTCATCCGGTGGTCTTAGTGTCTGAGATTGCATAATGGAAATTGCACTACTGAAATCGCAGGATCGCCCCGCTACTTCAGCCGGTAGAGTTTGATTCTGTGGCAGAGAGTGTTTTCTGATACATTGAGAAGAATGGTTGCGTCTTTCTGTTTACCATTGCATTTGATCAAGGCATCCCGGATGATATCCTTCTCTTGTTCTGCCAATGTGGTGGACAGGTTGTAATCCTTGGGCAGTAGTTTAGCGGAATTTTGTGCCATGGCAATGGATTTGTTGTCCCACGTTCTGAGTTCGGAGGTAATGATCAAACTCTCGATCATGTTTTTGAGTTCTCTGACATTTCCGGCAAACTCATATTGTTCCACGGCGTGATAGAACTTGTCCTCGATGACAGGTTTTGGCTTTTTGGTCTCGGTACAGAACATCTCGACAAAATGGACGATCAATAGTTAAGAGCGTTGCACATACTGGAACAGCCAAATTTCGAGAATATGAAAAAACAGTATCGTCTCTCCTTCCGGCGCAGTCAGTTACAATTAGAGGATTATGCCTGTCAGATAGTCTGAATACTCGTTGAGTCCAACGCTCTGAGTTATCTAACGGTCTCAAGAAGGTTTAGATTCAAGCGTAATAGCGCTTTCTTCTGAGTTCTCCCTGCTTAATAACCTTAGTATAACCTTACGGTCGTAAGGTTATACTAAGGTTATACTAAGGTTATCAAGCAAGGAGGATAATTTTAAGTTAACTCTCTGAATTATTCACCGGTCTTTTTGTGGGTTAGCCATCCTATCATTTTTTGCAGGAACATCATACACCCTTAACAGCCAAATTTAAGATAGAGTTCATTGCACGTTATCCGAATCAGAATCCATGCGTAGCAACGTCAATCCCCGCCTGAGCTTCACAACCCAAAGGCCCTGAAACCGCAATATCAGGGCCTTATGGTTTTGATATATACTATTTGAGTGTTATACAAGCCCTTGATCCAACATTGCATTGGCGACTTTGATAAATCCGGCGATATTGGCACCTTTGACGTAGTTGATGTAACCATCACTATCAGAGCCATACTTGCGGCATGCTTCATGGATATTGATCATGATCCGGCGGAGTTTGCCGTCCACTTCCTCCCGTGACCAATTGAGTCGCATGCTATTCTGAGTCATTTCCAACCCGGAGGTGGATACGCCGCCGGCATTGGCCGCCTTGCCGGGACCGTAGAGGATCTTGGCTTTCTGGAACAACTCGATAGCTTCAGGAGTGCAAGGCATATTGGCACCCTCACTGACGCAGAGGCATCCATTTTTTATCAGACCGCGTGCATCTTCGACATCCAATTCGTTCTGGATGGCACAAGGCAGAGCGACATCGACCGGCACTTCCCAAGGGCGTTTGGCCTCAAAGAACTGGGCATTGGGATATCTTTCCACGTAGTCAAAGACGCGGTCATTATTGGAAGCGCGCAAATCGAGCATATAGTCGATCTTGTCACCGCTGATGCCTTCCTCATCGTAAATATAGCCATCTGGACCGGAGAGGGTTACTACTTTGCCGCCGAGGTCGTTCACTTTCTGAGCAGCACCCCAGGCGACATTACCGAAGCCGGAGATGGCGACACGTTTGCCTTCAAAGGTCTGGTTCCGGGTCTTGAGCATTTCTTCGGCAAAATAGACAACACCATATCCGGTAGCTTCAGGACGGATCAAACTGCCACCCCAATTCAAACCCTTGCCGGTAAAGACGCCGGTGAACTCGTTCATGAGTTTCTTATACATTCCATACATATACCCAATCTCTCGCCCACCAACACCGATATCACCAGCCGGGACGTCAGTATTAGGTCCCACGTGACGGTAAAGTTCGCTCATAAATGCCTGACAAAAGCGCATTATTTCAGCGTCTGATTTGCCTTTGGCATCAAAATCGGAACCTCCTTTTCCTCCACCCATAGGCAGAGTGGTCAAACTGTTTTTGAAGATCTGCTCAAAGCCAAGGAATTTAAGCGTGGAAAGGTTAACGCTGGGGTGAAAGCGGATGCCGCCTTTGTAGGGACCGATGGCACTATTGAATTGCACCCGGTAACCACGATTGACATGCACGACGCCTTTATCATCCATCCAGGGAACACGGAAGATGATGATCCGTTCCGGTTCCACTATCCTTTCCAGGATGTTACCTTTGACAAATCTGGGATTCTCGATATAGACATCCCATATCGATTCCACTACTTCATGCACCGCTTGCAAAAACTCAGGCTGACCGGTGTTTTTGGCAGCGACTTGCGCCATAAATTCATGAATGGTCATTACGATCCTCCATTGGGATTTCTTCAAATTTTAGGTCCATTTTAAAAAAAAAGGCATTAAACTGTCAAGAACTTCCAGTGAGAAGTTTTGCCACTCTTGGTGAACGTAAGCGGTGAGCATCGGGAAATCCCGCTCCCAATAAGGGACGGAGGTAGAATCGAAATTCTTCGGTAATGCCATTGCCGCTTTGGTTGATATACTCATCAGGCATGTGACGGGTCTTGCCGGCAATGTCGCATAGTTTTTCCAGACGATAATTCACAGAGTAAAATCCCGTCCTCTGAATGGATATGGATCCATCGAGGTTATACCAGATAGCATAATGTGCAGCCCGTTCTCCCACTTCCCGTGCTTCTCTTTGATCGACATCAGACACGCACCCGATGAAAGAGCGTTGGAGATAACCGAAAGTATCCGAGCGGACACGTTTGATCTCGAGTTCCTTTCTCACCAGATTGCATAAGAGATCGCCCAGCATACCGGTGCCGGACAATTGGACATTGCCATGAGCATCGTATTCTACATTCGCGGTCAGTTTCGTAATAATCGGCACGCCTTTGACGTCGATGATGCCCTCGGAAACGGCTACTACACACCGTCCGTACCGATCATACGCCATTTTTACGTCTCTCAGGAATTGATCACGATGAAAGGGACGTTCCGGCATATAAATGAGATGCGGGCCATCATCGGGATACTTTTGTGCCAGCGCGGATGCGGCAGTCAAAAATCCGGCATGCCTGCCCATGACGACGCCAATGTACACGCCAGGGAGGGCACGGTTATCCAGATTCACTCCAGTAAAAGCCTGTGCTACAAAACGAGCCGCAGAGCCATAACCCGGAGTGTGATCATTGAGAACAAGGTCATTATCGATGGTCTTGGGAATGTGGATGGCGCGAAAGTCATACCCGGCCTTTTTAGCTTCTTCATTAACGATATGAACCGTGGCAGCGGAGTCATTCCCGCCGATATAAAAGAAGTAGCGAACATCATGCGTTTTCAACACTTTGAATATCTCCCGGCAGTATTTTTCATCCGGTTTGTCTCGTGTGGACAATAGCGCCGAAGAAGGAGTATCAGCCACCTGCTCAAGATTATGCGTGGTCTCCTGGGTCAGATCGATGAAATCCTCATTGATGATACCCTCTACTCCGTGGGTAGCACCATAAACACGTGTAACTTGTGGAAACTTACGCGCTTCGAGAGTGACGCCCACCATGGATTGATTGATCACGGCAGTAGGTCCGCCGCCTTGGGCAACGACAACTTTGCCTTCGAGTTTCATTAAAACCTCCTGACTGGTATGCTTGGATTTATCTTACACGATCTAACCGTAAAACAAGGCAGGGAATTTGTAAAGCAAAAAATCCTTGCCAAAATCAAACGCCCGAAAAGTGTATCGTCAGGAGAATATATGAGCTATATCGTTCTTGCACGGAAGTACAGACCTCAGATATTTGATGAGATCTATGCCCAGGAGCATATCACTACAATTTTGCAAAACGCCCTGAATACCCAGAGGATCGCGCATGCCTATCTGTTTGCCGGGCCGCGGGGAGTGGGGAAGACATCAATGGCCAGGATCTTTGCCAAGAGCTTGAATTGTTTAAAGGGTACTACTTCCACACCATGCAATGAATGTCATATCTGCCAGGAGATCACTGCCGGGACGGCGACGGATGTGATTGAAATTGACGGCGCCAGTAATACCGGGGTGGAAGATATCCGCGAATTGCAGCGTGAATTGCTCTATGCTCCCAGCCAATCCCTGTACAAAATCTATATCATCGACGAAGTGCATATGCTTTCTAAAAATGCATTTAATGCATTACTCAAGACTTTGGAAGAGCCCCCCGAGAATGTGATATTCATTTTTGCTACGACCGAGCCGCACAAAGTGATCCCCACGATCATTTCCCGCTGTCTACGGTTTGATTTCAAACGCATTCCGGTTGAGGATATCGTAGCCCGTATGCTAGTGATCACACAAACCGAGAATATCAAGATCGACAAGGAGTCGCTTTATATTATCGCCCAAAAGGCCGATGGCAGTTTAAGAGATGCTCTGTCGTTGATGGATCAGGTCTTGTCCTACTGCTCGGATGAGATCAGGGAGAGCGATGCCAGAGCCGTATTTGGTCTGCTCCCGATCCAGGTCTATTGCAATATGGTAAAACATCTTGCGGCTCATGACAGCGCCGGAGTGATCAATCTCCTCAATGACCTCATCGGTAAGGGATCCGATATTCCTGAATTGATCAATGGACTATTGGTTTTCCTCAGAGATCTCTTGGTAATCAGGATGGGGATCAATCCCTCGGAACTCAACCCGGATAATCTCGAAGTGTATCAAAACGCCGCCAATCTGCTCAGCTCCAATAACATCATGTATATGATGGCGATCCTGATCCAGACCAAACAGGACATCAAGACCAGCAGCAATCCCATCCTGATCTTTGAAGTGACGATGATCAAACTCTCCCGGATGGATATGATGGACGATATCGCCACACTCCTCTCAAGATTGGAAAATCTGCAATTCAGTTTTCAGCCCATGGCAGAGATCGCCCAATCAAGAAGCCACGAACCAAGACCCACGAATGCAGAAGCCCAAATTCACCCGCCCGTCGATCAGGAAACATATCATTCCAATGTCCAGCCGATTACTACAACGGATCCATCGATACAAGAGAGTGATTCAAGGGTCAAACACGACGCTGCCTCTGATCTGTCTCTTCCATTCAATGAATCAAGTTTTAGAGAAATCCTGCCTAAATTGACCGAGCGCATCCACAAGCACAGCAGATTGACCGCGGGAAACCTCAAGGAATGTGAAATCGCCGGTATCAGCGAGCATGCCGTGGAATTGAAAACCACTTCCCCGACCGCTTACAACACCCTGATCAAAAATCAGGATATGATAAATGAGACCGCTTCATCCTTCTTTTCCGTACCGGTAAAACTGAATTTTATCCTGGTAAATGCCACGGTCGAACAACCCAGGCCGATCCTATCCCCAGAGGATATGGGAAAAAACAATCCTTTGGTAGAACGGCTCGTGAGGGACTTGGATCTAGTAGTGAAAGAAGATTGATCGATCCTGATGGCATTTCTCCTGTTCAGTTCCCTTACCGTTATATACGCCGGATTTATCGGACTCATCGTGTGGGGTATAGTCCGCAGCCGTAATTCATCCAGCTCAATTACATCTTTTCAGGCGATATCCGTTATCGTTGCCGCTCGGAATGAAGCCACCAATCTGCCAGGATTGCTTGAGCATCTGATGCGCCTGGATTACCCGACAGACAAGTATGAAGTGATCATTGTCAATGACCATTCCACGGATAATAGCATGGAGATCCTATCCCCTTATCGTGATCAGCAGCAGTATCAGATCGTGGACTTTCAGGATGAAGTGCCATTGCATACCGGTAAAAAAGCCGCTCTGATGAGAGGAATAGCCAAAGCCCGATTTGATATCCTTGCTTTTACGGATGCTGATGCAATGCCCAATGATCAATGGTTGAAAGAGATAAACCTGGCTATGGATGAGCAGACCGATTACGTGGTCGGACTCACTATGCTGGTGGATCGGAAGAACAAACGAACCTTTCGCCTCAAATCCTTTGAACGCATCGTTTACGCTGCCATCTGCGCCGGAGGGCTTTGGTGGCGGATGCCGGTCACCAGTTTTGCCGGGAATCATGCCTACCGCAAAAATGTTTTTAAAGCAGCGGGAGGTTTTAAGGGCATTGCTCATCTCCGTTCCGGCGATGATGATCTGCTTCTGATGAAGATGATGCCCCGGATCAGAAAAGCGGTGTTCAACTTTTCACCAAAGATGAAAATGCTGCTCTGGGACGGGGATAATGCCGATGCCAGACACCAGACTAATATCCGCCGTGCTTCCAAATTCCGATACTTTCCCGTCTGGCTGCAGAGCATAGCCGTATTCGTGTTTCTATACTGGCTGCTTTTTTACGCCCAATTCATCTCATGGCTGGTCGTCCGCTCTTACTTTCCGCTGATGTTGCTAACCAAAACAGCGGTGGAACTGATCTTGCTAACCGTTTTCCTCAGCCGGATCAAATACCTTCGTCTGCTCGTTTTTTATCCCGTTCAGGTCTGGCTGTTTCCCATCCAATTCATCTTCTATGCAACTTTGGGGTCTCTGGGAAAATACCGCTGGAAATGACCTGGTTTTACATCTCATACATTTTGGCAGTGACGTGTTCCACTTGGTTCAATCTCTGTAGCATTTGATCCAAAGCGGCTAGATCGCCTTGTACTTCTGGAATTACCAATCCGTCATTGGCGTAAAACTCATCGGTCACTTCATGCAATCCCAGCCGGACCTTGATGTTGCAGCCAAACTCCGTGAGGATGCTCTGCACTTTACCCGCTTCCACGCTACGTTAATCGATCTTAATGAGGACAAATTTGTAGGTCATCTCATTCTCCTTCATCTATTTAATCAAAGTCACTTTATCGCTTTACAGCAACGGAACAAAGAAAGATCTGAATAACCAATACAAAAAGGGCAGGATCGCTCCTGCCCCCTGTGAATGATAATCACATATGGTTATTTCACTGCCTCTTTCAATCTTTTCCCGGCCTTGAATACGGGAACTTTGCGTGCCGGAATCTTTAGAGGAGCTTTGGTTTTGGGATTGATACCTTTGCGGGCTTTACGTTTGGCAACACCAAATGAACCAAAGCCAACCAATGAAACCTTGCCGCCTTTTTTGAGGGCTTCGGTGATCCCTTCCAAGACGGCAGCTAGCGCAAGACCGGCTACCTTCTGTGAAATTGCGGCCTTTGCAGCAATCTTTTTTACCAATTCGTCTCTGCTCATTTTACCTCCTTATGCGTATTGAGTATGAGTTAGAGTGTATTCCGCGCAAATCATTGTAAGCTTGTGGTATCTGTCAACAAAAAAGTTTCTGATCCTGACCATAGCTATGGGATATTTTTCCTACCGGGCGCTCATCAAGTGCGCTAATTGCATATAAACGGTGAACTTAGGCTCAGTCTGCAGAACGATGGATTTTTGGTATTTTTTTCCATTTAAGGGGAGGGCCAGCTTTTTTGTTTGACAAATATCAGGTAGCATTCATACGAGACTCAGCCATATAAACTGGAGGTTTTAATGTTTTTACGACGACGAATACCTGTCTTAGCCATAATCATTCTGATAGCAGGTTGTGCCACTACCCCCAAGGTGGAACCAATACCCAATGAACCCAGGATCAGTCTGTTGGAAGAAGCCCAGAATCTACGTCTTGCAGGTGCTGATGCCCACGAGGCAAAGGACTACGGGATTGCCATGTCCACTTATAAAGAAGCAATGGCATTGTATCAGCAAGTTTTGCCTACTTCACCGGAACCGGATTCCATTCGCATTGATATTGAGCGTCTGTCCTTCAATATTGCCAAATTGTATATCGATATGGGTTTTGATGAATTTATCAAAGCTGCGTTTACCGGGGCCCTGGAGCAATTTATGCTCGCTTTGGAGACCTATAGCAAGATAGAACCGACCACCATGTCTGCTGCCGAATACACAAACCTGATTCTGGATCTATATAAGAACATTGCACTCGCAGCACAGAACGCCGGAGAGTATTTCATGTCGCTGGAGTATTATGACAAGGTTTTACTGCAAGACCCCTCGAATGAAGAAGTCTTGAATTATAAGTTCATTCTGCTCAAGGAATACTTAAAAGATGAGAACGCTGCATTTAATGTTCTTAAACAATTTGCCGATGTCGCACAAGACCCCAAGGCTTATCTGATGCTGGCTATGAAGTATCGCGAACAGGGCAATAATACTGAGGCGGCCAGATACTACGACCAGGCGCTTACTCTGAGCAACGATCCCTTGTTGATCAATACGGTTGCTGATTTTTACCGTGCAACGCAACAATGGCTCAAATCCAATCAATTGTACGAGAGATTTATCGCCACAAAACCGGATCAGGCAAGTTTGGCAACTGCCTATAAACTCATAGGCGACAATTACCGTCAAGCCCGCAACAATGCCAAGATGGTTGAGTTTTGGGAGAAATATCTGGAATTGGAGAGCGATCCACAGATATCGCTATCAGTGGCAAACCATTACTACAATGCTAAAAACTGGGGAAAAACCATTACCTATGTCACCATGACTTTATCGGCAGAATCAGGAAATAGCGATGCCAGAATGCTCCGTGGAATCTCATATTTTAATCTCAAACGAATGGCCGAGGCTAAAGCGGACTTTGAGCGTCTGCAGAATGATCCTAAATACGGGGATCAGGCAAAGAAATTCCTGCGCGCCATACAATAATCCATCTTTAAATATGAAAACGAATCGGCGAACCCCTTTTTATCATGAAGGTTAACTATGTTGCCCAAAGAAGAGCCATTCCATCAGGATGGCTCTTGTTTTAGGTAAGCGGAGCGTTATGAAAAAGTCAGATGACAAGACTACCAAAAATGCCAAACTCCCGCGTAGCGACGGCTCGATCAAAGCCGTTTACCGATATATGGCCAAGACCAGTATATCCAGACCATTGCTGGGTACACATATTTGTGCAGGATTTCCATCCCCAGCCCAAGATTACATCGAGGCAACTCTTGATCTCAATGAATTCCTGATCCGGCATCCTGCCTCTACTTTTTTTGTAAGAGTGGACGGCTATTCTATGATCAACGCCGGTATCGTCCCGGATGATATTCTGATCGTCGATCGGGCAGTGGAGGCGGTTCATAACAGGATCGTGGTTGCTATAATTGATGGTGAATTGACTCTCAAACGGCTGCGGATTGAGGATGGATTGTATTGGTTGGTTCCGGAAAATCCCGAGTTCGATCCGATATGCATCGATGAGGATACCGATTTTTACATCTGGGGCGTCGTTACCTATGTAATTCACAAAGTGTAAACTGTGGTACGAATCAGATTAAATACCGGTATTCAGTGGGTGATACTGATCATGTCGATCGTGTTAATAATGCCCGGGCAATTGCATTCAAAAGACCTGTTTATCCGCGATTTGATCCCCGTCGATATCCATACGACCACCTATCGCTTGAGTGCATCTCCAATTATGAAATACTCGGAGACCATCTATGCCGATAGTATCCTCCTCTATCCTCCGCATGATTATCAAATCAGTTATCTGGAAGGCATCATCACGGTCAGGGATGGACTGAGGTCGGTATATCTCATTGCGGAATATACTCTTATCCCGGATCACCTGTTATCTGATCATTATCGATATCAGTCCTTTGCTTGGGATCAATTGCCCACGAATTTGCCCCGGATGGCTCCATGGTTCATGTTTCCTGAAGACGGAAAACTCACTCTAAGCGGAATTAAAACCTTTGCACTTACTCTATCCGATGATCAGGCAGTTGATATCAAACAATCCCTGTTACTTAATCTTAGTGGAGAACTATCGCCCAATGTAATCGTGGAAGCACGGCTATCCGACAACCAATCAAAACTATCTCCGGAGGGAGACACCCGAGAATTGAGCAGTTTGGATGAGGTATATTTCAAAGTATTCGGTCGTGGATATGAACTTGCTCTTGGCGATTTGGAATGGGGCTTCAGGGATACGCGTTTTATAAACTATCATACCAAGTTCGAAGGGATAAACGTCTGGTATAACGACTTACATGCCGCCCAATTTGCATACTCGGCAAACAACGGCAAAACGAGTTTACAGAAACTTAACATTGTCGACGGAAAACAAGGACCATATTATCTCCGGGCTACAGGATTCCAGCAAAACTTTATCGTGATCGCCGGATCAGAAAGGATTCATCTTGATGGCAATCTGCTGGAAAGAGGAACCGACTATAGCATCGATTATGCCGAGGGCTCTATCATGTTCAGGCGATTGGTCTCATCGACCAATTCGGTCTATGTCCGTTTCCAATACTCCGATGAGTATTACAAACAGACGATGTTTCTCAATTCCAGTGAGATTCGGTTAGCGGAAAAACTTCGTCTTCGGCATAGCATGATCGTCCAGAAAGACGACAAAAACTCTCCTCTGCAGTATAACTTCTCCACTGCAGATATCGATTCACTGCGTACTGCCGGGGACAATGTCGTATGGGGACAGGGTGTGTTCGAGGTTGAACCGGGAACGGGTATGTATCGCAGGTTGTTCAATGATGATGGAATTGCATACTATGATTATGCACCCGGCGACAGCACCGCCATTTATCTGATCTATTTCAGTTACGTGGGACAGGGCTTGGGCGACTATGAAGAGTTTTACTCAGGCAGATTTCGATATGTGGGCATGGGTCTGGGACGTTGGTTGCCCCAAAAATGCTTGATCCCTCCGGTCTTGCGATCAAATAACGGTCTCCGGCTCTCCTATCAAAGCGAATATTGGGAAACCGCAGTGGAAGCGCTTTATTCCACCAATGACAAAAGCACGTTATCCAAACTCGATGATGGTGACAACGACAGCATCATGTTCTACGCTTCCGGTCGCTGGAAACCTGACCATGATGTTATTCGACCGATCGTCGATCTTGATTTCGAGAGCCGAGCCGCCCATAGTTTTCTCTTCGCTGACGATACAAACAGAGAACTGGACTATGACCTATACCAGCTTGAACCGACCGACTCGCTGGCCTTCTATCAGTTTCGGTCCTCGGTTGCTTTAGGCACTTGGTTCAACTGGACCCCTAAATTTATGGTCCGCTACCGTAAGGTGAGAGGATATATGGAATCCCAGACCTATCGCTTTCTCTCGCGATCGACCCAGGGCAAGCATTATCCCGCCTTTGATCTGAGGAATACCATATCTTTGCAGGATTACTCAGATGGATCAATATCGAGGATCCAGTTTCATCAGGCAAACAGTTCCTGGAACTACCGGGCTCTATTACTCCGGCTCAGTTACCTGTATGACAGCATCAAATATCACAACCGGAACAGCAACTCGGGATCGAGATTTATCCGCTTCAGCCCGATGATCGGATGGAGCGCGCGAGGTGCATGGCATTCCCAGTTTACCTATACCCATGACCAAAGCGATAAACTTGCCGCCGATTGGCAGACCAACAGAACCAGTTATACGTTCTCTTTGAATCAGTTGATCTCGACCCAATTGCACCAATTGAACCTTGACGCCTCCCGCAAGATAATCGATACGGTGGACTTGTCCGAACCCGCTGCAGATGCCGATCGATCAGCAGGCAGAAATTCCTTCGATCTGATACGCTTCCGTTCCTACCATAACCTTCTGAAAAATGCACTGACCCTACTTGCTAATTATCAATTGAATAATAGCGAGTTCTTCCCCAGAATCAGAGAACTTGAATATATCGGCAGTGGTATGGGATTGTATGACAGCACGGGCGTTTACAATCACAATGGTGATTATGATTATACATACATAACTTCGGAGACAGGTATCTTGAGCACCGAGATTCATACACAGATAAATCTCTATCTAAAACCATCGTTCATAAGCAGATCAGCTTTCTTACGCCGGATCAATTCTGATGTAATGATCAGTGCTACTGAGCAGAATTCAAAACGCAATGACTGGAAGATTCTACTCTATTTGCCGCAAAGCGTGTTCAACGACTCGACAACCATTTATGGCAGACAGGCATTCCAGCAAACCCTGTGGCTTGATCTGATCACCGGAAAAGTCACTGCTAATGCGCAGTTTGGTTTTACCCGTTCACTGGATCAACGCTATCAAAGTTATTCCCGTTCCACAAGTAGGCAGACCTCATTGGAAATGGAATTACGCCAATTTAGAAACCACAGTTACCGCGTCCGTTTTGACCACGATCTGGATACAGACACCCGCTACAATTCAGAGATAGACCGCTCCGACTTTTCGGTGCAGACCCAAAGGAACTTTCCTCCCTTGACGATCGTCCAGATCGATCTCGAGTTGGGCGTCGAATCCGGCAGAAACACCGTTAATGATGACACCTATGACCTCCACATCATCGGTCTTAGACCCTCGATCCGATCCACTATCATGCAAAAATACCGCATCCATTCGTCACTATATCTTTCAAGAGTCGAGCGCAGAGGTTCATCTTTCCTGCAGTTCATGCCGGATAAACGACAGGGTTATCATGCCAATTGGAATCTCAGCACTCATTACCGCCTCAACAACTTCTCTTCCTTATCGGCAGAATACAGCGGCAATAGTTTTCCAAAAGCCCAAACCCAGCACCAGTTAAAACTCGAATTCAAGGCGGAGATCTGATAACCACTCATCTGTTGCATATCAGTTACTTCGATTTTGGGATGGTGCTCGCTTTTATTTTTCTTGCCGGATTCATCGATTCCATTGCCGGGGGTGGCGGCTTGATCTCGCTTCCGGCATATTGGGCAGCGGGACTCCCCCCCCATCAAGCATTAGCAACTAACAAGTTTTCGTCGGTATGGGGAACTGCTGTCAGCACGACCAACTACTTTCATGCCAATATGATTGAGGTACCGGTGGCGCTGGTAAGCGCCGTATATGCTTTGCTTGGGTCATGGCTGGGAACGATGAGCGTCCTATTAGTATCATCAGCGTTTTTGAACTATTTCCTCATCGTATTGATCCCCTCGATCGCTGTATTGACTCTTATACGAAAGAGATTCGGTCAGACAAACAGATCCGGCTCGATAGATATCGTCACCCGGGTCTGCATTGGATCCTATGCCGGCTTTGCGATCGGGTTTTATGACGGCTTTTTCGGACCAGGAACGGGCACCTTTCTGATAATCATCTATGCCGGTCTCCTACATTATGATCTGAGGATGGCAAATGGTAATACCAAGGTGGTCAATCTCGCATCCAATCTTGCTGCCGTCATCACCTTTGCCAATGCCAGCAAGATCTATTATCCTCTGGCTATACCAGCGGCGGCCTGTGGTATCGCTGGCAACCTTCTGGGATCACGATTGGTGGTCCGCAAGGGCAATAATCTAATCCGCAGGATCTTTTTCCTGGTGCTTATCCTCCTCTTTGCCAGAGTGCTGATCAAACTTAATTATTGATAACATTGATTACACTATCGATTGTGATCATAGGTCCCTATCCCCGCTGCCACCCTGCCGCTTATCTCAAAGCGACGTTATTATGTTAGTGCCGTATCTGTAGGGGCTATGCGATACTTTGGCGACGACAGATCCGTCAGCGAAATCAGAATGACGTTATGCATACTGGAATCACTATATTTCGAGACCGTGAAAAAACGATATTGACTCTCTTTCTAGCGCAACTCATAACTACTGAGGATTATGTCTGGTAGGTAATTTGGATACTCGTTGATTCAACCGCTCTGAGTTATTCAACGGTCTGAAGAAGGTTTAGATTCAAGCGGTATAGTGCTTTCTCCTGAGTTCTCCCTGCTTTATAACCTTAGTATAACCTTACGTTCGTAAGGTTATACTAAGGTTATACTAAGGTTATCAAGCAAGGAGGAATAATTTTAAATCAGGTCTCTGAATTCTTCAACGGTCTTTCAGATAATTCTTGTCATAAATCAGGATTTGATATTTTATGGTCTGCGATTATCGCCTGATCGGGTCGTTCAATTCATGATGCATGTCAGAGATCTGCGATGACGCACAGTGATAATGGTAGTTAACATGACCGCAATAACATGACCAGGAATGGGAGCAATAGATGCGAAATATGGATGCGAGCGACGCCCGTAACGGCATGATAGGAGAGACCATGATACACGAGATAACGACTATAGCCAGTTTTGATAACCTGTTTGAGGCGGAACTTGCCAAAGGGCTGTTGATGGAAAACGGGATCGAAGCAACACTTGAAAATAAATTGATGATGGGCATATATCCCTCGTTTGCCTGGGATATGAAGTCCTTGAAACTCAATGTGCGCGAGTGTGACCGGGATCAGGCACTCCAACTGCTTAGGGGCAATGACGATGCTGACTTCACCCATAAGCTGTTAGTAGCCGAAAATGCCATTCTGGAAGGACATTTCAAACTAACCTCTGGTAGGCATAGCGCCACATATATCGAGAAGATCCGTATCCTGCAAAACCCCCAGGCGGTGAAGTCCCTGTCCAGAAGATTAGTGGAACGCCTGAAAGGTCTGGAGTTCGATGCGGTTGTCGGTCCTGCCTATGGAGGTATTGTTCTGGCTTATGAACTTGCCCGTCAACTGGAAAAACCATTCCTCTTTACTCAACGAAAAGACGATCAAATGGTCATTCGCAGCGGATTTGACACATCCAGTATCCATAAAGTCCTGATCATGGAGGACATCGTTACCACCGGCGGAAGCATCAGAGATGTGATCGAATGCCTGCAAAAAGAAAGCATCGCAGTCCAAGCCATCGGCGCCATTGTTGATCGCTCCGGCGGCAAAATTGATTTTGGATTTCCTTGTGAAGTGTTGCTCACGCTGGAGATCCCATCCTGGGAACCGGAAGAATGTGATGCCTGCCGTCAGGGAATAAAATTGACCATCCCCGGTAGAAGCAATAAGAACACGTAATCAACAAATGTCTGCCCGATCCCCGCTCTTCATCTTCATGTCATTCTCCGGCGCAGAGAGCCGATTGATGGGAAAAGTCCTTAAGTTTTTTCGCTTTGCTCCTGGATACTCATATCTTCATCTGGGAGAAGACCCCGAAATAATGAGTGGCTCTATTCCCAAGCCCATAAGCCATGTCTCCCAGGCAGGGGATCCGGGATTTTATCGCATGAATATGGATGATTTTCCCATCTCAGATGCCATTGCCGCTCTAATGCTCGAATATAAATCCATAGCCATTATCTCGGTCACTTCTGAAACGCACACCCAAGTGCGGCTTATTACGGACAAAATGGTTGGATCGAATCAGGAATCTGAAAAATCCGGAGAGGTATATGCGGCTACACCTACGAATTCAGCAAGTATACAGACCTTTCTTTTGTGTAGTGTAAACGAATCGATCGAACCGGTCATGATATTCAGACGATGGTCTGATCTGCATTATCGCTTGATAAATAAATCAAAACTCTTGATGAATTCTACCTCTGACTCCTCATGCACTTTGGACGATGTCGCCTTATCCGGGAAAGCCCCACCATATTCCATGTTTGCCACCTTGTATGACCGCTATATGTCACATGTCAATTATGACCACTGGATCAAGAGTGTCCTTGCATGGTATCAGGCATACGCCGATTTGCCTTTGTCTTCGATCTATGAATTGGCATGCGGTACCGCAAACATCGGCAGCCGTTTTGTGGCGATGGGATATCACGTCGAAGCATCCGACTTCTCTCCTTATATGTTGATGGTTGCTGATGAAAAACCATCCAAACCCTTGTTGAGTTGTCAGGATATGCTCGATCCCTTGCCCGAAAGCCGATTTACTCTGATCCTGTGTATGTTTGACAGCTTAAACTACCTGACCGATGATAAAGATGTAAACTCCCTGTTGAATAATGTGCATCGGTCACTTGTGACAGGGGGGCTCTTTGTGTTCGATATCTCGACACGGAAAAATAGTTTGGACAACTTCAATGATATGGTAAACATAAGCGATACACTCCGGGATTTCCTTGTTCACAAATCTCATTATAATGAGTTTAACCGGGAACAGATAACCCGTCTAACGCTTTTCCATAAGCAGGATGATTACTATATCCGCTATGATGAAAAACACACGCAACGGGTCTATACCAATGCCGAGATCTGTGCCATCATCGCCAAATCTCCTATGAAACTATTGGCAATACATAGTTTGAATAGTCCACAGAACTACCTCGGTAAACGGAAGAGATCCATAGACCAGGAGCATACCCGTCTCTTTTACATCCTGCAAAAACAATGAACGACACACTTTATCAGGCTGACCGGTTGCTCTTACCCCGCTTCAGAATTCTTGCCGGAGTGGATGAAGCTGGACGGGGACCATTAGCCGGTCCGGTTGTGACCGCAGCGGTGGTCCTGGATTATTCCCAGCCCTTGTCCGGTATGAATGACAGCAAAATACTAAGCGTTAAACAAAGAGAAAACCTGTTTGATTCGATTACCCGCAGTGCGCTTTCCTATTCCATCGCCATTATAGATCCCGCTATGATCGACACACTCAATATTCTGCAGGCGACCTTGGTGGGAATGAGGCACGCGTTGGAAGGACTGAGTATTGCTCCTGACCTCGTTTTGATCGATGGTAATATCTGCCCTGCTGGTCTCAAAGGATTATCCTGGGCGATCATCAAAGGCGATGCCATTCATGCCTGTGTCGCAGCGGCATCGATTGTTGCCAAGGTAACCAGAGACCGCCTGATGCTCGATCTTCATGCCATGTATCCCGATTACGGTTTTGATAAACACAAGGGATATCCGACCCAGGAACACCTCGCAGCACTGCGAAAATACGGTGTAAGTCCCATTCACCGGAGAAGTTTTAAACCTGTATGCGATATGTGAATGAGCTCTCCGCTGCCAATACCTGGAAATTGAAGTTGACAATCCAGCCTTATTTCCAAGTATGGCCGTGATATGTAGATTGACAAAGGATGATGATAAATGAACTCCACGCCGGGAGGCGAAAGATTGATCATAACCTTACTGGGAGTCCGGAACAGTGGTAAATCCAGTTTGATAAATGCCCTTACCGGACAAGAAATCGCCATTGTGTCCGACACTCCTGGCACGACTACCGATCCGGTGAATAAGCGTTATGAATTGATCCCCATCGGACCGGTAACCTTCTATGATACCGGCGGGATCGATGATATCGGCGAACTGGGTGATAAGCGGGTACAAGCGACAAATAAGGTCCTATACCGAACTGATCTTGCGCTGTTTCTTAATCCCAATACGCCGATCAGCGAATCTGAGATCGATTTGATCAAGCGTCTCCAGGATATGAAAATCCCGTTCTTAATGGTGTTCAATAAATGCGATATCACCTCTTTATTGCAATCAAATATCGATCTCTGCCGACAGCTCAGCATCCCATGGTGCAATGTCTCAGCTACAAGTGGGGAAGGTATAGATCGCTGTAAGGCCATGATCATCCAGATGGCTCCTACTAACCTCAAGGAAAATAAGATCCTAGTGGGCGATATCGTATCTGCCAGTGATCATGTCATACTTGTTACTCCCATCGATCTTTCTGCTCCAAAAGGCAGATTGATCCTGCCCCAAGTCCAGGTATTGCGTGACCTATTAGATCATAACGCTATCGTTACTGTCGTCCAGGTGCCAGAACTTGCCGCTGCCACCCGTTTGCTGAAGCAAACTCCCAAACTTGCCATTACTGATTCCCAGGTAATTGGGACTGTAGCATCCATTGTTCCTGATGAGATCGGACTCACCACCTTTTCCATCCTCTTTGCCCGTTATAAGGGCGATTTGAACGCTTTGTATCGCGGGGCAAATCACATTGACAAACTGCAGGATGGAGACCGGATACTGATTGCCGAGGCATGTTCACATCACGTGAAAGCCGATGATATCGGACGCTACAAACTTCCTGCCTGGTTAAAGATGCATACCGGAAAGAAACTCATATTCGAAGTGTATTCCGGACATGATCTTCCGGAAAAACTGGAGGACTTTGCTCTGATCATCCATTGCGGCGGATGCATGATCAATGCCACGGAATTCAATCAACGCATCCAGGAAGCAGAACGGCGCAAGGTTCCCATCACCAATTACGGCTTGACCATCTGCAAAGTTCACAACGTGATGGGACGTTGTATGAAGCCACTTTTACACAGTGTAAGGAGTCAGTAATGTTTCGCGTGGCGCTTGTTCAATTTGCCCCCCGGCTCAAGGAAATGGATTACAACCTGGAGCGGATGCAGGAACTCGGAGAAAGGACTTATGCCGATCTCATCGTTTATCCCGAACTCTGCACCACCGGTTATGTCTTTACCAATTCAGACGAGTTATACCAGGTAAGCGAATCACCTGCCGATAGTTTGTGTATCATGGAAATGAAAGAATTTGCCCTGGAGCGCAATTGCTCCCTCGTCTTTGGTTTCGCTGAACGGGATGCGGACAAGGCGTACAATTCCAGTGCTTTGATCAATCCTGATGGTTCTGTCCATATCTACCGCAAGATCCATCTCTTCAGCCGGGAAAAACTGATCTTCTCCCCGGGCGATGGAAAGTTTTCCGTTTATGAGGCAAAGAACGGTGTCAGGATAGGGATGATGATTTGCTTTGACTGGCAATTCCCCGAAGCAATGCGGACGCTTGCCCTCAAAGGCGCCCAGATCATCTGCCATCCAGCAAATCTGGTGTTGCCCTGGTGTCAGCGTGCCATGACTACCCGTTCCTTGGAAAACCGCGTGTTTTCGATCACCGCCAATCGCGTCGGAAAAGAGCTCAATGGCAAATTTGGCGAGACTTTTACCGGAATGAGCCAGATCTTGAATACCAAGGGCGAAATCCTTGGCCAGTTAAATGAACAAGAGGAAAACTGGTTGGCAATTGACATTGACCCGGAAATCGCCGATGATAAGACCGTGACCGAATTGAACAATGCCTTTGCTGACCGTCGTCCGGAGTTCTACGAACTCGGTTAGAACATGATGAATGACCAATTGAAACTCGAGATCGAACGCCTGCGCAAGGAGATACACAGGCATAACGTTCTGTATTACGAATTTGTCAATCCCGTTATCAGCGACTATGAATATGACCAGATGGTCATGCGTCTCAATGAACTGGAAGCCCAATACGGCCAGTATGGGAACGCTGATACCCCCTGGCAGCAAGTAGGCAGCGACCTCCAAAAAGGAGCGCCCGTCATTGCGCACAAGCAACGTATGTATAGTTTGGACAATGCCTATTCGATGGATGAAGTAAAGGCGTGGATCAATCGCATCTCACAAATGACCGACTCTTTCCCGGAACTGGTCGTGGAACATAAATTTGATGGCTTCAGTATCAATCTATTTTATCACGAGGGAGTTTTACAATACGCCACGACCCGTGGGGATGGATTCGAAGGAGAAGTAGTCACCACCAATGTGAAAACTATCTCAATTATCCCGCAGCAGATACCATACCCTGGAGAAATAGAGATCAGAGGAGAGGTATATTTCCCCTTGGACGAGTTTCTACGGATCAATGAGCAACGGCGGAAGGATGGCGAAAAGGTCTTTACCAATCCCCGCAACGCTGCTGCCGGGACGATCAAACTCAAGGATAGGGACGAGGTCGCCCAAAGAAAACTATCCATTTCCCTGTATGGCATTGGCTACTGCCCCGGGCAAAACTTCCAATCACACCAAAACATACTCGTTTTCCTTCGGGATTTAGGACTCCCGGTGTCCGACGAATACCGTTTGATCAGCTCATGGGAGGAATTGACGGATTACTGCGATTACTGGGAAGCACACCGGTATTCATTGCCTTACGACATTGACGGCATTGTGGTAAAAATAAACGACTTTGCATTGCAGCAAGAACTGGGCTACACAAATAAGAGTCCCAAATGGGCTATTGCATTCAAATTTAAACCGCAAGCGAAAGAAACACAACTTGGAGATGTGATCTTCCAGGTTGGAAGGACCGGGGCGATCACGCCTGTTGCCACGCTGGAACCGGTATCGATCTCCGGGTCAACCGTTTCACGCTGCACACTACATAACGAAGAAGAAATCAAACGTTTGGATCTGCATACCGGTGACAGCGTGATCATAGTCAAATCCGGCGAGATCATCCCCAAGATCATCAGTATCAACAAGCAACATAGACCTCCTGATGCCAAACCGATCATCTTTCCCACCCAATGTCCCGTATGCCGGAGTAATCTGTTCAGGGACGATGAAGGCGCTATCCATTACTGCCCGAACTTCAATTGCCCTGCCCAGATACAACGCCGGATCGAACACTGGTGCTCGCGTTCCGCCATGGATATCAGCGGGCTGGGAGATAGTTTGATCGCCCGTTTTATCGAAGAAGGTCTCATCACCAAGATCCAGGATATTTATTCTCTTGATTTCGAGCGGATCGCCAGGATGGAACGCTTGGGTAGTAAGTCTGCCAAAAACCTCAAAGCAGCGATCGAAAAATCCAAAGTGCAGGGATTTGATCGGGTCCTTTATGCCCTCGGGATCAGATTCGTCGGCGACAAAATTGCCCGCACCATAGTCGAATCAGTGGGCAATATCGATGAACTTCTCAAAGCCAGCGTAGAGGAACTGCTCAAAATACCGGATATCGGTATCAAGATCGCTCACTCCATATACGAGTATATGCATAATGATGATAATATATCGCTTATAGATAACTTGAGAAAGATCGGCTTGAATCTCGTATATGTAACCAACAAAGAAAGCAACAAGTTAAATAACATGACTTTTTTGATCACCGGCACCTTGCCCAATTACCAACGCAAGGATATGGAAAACCTCATCACCCGCCATGGAGGCAAGATTATCGGTGCGGTCAGCAAGAATCTCGAATATCTGATCGTTGGCGAGAATGCGGGCTCCAAACTGGACAAAGCGAGACAGATCGCCAGTATCAGGATCATCGACGAAGCCACCGTATTGGAGATGATCAGATAGTATGGGCATCCTCAAGCGTTATGTCCTCAAGGAGCATCTGGCGCCTTTTATGATCTCCCTGGCGGTGGTTACGTTTATCCTTTTGACCGATCGGATCATTGACCTGCTCAATACCATCATAGAGAAGAAACTGGACATTGGCACGATAGTGAATCTGTTTGCGCTATCCCTACCTTTTATGCTGGCGCTATCGATTCCAATGGCGGTCTTGGTCGCCACCATCCTTGCTTTTGGCAGGATGACGGTGGATCGAGAGGTGCTTGCCATTAAATCCGGTGGTATCAACGTTTATCGCATGATCACGCCTCTGCTGATCGCCGCTTTTGCCCTGACCGGATTGATGATCTACTTCAATCACTGGTTTTTACCCGAGTCCAATCACAAACTCAAGAACCTGATGGTCAGGATCGCCTATTATAAGCCGATGACTGCCATCAAAGCGGGTGAATACACCCACCTGATGGATTATACCGTATTCGTTCGTGAAAACAACGAATCCGAATTGCGCGACATCCTGATCTATGACCGCTCGCAGACCCGTTTCCCGCAAACCGTTATCGCAAAAAGCGGCCATATCATACAGATGGACAAGGGCAATAGTATGCAGATCACCCTCAATCAAGGGGAGATGCATGTCCGCAATGAAAAGGAAAAGGACAAGTATCAGGTGCGCGAGTTTGATTCGTATGTAATAAACCTGCGCAATTTGGGAACAACTTTGGATACTTTCGAGACCGGATACCGCAGCGACCGTGAAATGAGCATCCATCAGTTACTCTCTGACATTCAAAAAAATAAGACCGAACTCGCCAAACACCGGATCGAGAGCGATAATCTCGCCCAACGTTTGCACGCACTGGGCACAGGTAACGATTCCGAACGCCGTAGATTTCTTGTTATGAAACAGATCAGCGATGACCGGATCAAAGAACTGGACATCTGCATTCGTTCCTTGCAGGTGGAATATCACAAGAAATTTGCTCTCTCCTTTGCCGTTATCATCTTTGTCCTGATCGGCATCCCGCTGGGATTGATGACCCGTAGCAGCGGGATCGGCATGGCTTTTTCCGTTTCTGCGCTCATTTTCCTGATCTATTACGTAGCGCTCAATGCGGGTGAACAAATTGCTGACCGGGGATATATGTCACCCTTTATTGCTATGTGGATGTCCAATTTCGTTTTCCTTGCTCTGACGATCGTCCTGATCATCGCCTCCATTAATGAAAAACGAATCATCGACCTGCACCGCCTCAGTTGGCGAATTTCCCACCTGAAAGTGCGTAAGATGGATATCCCGGACGAAGTGCTCCATTAAGGGTCAGATCATGCGTATCCTCGATAAACACATCATCCGCGAATTTCTGAAGACCTATCTGATCATCTTTTTCTCTTTTGCTGTCGTCTTTATTGTCATTGATATCGTTGATCATCTTCCCCGCCTTCTGCGGAATAGCGCAACCTTCCAGCAAGCGACCATGTATTATCTCCTGCGTCTCCCATATCTTTTGGTGCTAACGTCGCCGGTGACGGTTTTACTCAGCGGTCTTTTTATGATGAACGGGCTGTCCAAACATAACGAAAGCGTGGCTATCCGCGCTGCCGGAGTGAGCATCAAACGGGCTATGCTGCCGCTATTTGTGATCGGTTTGATCATCAGTATCGGTATAGGTTTGGTGGGAGAATATCTGCTCCCCTATGCCGAATCACAAAGGGATTATGTCTTCCGCGTCCAGATCAAAGGCGAACAGCCCGATGACCAAATGCTCAAAGCACGAGTCCATTTCCAAGGATCGGACAATAAGTTCTTCTATATCGGATTTTTTGACGGTTATAAGAATACCATGCGCATCATAGACATCACCAAACTCGATTTTCAGTCCGGCGAGATATGCAAAAAGATCACCGCCTCTTCAGCGATCTGGCAGGATGATCAATGGCTACTCCAGGATTGTGAGGTTAGGGAATTCGCAGATGGAATCCAAACCTCTTGGCAGTATCATCCCAATATCGTCGTCCCGGAATTGGATGTGCGGCCCCGCGATTTTGTCCGGATCACCAAAAAAACACTCGCCCTCAGTTTTGTGGAACTGCGCGATTACATCCGGAGTTTGGAAAAACTTGGCGATGATTCCAGCCGTGAAATCGTTGATCTGCATATCAAACTTTCCTTTCCCCTGACCAACCTGATCGTTATCTTCTTCTTCCTACCCATTGCCACCAGCAATACCCGCAGCAAAGGTAGGGGCTGGATCTTCATGCTTGGTCTGCTCGTTTGTTTCCTCTATCTGATCGTAATGCGCGTCAGCCAGAGTTTGGGTTACAACGCCATCCTGCCCCCCGTTCTCGCTGCCTGGGCACCCAATGCCTTTTTTACTCTCTTGGGATTTGCCTTTCTCTACAAATCCGAGATATGATGTTTTGCCTACTCCTGCCTGCTCCATAACCTTAGTATAACCTTACGGCCGTAAGGTTATACTAAGGTTATACTAAGGTTATCAAGCAAGGAGAAGAGTGTCGCTCTTTGTGGATACTTGCCTGATCTAATCCTCGGGTCAATCTCAAGACCGCTTCGAGTACTCGGGATAATCTCGTAGCGAGCCTGAGGAAAAAGTGGGATCAAGCATTAAGCGACCAGCCCCGGCAATGTATCCGGGGCCGGGCTGACACTGAAATATGGGTTATTCTTATTTGATCACTTTTACTTCGACGCGGCGGTTACGGATCTTGCCCTCCAGAGTTCTATTGTCTGCCACTGGTCTGGTAAGTCCATAGCCAACGGAGGTCAAGTGTGCCCGGTCGATCCCTTTGGAAACGAGGTATTGTCTTACTGATTCCGCTCGACGTCTGGAAAGACCAAGATTATATTCGGCAGTTCCGATGTTGCAGGTATGTCCGGAAATTTCGACTTTGATCTCGGGATTGTTGAGTAGCGTTAGCACGATCTGATTGAGGATCGGCATTGATGCCAGCAGCAACTCAGCACTGTCGAACTTAAATTGGATATCGTCAAAGATAAAAACCTTTTCTTCGATCAAACGTTTGAGTACGATATTGAGTTCCTGAGTCTTCACACCCGCTGTAATCTCCAGTACTCGACGAAACTGGAAGAATCCTTCCTGGTCAACAATGACGGTATATCTATTGACAACCGGTAGCAGGAACCGGAATTTACCAGTTTCCGCACTTGATGACGTGACTTCCACAAAGCGGTTATTATCAATGATGTAGGAGAATTCAATATCCACGCCCATGGGTTTTCCATCTTCATCGGTCACGATACCATAAAATTCGATCATTTGGCGTTCATCAGCCATTATGGCATCAATATCCGCAACATCGGCAACGCCACTGACAAGGACGATATCCAGACGGAATTGACGTTGATCCCGTTCCAGTTCTACCTCTTTGGAGAATGGCAGATAATCATCCAAACTGACTACCACAGTATAAGTAGAGGTGTATGGGAGACAAATCTCAAACTGCCCATCGTCCCCAGAATTGGCGGTACGTTCGAATCTGATCCTTCCGATCCGGTAAATAAAGTGGATCGGAGCGGCAATGGCTCTTCCTGTTTCATCACTGATCGAACCGACAAAGGTGACATAGTCGCGAACCAATTCATCATCGTCGGTGAGAACTCTGGCTATATCGATATCATCGGCGATACCGCGCTCGAGCGTTATGTCATATCGATAAGCCAGTATTCCACGCTGCAGTTCCAGATCGTCCCGATAAGGCAGGAATCCGGCTTTATTGACGACAACAGCATAAATTGGAGCATAAGGCAAGGAGATTTCATACAATCCCGCAGGATCAGATTCCACGGTTCTTTGGAACCGAATTCTGCCCATTCGATAGACAAAATGGATCTGCGTTTCAAGGGGAACCTTTTCCTGATCGGTAACGCGTCCGGAGAAGACAATATATTGTCTGGGTGGTCTCTCGTCCTCAGGCAACATCCGTTTTTCCAAATCCATATCCTCTTCCAATGGGATAACGATCTTTTCGCCAGTATCTTCATCGAATTCCACATGCTCACGAGGGGCATAGACTACATTGATAGTGTAGAGGTTTTCAAATCCTTCTACATCCCGATCGGAACTGATGAATGCTTCATTGGTGTGCTTGATGCGGTAGAAAGAGCGGTCGGTGCCGATCGAATTGGTAGGTATTCCAAGGTTTTCCGGGACTGACCATTTCGTCCATCCTTCGTCCAATCTAACGGATTTGAACAAGTCATATCCACCTAAGCCGGGATGTCCGTTCGATGCAAAGAACAATGTTCTGCTATCATAGTCGAGAAATGGGGTTTGTTCGTTACCAGTGCTATTGATCCTGGTTCCCAGGTTGATCGGGTCTCCCCATTGATCGCCTTCGAGGACGCTTACCCAGATATCGGTTCCACCGTATCCGCCTTCCCTGGCAGACACAAAGAACATCAATGAGTCCTCATAGACCATCGGTTGAGTTTCGGTTTTGGGAGTACTGAGTTCAGTAATGGGACTGGGTTTTCCCCATCTACGGTTTAAGGTGCTTTGACAGAGGTCACCATCGATCTTGCCGCGCTCATAGTTACCAAAGAGATAGGCGATCCTGCCATCCCGGGAAAAACTGCCGATGGATTCATTGCCATCGGTATTCCATTCATCAATGAATTCAGGTCTGCCCCAGCCGGTATTAAGCCGTTCACTACGCCAGATATTTTCCTTTTCGCGGCGGGCAGGTCTGAGGGAGGTGAAATAAAGGTACTTGCCTTCACTATCAGTTACGGCACCAAAATCGGAATTGCGGCTGTTGATATAAGCCGGCATCTTTCGAATACTGACTTTCTCAAAGATCAATGACTGCATATCTATGATCTCGAGATAGGTCTGTGCTTGATCACGGAAACGTAGGTCACCACTTTCCAGGTATTCATTCAGCCAAAACTTGGCGGACTCGGAATTGTGCAGAGCGATATTGGCGGTTCCGATCCAGTAAAAAAACTCCGGACGATTGCCGCCAGCAGCGTCATTGGCATCATTAAACAACCGGATAGCACTGCGGTAGTCCCCGCGCTGATAATACTCAAGGGCTTCCTGAGCATAGCGCTCTCCAGACAGGCCAATCGCAGACAGTCCTATCGCCAAAACCACTATGACGATACACAACACTAAGCGTCTCATCGGTAACTCCATTGGACTATCATCAGAACCGCATGATCAGCGATACGATGTGTTCGTCGGTGAAGGCCTCATTCGGCTTAATCCGATAGGCATAATCGACCTGGAGATTACGGAAGCGAAGACCACTGCCGGCTGTGAAGCGGCCATTATGAAAACCGAGCCGGATACCTGTGCTGGTGTTGGCCAGCAATCCCTGCCAAGTAGTTTTTTCCTCGGTGCGGATCACGGACAATCTGGCATCGGCTTCCACATCCTTGCCAATCGTTGTCCAGTATTCAGCGCCGAAATTGAAATAGGGATCTACATCCTTTTCCGAGACGACATCCGCCGCGAGGGTTATCCCCAGGAAGGGAAAGGCACCCACACCGACAGATAGTTGATAAGGGATCAGGTCACTACCAATCTTACCATAAAAGTCACGAGCATTCAATCCGGCAACCAGATATTGGTTGATGTCATACTTGATCCCCAGATCCAGTCCAAAGCCATTCTCAGTGTCCATATCCATCATGGATAGGTAAAATTTAGCCGCGGTACCGAACTGGAATCTCTTCCAATGGTTGGCATAACTGAGTGCGATGCTATGTTCGTTATTACTGAAGGTTCCGGTGGGTTGACCATTATCATCATATCCCTCTATGTCCCCGACCGAAGCATTTTGCCAAGAGAGGGCAAGAGCACCCCAATCGTATCTTTGTCCAATGGCAGCATAGGTGTAGGAACGATCAAACATCATATTGAGATTATATTGGGTTGCCACTTCCACATCTTTGATGGCAAAGAGACCGGCGGTATTCCAATAAGCGGCATTTATATCACGGCTGATGGCTGTTCCTGCGTTCCCCATAGCCATTATCCTGCCGTCAACCCCGAGCCGCACATATGCGGCAGCGGAATTGTTACCGGCTAATGCGGGAGAGGCGTTGATCATGAGCATGACCGTAACGAGCAGGTTGTACATGATGTAGTTCATGACGGTTCCCAGAGTGTTATCCATCTTTTTCATTATTCCCTCCTCTTACTTCACGGCGATCTTGATGGTTCTTTCGGTACGGTTGATACCGTCATTGGCAACGATCTTAGCAAAGTAAGTTCCACGGGCAAGTTTGGTTCCACTGTCATTATCCAGATCCCACGGGATCTTCAGCATGTTGGTATTGGTAGTGGGAACGGTGAGGGTTCTTACTTTCTTTCCGGTGAAATCGAAGATCGAAACAGTCACTTGGACGTTGTCGTTGCGACTGAGGATGACTTTGATCCGGCAGGATGTGATGGCAGGATTGGGATAGGCATGAGATGAAGCGCTGATCCCCAATTCCTGAGATTGGTATTCGATGGTTGTTGTCATACTGCCGGGGCTTTCTACGCCATTATAAATGGCAGTCACATAATATTGATACGTTACGTTGCTTTGTATCTGATAATCGTCCCAGAGATACACGCCATCCTGGAAGGCAGTGATCGGGACATCATTTAACTTAGTGTATGTCGGTTCCGTAGTTCGTCGCCGGTAGAGATTGAATCCATCCAAGCCGCGTTTGCTTGCTATCGGTGAATTCCACATGATTCTGATGTATCCAGCGTAATTGAAGGCGCGGACTTCGATCGGCACCAGCAGGATGGAATATACCACCTGGGTTATCTGGCTGTCGATCCAGCCCTGACGGTATGCTTTTGCTTTCAACATCAGGTTCTGAGCAAGATCGGGGATCAAAACCGGTTCAGTGTATAACGGTGAATCGATTGTGGGATCACTGCCGTCCCGGGTGTAACGGATCTGGACGCTGTCCGTGACGCTGCTGATCGTTATCAGTTGTGCTTCTGGATAGATGCCGCCAGGAACAGAGAAGGCAGGATTTGCCACTATTCCTGTGATCCGGTAATCACCATTGACCACTGGGCTTTCTGTCCAATTAGGTGCAAATCCCCTGATCTTGATGCGAGTCCAGGAATTGAGGGGCAGAGGTATCGGAGCAGTGTATTGCGGTGATCCGGTATTAGGTTCACTTCCGTCAAGGGTATAACGGATCACGGCATCCAAAGGCAAGGTCGGAGCAGCTATGCTGATCGATTGAGCAGCAGTATATGTTCCAGGTGCAGGTGTGAATGGCGAAGAAGCCAGAGCCACCGACCCAGTGATCGTATAAATGCCTGTGAAAGTCTCGCTGCTCGTCCATCCATCTCTAAACGCTTTCACTTTCAGAACGAAATTGGGAGTATTGAGTCCAATATCGACAGGAGCACTAAAGACAGGGGAATGAGTGTTTGGTTCACTTCCATCGGTGGTATAACGGATCACGGCATCGGAAGGATAGGTTTGAGTGTTCAATGCGATCTGCTGAGCAGTTTGATATATTCCTGGAGCAGGAGAGACAACCGCAGGATCAGTAAACGAAACCTGCCCGGTGATCAAATAATCGCCTGATTCCAAGATGCTGGGTAGCCAGTATGGAATATATGCCTTTACCTTCACATGGTAAGCAGTATCAGCATTCAATGGGATGGGTTGGATGTATATCTCAGAATTTTCATCGGGGGTGGAACCATCCAGTGTGTACCGGATCGTTGCGCCCATCGGATCAGTCCTACCTATCACCAGTAATTGCGGTGTTTGATAGGTGCCGGGGGCTGGAGTGAATACATTACCGACCCATTCAACCGTTCCGGTCACAATGAACGTTCCGCGATACACTATACTGGTAGTCCAATCGGGATAGTATGCCCTGATATTGAGACGCTTCGTTTCACCTCGATTGACGACCAAAGGATTGCTATGATCCCAGATCGGAGAATTGACATCCGGATCAGTGTCATCCAGGGTATATCTTATGGTCGCTCCCGCTGGCGTTGTATTGTTGGTTACATTCACATTTATCGGCTCAGTATAGATCTGACCCGGGTTGTGGGTGAAGGGATTTGCCGGCAGAGTAACTTGCCCGGTGATCGTATAGACAGCAGTTTGAGTAGCGCTGGTTGTCCAATTTGCCAGGAATGCTTTGACTTTCAGTGTTCGCGCCGTATTGAACGGGAATTCGATCGGTCCGGTATAGATCGGCGAAGTGGTGGTTGGGTCAGTTCCGTCAATTGTATATCGAACCAAAGCACCTGCTGGGATGGTAGTATTGACCGTTACCATCTGCGTTGTCTGGTAGATACCTGCCGGAGGATTAAACACCGGCGTATTGAACGCTACCTGACCAGTGATCACATAAGTGGCGGATTGGGGATTGCTGGGAGTCCAGTCATCCTTGAATGCGATCACGGCTATGTTGGTAGCGCTGTTAAGTGGCAGTAATATTGGATTTTGATAGGCGGGCGAATTCTGATTGGGGGTAGTTCCATCCAAAGTGTATCTGAGTGTTGAACCTGTCGGGATGGTATTGGTATTGAGGACTATTGATTGTGCTGTCTGGTATGTTCCAGCAGGAGGTGTGAACAACGGAGTGGGAAGAACAACCTGTCCGGTGACAACATATGTTGATGAATAAACCGGGCTGTTTGTCCAACCTGCCTTGAAAGCACGAACCTTGATGGTGGTCGTGGTCCCCAACGGGACTACGATCGGTGATGCATAAATAGGCGAAGCAGAAGTGGGATCTGAGCCATCAGTCGTATAACGGATAAGAGCATCTACAGGAACTGGTGTGCCAATAACTCCAACGGTCTGTGCTGTTTGATAAATGCCAGCAGGAATACTGAATACCGGTGTGGAAATGATCACCTGACCAGTGATGAGATATGTCGCTTCATAAGTAACACTGGGTAGCCAGTCATTCCGGTATGCTTTTACTTTGAGAGTAGTATTGGAATTCAATCCGAGCGAAATCGGTGTCGAATAAAGAAGTGACGTTTCGGTAGGTTCACTTCCATCGGTCGTATATCTGATCGTAGCACCAGCAGGAATAGTAATAGGATTGATCGATACCAACTGAGATGACTGATACGTTCCTGCAGTGGGCGTGAACACAGGAGCGTTAATACTAACCTGCCCGGTCACTTGATAAGTGGCAGAGTGTATCATGCTGGGCAGCCAATTGGGCGAATAGGCACGAACCCTGATAGTGACTGGTTGTCCGGTGCTTATCAAGATCGGTGCCATATAGATCTCGGATGACTCATTGGGATCGCTTCCATCCAATGTGTAGCGAAGTGTCGCTCCCAAAGGAGTGGTAGATTGGTTGAAATGGATTAGCTGCGGCATGTAATACAATCCGGGGACAGGTGAAAACACTGGCGTATTAATCACAACTACGCCAGTCGAGTTATAAATGCCAGTATATGTCACGCTGGGTATCCAACCGGTTTTGTATGCCTTTACTTTGAGCGTCAGAGAACTATTCAAGGGCAGATCGAATGGCGTTGTGTACACTGGTGAACTCTGATCAGGTTCGGTTCCATCTGTTGTATAATGAATGACTGAATCATCCGGAAGTGGTGAATTCACTGATATCGTTTGTGCGTTGGTATATGTGCCGGGTGTAGGCGAAAACACAGGTAAATTGATAGTAATCTGGCCTGTTATGACATACATTCCGGTTGCTATGGAACTCGGGATCCAATCGTTCTTAAATGCTCTTACTATAATGGTGGTTGTGCTATTTAAGGGTAATTGAATAGGATTAACGTAAGCAGGTGAACTTTCGGTGGGAGTAGTTCCATCAAGCGTGTAACGAACAACGGCATCCGCAGGAATTGTGGCGGTATTGATCGTGACGCCTTGTGCGGTCTGATAGATACCGGGAACGGGAGTGAACAACGGCGAGGGCAAGGTGACCTGGCCTG
>JBBISI010000005.1:0-89922 GCA_037441405.1 Candidatus Cloacimonadota bacterium
GTTTCCAGTGGATCGACTCACCATTATTCAAGCACTTAGGTGTAGGAAAGATTAGACCTGATTACCGGGAGTAAGTAGGGGGTGGAAATACAATGTATTGTCTGACAAGGAATTAACCGCCATCCTCCGGCAGGGAATCGCCGCGCCGACACAATATTCATCTTTGCCACCCGCCTTGAAGCAGCCGATCAGTTTCCGTTCTTTGGGGACCGCCGGCTGCTTCCTGTCGGGATCTGTGGTCTATCTATCCTTGTATCTCAGCCACTTGACGATCTCACCGATGTTGGCGGTCTTGCCATACATCAGCATACCGGTGCGGAATATCCTGGCTGCCAGACGAATGATCAATGCGATGCCAATGATCAGGAGGGTGGCACTGATCAGCACCTCCCACCATGGAACGCGGTTGAAGGAATTACGGATTATCATAATCGCCGGACTGGTCAGGGGAAAGTGACTGGCAAATCTGGCGATGATCCCTTCGGGATTTTTGATGACAGAGGCAAGGAAGAGGAAGGAGATCATCGGGATGATCATGATCATACTTTGGGTATTTCCAGCGTTCTGGAGGTCGTCCATGGTAGCGCCGATGCTGACGAAAATCGCTCCAAAGAGGAGATATCCGCCTAAGCCAAAAAAGATGATCAACGGCAGATTGACGCCGTTGATAGCTGTTGCCAGAGGGAAATTGAGAAAATGGACGGCAGCAGGCAGGATCAGGATGATCCAGAAAAGGAGTTGGATCAATCCCAATATAAAGTGTCCGATGATCTTGCCCTGCATCAGTTGCGGAGCTCTGATCGAGGAGAGCACGATCTCCGCCATGCGGTCTCGCCGTTCCTGCAATGCGCTTTGCATCAGCATCATGCCGGTGGAAAAGATCAGGAAATAGATCAATGCCAAAAAGGCGGCGGACAGGATAATGGAATGATAGCCGGGGGCAATTGCCCGAGCCATAGCTGTTTCCTCAAACTGGGCATTGGCGGTCAGCCAATTGATCTGATCGGGGGAGATCCCCACCTTCTCCATCCGGTGACGCTGGAGCATTTGGGACAGGACTGCCTTGACCATTCTCATCTGCTGGATATTGCGTTTGTTGTAGTGGAACCGGATGACGCCCTTATCCCAGAAATCAGCGGGAATGACCAGGTAACCGACCGCTTTGGTCTGATAAACGAGTGCTTCCACACTGTCCGGCATATCCGGTATGCGCAACCGGATATTGGTCTCGGATAGGGCTTGTTTCACTACATCGGCTACACCGATATGATCAATCACAAATAGATCGGTCTGCGTAGGTTTATCCCATCGCTCCAAGATGCGGGGAACTCCCATGAATAAGATGACCATCAAAGGCGCAAGCAGGAGACCGATCAGGAATTGTTTGTTACGTAGGTTGCGCAGAACCTCCCAACGGGCAATCTTTAAGGTGTCAGATTTCATCGATGCCTCCCAGTGCTACTTTGACAAATATATCGTGCAAAGATGAACGCGATAGCGAAAACTCTTGAATGGACAGGTCAGGCGGTATTGTATTCAAAAAGGCGGAGGGAACAATGTCTTCCGCCAGAGTAAGCCGGGCTTGGATCTCGCTGTCCTTCTGTGATTCAATGACCTGCGGCATGGAGATGATCGCAGCAAGGGACTTCGGATCAGCAGTTCGGATCCTGATCCGGTAATTGCCAAAGCGATCCTTGACCTCGCCAAGCGTACCGGACAAGACGTGTTTGCCCTGGTGGATCAGATAAATGCGGTCGCACAATTCCTCCAGGATATTCATCTGGTGACCGGAGAGCAGAATGGCAGCGCCATTTGCCGCCAGAGCGCGCAATTCTGTTTTGAAAGTGTCTTGCGCCACCGGGTCGAGCCCGCTGAACGGTTCGTCCAACACAATAAAATCAGGATTGTGCAAAACAGCACCGATGAACTGCACTTTCTGTGCCATGCCCTTGGACAATTCCTCCACCTTGGAATGGACATTGTCCTTCAGTCCGAGTTTGGTGAGCCAATGCAAGGCGCGTTCCTTGGCGTCGGGTCGGCTGATATCCTTCAAACCAGCAAGAAACTGCAAGATCCTCATCACCCGTGCCTCCTTATAAAGACCTCGCTCCTCGGGCAGGTAGCCGATAGCGGACTGAGGTATCCCTATCTCGACCGATCCATTACGTTCAAAATTGATCTCTCCCTCATCGGGAGCGGTGATGCCCATCATCATTCTGATGGTCGTCGTTTTACCGGCGCCGTTTGGACCCAAAAATCCCAAGATTTCGCCGGAACGAACCTCAAAGGAAACCTTGTCCACGACGCAGGTTTTGCCGTAGGTCTTAATGACCTCGTTTACGATAATTCTGTTCAATCTTAACTCCTTATCCGTTACGGAGAATTGCGATCCTCCGTTATTATATGGCAGCGCTACGAAATGCTCTGATCCAGTGAGGAACTTATCCGCCCACCAGAACAACTCAATTAATAGAACGACAGGGTCTTCTTCCGGTAATTTATGCTTACCGGACGTTGCGACAGGAATGGGTGACCCAGTAAACCGTCAAGTTTAATGTTATATGCCTTGTTGATGTGGGAGATGTCCGAAAAGCAGTAGCGCATGCGGTCAAATTGGATCTTGCCCACCAGATTTCTTTCGATGAACCCGATGGGGACTTCCACCTTCTTTCCGTCGGCGCCCGTCAAGGTATCTGCTGTTGCATCGGTAAGCAATTTTTTGTATTTGGAGTAATGAGCAGCATCGATCAGATTAGCCATCGCACCGGTATCCAGTCCGAGGTTCAGTTTTCTTTTACCGACAGTGGTTTTGATCACCGGGATGTGACCGAAAAGTTCGAATTTTACTTGATGAGATGGTTCAGGCGGTCGATGCGCTTCCAGTAGCGAACCGTCCTTCCTCAATCCATACAGACGGATAATGCTTTTCTCGTAATCGATATAGGTCTCAAATGGTTCCAGTTCCGCTTTGCTGATCAGACCGGCAAAACTCTCGCCCAGTTCGCCCTCCAGATGGGATAGATCCATGGTCACGCAGTCAAAATCGTTGTAGGTGGCTCCCGCCCAACGGAAACTTTCCAGTTTGCGTATGCCGACCCCTTCGATCGCACCACCCACGCCGGCGGACATACCAACGATCTGAACCGGTCGATCAGGATCATAAACACTATTCAAAACCAGCATGGGAGCGCCGCTGTCCAGGATAAAATGTGCCTTATCGCCATTGATTTCCGCTTCCACGAGAATCAGGTTGTTCTGCAAGCGGAAAGGGATCTCGGCATATAGTTTGATGCTGCTCCTGCCGCTGGACATGGTGCCTGGATTTGCTGCCTGGAATAAGGTTGTGCTCACGATCTTGTCCTCCTTGTTAAGTGTGAAATCGATCTCCCTGATGCCATTGGGAGTTATTATGCTCACCGTATATACGGTCCGCTTTTGATTTGGGGTGATCTTCTTCAGGATATAACTGCTTATGACGACCGGAGCATTGCGGAAGATCTGGGTCAAGACCTGCTCGATGTATTCGGGGGGGACGCGGTCGATGCTGAAATCTTTGGCCAAAGCATCCTGCGCTTTCCAATATGATTTGGCATTCCATCCCTCCACAAAACTCTGGATCGACCGGGGCATCGTGAAATCAGTCACCTCATCGATCGCCTGGATCAATGAGCCCAGTCCCAGTATCAACAAGATCATCACCATGACTATTAAGCGTCTCATCTGGTACCTCAATGATAGTTTACCTATCGCTATTGCAATATTTCGGCCAAATGGGGAAATTGCTGAGGCATGTTAACAATTTCGGACCGTTGCACATAATGGTGGACAGACAGTATATGTAATTGATCCTTAAAAGCGTTTCCCATACTGGAATCATCAATTTCGAGAACGTGATAAACAATAAAGACCGTTGAATATTCGGTAACACCGGATTTGTCCGGCACCCAGCACGTTTGCCCAGATGTCATATTCAATTGTCATACAAGCATATAGATTTTGCTATTCACCGACTGAAGTCAGTGCAACGACCGGCTGAAGCCGGTGATACGCATATGTGCAACGGTCTTCAATATCGTCTCTCCTTCCAGTGCAGTTAGTAGTAATTAATGATTATGCCTGTCAGATAGTTTGGATACTCGTAGAGTCAACCGCTCTGAGTTATCTAACGGACTCAAGAAGGTTCAGGTTCGAGCGGAATAGTGCTTTTTCCTTAGTTCTCCCTGCTTCATAACCTTAGTATAACCTTACGGTCGTAAGGTTATACTAAGGTTATACTAAGGTTATCAAGCAAGGAGATAGTTTTAAGTCAACTCTCTGAATTATTCAACGGTCTTATATGTTTATCTACACACAGTACTTGGTTATGGCGTTCATTTGGCGGGGAGAAACTGCTTGTCGAGTATATGGTAATAATATGCCCTTGGCAACGCTGACGCTTCGGTGAGAGGAAAAAATTTCTTTACACCAGAAGGACCTCTGCAGGAATAAGCACCATGAGGTAATAATTTGATAAAATTGATGATACGGCGCCTGACCAATTATGGTCTGTTACTCCTGTTCTGGATGCTATTGAGTGGATACCGTTGGCAAAATGTCGCACTCGGGATGGTCGTATGTTTGGCTACGTATCTGCTGTTTCATTCCCGGCTGAAGGTTACTGATCCGGTTAAGTATTCTCTGGGCTCCCTGGTGGGTCTGGCGGGGTTCATGTCGGCGTTTTTATACAATCTTCTGATATCCAATTTCGATGTGGCGTCAAGGGTGATCAAACCCGTGTTGCCGATCAATCCCGGCATCATTGAAGTAAAGACCTCTCTCAGAAGCGATCTGGGCAAAATGATGCTGTCCTATGCCATCACTTTGACCCCCGGCACGCTGGTGATCGAGAGCATAGACGACAGTATTTTTATCCACTGCATCGACGTCCTTGCCCAGACGCAAAATGGCGGAGCGGAACGGACCATCCGCACCTATGAGAAATGGCTGCATAGGATGTTTGAATGAGCGCTGTGGGCATCATCTACCATGTTTCATTGATCATCGTGCTGGCAAGCATGCTGCTTGCCTTGCTGAGACTGATCCTGGGACCTTATCCGATCGACCGGGTTGTCGCTCTGGATATTCTCACCATCAACACGATCTCGCTTATTGTGGGTATAGCTTGGTTGATGGGACGGTTTATTTATTTAGATATTGCTTTGGTATATGCTCTGATCAGTTTCCTGGGCGTGATCGCCATTGCCCGTTATCTGGAAGGAGGTCTGAAATGATCCTGGCATATCTTGGTGCGGTGCTCAGTTTGATCGGCTCCTTGTTTCTCTTGCTTACCAGCGTCGGAATCCTGAGGATGCCGGATACATACACGCGGATGCTGAGTGCCACCAAGGCATCGACGCTGGGAACGGCAATGTTTTTGATCGGGATCGGCATTGCCATGCCGGAGTGGATCATCCGACTGATCCTGCTTGTCTTTGCCGTTATCGTTACCAATCCTCTCTCGGCTCACATCATTGCCCGCACCGCATACTACCTGGGCATTCCGCTGTCGCATCAAACGGTAAAGAACGACCTGCAATCCAAAGAATGATAACCTTTATCGCCTTGATCGTCGGATTGATAACGATAATTTCAGCCATCCATGCGTTGCGCAATCCCAATATGCTCACCTCCATCCTCTTTTTGGGGAGCATGGGCTTGAGTACAAGCATCCTTTACCTGTTGCTTGCCGCTGTCGATGTAGCCATGACGGAAGCCGCCATCGGATGCGGACTCACGGTGATCATCTTTCTCTTTGCCTTCCGGCAGTTGAAAAAGGATCGACAATGAGATTGACCAAGGTGTTCGGTAAAATGAAGCATAGAGTCGTCCTGCCGGCTCTGTTGTGTCTGATCCTGACCGGTCTCTTGCTCTGGATGTGGGTTTTTGATCGGCGCGGCTTTGAAGGGTTGCCGGAGATATCTCGTCTCTATACCCGAGAGGCGATTAATACACTACAGTCACAAAACGTGATCACGCCGATTGTCCTCAGTTGGCGTGGTTTTGATACTTACGGCGAGATCCTTATCCTGCTTCTGGCTACTGCCGGAGTGGCATACGGGATCAGAACGAAGCGGGAGGAAAGCCGTTCTCAACGGCGGGGACTGGAAGCCACCCGTATCGCCAAAGCGGGGATTTCGATCTTGCAACCTTTGATCTTAATCTTTGGGGCGTATATTTTTACTCATGGCCATCTGAGTCCGGGTGGCGGCTTTCCCGGTGGCATAGTCCTATCCAGCGGATTCATTCTCTGGATCATCACTGATCCGCAAAACCGTCTTCGCCGTGACCTCTTACACCTGTTGGAGTCGGTCTTTGGGACGGTCTATATGGTGTTATGTCTGCTGGGATTAATCCTGGCGGGCAGTTTTATGAACCTCACTTATCTGCCTGCCGGAAGAATGGGCGAACTATTCAGTAGTGGTGCGATCCCCCTGATCTATACTGCCGTGGGGATCAAGGTCGGCATTCAATTGCTTCAGATCGTGGAAAACTTCCGGGACTAAAGCGCAGTGATCACAATCGACCTTGTCGCCATCGCACTAATGATCATCGGATTGTGGGGAATGATGACACAGAAAAATCTGATCAAACTCGTCATTGCCTTCAATATATTCGATACCGGTGTCAATCTGCTCATCGTTTCAGTAGGTTACATCAAAGACCGGATGGCACCTGTATTGGATTCCAAGGATTTGCGCAGGCAAGCGGAAGAATTGATCGTGGATCCTGTTCCATCAGCGATGGTCTTGACCTCGATCGTCATCGGGGTGGCAATTACGGCATTGATGCTGGTTTTCACCGTTAAATATTACCGCAGAACCGGATCGCTCATCCTGGGAGAGGAAAGATAATGCCACTTTCCGTGGTTTTTGTAACCTTAACAATCGCCGGGCTGATCATGCCTTTGATCAAACAGCGCCCCGCAATGATGCTTAATCTGACAATGGCGATGCATTTTCTGCTTGGTTTGCTGCTGATCCTCATCGGCAGCGGATGGATTGGGACATGGCGTCCACCCTGGTATGAGAATACAGCGTCATTGGGTTCGGGTGTCTCGATATCACTGATGTTGGGCACGACGGAGTTTTGGGCGATACTGGCGGTCATAAGCATGATCATCTTGTTCATCCTTTCTGCCTACCGGCATTTGCGCAGCGTCTCCCACATCTCGCTTTTGATGCTGCATTTCAATCTGGTGGGGATCCTGGGTATCATCCTCACCCGGGATATCTTCAATCTGTATATCTTTATCGAGATCTTTACGCTCACCCTAATCGGCATGATCAAAGCAGAGGACTCTCACCGCAGCACTGTTCAGACGCTTATCTTTCTCTTTGTCAATGGATTGGCATCAGCAATATTCCTCTTGGGAACAGTATTGATCTACCGTAATTTCGGGGTATTGAATTTCGATGTGATCCTCAGCGATCCCAGTATCCTTAACCATCGTGATACCGCCTATGCCTCCGTGCTGATCCTAAGCGCCGTTCTGGTAAAGATGATGCAATTCCCTCTCAATTTCTGGGCAAAACCCATCCTCAAAACGGGTTCTTATCCGGCAAGGACATACATTGGAGTGATCGTTCCCCTGGTGTTTACCTACGAATTGATCAAACTTTCCGCGTTGATTCATGGTACCGTCATGGTCTTTATTTTGATCACAGCACTAATCAACATCATCTATTCTGCCCTGAGAATGATACGCTGCCAGGACGGCCGGCAAGCATTTATCTGGCTCTGCTTTTGTCTCGCATCATTATATGTGATGGGTGCATTGATCCTTACCCGCCATCAGGTCTTTGGCTGGATCGGAATCTTCGTCCTGCTGACGTCGCTGGTCCAATTTATCCTGCTCCGTAAGACATCGCTGCCCGATGGTCCTGATCCGCCGGTATCCGATGACGCCACTGCTTTACCGGGTGCTGATTTGAATACCGCTATCATGCTGATGATCGCATATGTTACGCTTTTCCTGGCAGCGGTAGCGATCGCCCGATAGGTTCAATTCAAACATGCTCCCCATTGGATCGACCGGTCATCCTGCCTGTTGATGCTTAATGGGGTCGATCCGTTCCGGTGCTCGTCCGTACAGATTGTCCTTGACTGATTCACTGCGGGTGGATTAGTATGGACCGAGGGTTGATATCCTTGTTACCGTGATGCTCCGAACCGTGATAACATTCGTTAAGATAATACAATGATCCGACTTGGCGAAGATCGGCAGATGCTGTCCAAAAGCACCAAAGTCCGGGAGTATCAGGCACAAAACACCCAAAAGGACAACGAATATGATCGAGATGATGAAGACAATAATACCCTACATTTCGGGTTTATGGACGATGCCCTGGATCTTAGTCGGTTTTTTGGTTTCGTGGGCTTTACAGTGGTTTTTTGCTCAGGAACGCATCGACTTTGTGATGAAAAAGATCGGTCTGATCATTCTTTATGGCTTTGTGCCGCCACTGGTCTTCCGCATCTTTCTGGACACCCGTCTCACCATGAGCATCGCCATCTTTTTCGGGCTGACCTGTCTCGTCATCATCTTCATGTATATCCTGGCATATTTTTATGCCCGCCTGCATATCCGGCGTCAGAAGATCGAACCGGAAACGGGCAAACTATATCTGAAGACCCTGCTTACCAATCAGGGAAGAAGTTCCGCCTTTGTGGGCGGTGCCCTGCTCGCCATACCCGGATGGGGCGTGCCTGCCGCCATCTTTATGGCTCTGATGGGCGTCGCCCTATTTGCCGTTATCCCCTACATCCTCTATCATATGAACATGAGAGAGCAAAAGAACAAGATCAACCCAATCAAACTTCCCTGGTTTTTGCGTTTGTATCCCTGTTATTTCACCAGTTTCGTTGCCGCGTCGGTTGTGCTGCAAAGAACGACCGGACTGATGACTGACGACTTTGGCAATTGGGGTATCGCACTGCGTTTTTACACCGCTTTGACCATCCCCATCTCCCTATATTATGTCGGATCGGGCATGCATCCACGGGACTTGAAACTTAGCGAACTGAAAAAACTCACCGGTTTGACCCAGGATGACCGGGCAGAACACTGGCAATGGGTTAGGCAGATCTTCTATCTCACCGCCCTGATCACGCCAGGCATCATCTTTGCCTGCCTGGGATTGCTGTATGTCCTGAAGATCATCCCGGGCGCCTGGATGGCCGTCGCGGTGATCAATGCTGCCTTGCCCATTACCGGAACTAATATGTTCCTTGTGCCATACGGCATTGACAAACGCGCTACCGCTCATGCCGTTACATGGTCAACCTTGATCGGAGTGCCGGTCACGGTCATCCTTATCTCGCTGTTCAGCGCTGGATTTTGACGATCATTATTCACTAACCATGTTCAAAGACATTTGCATAATTCAGAGTGGGGGACTCTACGGCTATATCCAAACTATCTGGCAAGTAAAAACCGGTGACGCTGCGGCCTGCGCTGGAAATTTCTTCTCACGAACTCCCCATCAGGTAATCCCAATATGTGCTTTGATCACCTTATTCTGCAAGATTAAACTGCAGCAGTAATTGATTGATCTAAAAATCTGCCAGCAATATAAAAAATAACTTGACTGTTACGATGAGACAGAAACATTGCACCCGCTCGTATATGACCTGTCATAAAATGGATGAGACGAGGACTAACAAATGTCCTACATAAACAGGGGATCAGGAGTTGGACGATGTTCCAGCCCTTGCTTCTCGACATACAACTCTGAAACGAGGTAATATCATGAAAAAAAACGATCACGCATACTGGAGAGCAACACTAAGATTGCTGAGAGTTGTCCTGGCCGTATGGCTGTTTGTCTCGGTTGGTCTGAGTATAGTGTTTGCACCCTCACTCAATGTTATCAAGATGGGAGGTTATCCCCTGGGCTTTTGGTTTGCACAGCAGGGGTCAATTTTCATTTTCATCGCATTGATATTTATCTATGCCTACCTGATGGGTAGAATTGACCGCAAATTTGATGTCCACGAAGAATAACGGATAGGAGAAAACAGTGAGTCTTCAGTTAACTACAATCGTCGTAGTTGGATTAACGTTTCTTTTGTACATTGGTTTAGCCCTCTGGTCACGGGCAAAATCCACCAAAGATTATTATATTGCTGGTGGCAGTGTTGGACCAATAACCAATGGTATGGCAACCGCAGCAGATTGGATGTCTGCCGCATCATTCATATCGATGGCAGGTATGATTGCCAACATGGGATTTGGTGGTTCTGTCTTTTTGATGGGATGGACAGGGGGGTATGTTTTATTGGCAATGTTGCTGGCTCCCTACCTCAGAAAGTTCGGAAAGTTTACAGTCCCTCAGTTCATCCGGGAAAGATATTATTCCAGGACCACTGCTGCTGTCGCCGTACTGTGCCTGCTGGTCGCCTCAATCACTTACATAATCGGACAGATGACCGGCGTTGGCGTTGCCTTTTCCAGATTTTTGGGAGTGTCAAGTGATGTCGGTATCTACATCGGGATGGTGATAGTGTTTACTTATGCTGTGCTCGGCGGGATGAAAGGAATCACTTACACACAGGTCGCACAAGGTTGCGTACTGATAACTGCTTTCATTATCCCAGCAATCTTGATCTCGTTCCAGCTTACCGCCAATCCCATACCACAATTGGGTTTAGGTTCTCTTCTGACAGGCACTGATGTTACCCTGTTGGATCGTCTTAATCAGGTGGTGACCGATCTTGGATTCAGAGAGTACACGACTGCTACTGCCGGAAGCACCATGAATATGGTGTTGTTTACTTTGTCTTTGATGATCGGAACAGCAGGTCTTCCACATGTGATTATGAGGTTCTTTACGGTTCCCTCGGTGAAAGCTGCCCGTATATCAGCCGGATGGACTCTCGTCTTTATCGCAATGCTTTACACGACAGCCCCGGCAGTTGGAGCCATGGCAAAATATAACATACACGGAACGGTTACTCCGGGTATAAAGAGAAACGTCAGTGTATTTGAACCCGAATCGCATTTGGTAGGGGCGGAGAGACCAGACTGGATGAAACGCTGGGAAAAAACCGGCCTCTTGAAATGGGAGGATAAGAATCAGGATGAAAGAATTCAATACTACAACGACACTTCAACCGATAAACAGTTTTTGGATAAAGCTGAGATAGCCGGATGGAAGGGTAATGAGCTTTCTGTAAACAATGATATTATCGTGATGGCAAATCCGGAAATTGCCATGCTGCCCAATTGGATCATCGCATTGGTTGCCGCAGGTGGTTTAGCTGCTGCTCTGTCGACCGCCGCCGGACTTCTGATCGCCATCTCCTCATCAATCTCTCACGATCTGGTCAAGGGAATCTTTATCCCAAAACTGAAGGATAAGGAAGAGCTCCTAGTAGGAAGAATCGCGATGACCGTTTCTATCATCATTGCCGGTTGGCTTGGCCTCAATCCGCCGGGTTTTGCCGCGGGAACAGTGGCATTAGCTTTCGGTATAGCTGCCAGCTCTCTGTTCCCTGCTCTGATGATGGGGATTTTTAGCAAAAAGATGAATAGAAGCGGAGCCACTGCCGGTATGTTGAGTGGGCTTGGCGTTACGCTGTTCTATGTGTTTGCCCATAAAGGTATTTTCTTCGTCCAGGGAACGGAGTATTTCCATTGGTTCGGTAGAGAAAACTTCTTCTTCGATCTTACACCCGAAGCAATCGGTGCGGTCGGTGCTGGAGTCAATTTCTTAGTTGCATTCATTGTCGATAAATTTACCACGGAACCTCCGGATTACATTCAGGCTTTGGTTGAGGGAGTTCGTTTACCCCGTGGCGCTTCCAAAGTGGAAGGCGCACATTAATCTTTGCACCAAAGGATACGGAGATGGGTGGACTGTCTCCGTATCTCTTTTTAGGAAAGAACAGAGACGACAGTAGTGGGCATTCACATATTTTTCACTTGGGTGATGTTCGTCGGCTTGTTCCCTTTTTCCTACTTCTGGCTTAGAAATGCTTGGAAGATCTTCGTCCTGAGAGATTATTCACGCGTTGGTCTGAAAGCAGGTAAACCTCCTGATAAACCTCACAAATATGCAATCATCACCGGATTGGTAAACCTGACGGGGGGGATCATTTTTGCCAAAGTGATCTTGTTGATCATCTTGATAGGATTAACGTATGAAACATGGTCAGCAATTGTCGGTGTCACGTTATGGATGAAACTGCTGGCAGATTTTGCCATCAGCCGCTATGCTCATTTCCCATGGAAAAAGCCATAGCGCATCTCCTCGTCGATTAGACAAGAAAGTCCTTCTGGATCAATGAATGCAGGTCATCAATCTCTTTGAAGCATTCTCTTAAAATCACTTCCTCGAGATGCCCGAGTTGTCCAGGATCAATCCAGTTATCTGTATCGAGATTGTTCTCGATCGCCTGTGCCTGGTTCCATAATCTCATTTTCACCAGCGTTTCGTAAGCGATTACCAGATCTCGTTGTCTTGAATCAAGAATTGTTCCGAGATTCTTAATGTCATCAAGACGGGGTATGGTATTGGTCTCGGGGATGTTGTTTTTTAGGGCATACAAGCGTGCGAAACTGACAATTGCCATTGCCGGTGATTTTATGTCAATTCTGCCGGAATGCTTCTTGCTGCTTGATGTTACTATACTGCCTAAAACCCGCATCGGGGTCTTGAAGAGAAGAGCATTTTGAGCCATTTGCGACAAAAAGAAGGGTGTTTCTTTCAACAGTGTATTTACATAATTTCTTAATTCAGCAGCCAGTTCCGCATCCCCAGCATCTTACAATTGAAACTCTCGACAAAGTCGTTTTGCGTTGGCTTTCCTTTAGCTATGAAACCTTACTGAACACCAGTCTCGTCTGCCCATTTGAGCATAACTTTACTGTAAACTCTAAACCGTTATCGCATTTGATCGCTTTGGGAAGTCCGTGTTGTTCAGCAAGTTGCCCAAGCTCCCGGACAAGCCTGCTTCCCTGTAGTGAGCTGTCAATGATCTGGAGGACACTTTATATGCTGAAGGTGTCGATTAGGTCCGTGAGCCATTAGCACCCCGACAGCTTCACGTTTCTGCCGGAGCTCTACCTTTTTTAGATAGACGTCCTTGAGAGCTTCTATCTCCAAGTTTCTTTCAGCTAAAAGCTTCTTAAGCTTAGAATTATCAGATTCCAAGTCTTTGAGCTCCTGGATCTGATTGTTCTCCGTGCCACCGTACTTGCCCTTCCAGATGTAGAATGTGTTTATAGCGCTGCCATACTTACGGATGAGTTCCGTCACTTCCGTGCCGGCTTCGGGTTCTTTCAGTATCCTGATGACCTGTGTTGGGGCGAATCGTTTTCCTTTCATTGCTCCCACTTCTTTTCTTCTTGCCTCAGGAACAAGTCAATCCTTTAGAGCTAGCGAAACGTTAACTTGTCCTGAGGTACCGCTGGCGTCAATAAATACCCATTTGATACTGGTGTAATTTTCGGGGGTACGGTCAACTGAGACTGAGTTACTGATTAGGAAATAGCATACCAGAATTCTCAAGCTATCCATATACCTTGGTGAAACGCGAAGAGCCAGATTTTGAGATAGTATTAAGCAGTGGGGCGGTAATGCTGGTCGAGGTCACCCGTGCTACCACAATGAAGAATGAAGCTCTCAGGCATCAGCTATCTAAGGCTGAAGATGATGTTGAAATGGCGGAAGTATCCAATGATATGTTTACTCCCGAAAAGCCCACAAAAGGGGAAATGCGGAAAAACCTCGTAAAGCAAGGAGCTTCTTTGCAAGGTACAGGGATGTATGGGTGGTATGCAGAAAAACAATGGGTATCTATAATTTTGTCTGCCATAGAATCAAAGCGAAGTAAAGTCTATTCAGATAGTGTTGATTTGTTGCTGATAGAGGACAGATCCCTGCCTTATTCATATAAGAAAGCAATAACTAAGAGGTTCGAGTTTCTAAAGAGCACGGTAGAAAGCAATCCGGATATACTTGGGATAAGTGCATTCCCAAATATTATCACAGATACTTCCGGAGCTATCGGCATGATTAGGCAAGATAATCAGTGGCTTTATAGGCCTCTTTTCCTGCCAGATGGCTGGATGGCAGATTAGTTATTCGCTTCCTGCCATGAAAACAATCACATTTACTTACCACTGATAGAATAACCCATACCCTCATAATCCTTCCTTCGCTTTCTGTACATGTTCGCAAGCAGGGGTTATTTGGATAGAAGAATTGTATTTGAATAGGAACGTACTATTAAAGAATATTTCAGATTCCATTTATGAGACGTATGCAGATATCCTGTCATAATTTGCAATTTTCAGTGATCTTATTTGCAGAATTCATGTCACAAACTACTTAAACAGGTCATGGAAAGGATGAGTAAGGATGTCCTACGATGCGACAGTTTGCAGATTTCGCTGCACAATTTGCAATTTTCGTTGTCATGTTGCAACTTTATAACGACAATAAGCATGCGAGTTTGAGAGCAACTGAGATTTTTCTTGACACAAAGGTTATTCTTGATATGCTGCACCGGTCGGATAGATCGGGTCTGAGATACCTGATTTGTTACCGAAATGCTGTGTTTAGTCAGACATTTTGAACGGTTCAAAGCGAACCGTTTATTGTTGGTTAGAGGAAGGTGAAGGAGATGATACATTATCGCACAGCTATCGAGGATATCGCTCGGCGGATATGCGCCGATATGCATGTTTCGATCTATGACATCGAAGAAAAGATGACGCAAAAGGGTCGGATCATTACCGTTTTTGTGACCCGGACCGGTGGAGTGACGCTTGATGAATGCGCCCAATTCAGCTACGCCTTGAGTGCGGAACTGGATGCTTTGGATATGATCGCAGAGCGCTATTTTTTGGAAGTGTCATCGCCAGGGCTGGAACGTCCATTGAAGCTGAAGATACACTATTTGAGTGCGATCAATGAAATGATCGCCATTCAATGGGTTCAGGCGGATCAAAAGATCCATACAGCGGGTAAACTATTAGAAGTGAATCCCGGATCTATGGTCGTCGAAGGAAAAAATGGAGAACGGATCGAAATACCATATAATGCAGTCAATAAAGCCCGAACAATTTTTACCGAGACCCAAAAAGGGAGCCATAAATGAGCGCCAGTATATTGGAAGCAATCAGCAAAGTTGCTGCTACCAAACAACTTGACAAGGATCAATTGCAGAGTATAATTCTGGAGTCGATCACCTCTACCTTGAGTAAGAAACTCGATGAGGAAAATAATCTGACGGTTTCTTTCCATGAGAAGACCGGGGGTATCGAGATAGAGTATGACAGTTTGGTGGTGGAGCACGAGATCCGGCTTGGCCAGATCTCCATATTGGATGCCCAGAAAGTATATAATCCCCGTGCCCGATTGGGCGATTATATACATATCAAAAAATTCTTGAGCGAACTGGAACCCAAACTTGTCAAGACGGTTCAGAGAACGATCTCCGAGCGCCTGCATGAACTGGATGAGAAAAGGATCAGTAGCGACTTTGACCAGCAAAAAAATACCATTGTCACCGGACGGATCAAATCCATTGATGATACTTTCGGCTATCGGATCGATATTGGTAAAATGGAGGCCCTTTTACCGGTCGATCAACAGATCGAAAACGAGTTTTACAAGGTCGGAGACCATATCAAAGCATACGTCGTCAATATCCGTATCCCTGATAAAACAAAATCCTATGATAAGAGCAAATCAGTTTTCATCCTCTCACGCATCCATCCGGAGTTTGTCAAAAAGATCTTCGAATCCGAGATTCCGGAGATCTATGATGGAACGGTCAAAGTAAGAAAGATCGTCAGGGAACCAGGCGTTCGCGTAAAAGTGGAACTGGAATCCACCGATCCCAAGATCGATCCACTTAGGGCGTGCCTCAGCGTCAAAGGCACACGCCTGGATGCCATTCGTAAGGAACTGCACGATGAACAGATAGATATCGTAGTCCATAGTGATGATCCGGAGAAAATGGTGATCAATGCCCTCGGGGTGGAAAATGTCCGTAACGTGATCATCGAACGCGGTAAATCCGCTACCGTGATCGTCAGCGACGCCGATAAAGTGCTGGCAATTGGTAAATTGGGCAAAAATGTCAAATTGGCAGCCAAACTGACCGGCTTGAAAATGGACATCTATACCCAAGATGAATTTGACGAAAAGAAATCCAAGGAACGACGGACGATCAGCCATGTAACGGAACTGGATGGGGTTACTCGTAAAATTGCAGAGATCCTAAAAAAATCAGGTTATACTTCGGTGCAGGACGTGTTTATAGCCAGCGTGGACGAATTGTGTAACTTGGAAGGAGTGGGCAGAAAGATCGCCGAACGCCTCAAGGAAGCAGCGGAGTTATTCTGATGCCCAATCGGAACAGCCATTCCGGTCATATCGCAGAGCGCAGTTGCGTGGTCTGCAAGAAAAAGATTGACCGCAATCTGTTGTTACAATTTTTTACCGTGAAAAACAAGATCGTCTATGACATCAAAGCCGGAGTGAGTCGTTCCAAACGCCATGTGTGCCACGAACAGCCGTGTTTGGATGGACTCATAAAGTGGCTCAAAGAGAGAAAGACAAAGAGATGAAAACATATGAAGCGGTGATAGATGCCAAAATCATGACCTTAATGCAATTTGCCCGAAAGGCAGGTAAAATGGTCAATGGTAGGGATGCCTGCATCCGGGCGATCAAACGCAGAAAGGTGTATCTCGTAATGTTGGCCACGGACTACTCAGAGAAGAGAGCCAAACAGGTCATTGGTTCGATCCATTCTCACAACTTGCCGGTACATGTGATCAAACGGTATAAGATGAAAGAACTTAGCAACGCGCTTGGTTTTCCGGTGTCGGGTGTGTATGGGATAGTCGAAAAAGGGTTTTCAGATCGGATTTTTGAATACGATCAAGCAAGCAAACAAGTGGAGGAAAATTGCCAGTAAGAGTTCACGAATTAGCCAAGGAGCTGAAGATCAGTGCCCTTGCCCTCAGAAAGCACTTGTCCGATCTCGGGGTAACGACAAAGAATCACATGAGTTTGGTGGACGAAGATGTCGCAGAGCGGATCAGGTTGAAATATAATGAGCAGATAGACGCCGAAAAGCGTGCTGAACGCGATCGAAAGCGTTTGATTGACCTCAAGCATGCCGCTAAACACAAGACCGAACTACCCGTAGAACCATTACCGGAAGTCAGTATGGAGAAACTTCCCAGACCAGTTTCTACCAAAGAAAAACCTATGCCCAAACCTGATCCCATTCCCGCACCGACACCGGAACCCCAGGAATCACCTGTATCACCCGAATCCACTGCTGACATAGATTCTTCCCAAAAAACCGAACCAACCAAATCACTTATTGAAGGAATGCGCATCATTGAAATAAAACCGCAACCACCAAGAGGAGAGCATCGCAGACCCAAATCATATCTCGAAACTCAAAGATCCACCGATCGCCAGCCCAAAAAACTGTATGAACGTACACCAAGACCGATAGCACCCAAAAGACCGGATGGCAAAAAACCTGACGATGCTACAATACCGATCTCCACTCTCGGTCATAAAGCGGCAATTCCAGCGGCTGAAGCAGGTGTAAAGGAAGCGGACATAAAAAAGTTTGGCAAGGTTAAGATCAGTCACGAAGAATTGGGCGAGAAGAGCAAACACCGCAAAGCGCTGCTCAAGACTGCCAAAAAAGGTAAAAATCTGGTGGCTGAAGTTACTGAGATCGACGAAGCCGAGATCTCCAGAAACATAAAAAAAACATTGCTTAAATCGTCCAAACGTAAAAAATATCACCGGGACGCACAAGTGGTCTCTGATCGTGGTGTTAACGAAGTGGTAATCTCCGAATACACCTCCGTGAATGAATTGGCAAAAATCATCAACGTTCCCCCATCCGAGATCATATCCAAATTCTTTATGATGGGTCAATTGGTCACGATAAACCAGCGCCTGGACAGGGACTCGCTAGAGATGATCTGTGACGAGTACAAACTCAATTTTAAGTTTGAAGACGAATTCGGCGCTGACATAATTAACCAGAAAACCACTACATATGACGATGTGGATGCCATTACGAGGCCTCCGATCGTTACAATAATGGGTCATGTCGATCATGGCAAGACCTCGATATTGGATTATATCCGAAATACAAACATCGTAGCCGGAGAATCGGGTAGCATTACCCAGCATATCGGCGCTTACCAGATCGAGATCAATAAACATAAGATCACCTTTATCGATACTCCCGGCCACGAAGCGTTTACTGCCATGCGGGCTCGGGGTGCGAACGCCACGGACATTGCCGTGATCGTGGTATCAGCGACCGAAGGAGTAAAACCGCAGACCTTGGAAGCGATAGACCATGCCAAAGCAGCGAATGTTCCAATCATCGTTGCCATCAACAAAGTTGATCTCCCCGAGACCAACACGGATAAAGTGATCGCTCAATTACTCGACAATGGAGTATATTTGGAGCAATATGGGGGAGAGGTTCCTTGGTGCAGAACATCCGTAGTAACAGGTGAAGGAATTTTGAACTTGATCGAATTGATACTGTTGACCGCTGAAATTCGGGAACTCAAGTCAAAAGTGGACGTTCCCGCGACGGCAGTGGTGATTGAAGCCAAAATAGATAGTAAGACCGGTGCGGTGGTCACCATCCTGATGCAGGAAGGATCACTGAAAAAAGGCGATATCGTGGTGTGCGGAGCCACGTATGGCCGGATCCGTAAAATGGAAAACGAACGGGGCGGAGAGATCAAGGTCTTGTACCCTTCGGACGTAGCTAGGATCTATGGCCTGTCCACCGTTCCAAAGGCAGGTGATATACTCAATCAGGTCGAAACTGAAAAAACCGCCCGATCGATCAGCACTGAACGGCATCAGATCCGCATGGAACGTGAAAAATATCAAAGCAAGACCTCTTTACAAAACCTATTTGCCAGAATAAAGGAAGAAAAGATCAGCGAAGTGCGCATCATCGTCAAAGCCGATACAGATGGTTCGGTGGAAGCCATTGCCGATTCATTCTTCAAACTGTCAAACAATGAGGTGATCGTCAATATCATCCACAAAAACGTCGGAGGCATCAATGAAGATGACGTCAACCTCGCCACCGCATCCGATGCCATAATCATCGGTTTCCACGTCCGCGCCAGCCACCAGGCGAGAAAACTGGCGGAAGATCAAAACGTGGATATCAGGCTTTACCAGGTCATTTATGCTGCCATCGACGATGTACGCAAAGCATTAGAAGGAATGCTCAAACCTGAATTTGAGGAAATCGTTATCGGTTCCGCCGTTGTCAGGCAGGTCTTTAAGATCAAAAAAGTAGGAATAATTGCCGGATGCTATATCGAACGGGGCTCAATCCAGAGACAATGCAAAGTCCGCCTATTTCGCAATGATGTCCTCCTCCACGAAGGCAATCTTGCCTCGCTAAAGCACTTTCAAAACGAGGTAAGCGAGATCAAGGCCGGAAATGAATGCGGCATGGCATTGGATCGCTGGCAGGACATCAAAGAAGATGATCTCCTCGAGTGTTACGTGATCAAGCAGACCGTAAAGAAGTTTACATGAAGAGTTTTCGTATCCCCAGATTGCAAAGCGAACTAAAGAAATTGATGAGTACAGCCCTCACTCATACCATTGCTGACCCCAAATTGCAATGGGTTACGGTCACCGATGTCAAGATATCCAAAGATCTCAGGTATGCCAAGGTGTTCTTTTCACACTACAATAACCCCTCATCTCACAAAGAAGTAAAAGATTGTCTGATCAAGACCTCAGGTTTTTTTAAAAAATTGATCGCAGGAGCACAATTGATGAGAACAATACCCGAACTCACCTTTCATTATGATGAAACTGAAGACAGAGCCGAGAGAATAGACGTTTTACTCTCTTGCCTCAAAGAAGATTATGACGATGATGCTTATGACCCTGACATCGATATCGATGAACATCTGGATGAAGATTATTATGATATTGATGAGGATGACGAGATCGACGACTATGATTCATATGAGGATGAGGAAGAACAGTTGTAGTCACAGCCCGACCCGATCGACTCTGGATCGAATAAGGACCCCATAGCAGGCGGTCTCGGAGCAAGACAAAATTGATTAGTATAAGACAAGCGGTTGATAAATACACCGCCGGGGTTGATAGTGTGGGCATCGTGTCCCACGTTAGTCCGGATGGCGATGGATTTGCCAGTTCTCTTGCATTACAAGAGATCCTAAGAGCGAAGGGTATAAATGCCGAGATCATAGTCGATGCGGGAGATTTCAGCCGTTATGATTACTTGGAAGGATCTCAACGCTCGATTTTCTATGATCCCCAGATGGGTTACCGGACCCTCATCATTCTGGACTGCAACAGCGCTTCCAGATTGGGTGAACGCCGGGAATTGATTCATCGGGCTCAACATGTTCTGGTCATCGATCATCATGAGCATGAGAATGGGATCATTCCCAATGTGTATCAGCATATCTCCACCGCGGAAGTATGTGTTGGCACGATTCTCTATAAAGCTTTTCAACGCGATTTTAAAAACTTAAATGAGAAATCCCGCAAATACATAGCCGAATGCCTGTACACAAGCATTATCAATGATACCAATAACTTCACCAATATCAATACAAACCGGGAAGTTCTGAGAATCGCCTCCGAACTGTGCCATCTTGGGCTGGATCCCGTCTGGATCCACAATTCGTACTTTAGTGATTATGAACCGCAGAAATTGAAGTTGATCACCGAAGTCCTATCCACATTGGATCAACACCACCAAAACCGCATAGTGACCATTTATTCCACTCTGCAGATGCTCAATCGCTATGCTCAGCCCATTGAAGCACTGGATGATATGACAAAATGGGTGCAAGGACTGAAAGGAGTGGATGCCATCATCTATCTGAAGGAAATGGAGCCCAAAGTATTCAAAGTGAGTTTGCGTTCACCCCTGGCAGATGTCAATCGTATCGCTGTCGCCTATGGGGGCGGAGGCCATAAATCTGCCTCGGGACTGACAATAAGAGGCGACCAGTCCTATGTTATGGAGTTAATGGTCAAAGAGATGGCTGATGCACTGGATCGTTGCTGTAGATGACTATCACAAATGAGATCAATGCAGGTTTCTTGGTAATTAATAAGCCATCGGGATTCACTTCTTTCGATATGATCGGGGTTTTGCGTCGCATCACCAAAATCAAACGTATCGGACACACCGGCACTCTGGATCCTTTTGCCTCAGGCGTTCTGATTACCTGTCTGGGTTCATACACACGTTTAGCCGGGTTGATCGAAAGTTATGATAAATCATACCAAGCAGTGATCAAACTCGGTGAATCCACCGATACCGGCGACCCAACAGGAAAGACAATTACCACCAATGATGTTATCCCTGCCCCAGAGAGCGTTGACCAACTAAGGGACAAGGTTTTAAGCATCAAGGAACTGCCCATACCCAGTTATTCTGCGGTTTGGATCAAGGGCAAAAGGGCTTACAAATACGCCAGACAGAATATCACTGTTGATTTACCACATCGGCCTGTGCGGGTCTATGATTTCCAGTTGCTTTCATATCATTATCCTCATATTGAATACTCCTGCCGCGTATCTAAAGGGACTTATATCAGAAGCATATCGGAATGGATGGCAGAACAACTCGGAACCCTGGGACACACCTGTAAACTGCAGCGAACCGCTGTCGGGAGGATAGATCTGGGGGCAGCGACCCCGATCGATCAGATCGATGAGAACAACTGGCGACAGAAACTTACCGATCCCAGGATAATCTTTGCGGATAGGAAAATGCTTGTCCTCCCTGTATCGGATATCAATCTGCTGAACTGTGGACAATCGATTGCCTATGACGACGAACAGGACAAAGATCTGTTTGTCATTGACCACAATCGCCGGTTGCGGAGTTTATGCTCTTTACGCGGCAAGATCCTCAAACCCAAGATAAACCTGAAACAATATGCCTGATAATAGACCCGCATTGACAATCGGAAACTTTGACGGTATCCATCTTGGACATCGCAAATTGCTCGATCACTTACTGATAATATCTCATCATCATCGTATCCCGTCCGTGTTGATCACGTATGATCATCACCCCAGAAACACGTTGCAGAACGCCGAACCTCTGCGTGTACTCACTCCGGAGTGTCACAAAGAGCATTTGTTAAGAGAGATCGGAGTGAATCGGATTGTCGCCATACATTTTGACCGGACACTTGCTCAAATGACTGCTTCTGCTTTTCTGGAGGGCATCATCAAGACCCAATTCGATCCCAGGTATATAGTAGTAGGTTATGACTCCCATTTTGGGCATCAGCGGGAAGGCACCCACGATTTTCTACGGCATCACGAACATCAGTATGATTATCGGCTGATCCGGATAGATCCCGTATGCTATCAGGAAATGCCGGTAAGCAGCACCAGGATACGCAGTTTATTGATTGATGGGGACTTACAGACCGCAAACGCATTATTGGGAGGATACTATCGACTATACGGCAAAGTGGTAAAAGGGAAAGGGATCGGTATGGAACTGGGATTTCCCACTGCCAATCTCGCTCTGGACGATCCCAATCAACTTCTGCCGAAAGTGGGAGTGTATCTATCAATCGTTAAAGTTCAGAACAAACGCTATTTTGGATTGACAAATATCGGGTTTAGTCCGACGGTGAGACCACAGGACTACATAGAGGCGGAAACATACATAATGGATTTTAACGCACAGATTTATGGCGCAGACATCACGATCGATCTGGTTCAATACTTCAGACCCGAGATCCGTTTTGCCTCAAGAGCCGAGTTACTTCAGGCAATGAAGAGAGATCTGTCTTTGGCGAAAGAGAGGATTCAGCATGTACCGTTGGATTGATTCAATCGTTCTCATCTGTTTCCTATTCTTTGTCCAATTACTCGCCGGCATCGCATTTATGGACGGCAGCGGGCAGGACATCTCCTGGAGTGCGGATCGCGACTTTCATTTTCGATACCACAACCAAAGCGACGACCTTCACTTTTATGGTGCCAGCAAATGGGCTGTCCGCTTCAATTTTGCCGAGGTCTATCCCACCTATCCCAATACTCTTTTTGAGATCAGAAAGGCACTATTGTTTTTCCCTCAGATAGGGGACTCGGTAAAGGTGGAATTGTTTACCGATTCAATGGGACAACCGCAAACCAAACTCAGGGAAGTGAGTGCTGTCATCAGCCAGAATCACCTGGAAGTCACGTTTGCCCAGCCCGTTCAGATCGATAAAGTGTGGTTGATCATAAGTTATTCCACCATGTTCAATGGCCCCTTTGTTTCCGCGTCCAGCGGTGGCGGCACCCGCAGTTATTATCTCAATACCAATGTTACCATTCCATATTACCACAGCATGGCAAATGCCGGCTTTCAATGCGAATTCCTCTTTGGTCTGGCTGGTGATTTTATCCTTGATGGATTTGATCTCCAATTGCGTAGTTTTGATCTTAAAGGTGCTATGTTACCAAACCGTGATGTTCATCCGGAGTTTCGGATCTACAATCATTCTTCACTACCGGCTGATCAAGCGCAGATCCAAGTGAATTTGAGCAATTTCAACCAGTCATATACTCATTCCCAAACCTTTCAGATACCTTCCATTCCGCCTTTTTCCGAATACTCTGCTGCCGTGAACGATCCGAATTATAATCTGACCTCGATTCCTTTACCGGCCAACCCCTCTCAAATCCGTCTGGAAGCCATCTTATCCAGTGAACATACCCAGGTCGATACGCCGCATAACAATACGATCATTCGTTATCTGAATATCTTTGCGGATAATATGCCCAATCTACTGGTGGAGAATTTTCTACTGCAGGGCGGAGCAGCATTCATCTGGCATGCCCAGTCTACGCTCATTCCCGCGTCCTTTTCACCAGTGGAGTATTTTCCCCATATCGGTGATTCTCTCGGCGTGATTGGCGCTGCTCAACGATTTAACTGGTATTCGTTAAACACTCTGCCCGTGACGATTATAAATGGGCAAAAACCTATTTATGGATATACCGCTGATTATGCTTTCAAATTGACCAACCGCATAAATGAGACATTGAGCGCCAAAACTTTTGTCTCTGATCACGAGTGCCGGTTCAATGCCAATCCTCAGGGCGAGACGATCCAGGCAACGATTACGCTTACAAACAGTAATACAACGCTTTATACGAGTATGGGTGACTTCAATTTGATCACTTCTTCCCGGTTCTTTGCTGGGTTATTTCGTCGAGTAAATATTCTGGGGACTACGCGTTTTGTCTTTGAACGATGGGTGGAATTTGCCGGGATCTTGGATGGTTCACTGACTATGGGCGAGAGTATGATCAGGAACTATACTATCACTCTAAACAACCTGCCATTGGATGAATTCGTCCATGATTATGTCCTGTTTTACTGGATTCAGAGAAACAGCAGCAAAGAGATCCTGTTCTCAGCGATGAACGATTTTTCGGATATCGTTGCGGTGGATGATGTCCCGGCTCATCCGGGCATGGATCTGATGGTGTTTCCCAATCCGCTATTTTCCGGGCATCGCCTCTATGTGGAGCAAAAGACCTCATATCCCGTCATCTCAAACCGCGTGGATATCTATAACATCCGAGGGCAATTGATATTGAGCATCAGAGATCAGGAAAATGCTTTGCATAATAATGGCTTATACATAGCAAACAATCACTTCAATACTTCTGGTATCTACCTGATCAGAGTACGCAGCGAGATGCCCGATCACACGATCAAAGAGACCTATCGCAAACTAACAGTTATCCAGTAGGACACAATGGACAACCAGATAATGATCAAGGACTTGGCGCAGTATGTCAATCAACCCATAATGGGATTTTATCTCGTTGCCGAGAAGGAATTACGAGAAGGCAAGCAGGGCTTTTATCTCCGGTTAAAACTTCAGGACAAAACAGGCAGCATTCCGGCAAATCTCTGGACGGCTGCCCAGAAGGAATCCGAAAACTTTGATGAGGGAGACGTCATCAAGATCCAGGCGACGGTGGTCAGTTATAAAGGTCTGACCCAATTGACCATCCAAAAACTCCGCTTTGCCGATCATTCGGAATATGATATCGAGGATTATCTATCCCGCAGCAGAAAAGATCCGGATTATCTGGCAAGCGAGGTTTTCCGTTACATCGACGCCATTGATAATCCCTTCCTGAACAAATTGATGCATCTGATCATGGATGACAAGGATTTCTTTACAACGTTTATGAATGCGCCGGCTGCAAAGAGTTGGCATCATAACTACATCTCCGGTCTGATTGAACATACTGTGGCAGTTGCCAGGTTATGTGATTTCCTTGCAGTTAGTTATCCGGTGAACTATGATCTTTTGATCTGTGGAGCCTTACTTCATGATGTGGGTAAGGTCTATGAATACCGGCAAAAACCGACGATCGATTTTACCGATATTGGCAAATTGGTCGGGCATCTGACCCTGGCTGACCAATTGATCTGCCAGACCGCTGCCCGGATCGATAAATTCCCCGCCGAACTTTTGATGCATCTGAGACATCTTATCCTGGCTCATCATGGTGAGTATGAAAAGGCGTCTGTCCGTCTGCCCCAAACGATTGAGGCAGTGGTTCTCCACCTGGCGGATAATCTTGATGCCCAGACCACTGGAGTGGCGCAATTGATCGAAAACATTCCCGATAACGAATCATGGTCGGAATTTGACCGCCTCAACAACCGCCATTACCGTATTTACCGATAGATGTTTCAAACTTCGGTGATCGCCAGCGGCAGCAAAGGCAATTGCCTGCTCGTTCAGTCGGACAGCACCGCAATCCTGATCGATGTCGGCATCTCTGCCAAGCGCGTCTGGCTTGCCCTAGAACAATTCAAGATCCCGCGCAGTAAATTGAAAGCGGTTATCATTAGTCATGAACATTCGGATCATGTAAAAGGCATCGGCGCCGTATCCCGCTTGCAGCAGATTCCGGTCTTTGTTACTCCCGAGACCTTCAATCCCTGCGAATGCAAACTGGGAGACCTGCATGGAAGAGTGTATTTCTTCGATCCCGGAAAACCTTTTAACATCGGAGATCTTGTCATTCATCCCTTTTCTTCTCCCCATGATGCCGTGGACAGCTGCAATTTTACAATCCAGCAGATGGGTAACAACGACGCCAAACTCGCAGTTGCCACTGATGTCGGATACCCCTCGAAACTTTTGATCAAACATCTCAAGGATGCCACTACTCTCGTCTTGGAAAGCAATCATGATGAGATCCTGTTACATGAAGGTCCATATCCCTGGGAAGTGAAACAACGCATCAACAGCATGCACGGACACCTCTCAAACGTCCAAGCCGTGGGTATCATCAGCCAGGTGATGCACGTACGCCTCAAACGGCTCATCCTGGCTCATCTGAGTGAGATCAACAACACCCCCGATCACGCAAAAACGGAGATGGAAAGATTCCTGCAAAACATCAGGGCAGATCTGCATCTCGTCATTGCAGAACAAAACTCACCCACGCAATTGTTTAACGTCTGATCCTTGATCCTTCCCTGCTTTATAACCTTAGTATAACCTTACGGTCGTAAGGTTATACTAAGGTTATACTAAGGTTATCAAGCAAGGAGGACAGTCATCCTGGTTGCTTTGTAATGACCAAAAAGTTTACCGGGATTGTTGATTTGAAGTATTATTTCCAGATCAACTGATGTGGAAGTATGATGAAATCGTTCAGTGTGACGCAATTAGTAATCGTGTTTTCTACGATCAGCGTCCTGAACGCTGAGGACTGGAAACTGACCACCGACCTTGAGTATAGATACTGAACTCAAGTATGAGACGGATGAAGACAGTACACTGCAACTCAAGGAGACTTTCGGATTGGGAGTATCATATCGCTTATTCTGATCGATTCAATCCAGTCGTTTGGTAGTGCCGATAGTGCCCCGAGCGGGCATATCAGCCGATATGGCCAAGCGTTGTCTGATGTGCCCGGGCTTTTCTGGCAATAAATCTTCTTGACTGAGTTCACCTTATGGAAAGCGTAAACCCAAAATGATTGTATAGGATATGTATGTGCGGAATTAGTGGTTTCTATAACCTGTCCGAACTTGATGCCATTGACATCACCGCGCTGCGGAGAATGACGGCAGCGATCCGGCACCGTGGCACAGATGACGAGGGCTATTGTCTGATCAATAATGCGAAAAGGCAGATGGATCAATATTCGGGCAAAGACAGCAGTACACCGGTAAAGATGATGTTTCCACATCTGCCTTCCCGCAAAAACGCCGATCTGGGCATGGGTTTTCGGCGCCTGGCGATCATCGAATTGAGCGAAAAAGGGCATCAACCGATGCTTAGCGCAGATGGCTCGTGCGTGATCACTTACAATGGAGAGATCTATAACTATGTGGAATTGAGGGATGAATTGCGCTCACTGGGACACGAATTTGCCAGCGGATCGGATACGGAAGTGATCCTGGCAGCATGGCGGGAATGGGGTGAAGAGTGCGTTTCGCGGTTTATTGGGATGTGGGCCTTCGCTTTGTGGGATATGCAAAGGCAATGTCTGTTCTGTTCGCGTGACCGGTTTGGGATCAAACCCTTTTTCTATTACTGGGATAATCATCGCTTTTTGTGGTGCAGCGAGATCAAGGGCATCCTCGCAGCGGTGCAATGTAACGAACTGGACGAAATGATGCTGTGGCGCAGCATACGGATCAATGCCATGCTGGTTTACGGCGATGCCACATTTTGGCGGGGGATCAAAAGTTTGGAAGCGGGACACAACCTGGTGGTGACTGAAATCGGACTCTCGATCCGTAAGTATTACGCCCTTGCCATCGGTGGATTTGAGCGATCCGATCTGTCTATCGAGGCAGCGACAAAGAAATATCGGGAACTTTTCCTTGATTCGCTCAGACTGCAGATGCGGTCGGATGTGGAAGTGGGCAGTTGCCTCAGCGGCGGTCTGGATTCATCCGCCATCGTCTGCTCCGCCGCCAAATTGTCGCCTCATCCAATTTCCACTTTCTCATCATATTATCCGATGGATCGGCAATTGGATGAGCGAGTTTGGATCAATGAAGTGGTTAGTCGGGTCAATGTCTCTTCACATCTGGTGTCGCCAACCGCCCATGAGGCATGGGACGATCTGATCCGGGCTACCTGGCACAACGATCTTCCGTTGGGAATGGGATGCGTATCGCAGTATGCAGTTATGCGTCTGGCAAAGCAGAATGGCATCAAAGTATTGCTTGACGGTCAGGGCTGTGATGAGATATGTGCCGGCTACAATCATGCTTATTACCGATACTTTGCTGATCTGTTCAGACGAGGGAAGATCAGGGAATTGTCCAGTCAGGCGAAACGGTATTTTGAAGGTAAAAAACTGCACTCGATCCTGCCTGCTGCGGTCAAGACGCTGATGAGCAGTGTTATGAGCGAGCGAAGATTGTATGCAATGGAATTCAGATTTTATAGGTTTGAAGCATTGAATCGGGACTTTAGAGATCTGGCGTTGCGGAAACATGAGTCGGAGGAAGGCATCCTTGATGAGATCAATGTCCTTCCCACGGGGAAACTGTCCAATTTCCTCTACAATTTACTGAGCGTGACATCGCTGGGAACTTTGTTGCACTACGAGGATAGGATGTCGATGGCACATTCGGTGGAGAGCCGGGTGCCTTATCTTGATCACCGGTTGGTCGAGTTTTGTTTTACCTTACCCTCCGAGTATAAACTTCAACCTCCTTTCAACAAGTTTATCCATCGTCAAGCGGTGAGGGATATTGTGCCTCTTTCGATTTCCAATCGGGTTGACAAGGGGGTATTCGGAGCGCCATTTCTGAGTAAGTGGCTCAAAGATGACTTGCGTCGGAATGTGGAAGATATCCTTTATTCCTCGCAGTTCCGGCAGCGTGGGATCTGGGATCTGCCGGCGGTCATGAATGCCTGGCGATCATTTCTGATAGGAGACCAAAGCCGGGGGGAGATGCTGTTCAATATCGTCTCGACTGAAGTGTGGTTTAGAGAGGTTTTTTTGCCCCAACCGGAGGTATGGATTGGATAGGTTGATAGTTTTGCTTGGGTTGACGTTGGTAGCGATATCGGCATGTACTATGTTGGTCAAAAATCAGCGTAAAGAGAAATTGAACAAGGTCGTGATGTCATCGCTGAGACCGGATAGTTTGTCGCTCAACCTGGGGCTTCAGGTCATTAATCCCAATCTTTACGGGATCCTGATCAATCAGGGGGAGTTTGAGATATTGGATCCGAAAGAAATTTTTGTAAGCACCGGAGAACTGAGGGAGGTGGCCAGGATCAAGGGCAGATCTAGCAAAAACGTGGATCTCATATTGAATCTGGATACCGGAAGAACAAAAAACGGTCGATCCCGTGTCACATTCACTGGGGATCATCGTCCTCGGAAATGCTCATACCAGGGCATTGGGATTTGGTAAAACCCAGGCAATTGATCAAAAATATGTGGTACCCATCCAGGATTATGTCCCCAAATGGATCCCTGATCTGACTATGAGCAGTAAGTGATTCTTCCGGATCACGGATACCGATACGACCGGAAGGACAGGATAAAGTCAATTTCCTTATGTTCAATCCCTATGGGCTGGACTATGAATTGATGGCTTTCCCTGCCAGGATCTTTTTGGATGATGCTTTGGCAGTCCAAGGTGAATTGGATGCGCCGGTGGTGATGAATGATCATAGGGATTCACATCAGGACAGCATCACTTTTTCGATCGATAACAATGCTGCTTTGATCAATTGGGGATCATCCCTCTTGTCCAAGGAACTCATATATGAAGTCAAGGGAACCATCCACTATCGTGTGTTCGGTGTGCAATTGCAATACGATTATCAGTTTTCAGACAAACTGAATCTCGATCTGGGAGCGCTGCTCAGAGGATTACTGCGTTCACAGTAAAGACGTCCAGCGTTTGGAATCAATACCACAGAGTGGGGTCTTATTTCAGGGTCTGCATCGCTCCCCGGTAACGCTCGCTGAAGGTATTGAATTTGAGACGATTGCTGGTATAGCGCGATGATTCGCTGCTAACCCACTGCATCCTTGTTTTGATGCTTTCCTGCCGGTAGTGATCGTTGTTTGACGCAGTCCCAGAAGAAACCATTCTTCTCAGCAATTGATTGCTGTGACTGGCATCATACCCAGTCCGGGCAGTATAAAGAAGTCCTATGATATCAGCTTCCCGCTCATATTCGTCAAGGCGTCCCTGGATAAGAGTTTCAAACATTGTTTCCACTTCCCGTTCAAGTTCTGCTTCCACGTCCTTGATCTCGTCAGGGAACCAATCCGGCGTTTCACAATCAAGTTCGGTTAACGCCAACTCAGCTGCGATGTGATGCTGACGGCGTTTGGCTTCGATAATGCCATGAAACCTTGATGCGTGTGCGATTTCATGCGCCAGGACAAATGCCAGTTCTGCCTCGTTTATTAGGAACTTGAGCATACCACGGGTGATGAAAATGTATCCTCCTGGACAGGCATAGGCATTTACCTGGGGGATATCAAGGATGAAGAAACGGAAGTTTATGTCCGGAATATCAGACGCTTCCACGATCAGATTCCCGACGAAATTGACATATTCCTCGATTGTTGGATTGCGGTAGATGCCTAGTTCGGCGATCACGCTTGCCACGGCAATACCAAAACCCTCCTGCGCATCGGAAAAGAAATCAGGTTCGCGACGCTGGGGCAATTGATAGACACGGCGAAAACTGCTGCCGCTTTGGTGACGATAAGTTTCTGAGCGAAATGCAGCATACTTGGGTTCATCGATCCGCATTTCGATCACCAGATCGATAAACGTGGATGGATCTACCCGATTTCCGGCAAAGCGTTCCGCAAAGCCCTTTACGCCCGCTGATATGCTATGTCTGGTTACTCCGGTGGTTCCAGTTTGATTGATGCTGGCAAAGACGTCGTTACGGGGTTGTTGGGCTCGGGTCGCTGTCTCCGAAACAAATCCGACCCTGTTCTTATAGCGAACCTTCAGCCAGGGAGATGATTGCTCTAGTATGACGACCCTTGCGTTAACAGGTATTTCCGTGATAATTGCGCTAAAGGAGCCGGGTGCCTGTCTCATATATGTTCTTTCCCGGCGAATGGTAACTTCCCTTGCGGACAATGCTAACGCTATACATAGGATTATGCAGGTGATAAGAATGACGTTCCTCATGACAAATCTCCTTTATCTAAATATCGTTTTATCCAGTGAATGCTTACATGTGTTCCACAGTCCTCTTTACTGTCTATGATAACGTTTCCTCCGGTTATTTCAAGTATCTTGCTCAGTGTCGCTAGACCCAGACCCAATCCTCCAAACTCGCGGGTATAGGAATTATCGATTTGGTTGAATGGTTCGAAAATCTTGGGTTTTATCGTTTCCGGAATGCCTATGCCGGTATCAACCACCTCAACGGTTAGCTTGCCTTCCAGGTCGTTAAACGGGGTAAAAAATACATTGAAACTGATCTTACCGGAGGTTGTAAATTTCAAGGCGTTTTCCAGGACTAATTCAGCAGACCTGGCAGTAAGATCTTTGCTGCAAAACACCTGATAATCGTCTTCTGGGAGTTCATGTTCGAAAGATAGATTTGCATGGGAGCATAACCGAGAATATGCTTCGATAGAAGGTGTAAATAAATCCGAGATCGGATACGGTGTTTTATTGATCTCCAAGGTCAATGAATCGAGATCGATGTACTCTTCAATCTGACCGATGCAGTGTTTCAGTCGCTCTATGGACTCACCCAAATATGTTATATGTGATTCCTGGTCTGTTCTTAGGGGCGAAGAAGCCATCAAATTCAGTGCTTCGCCAAAGCGATGTAGTGGTTCTTTGGTCTCATAGGTCAAACTCAATAGAAACAGGGTTCTGGCTTGTCTCTCGCTATTCACCTGGGCAATTTGCTTGGCTATTTTGTATTCAAGATCCTTCTGTTGGCTGATGTCGATCAGGTATCCGACAAACTTCATTGTGTCGTTCTCCTCAACTCCAAAAACCTCTGTCTTGTCAACGATCCATCTTATCTTGGCGGAGTTTGCACTTGCAAGAATTTGGTTCCGGTCAAGAAGCATAGCCATTGCAGGATCGTTTTTCCCAGATATCTGTTCAGAAGGACATAAAATCCGGTATTGCTGGAAGTAGGATGTGTGATTGGTCTTGATATGGTCAAAACGCTGCCGGATAATGGTCTTGAGATCATCGGGATGGATTATATCGCGATAATTGAGCATGCGCTGGGTAAAAAGGGATGCTTTGTACCCATAAATTGATATACTTTCGGAGATATAATCAAACACTTCTTTTTCAGCGTCATACCATTTCATCACGACCAAGGGGCTGTGATCATAGATCTTGTGCAGTTTACTAATTTCTTCTTCCGGTTGTATCTTCTGCATTTCTGCCATTCTGAGCTTCCGTTTTTGCTTCAGGTATGCTTTTCGTAGTAAACGCAGAGGAGAATTGATAAGAGGGATAATGAGCCTAGGATATTGACGATGGCAAGATAGAGTTTGCCAGGATAGTATTGTTCAAAGTGTTTGGCTTCGATTGAGTCAAGCCACTTTGCCTGTAGGTGACAGATCGTGGTATAGTTGACCGGATTGGTCAATTCTTCGTCGAGCGAGTCGATCAGGTGTTTGTTTTCCAGTCGGGCGGCAAAGCAGTAGGGATACGAGATCTCGATCGCTTTTTGTCTTTTCAGGTTATCTCTTTTATGTCCAGTAATGAATGCATATCCCAATAGGACCGGTGCAATGATCATATCTCCCCTACCTATGGAGAGAACATTCAAGGCATCCTGACCCCGTTCATCCACATATACATAGGGCTGGTTATGGTTATTCACTCCTATGACGTTCTGCTGCCGATCTCTCGAATACAAACGGGGCGAGCACAGCATCAGCATGATCAAAAAAGAGAGCAAAGCCAGCGGGCGATACGATACACTCATTTGTTTTATCCTGGTATCAACACTTCCTCAGCATACCCAATAGGGCATTGACGTCGATCGGTTTAGCCAGATAATCATCCATACCAGCATCTAAAAAACGCTCCTTATCACCGACCATGGCTGCTGCAGTAAAAGCTATGATCTTGATGTGTTTACCGGACGTTTTTTCCTGTTCACGGATACATTTTGTTGTGGTGATTCCGTCCATGACCGGCATTTGGATGTCCATGAGGATACAATCGAAATATTCTACCTGCAGTTTTTCGAGGGCTTCCTTGCCATGATTGGCTATGCTAACAGAGTGTTTCCAATGTTCCAGTTGTTTCTTGGTTACGATTTGATTAACCGGGTCATCTTCCACCAACAGCACTTTCAGCGATGGCATGGTATCGTCGGGCAATTCCAATGTTTCCTGCGGGAGATGGATCTGTTCTTGTTTTTGCTGGATTATCTCAAATGGAATGATAAAGAAAAAACTGCTTCCGCTATTCGGTTCGCTTTCCACCCAGATAAACCCACCCATGATCTCCACGATCTTTTTGACGATCGACAGGCCCAACCCAGTACCTCCGTATTTTTGGGAAATAAAGGGATCGCTTTGGGTGAAGTTATCAAAGATGTCGTGTTGTTTCATTGGATCTATCCCGATGCCGGTATCGCTGACGCAGAAGATGAGACGGATATCATTCTCCAATTGGGTATAGACATCGACAGCGATTTCCACCCAACCCTCTTCGGTAAACTTAAGGGCATTTTGGATTAGGTTGATCAATATCTGTTTGAGCCGCATCATATCGCCATAAACGATGGTCGGCACACTATCACTCATGCGTGTTCGGATATCCACACCCGGTTTTTCGCGGTGATAGGAAAAGGTTTTAACCAGATCATCGACCACGTATCTCAGGTTAAAACCGCTCTTGATCAGATCAAGTTTACCGGATTCAATCTTGCTGAAATCCAGGATATCGTTCACGATCTTCATGAGATTGGTACCAGACGAATACATCATATCAAGGTATTCTTTTTGGACGGGAGTCGGTTCGGATTGGAGCAGGACCTGAACGAATCCCATGATCCCATTCAGCGGTGTCCTGATCTCGTGGCTCATATTGGCCAGAAAGTGTCCTTTGGCGATATTGGCATTCTCGGCTTTTTCCTTTTCTTCGATCAGTTCCGTTTCCAGATTCTTCTGCGAACTGATATCCAAAAGATAACCATATAGCAGGATATCTCCGGTGGGCTCATAGGAATACATCGTAAAGTCATACAGCCAATGGATCGTCTCGTCCTTACCTAAAAACCGGTTGGTGTGGAAACTGTATTCGATCCGCTGTTTAATATTGTTACGGTGTTTTTCGATCACTTCCCCCCGGTCTTCGGATAAGATCAGATCAAACATCGAGGTGCCATTATCGATCAAAATTTTTGCGTCATGACCATATTGATTGACATTGTCCGAGATGGACAGGATTGTATTGTTGGGGTATAGCAATTTATACACTGTGACCGGACCTGTGAAGAACAAGCGGTATTCCCGTTTGAGTTCTTCTTCGATCTTTGCCCGTTCCAGCGAGATTTGCTCATAGACAAGGGCTTTTAGTTTCATCTTTCTTCTCAGATAGATCGCGACGATCACACCGATCAGCAGAAGTGATCCCAGAGGGATGAATGTCCACTTGAGACGGCTGATGAGTTTCTGACGGGCAATGTTGTCCGGGCTTAGTCGATCGAACCAGCGATTGTGCAATTCATCCAGTTTACCTGTGGTTCTCATCACGCCTATGCCGGTATTGAAGTCATTGATCAAGCTTCTGTCCAGGGATGCATAACAATAGTCCCGGGCAAAGATCCTCTCCGGCAATACCCGCAAACCGGTCAAGCCCAGTTTGTCGAGCATGTAGATGCCATTCAAATAGTTGACGATGGCAGCGTCATACTTGCCCATTGCAAGCAAACGCAGCGCATCTTCCTGAGATGGCACCTCGATCTTTGACCCCTTAAAGTCAATCTGTTTCAGATAGCCACTAGCAATATCGCCTTGTTGCACAGCTACTTGAGCGTCATGGATATCTGCCGGCGTCTTGATCGGCGAATTGCGTCGGACAAAGATCGCCCGCCAGGTCTGAGAATGTGGCGTGGTAAACTGAAACATCTCAGCCCTATCCGGTGAAAAAGCCATACCCTGGATCATATCAATTTCACCATCTTTGAGCCATTGGATGACCCTCGACCATTTACCGAGTTTGATGACCACATCATAGCCCATCTCTTTGGCTATGGCTTTGGTCAGGTCGCAATTATATCCCACCGGATCATCGTTTTCATCCAGATACTCATAAGGCGGAAAATTGAAATCTCCACCGATGACGATCGTCCGGCGGGGAGTATCGGGCTGGGCATGCAGCCAGCTGGACATCAGCAACAATACGACCAAATACACCATTCTTTTGAGCATGTCATCCTCTCTCATTGCAACTCATCGATTCTTTTTAGGTAGGCATTCATATCAAATTTCTTTCCAAACCGGTGGCAACCATACTGTGCACCTTGCCAAAGATCGGTGTTTCGTGCCATGACTGGTCATGCCTACCAAGGCACCAGGCGATCGAGGCATAGGAACTCATATCCCAACCGTCAAGTTCATACTTGTTGTTCAGAAAAATTCAGTTTTAAAAGCCAAACTATAACCGTCAGGCCGTGTCAACAAACGCTTACACCAATACATGCGCATATAGGGATGCATTTTGCCGGTGATCAGCATCTCTTTCTGGGCGGTATTCCAGTATCTGTCATCCGTCTGGGCATATTCCAATCTGTCAAGCGAAAACAAATGTGTGCGCTTATCTCTTTCTTGCTTTGCCAAACTGATCATAGCCCATTGTTGAATGCTCAATGGTGAATCGTAATGCGGCTCATAGTAGCAGAAATTTGCGCTCAATTCCCGCCGGCCGATCAATTCATCCCAAAAAGCACTGGCATTTTTTTCCGGCGCAGGATCTTGGGACGGAGCGTGGCGGCGCTATACTCGCTATTCGCTTATGGAATGGTGACAGGAACGATGATCTTGCTTTCCACTTCACAACAAGCGACGCCGTGACTATTGAGCAAATCGACAACTGATTGCCGCCATAATCGTTATAGCGAAGATATCCCTTGTCCATGATCACAGCAGAGGTATCAGTAAAAAGATCGGTATTGATTTCGGTGAGGGCGTTGCTGCCGAAGAGTATCTGTAACCCGATTTCAGTAAATAATTGGCTATTTCCGCGTACCCCTCGCACATAAATCTGAAGTGCCGCTCATTGGCATCATGGTTCGAGCCGGAAAAGATAAATTGTCAATTCTTTTGTCAGCCCCTCAATTCTTCCTTGCTTGATAACCTTAGTATAACCTTAGTATAACCTTACGACCGTAAGGTTATACTAAGGTTATTGAGTAAGGAGAATGGAAGCGGAAACACCAACGCGACTGAATCTAAACCTTCTTACGACCGCTGAATCATACGGAGCGGTTGATTCTACATTTATTAAAACTATCTTTCGGCCAAAATCCGGTGTCATTGGGACTGCTCTGGATTTTCGGTGTCTCCCTGTCTGATAGATAGTGATTTTGTGGCGGTTGGGGGTTTGTGTTCCTGATTATGCAACGGTCATATGAAGACAGGTAAAACAAAAAATACCGTTGCACAATTCGGGGGGCATAGTAAGGGATTGTCACTAATCGATTGTCTGGACTATCTCAGCGTCCCGTAGGTGGCTTGCCCCTACACGATTGAGAGGGGTTTGATCCATGCTTTCTTGTTTGCCTGATCTAATCCTGTCCGTTATCGTTATCGATGTTAAAGAATGCCTGGATAAAGTCCTGAGGGTCGAATTCCTGGAGGTCTTCGACGCTTTCACCGATCCCAATCAGTTTGACCGGGAGGTTCAGGTTGTGTTTGAGGTTAAATATGATGCCGCCTTTGGCGGTTCCGTCAAATTTGGCGAGAATAAGTCCGGTGAGACCAATGGCGGCATTGAAGTTTGTCGCCTGGGAGATGGCGTTTTGACCGGTAGTGGCATCGAGGACGAGCAGCGCTTGATGGGGGGCATCCGGGATCAGTTTTTTGATCGTGCGGTTCACTTTTTCCAATTCCGCCATCAGATTGTTCTTGGTATGCTGCCTGCCGGCCGTATCGATAAGGACGACATCATAATTTCTGGCAAGAGCGGCATTGATCCCATCATAGATGATCGAGGAGGAATCAGCGCCTTGCTGGCTCTTAATGATCGTAGCATTCGCCCGGTCGCTCCAGACGGTCAATTGTTCGATTGCCGCAGCGCGGAAAGTATCGCCGGCGATGATCATCACTCTCTTCCCCATTTGATGAAAACGGTATGCAACCTTTCCGATGGAAGTGGTTTTACCGACGCCATTAACTCCGACAAAGAGAACGATAAAGGGTTGAGAATGGACAGCACGGAAAAAATCCGGGGTTTCATGGCAATCAGCAAGCAGGATGTCGCGGAGGATGCCCTGCAGTTTGTCCATAACCAATATGCTGTCGGTCACTTTTTCAAAACGGATGAATTGGGACAATTGCTCTATTACCAATTGCGTGATCTCCACCCCGGTATCGGCACGCAACAAGATGTCCTCAATCTCCAAGAGCAGTTCTTCATCGACCTTCCCACGCAATTTCACTGCTTCGGCGATACGTCCCCAGAATCCGCTTTTCGTCTTTGCCAGTTTCTGCCGCAAATTACGCATCATACTCAGCATAATTTATCCTCTCTATTATTCTATTGACATTTGCATTGTACGGGATAAATTTGCCGCCGACGAATCAGTCAACAGAAATCTAAGGGAGACAGCGTGTCAGAATCGTTGAAGACTGTTATGAAAATTGCCCTCATGGGCTTGCCCTTTATCGTGGTGATCATCACCGGAACGCTTATCTTCAGTGCCCAGGGAGGATTTTGGCGCACTTACCAGATCAGTCGGGAAATGGAATATACCGGACAATACAACCCCTACCTGGCACAGCAAACCGAGGTGCTGCAAAGCAGGGTATCACCGGCGGCGATCTATCTGGCAACAACGCTGTTGATGGTGCTTATCTCAGTTTTTTACCGGATTTTTTATGCGCGATGGTATTGGACAAGTGCAGTTGTCTTGGCAGCAATATACGCTTATGGATTGACTCGTGCTTATGGCAACATCTCATTTTTCCTGATGTTTATACCGGTGCTGTTTTACAATGTGATGATCAGCATTCTGATGGTGGGCGTTTTTTTCAACCGATCCTTGCTCCGTTTCCGGACTCTGATCGCCGCTCTTGGCGGAGCCATCGTTTTTGTGATCACCATGCGTTTGATCTATGCGATTATCCCCATACCGGGCGGAATTACGTTCAATGTGGTCAATCGCTTTATTGACGGGCTCTATCTCTTTATCTTTATCGGCGTGGGCATATCATTGTCCGATACGATCCTGTATAAAATGGAGATCAAGGAATTGCGCCGACAGGAAGATGATAACGGCGAAGATGAAGACCTGGACTAATAGTTACTTCTGCATCGATCCTTGGCAGCAACCGAATTGGACAGAAATCTTTGGCAATGATCATCCCCTTTACTTGGAAATCGGATCCGGCAAGGGCGAATTCATCTCTGAATATTCGAAACTGTATCCCGACCGGAATATCCTCGGCTGTGAAGTAAGACCCAAGCGTATAAAAAACATCCTCAATAAGATCGATCCGGCAGTAGATATGAACGTCCGTCTGCTGCCTATCTTGGTGGACGTAAGAATAGCCCAGATCTTTGCCCCGGATAGTATAGATGGCATCTTTATCCAGTATCCTGATCCCTGGCCTAAACGCAAGCATCACAAAAACCGCCTGATCCGCCAAGATTTCATTGACGCAATTGCCGTGATTATGAGACTGGGCGCAACGGTTCAGGTCTCCACCGACCATAATGAATATGCAATGTGGATATTGCGGGAATTTACGACTCATCCACGCATGCAAAGCGTATATCCTGAAGGGATCAGACATGAACCGGATGCCGACCATCATATTGTTACATGGTTTGAACGGAAACAACGCCGTCTGGGCTTGGAACCGAACTATATGTTGTTCCGCAAAAAAGTATGATAAATATGGAGTAATATATGAAGACCCGATACAGTGACAACCGGGAAGTGGATGATATGCTAAAACGGGTGGTGCACTGCATCACCGACCTTGCAGAGAAGCAGGTTTTGCACATCCAGCGGCTAACTCAGATCGGATTTGCGCTATCTTCCGAAACCGATTTGCACAAGATCTTTGACATGATCCTTAGCGAGGCGATCGACTTTACTAATGCCGATGCCGCCACCATCTACCGCGTTTCGGAAGATGGTAAGGCACTGGAATTTGAGATCGTTTACAATCGGAGTTTGGGACTCAGGATGGGCAGCACGCATGAGCCTGTGAACTGGAATCCCGTAATGCTCTTCGATGAGGATGGTAATCCACGGATCAGTCACATTGTTTCCAGTGTCTATCATACGAAGCAGAGTTTATGCTTTGAGGACGTATATAAGACGGCCGATTATGACATCTCCGGCACCATAGCCACCGACCGCGCCAATAATTACCGCTGCAAATCCATGCTGACCATACCATTGAAAAATCACGAGGACGAGGTCTTAGGGGTGATCCAGGTGATCAATGCGATGGACAAGCGCAAACGCATCATATCCTTCAGTGAGGAGCATCACAGCATGCTCACCTCTTTGGCATCCCAGGCGGCGATAGCGCTGTCCAACCGTAAACTGATCCAGAGTTTGGAGACCTTGTTGATGCAATTCATGCGTTCCATCGCTCTTGGTATCGAACGCAAATCCAAATACTCCTCCGACCATATTCAGCGGGTTGCCATCCTGACCGATATGATCGCCGGTAAGATCAATGAGGACGAAGAGGGGAGTTTCCAGAATATTCGGTTCAGCGACAACGAACTAAAGGAACTCTCGATGTCGGGCTGGATGCACGACGTGGGAAAGATTATTACCCCCGAATTTGTCATGGACAAGAGTACCAAACTGGAGACAATTTACGACCGTATTGATCTGGTGAGAACGCGATTCAAGATGATGATCTTGAGTTTGCAACTACTCCAAAAAGAAAATGATACCCAATCATTTGAAGATTTTGTCCAGCAACATTTTCCTCCCGGAGTCGATACCGCTTCTGTCTTTGATTATCTGGATGAATCTCTTGCCATTGTTGAAAGGGTCAATACCAGCGGGGAATTTCTGCCGGATGGCGACCTCCAGCGCATAGATGAGCTCTATTCCATAAGTTTTGAATACAAGGGCATCCCAGTGTTCCTGATCCAAGAGGAGGAAAAGGCAAATCTGGAGATCAGGCGCGGGACTCTGACGCCGACCGAGATCAAACAGATGTCATCCCACGTATCTGTAACCTGGGAAATGCTGTCCCAATTGTCCTTCCCCAAGAAGTATAAGAATGTGGCTTTCTACGCTTCAACTCACCACGAAAAACTAAATGGTAAGGGCTATCCTTGGGGCTTGACAGCGGAGAAACTCCCTTTGCAATCGCGGATCATCGCCGTTGCTGATATTTTTGAAGCGTTGACCTCTGCCGATCGTCCCTACAAAAGGCCCAAGACCCTTTCCGAATCACTGAAAATCATGGCTATTTGTGTCAAAGCTGGTGACCTCGATGCCTTGTTGCTAGATTTTATCCTGGATTCGGGTCTTTATCTCGAGTTTGCCGAACGCTTCATGCATTCCGAGTATATTGATCAAGTCAATATCCCGGAGTTGAAAAAACTGTATCATCCGGAGATGAACTGACAAATCCTCATATACCGATCGACAGCATCACTACAAGAAGGATCTGGTTGGCACCACTTGCCGGATACACCGATTCTGCTTTCCGGCAGATTTGTAAACGATGGGACGCAGATGTCATGGTCAGCGAAATGGTCAGCGCCGATGGCTTGAGCAGGGGCTCGCTCAAGACACATGCCTTCCTAAATTTCCGACCTCTGGAGCGACCCTTCGGCATTCAACTATTTGGCTCTGATCCCACAGTGATGGCAAAAGCAGCAGAAGCAGCGATCGGATCTGAGCCCGATTTTATTGACATCAACATGGGCTGCCCGGTGCGAAAAGTGATCAAACGCGAAGCGGGAGGAGCCCTGATGAAAAATCCGATCCTCGCCTCCTCGATCGTGAAAGCTGTCAGGTCGGCAATGGGGAATTCCTGCTTGCTCACTGTCAAATTCCGCAGCGGATGGGATCATGCAAATCTTATTTACGCCGACTTTGGATTGATGATGGAAAATGCCGGAGCCGATGCAGTTTGCCTACACCCACGTACCGTAAAACAGGTGTTCACGGGATCAAGCAACTGGCAGCATATCTACGAACTCAAACGCCGGATGTCCATACCGGTGATCGGCAATGGCGATATCACCACAGTGGAACTGGCGCTGAGAATGTTTCGCGACACATTATGTGACAGCATAATGATCGGACGCAGAGCGATCGGCAGACCCTGGATCTTTTCCCAGATCAAATGTGCGCTGGCTCAGGAAGAGCTTTTACCGATCACTCCAGCGGTGATGCTCCAGACCATACTTGATCATATTGATCTTGCTCTGATTGACGATCCTCCCCAAAAAGTCGTTAGAAAAATGAAAGCACACCTTTGCCAATATACAGAAGGACTGATCGGCAGCGCTGCGCTGAGAGACAAATTGAACCACTGCTCTTCCATTTCCGAGATGAAGGATCTGCTGCGTAACCATCTGGTATGACCAATCCCATAGCAGGGACAACTAATTGTTCAATAGGCTTCATCCGGGGACAAAAGATCAGGGTATCGGACAGATCAGCACAACTTAAGCAGGGACAAGCGAATTGGTCTGGGATGGTCGTGATGATAGCGGCAGAATGGCCAGTGCCGGTATCTGTCTATCCGGGTCAAATCACCGGAAAGGAACCGGCTTACAAAGTTCTGATGTTATCTCAGGAGTTACGGTTCAGATCAAGCGGGTAACATTACCGGTTTCGCAATCAAAGTGGATGAGTTCCACGCCCGCTTCTTCCATCAGTTGTTCTGCCAGAGCATCGGGATAAGTATCGGCGATATAGACAGTTCGGATTTCAGCGTTGATGATCATGCGGGCACAGATGCTGCAGGGTTGATTGGTGCAATACAGCGTAGCGCCGTGAGTGCTGCCGCCATTGATCCCTGCCTGGATGATTACATTCTGCTCGGCATGGACGCCACGGCAAAGTTCATGTTTCTCGCCTGAAGGCACATGTTGCTGTTGGCGGAGGCAGCCCTGTTCACTACAGTGCCGGATGTTTTTGGGAGTGCCATTGTAACCGGTGGAGATGATCTGGTTATCACGCACCAGGACGGCTCCCACTTTACGGCGGAGGCAGGTGGAGCGGGTGGCTGCCAGAAAAGCCATCTGCATAAAATACTCCTGCCAGGAAGGGCGGTCGTTCATGTTATCCATCCTTAGGGTTCAAAGTCGGATCAACGACTCTACCTGCGTCAATATCTGTCAAATCAATTTTGCTCAGATACGGTAACTTACCTTGAGATATGCCGTTGCGTAGTTCTTACGCCAGAAGGTGCTGCTGTCCAAAATGGAGTAACGGAGCGGGATCTCTGCTATCCGTTCCATCCTATTCTGTGATGTCTTGAAACCCAGATAAATTGCCGAGCCGGGACGGATTTCCCAGCGAAAGTTACTATAGAAGCCGAAACGCATCAGATTGACCAGAGTAGTGGATTCGGTCTGATAGGTGCTGCCACTGATCCCGGATGTCCATTGTGTATTGTTACTGGGCGTGATTCTCAATTGGGCGTCGGATATCAGGAATATATCATCCTGATGTGCGGTTTTCTCGATGTCATAGTGATAAAGAGTGGAACTGGTGGAGTAACTGAGGTTAGCACCCAACTGTCCGGATGCTGCGAAGGAGAAAAACATGGAACGACGGGTCTCCTCCAGAGCATAAATATAGGAATGACCATAAGAACCGTTTAGATTGAAACGGAGGAAGGGATACTTATAATAACTGCTGCCATAGTAGATGGAACCGATCCGGTGCGTGCCCCATTCCTCAAAATAACCGTTTGGGCTATCCAGAAAATGGAAGAACTTCTCAGCCAGAAAGCCGCTTGCCCAGACGCCCCAGAATGCTGTGGAGGATAGGTTTGCCGACCAATTGACATGATGATCTACATCGGAACGGTCTTTATAATTGGTATGGTTATAGGACACATGCATGTTGTAAGATCTGAGATAACCGGGCAGGGAATCACGGCTGTAGGACAGAGATACATTGTAATCAATCGCTGCCAGGCCATCACTGTAATAATCCATATCAGCATGGATATCACCACTGAAGTCACTAAATCCCAGATTCAGGTCCCAGTCACCAAATTCATGTTTGGAAGCAGCGCTGTAGTTGGAGCCCCACGCCCTATCCCTCAGGTCGTCCTCATCCCGGGGATCGAGCCAGGTGTGAATAGCGGCCAGGTAGAGATTGTGCTTGGGCAGGTATTGATAGATCAGGTTGTTCTCCTGCGCCAGATTCAAGTATCCCGTATTATGCCGGAAGTGGGTGAGGAATGCCGCTTGGATATCTTTGGTGCGAGGCTTCAGTGACACGATATGAAATGCGTCGTCATGGTTATAAATGATGTTCCCCTCACGTGATTCCTTGTCGAAAGCACTGAGCAAGCCGTAAGAAATCCAATCTGCATTCCCGGTCAATTTGAGTGCAAAGTGCGGCTGCATCACCGATCGGGAGTAGAATGTGGAGCCCAAACCAGTGAATACATCGATATCCTCGGTAAAAAAATAACGGTTTTCACTGTAATAAGGCGGCATCTTCTGGTTGAAGGTATTACGTTCGCTATCCAGCGGGACATCGGAGAAATCGGGATTGAATGTGACCTTGAGTTTCATGGCGTTGGATGGGTTGTATGCCAGATCAAGCCCGACGTTATCAGGATCAAAAGAACTTTCCTTCGCCATCAGATCGTATTTTTTTACAAAGTACGGGATCAGCGTAAATGCACGAGCGGAGGATATCTTATTGGTCAGCACGACATTTGCCGCCTGATAAAAGAAATCCTGTTTCATGTCGATAGTAACATTCGGATAGCGATAAAAGTGTCTGGTCTTCGCTTCGTAGCGGGTCAGGATCACTTTCCATTCATAGGGTGGCTTCTGCCGGAAACGTAAGTCTTGGAAGGGAATGCACATGTTAACGATCCACAGATTTCCCTTGATCTCGCTCGTGTAGGAGTAACGGCTGTCCCAACTGGAGTCCGTATTAAAATCGGGATTTCGGGTGGAATCCAGCAAACTGCCCATGGGGAAAGCATAATACATATAACCGTATTGACTGGCAGGCGAGGTGATCACTTTGATGCGGACAAAATCTGCTTCCATCCATTGATCCCGCGCCCGATAACTGCCCCGGTCAAAGGTGCTGTCGATCTCCGCTTCCCACCGCATATACAAATTATTATCGTCATAACTGAGCCAGACGCGGTTGGAGAGCCGGGCAGGCTCACCATCCTTGGGATCGACGCGGACAAATTCCGTAAACTGTGGCTCATCACCCGGATCGGGCATCCCACCGTACGACAGAATCAAAGCGTTGAGTTTGAAGGGACAGATCAACATGGAAACAGCGAACAGTAACGCCAATGACCAGAAGAACTTATTACAGAACATCATGTCTCCTAATATGTAATCATATTCGAACCAAGCAGTTAACCGATTCTCCCAAACTGCTCCCGGCTTCTGCAATTAGTGGGAAAACGTCAAGGAAAAATATCAGCATGTTTAGTGAATATGTAGATAATTGATACTTAAGATCATTGAATAGTTTGGGGCTTTGTTCTTACGGTTACAAACTAATTACTTGTCAGACAAGACCCGGTGTCAATACAGCGCCATCAGATGTTAAGCGATGACTTCAGTCACCGTTCGGAACGCCTCTAACGATCAACCCGCGAGGGTATCCGGACTTTTTGATGACTTTAACCCGGGGTAAATCCCCTTCTGCCGGACAGGGCTCCTGCTCCTAGTACGCTGGTAGATTGTCTCTCGTTCGGACTGAAGTCCTCTCCATGTCTGAAAACCCAGTAGGGTTGAATGTGCTATCACATCCGAAACGGTGGTTGAAACCACCGCCTAACATCTGATGGCGCTGGAAAACTTACCATATCGTTTTCTCAATTCCAATCTCGGGTGAGTCCATCATGTGCAATGGTATCATTTAATTAGACCGTTGAATAATTCGGAGAATTGATCAAGAATTATCCTCCTTGCTTGATAACCTTAGTATAACCTTAGTATAACCTTACGACCGTAAGGTTATACTAAGGTTATCAAGCAGGGAGAACTCAGGAGAAAGCACTGTTCCGCTTGAATCTAAACCTTCTTGAGACAGTTAGATAACCCAGAGCAGTTGACTCAACGAGTATCCAAACTATCGGACAGGCATTATCCTTAGTTACTAATCTTTCCCACACTTAAGTGCTTGTAAATTAGAGCATCCCACAACCGAGGCGACACGTATCTCATTACGAAGCTTTGCGTTAGCCGTCTAGAGTGGATATGGACCTATCCATTACTTCATTGTTGTTTTCGTATGTCTGTTCATGAACTGCCTCATAACCGAGTCATAGTTTTGCAGGAGCAGGTTAACGTCTTTATAGCCAAGAGATAAGGCATACTAAAGCAGACGTTTCGCATTGTTGATGAAGACTACTGAGCAGAAGATATCCAGCCAGTTGTCTTCCATACCGGAGTAGAACTCTATCAGCAATTGTTCGGTGCTTTTTGAAGGATACTCATACTTCAACGAGCAGAACATGGCGTAGAAGATGCATCTGATAGTTAGATCGGCAATTTACGGAGCGTATTTGGGTGACTTGCTTTGATCATAGCCGAAGTATTGCTTGAGGTCTTTGAAAACGACTCCGATGGACCAGCGGCGCAGATAAATGCTGAGGATCTCCATCTCCCCGAGATTACCGTCGGTGAAGTTCAGGGCTTGGTATCTCTTGTGTTTTGCGGACATCTGAAAAAACACATCCTGACATACCCTAAAATGGTCTGCAATTCGGATTGGCTTGACGATTGCTCGTCCAGAACGGCAACTGCCATTGATCTGTACAATATACCTGTTACCTGAGAGCATTGCCACTTTCCGGATTTTCTGGACAACTCCTACACCGTTAAAAAGCGCTGGCCCAAAAGATACTTCCGTCCGCCCCGCTTTGTCATGGCGACCAAGTCTGTTCCCCTGGGCCTAAGCGCACCAAAGACAAATCTCAGACTGCTGCTATTGTTATACCAGCTGTCCCACAACAGATAGCGAAAACGAAAGCCTCTATTCAGGGCACGATGGATGAAAGTTTCCACGATCATACTCTTCTCTTGCTTTGCCATTCTTTGGCGTTGTTCCGTATGAGTGCTTTTGTGGTATTGGCTTTTGTTGGCATGCTTTATCCTGGCTTTGCCGATCTTCAGCTCAAAGTCAAGCGGGATAGTCACCACCCCATGATGCCAAGCGGACATGATGGTCTGATTTTCCATGTATTAAGCTTTGCGGCAATGGTCAACAAACCAGGAACTGTTCTCAACTAGCCGACCGGTTTTCTCTCTTTTGCGGTGTCATCTATCATCAGAGCGGATATCTTACCCTTTGGTGTTGGACAGAGCCTTGCGAACGGGGAGGAAATACGATAGAGAAGGTTTCTCCAGTTATAGAACTCGTTATTCAACATGCTTTTGATAGGGCTCTTGAACCTTGTAGCCTGAAGGTTTGCTATCCCAGAGAATAGAGAGTGTGACCCTTGAAGCATAATCACCAACATCAGATGCATCATGTACGCAATGGGATGCCCCTTCTCCTTGCCTACTCCGTATTGCCGCAGAATACTCATTAGTTTGAATCGTTTAAACAGAAAGAGGGCATTGCTCTCAATAAGATTTGAAGTTTTGACTTGACTGATTTGGGCTCTTCTGAGACAATCCATTTGACACCTCTTTGCTATTGTTTCGTAATGATTTAAGTGACAATAATATACGAGGTGCTTTTGTCAAGAAGTAATTTAAGCTATCTCATTGCCTCCCAACCACTTGAACTACGGGGAAAGATTAGTTAGTTAATACTAACCGCGCTGACAGAAGAGACGAAATTATTGTTTTACGGTCCCGAAATTTGGTAATACCAGTATGTGCAACGCTCTTTGAGAGATTATCCTGATCTATGAAAGCATTGGAAGATACTTGAATAGGTCTGTTCGCACAGTTTTTGACGTGTGGTGGCATTCTGCCATTGTATGGGTTCGAGAAACTGGACTTCGACCTCAAACCGGTGACGCACAAGCTTAAAAAAATGGCGCATAAATTCCATATCTCCATACCAACAGATCAGGTCTCGATCTGCTTGGGAAACTATAGGCGCTCCATCCACCTTAAGATATTTGATGCAAACCGGATGAATGCTTGCCTGGGCATTGACCGCCACCTGGAAGAGGGATTTATGAAAGGGCATCACTGTTTCGCCGTTTGTACTTGTTCCTTCGGGGAATAGGACAACATTTACTCCGTTACGAATGGCGCAGGCAAAGTTTTCAATCTCTTGCAGCAGGGTCGTTCGCTTGCGCCGATCGGTGTATAAGGAGCCACCACAACGTGTGATACCACCCAAAAAACGGTTGGCGCCCATTTCCGTCGAAGTGATAAAGGCAAAGGGACGGATCGAAGATAAAATCAGGATATCGGTATAGGAAACATGATTGCTGACGACAAGACAAGAGCCTTTGTTCAGTTCCGGCAGGTACTCTTCACCTTTTACGCTGATATTAAGATGAAAAGCAGACACAAGATAGCGGCAGACAAATGAGGTGTTGCGATTCAAACGTCGCCTCAGTCTTACCGGATCGCGGGTGATCAAACGGAAAAAAAACGAATTGAGGTAGAAGATCGAAAGCCAGGACAAAATATGGATCAGTTTGAATAGATACCGCATCAGTCCTTTGAGATCAGGCGGATTCGCCTTCTGGTTCCGGTTTGTTCATTCTACGGGTATATTGCTGCTGGATCAGTTCCACATCCAATAGGGTCAGAAAATCGATACACTTGAAACTCTTGTCCAATGCCGGAGCGCCGCAGACCTTGGCGCCGACCTTGAGGTATGAATTAAGCAGGGATGGGATCTTTGCCTTGTAGTGACTCATATCAGTATCGGCGAGGTGGCGCGGATTGCGCAAGACATGGCGGCGAAGACCTGGCACTCGGAACTTGTTGCGGGGTCTTACTTTGTGGTCATCCACAAGGTGACCATTGTGTTTCAGATAGTAGTAGATCCCTTTAATCTCATCCTTGTCCATCGTTTTGATACTGGAACAGCCAAACATATATTTGGTATTGCTGGCAAGCATATAGGCATAAATACCCTCCCAAAGCAAAGCAATGACCAACCCGCCGCGATAATCCCTGTGGACGCATGCCCTACCAAGTTCGAGTTTGTTTCCATCGAGTTTTTTAATCCTTTTCATATGGAATTCGGTGGCGGCGTACCAGCGCTTGGTATGAAGAGAAGATTGGAGGCGATAGGTGCCGATCAGCAGACCATCGCGTTTGTCGATAATCATCAGATGGTCACAACTGCGGTCAAAACGGTCAATATCAATGCCAGCCCTCTTGGTCTTGTGAAGCAGTTCTTCCAAAAAGACATCGTGCCTCAGTTTGAGCACCCGGATCAATTCTCCCGACGTATCAGCCGTCTTGACGACAAAGTTCTTCTTCTCGATGAAGATCTGTATCTTGGAACGGTAATTGGCTATGTTCTTGCGTTTGAGAAGAGACATCTCCGTACCTTGCCTTTTATCTTTGCTTATAAGCAGCATCTTATTCTTCGCTCCCGGTTTTCAAGGTGTCTGACATTTGGCGCTTATCGAAACAGGCACTGTTTTTGTCAAGCGCATTTACCGCCTTATTTAAGGTGGAGCAATTTAAGCGTCTTACTCTGATTGCCACTACGGATCCTGAGGAAATATATCCCATGTGCCAGAGATCTGCCTCCCTGATCTTTGCCATCCCAGATAAAGGACTGATATTTATGCATGTTGGCAAACCGATGATGATAAACCCGCTGTCCTCTGAGATTGAAGATCTCGATCTCGCTATCTGGTACAGGGAGGTCTATCATCCGGATGTTCAGGTTGCTGTGGAATGGATTTGGAAAAGCACTGATCGAAAAACCCGGCACGGGACTGACGGCGTCGGTTATGGAAACCGGTTCATCCATGAAAACGTTAAGCGTGTCAAAGATGATCGATACCATTGTACTCAAATCATGATCCGGCAGTGTAAGCCGATTCAATTCAAACGAACTTGCTATCGTTCTGAAATTGCCGTTGGAATTGTATATCCCGATCCCATCCGTCATCGATCCTTCACTCACGTTTTGAAATACCGTTATCGCCGAAGGGAGATATCCGGTCAGTGCCTGAGACCAGAACCCATCCGGTGCATGAGTCCAGATCATAGTGCCACTATCATCCGCAAATCCAATCTGCCTAATATCGACCAGGTGATCAAATGGTGCGATGGTGCCAAACTTCCCCAGGAGAAGGTCATTGTTATCCCAGTTAATCAATCCCTCCATCCATACCTTTCCCCCACTCTCCAGATAGGAATTCAACAGGTTATACTCCATTGTCCCAGGTTCGGGAGTATAGACGAACTGCCCATAGCCAAAGAGGCAAAAGATCATATCAAAATTGTACAGATAATCATAATCAGGTATGAGTTTGTCGGTGTGGATGACATTGAAACTCCCTTGTTGATTAATGGCATTGATCAGTGCAAATGGAGGATCGCCGTAAGGTTTCCAGATCAGGACTTCACCGATGGGAACCGGCTCTGTGCCATTAAACCCGATGGCTGGATCGCCCAGGAGCATATAGGTATAGACATTCTGCAATTCGGGCCAGATAATGCCTCCGCTATCGACCGGATCGCCGAAAAGGTAGTACTGAGTGTGTATGAGATTGGCGAGTGCATGTGCACCACCCAGGGACATTCCGCCCGGAACGTAGTTTTCCAACCAATGATAGTTGTATGAATTCAATCCGCCCCAGCCGGGATTCCGCCAGCCCAGTTTATACCAGCCCGTTCGGGTGGCGGCGATACTTCCCACACCTTTCTTTTTGATAATCTGGGCGGAGAGACAGATGGTGGGATTGTCGATCCTGCCATTATAACAAGAACCAAGGAAGAATACTGCCCCATCGCTGTTGGACAGGTTATTGAAGGTATTTACATTCACAAACGCTGCCCATTGCAGTTCAAAGTAATCGGGGATCTGATTGTTGTTAACATCTTGTGCCCACCACACTCGCGAAGCGGAAACCGAACTGCCATGCGCGCCCCAGTTCACTATACCCCAACTTTGGGTATTAAGCAGGTTTAGGAAGTTGTCATAAGTCAATGAATAATCACTGGGATAGGATGGCAGAATGCCCGCCTGCTCATACATCGTAACCATCTGCATACCACCAAGGATGGTATTTTGCATATATTGCATCAGATCAGCGGCATCGGATGCTGCCCAGTCCATGTTTCCGCCTTGGTTTTGGAAGTTTTGGATCGCACCGGGCAGGAGCGCTTTGTTCTTCCAGTCACCTGTGGCTGTTTCAAAAGCCACGATACGATTGCAGACATTGCCCACATCGGACGCATTATTAAATGGGATCCTGCCTACATACAACTCCGGCGTAAAGTCCATTTCCCAATCCTCCAGACCCGGAGCGGGAGAGTATTCGCCCAATCTGCCATCATTATCGGAATCAAAATTGGATGATAGATCGCTATAGTAGAAGTCTGATGGAACCGTTTCCAGTCCATTGGGTTCAGGAGTTAACATCGCGGTAGGTACTAGCCCGATATCTCCTACCAACAATAGGTAAGCAAAGGGTTGCTGATCGTACTCGGCGATCAGATGGTTTTTCAATTTCTCAGCCGGATTGGCTCCCGGACTGGTATTTAGGATGGTATTGATATCGGCGAATGATACTTGCAAACCCTGACCCTGGCGATAGGTAACCAATGAAGAAGCTGCATTGTACAGGGATGGGGTGGATACGATCAGATAATCGTAATTACGGGTCACAGCTCTCACATACCAATGGTCAAGGGCTTGTGGATTGACAAAGAAATCAGGATTGTTCATAGTCGGCGGGACGCGATTTGGAGAATGATCTTCTGTCACAAATGAGACACTCAGCATCAAAGAACCGCTCCATCGATAACCCTGCCCCACTTCATCATAGAAGGCGGGGATGACTGTGAAGGAAGCATAGACCAGATCGCCCCAATGGTTTATACCATTGAAATGGACGCCTGACCCGGTATGTTTGTTGGTTCTGGAATTCAACATGGTTTCGCCATTATGATAAGCAGGATTTACTATTGGTTCCAGCGCCGGTATAAAAACGGACGAATAAAGATCCGCATGCCACGTCACTCTTGATGATCCCGGAGGCAAGAGCACATTGATCTGCCGTTGGGGTAACTGCCATTTCCCGCTCGAGGATATCCTCCCATAATCTTTATTGTGTTCAAAACCATTGGATCTGCTGTCAAATTCCGGAACCGGCAATTTGATCTGCAAAGTAAGGCCTGCTGCCAGCAAAAGCGGGATTAGCAGCATACCAATGAGAAGGGATCTCTTCAACATTATTTCCTCTTGTCTTATGAAAAAATTTGGTTCTATCGAGAGGTCTGGTCATCGTCATGTTTGGTGTAACCTTTTCCGGTGCCACCAACAACACGTGGATCCGGTTGAACATCTGACGAAAGTGATAGACCATCGTTTTGAGGGATCTAATTTATGCCGCATTTTTGTCAAGAAGGATTCCCAGTTCGTGCTCTCAAAATCCTTAAAGACCCGATCGAACGCAGGACATCGATCATGTAATCCCTGATCTGAACAAAGTCTTTGCCTTTGGATGCCTTCAACGGATTTCGCTGTTCGATCGGATACCTGAATATCACCCAGGTAGTGATCGCCACGGATTGTGCCAGATTAAGGGAAGGTATGACGGTGCCCGTAGGGATTCGGCATCTCAGCGGATAGAGGTCTGCCTCGGGATCAGTGAGCCCAAATGTCTCTCTAACGTAAAACATCCCTATTTGCAGATATGGCAGTTTATGGATACATTCCGCCATCCCTGCAGGCGTCATGTCGATTGGTTTAGTCTTACCCACCCGGCGGGAAAAGGTGATCACCCGATCCAGATCGGCAATTGCTTCTGCCAACGATGGATAGAGTTTTACATTATCAAGGATATGTTCCGATTGCACTGCTAGGTAAAGTCATTCTTATTGGGGATCAAGCCCACTATCCTAAGGCTTTGAAACCCGAATTTATCCATGATCCTGACCACCGCTCCCAAGTAACCACATAGACCGGTTCAACCTGAATTAAATGGGTATTGGTCAATCGTTTAAGGCCGGTTTATTATGTATGCCAGTTTATTGCCCATTTGAGAAACATTCTGATTCGTGTCGTTCTTCCATTCGAGGATGGTGCGTTTAGTAACACTGATGAAATCGAAGGACTTATCCCGCATATTCTTCTGGGTAAAGATATTCGCCAGCTTCCTCATCGCCATCCAGATCGTCTGTACTCGTCTCTCGTCTGCATCAATCAGCCAGCGTCGGACACTGGCATAACACTGCAGTGGTCGTTGTTTTCCTACCTGTGTTAGAATATGCGTGATTTTCTTTTGCACTTCATCGCTATCGTCGGAAAGCATCTTACCCACGAAATTAAGGACATATTGAGTGTTTTTAAGCGTGATGTTTTCCATTCCATGCAGGGATAGCGCTCGTTTTTTTTCATTGTCCGATTGTGCCCATTGAACCATGTGTCCCTTCATTACTTCCGGATGTTTCCGCCACATTTCAAACGCCATGGTTTCCACTTCCCATGGAACTGACTCAAACATCCGCTCCATGATCAAGATGATCTTTTGCGGCTCATCCTGGAGTTTGTAGTAAAAATAGAATAGCGCAGTCGCCCTGATCCCATACAGATGATCGTCCAGCATTTCGATGCAGATCTTGTCCAATTCATCGCAATCCCTGCGTTGCGCCAGTCCTTTGCCCAAGTCTTCGCGGACAAAGTAATTGGGTGTATTGGCAAGTTCGAGTATTCGTTTTTTGGCAAGATCGGTTTTGCCCCTTTCCAGATTACGCAGGATATTTGTGATCAAGTTTTCCAGTTCCTTGATTTCGTCGACGTCAAGACGTCCGACCAGTCTCAGCATATTCAGCTCCCAGTTTCTCATATGAATAGCAATCCAAATATCCGTAAGATAAAGGCATTCGACAGATATGTCCTGATAGAACACTATGAATTTAGTTTTGCCAAAGGATAATCGGATTAAAGTAGCGACATTGCTATGGGATAAGATAATCCCGCTGGCTTTTCTGTCAAGTCCAATCTGATGCATTCAGAAAAAGTTGGTTCGCTTCCTCATCGCTTAAATACTTGACCGTTGTCTTAAAATGCAGTTTGACAACCTCATTCAGCCGTTTGGCAGAGTAGTTTTCCACAAACTGCCGCAAGGTCTTGGCTACTAGCTTGCTTGCACCTTTGGGAAATTCTATTTGATAATACTTGCACATTTCTTGATGCGTTTGCAGGAATTGATAACGGGCGATTATCGATGCCGCTGCTACTGCCAGATCGGATTCTGCATGATGCCTCTCCACGACCGGGATCCCCAGATCCTTCCGCTGGCATAACTTCTGCACCTTGCATAAAGAACTGAATTGATCGACCAGAATACCATCGGGTTTGGGTAACACTGGGTTCTCTCCCATCGACCTTACGACTAAACCCCGGATAAGCGTATAATGCAACCAAGTGAGTAGGTCGTTGAGATTCTTGCCCTGATGCCACATAGCGGTATAGATCTCATTGTATTTCAGCGGTTTGAGCACCAGACAATTGATCCTGTCACTGTATCGCCGATAGAGATCCCGTGCCACAGCCATAATCTGCCGATCCGTGAGTAATTTACTGTCCATCACTCCCATCCCGGTCAGATGGGGTTTCATGGTTTCATCCACCGCCACGGCGCAGCCGACCAAAGCACCAAAATAATCACCCTTTCCACATTCGTCACTCCCGATCCAATTATGCCAATGATGTAGAGCGATATCTTCTTTTTTACCCTTGAGTTCTGCGGTCTTTTTGATTACTTCCTGCCCCAAAACGCTTTTGACATCACCACCGATGACGGCGCTCAATCCTTTCTTCTCAGAGTGATAGATATTGAGGACAACCTCCGTGTCATGCCGCTGAAGGCGCAACTGCACTCCAAAGGATATCTTCCGGGAATCGGAAACCCGGACGCCCATTCTGCCCAATTCCGGAATCAGATTTGCCATATATTCCATTATCTTATCATTCATTTACGCCTTCTTACCTCGTATCCATATGGTTCGCTAATCTTATTCAACCGATATTCTGCATTTCTGACCCATAGCGAATCTGCTTGTGATCAGCGATGCGAACTCCAAACCTTCACTTTTTGTCAAGCTTTTTGACCTGCTGTCCCGCCAAATCGTGACCAAGCATCTCTCTACTTGACATAAAACATATCCTGAATATTATTCGCCCCATTGGAAACATTATTGAGGAGACAATATATGATAACCGTGTATATTAATGACAAAGCCGTAAGTGTCACCAAAGACACAAAAGTGATTCATGCCTGCAGCAAAGCCGGCTTTTCTGTCCCACATCTCTGCTATCATGAAGACCTTCCCGCCTTTGGCAATTGCGGCGTTTGCATAGTCGAGATCAATGGCCGCCTGGTTCGTGCCTGCACCACACCCTGTGAGGATGAGTTGAAAGTGATCACCAATTCCAGGAAACTTCTTGATCTGCGCCGTGAAGCGTTGGAGATCATCCTGTCCAACCACCCCAGTAACTGCCCTGAATGTATCAAAAACGGCAGGTGCGAACTGCAAGACCTGGCACAACAACTTGCTATCCGCCATAGAAACCTCAAACGCCTCAAACGCAAATATGAAAAGCGGGATGAATCCTCGCAAGCGATCACGCTTGATCCCTCATACTGCATCCAATGCGGCAGATGCACCTACGTCTGTAATGAGATCCAGGCAGTGCACGCGCTGGAGAGCTCCAATCGCGGCTTCGATACCTACATCGGACCTACCTTCAACCGCCAGCTCGAGGATTCGGAATGCGTCAAGTGTGGACAGTGTTCTGCCCATTGCCCGGTGGCGGCGATCTATGAATCGGATGACTCGGATGACCTGTGGAAGGCGCTGTATGACTCGGATAAGATCCTCGTGGCACAGGAAGCGCCAGCGGTGCGGGTCGCTCTCGGAGAAGAATTCGGATATAAGCCGGGAACAAATGTCGCAGGCAAGATGTATAACGCTCTGCGTGAACTGGGATTCCATTATGTATTTGACACTAATTTCGGCGCTGACCTCACAATTTTGGAAGAAGCATCCGAATTCGTGGAGATCTTCCATCATCACCCGGAGGAATTCCCGCTGATCACCACTTGCTGTCCCGCCTGGGTGGATTATCTGGAAAAGTTTTTCAGCGACCTCATCCCCCATTTCTCCAGCGCTAAATCCCCACATCAAATGGTCGGCGCCATGGTCAAGACCTACTGGGCTCAAAAGATGAAGATCGATCCCAAACGCATCTTCCTGGTCTCCGTCATGCCTTGCACCGCCAAGAAATATGAGATCGAGCGCATGGAAGATATGTATTGTTCCGGTCACAAGGATGTGGATCTCACTATCACCACCCGCGAATTGGCACGTATGCTTAAGACTCGTGGAATCGATCTGCGACACCTGCCGGAGGGTACAGCTGATAATCCTCTGGGTGAATATTCCGGTGCAGGAACGATCTTCGGCGCAACCGGAGGCGTGATGGAAGCGGCACTCCGCACTGCCCATTATTTGCTTACCGGTTCTGAATTGCCCGATCCCAATATCCCATTCGTCCGAGGTCACAAGGGGATCAAGAAAGGCTCGCTCCAAATCCTCGGTCACGATATCCATATCGGCGTCGCATCCGGACTCTCAAATGTCGCCCAAATCCTCAATGAAGTGCGTGACGCCAAAGCCAAGGGCAAGCCCACTCCCTATCACTTTATCGAGGTTATGGCTTGTCGCGGCGGATGTGTGGGCGGCGGCGGACAACCTTACCCCTCCTCAAACCGTAATCGCATGCTGAGAGCCAAAGGGCTATATCACGAAGATGAATCCCGTACTCTCCGCGAATCGCACAACAACCCCTCCATCAAGAAAGTGTATGAGGAATTCCTCGGAAAGCCCAATTCGCCTGTCGCCAAAAAACTCCTCCACACCTGCTACATCGCCCGTCCGATGCAACTGAAGATTGATTGATCGGATGCGGTATTGTCCCCTTTGAATAGTCAACGCGCTATCCTTACTAAATCATCAGTACAGCGTGTTTTTCTTTGCTTCGCACAGTTACCGGTCAGATGTTCCTGATCCTTATTCCGCCGGCACTTTCCTGATATGGATGAATATCCCATCCTGCTTCCCCCCTGCTTGATAACCTTAGTATAACCTTACGGTCGTATGGTTATACTAAGGTTATACTAAGGTTATCAAGCAAGGAAGGACGGAGAGCTACACGAATTCATTGACAATATAGCGCCGTGATTTTTTTAACGCGGTCGCAAGAAAAAAATAGCAACTGGGAGGCGTAAATGCCATTTAGAGTATTAGCGATCAATCCGGGATCGACCTCGACCAAGATAGCAGTTTATGAGGGAGATGTTCCCTTATTTGAAAAAACCTTGCGTCACGATCCGGCGGAATTGGAACCATTTGGCGGGATAATTGAGCAATATGACTATCGCAAGTCAATTGTCTTGGAAGCGATGCGCGAGCACAATGTGGCACCCGAGAGTTTGGCGGCGACCGTCGGAATTGGCGGCCTGGTCAGGGCGGTCAGCGGCGGCACTTGGAAGATCTGTGACGCCATGTTGCGAGACCTCCGGGATCCTACCCTTTGGGGTCGGATTCATGCTTCCAATCTTGGTTCCTTTATTGCCAAGGCGATCGCGGATGATCTGAGTATCCCCTCCTTTATCGTCGATCCCGTGGTGGTCGATGAGTTTGACGATATTGCGCGTATCTCCGGCATGCCCCAGATTGAGCGCAAGTCCTTGTTTCATGCTTTGAATATCCGTTATATCGCACGTCTGATCGCCAAAGATATGGGCAAGGAATTAGGTCAGACCAATCAGATCGGCGTTCATATGGGCGGTGGAATATCGGTAGCTGCCATCAAAGGCGGCAGAACAGTGGATGCCAATAACGCATTATTGGGGATGGGACCCTTTTCTCCGCAACGCTGCGGCGCTTTGCCGATCGGCGATCTGCTGGAATTGGCTTTTTCCGGTAAATACACTTATAAACAATTGGTTACGATGCTATCCAAGCAAGGTGGGCTGATGGCGTATTTGGGCACGGATAGCGGGATTGAGATCAACCGCAGGATCGAGGAAGGTGACGATTATGCCCGCTTGATCCAAGATGCAATGTGTTATCAGGTATCCAAAGAAATCGGCGCCAGTGCGGCAGTTTTGAGCGGCAAAGTGGATGCGATCTTTCTGTCCGGTGGCTTGATCTATAATCAGTGTATCGTGGATTATATCACCGACCACACCGGATTTATCGCGCCGATCCATCTCTATCCAGGCGAAAAGGAAATGGAAGCATTGTGCCTGGGCGCTTTGCGGGTCCTGAATGGTTTGGAAGAGGCACAAAATTATCCCTATCAATAAAATACCTCTCATTAGTCGAATGCGGAGGATGGTACCGGTTGTCCTCCTGTTTTTGTCATTGGGTCCGGCTTATGGGAGCCAGTGGACGATCCTGGTCTATATGGCAGCGGATAACAATCTCAGTGAAAATGCTTACGACGATATCAATTCGATGGAGTCCATCGCTCCGCCAGCAGGAGTAAATATCATCGTTCAGGCAGATTTTGCCTCCACCTCGATCATGCCAGGTGGCTACCGTTTTCGCATTCGTCAGGATGATTCGCCGATGGTGACATCCCCCATACTGGCAACCCAGGGAGAAATCAACAGCGCCGATCCGCAGGCCTTGAACGACTTTGTCCGCTGGGGATTCAATGCCTACCCGTCGCAACATAGGATGCTGGTGATCTGGTCGCATGGGAGCAGTTGGTATAAAACGGACAGCAGCAAATGGATCTGTCCCGATGAATCAGCCCAGCAATTGATGAGCATCGCCAATGGTGATTTGAAAAGGGCATTGCAGAATATCCCGCATCTTGACATCCTGCTGTTTGACGCTTGTGGGATGCAGACGATCGAGGTTTTGACGGAAGTGATGTCGTTTGCCGATTACGTCATCGGTTCAGAGGATACCGTTCCCGCCAATGGCTTCCCGTATCAGACGATATTGCCGCTCTTTGATCTACCGGTTGCGGAGATCGTGGCTCAGATACCATTGCGCTATACCGAATCCTACGATGCCTTTGGCTGCCAGAATCCTGGACAGTGCGGTCTAGCGGTTACCTGCTCAGCCATCAGGACAGACCATTTGCATGCTTTCATAGCGGCCTGGGATCTGTTCAGCCAAACCTTCAGGAATGACGCTGCCACCCTGCTCGCCATCCGTGAGCAGTGTTTTGACATGAACGCGATGTATGCCGAGATTGATCTGACAGAGTTTTTGAGCCGGGCGGCTACCAATCCCTGGAATGCAAGTTTGCGCTCCACCGCTGCGATCCTCAAGGATCAATGGATGGATTGCGTGGTCGCATATTCGGCTCTGGGAAACACGCACCCGATCGGAACGGCGGCAGTGTGGTTTCCACAGTATCAGACGTATTTCGATGCTTGGTGGTCTCACTATTGGAAATTGGATTTTGCCCGGCGGACAAATTGGATCTCATTGCTCAATCTCGCTTATGGAGCAGATCTTACGCCTCCTTCGGCACCAGCGGTCAATGGGGTGAATGTCGTTCTTTCCACCTTGTATCTGGAGTATACCCAGCCCGCCGATCCTGATCCACTGACCTATCTGATAACTCTGAGACAGGGCGATGACATTCAGGAGAAAACGATCATGCCGGAGAAAGATGCTCCGAGGGTATTCGATACTTTTAGAGTTGACCGGAGTGGACAGATCGAGATCAAAGCCCGGGATCTTTCGGGAAACTGGTCGCAGACAAGCATTTCTTCCTATCAGTATAACACACCTCAAACCACTTTGTTTCTGGCGCCCAATCCGGTGTATGATCCACGGGTAGCGTCGCTCAAATGGTTCATTGAACTGACCGAACCGGTTTCCGCCACTCTTAGAGTATATGATATCAGAGGCAGAAAGGTGATCGAACGTTCTTTGGGTATGATCTTCGCAGGCGAAAGCATGTATTTCCTGGGGGCTGATCCGGATTTCAGGACCCTGGCATCCGGGCGGTATAACACCGAAATCCGCTATGGCAAAAACAGCGTCCGTGCCGGATTCACGATTAAAAAATAATGCTGGAAATACCGCTGAAAGCACCTGTGGATAAGTTGTGGATAAATCGTGGAGATCTTATGCATTTCAAGATATGCCATTTATTAACAATAGTTTTGCATCAATAACCACTTATCTACCAATTGTGGATAACTTGGCCTCCGGAAGAAGTAAATCCATGCCGCTCAGTAAACAAAGAATCAAGGAACTGGTCAAACTCTCGATGAAGAAACACCGCAAGCGCCAAGGACAGGTCTTGGTGGAAGGCGTGAATACAATCTCCCAATTGATCAGTAATGGCATCATGCCCTTGGAATTGTATCACAGCCGTGAGATAGAGTGGTTGGAGAATTGTGGATCCACACCTGCTATTGAGATCAGCGAAGCGGATATGAGCAAGATATGCAAGACCGAGGCCCCGCAATCCCTCGCTGCGCTGTATGCCATACCGGACTTCCGGGATAATGCTTTCAAAAGAGCGTTTTATCTGGATGGCGTTTCCGATCCGGGTAACATGGGAACCATCTACCGTATTGCCAGCGCTTTTGGATTTGATGCGGTGATCCTCGCTCACTCCTGTTGTGATCCCTTCTCGCCGAAAGCGATCAGATCTTCCCTGGGGAGCGTCTTCTGGATACCCAGCATGGATGGAGATTCGCAATGGCTGTCAGAACAGCATGCACAGGTGATCGTTCTATCCGTAAAGGCAGATAAGACGCTCGAGGATATAGTGTTGCAGCAAGACCGACAAGTGATCGTGGTCATTGGCTCGGAAGCACACGGAGTAAGCGACGATATCATGCATCTGCCCGCTGAATTCGTCCGCATCAGAATGCAGATCGGGATGGAATCTTTGAATGCAGCAGTGGTATCCGGGATCGTAGCGCATCACATCTACGAAATTTAAAGATTCATCAATTGACTGTATGTCAGTTTATTAACCGCCTCAATGCCGGCAATCACCTCATGAGTGATGATAGTGATTGACAAAAAGGGTGATTGAGATGGCTTGTCCCTCTAAGTTTACCCCAAGGGAGAGATGGTGAATATCATAAACAATAAGACAGGTTGGATCGAAGTGGTATGCGGATCAATGTTCTGCGGCAAGACCGAGGAATTGATCCGTCGCATCAGACGTGCCGAATATGCCAAACAAAAAACGATCGTTTTCAAGCCTGCGATCGATGACCGGTATGATGCGATCAATATCGTGTCGCACTCCCAAATGCAGGCACCATCAATCCCAATATCATCGCCCAGCGAGATCTATGGCTATCTAGCAGACGATGTCGAGATCGTTGCCATCGATGAGGCACAGTTTTTAGACGATTCCCTTGTGGGCATCGCTAATGATTTAGCAGACCGCGGCTTGCGCGTGATCATCGCCGGTCTGGATCAGGATTACAAAGGTAATCCCTTTGGCTGTATCCCGCAATTGCTGAGCATCGCCGAGTACGTGACCAAACACCTCGCTATCTGCGTTAAATGCGGCAATCCTGCCAATCGCACACAACGCACCGTGCATCGGGGAGAACAGATCCTGGTCGGCTCCACCGAGGCCTACGAAGCACGCTGCCGTAACTGTCATGAGGTAATGGATTGAGACGGGGATTGATGGCCTGGCATCCAGTTTTTCTGTGGATCCGCTTGATAGAGATTTCTACTCTGATCCTTCTGGTCAGAGTGATATTGTCGTGGTTCCCCGAAGCCAGACACAGCAAATTCTACTGGTATCTTTTTAAAGTCACGGAACCGGTTCTGGCGCCGGTCAGAAGTGCCATCCCCAATTTAGGTATAGACATCTCTCCCATCATCGTAATCTTTTTACTGAATCTGATCACTCGGATTATCTCAAAAGTATTCAGTTACTAAAAAGGAGGAAACGTGCCGCTGAGTCCGATCGACATTCGCCATCAAGAGTTTTCTGGACAGATGTTCGGTTTCAATAAAGGAGAGGTCAAGGCATATTTGGAACAAATCGCTTCGGAAATTGAAGAAGTGATCCGCAAGCAGGAACGAGAGACCCAAAAGCAATTGCAGATCCACGACGAAGTCAAACAAGAAGCCATCCAAGCCGGTCAAGCCGTGGAAGATCTCAAACGACGGGAAGAATTGATCAGCCGCACCCTGGTCTTTGCCGAAAAAACCAAAGCGGATATTATCGCCAATGCCAGAAAGGAAGCAGAAAATATCGTCCATGAGGCAGAACTCAAAGCCAAACGCGCCATACAGGAAGCCAAACAATACCTCAGCGTTCTGGAACACCAGTATGTCCACCTCAAGGAACAGAAACGGCAGTTTCTACTTCAGTTCCGTGCTGAACTGAATACCTTTATGGAGCGCATTGGAAAAGATCCTCTGCTGGCTAAAGATACCGAACAGATGCTGGATAAGGAGTTCCACACCATCAAAGACGAGATCAACCCCCGCCTGGAAGACAAACAAACCGGAGGTCAGACATAGATGGAGCAGATTTTGGACTACCTTGGATCTGCACACTGGCTGAAGAAACGCCTGCCTGAAATCCCCCGTTGTGGAATCATCCTGGGAACGGGTTTAAGCGGCATGGCTGACAGTGTGGGCAGTGCTTTGGTCATTCCTTATGAGAGCATCCCCGGATTCGTCAGAAGCACCGCTCCTGAGCACAAGGGCAACCTCGTCTTCGGATATATCGAAGGCAAGCCGGTTTTGATGATGCAAGGCAGGTTCCACTATTATGAAGGATACGAGATGGCACAGGTGATCTTCCCCGTCAGAGTGATGTCTATGCTGGGTATCGCGGATCTGATAGTTACCAATGCTTCTGGCAGTTTAAAGAGAGACCTCCCACCCGGTTCCATCGTGATCATCAATGACCACATAAACTTCATGGGGATCAATCCGTTAAGGGGCGCAAACGACGATGCTTTGGGAGAGAGATTCCCCTCGATGAACATGATCTATGAGCCGGAATATCTCCAAAAGATCAAAGATATTGCCCAAGAGACGGGGATAAGCATCCATGATGGCATCTATCTGGCAGTCAGCGGACCAAGTTTGGAGACCAGGGCAGAATGTGCTTTTTTTGCCCAAATCGCCGATGTGGTGGGCATGTCCACTGTCCCGGAGGTGATCGCTGCCCGGCATTGTGGGATCAAGGTCCTTGCCTTTTCGGTCGTGACCAATTACAGTAATCTCTTTCATGATGAAGACCATACCCAAGCCGAGATCCGTCATAATGCCGTCATGGCCAGCGATAATCTGAAGACCCTGCTCAGGCAGTTTATCTCTAGAATGCCCGACCTGCCTAAAGGTTTTTAATTGACAAACCTGACATAGTTTATTATGAAGCCCAGGTTGAACAATTGTCCAAACAAAGGAGATCGATAGATGGCAGAAAATCGCCTTACAAAGGAGAAACTGGAGTATTACGAATCTCTGATCCGCAAAGAATTGCACGAGAGTATCGATTATGTGGATAAGATAAACCAGGATCAGAGCATCGGTGCCAAGGAAAGCAGCGGTGACCTTTCATCATACGCTTTTCATCAAGCCGACCAGGGCTCCGATACAAATCTAATGGAGCAAAAAGTAATGATGCTGGAGCAGGAAAGGGAGAAGATCAAGCAATTGAGCGATTCCCTACGTCGCATCCTGGATGGCGTATATGGCATCTGTGAGATATGTGGCTGTTTAATTCAGGGAGAACGGCTGGAGATCATTCCCTATGCCCGTTACTGCATCGATTGCATGTCCAAAGACGAAGTAAAAAGAAAGCGGCAGAGGAAATAATGGTAGCAATGGATACCAAGAAAGGTCCGAGGATCACGCCCGCATTGGGGATTCTCTCGCTGGTGGTCGTTCTTGACCAGCTAACCAAGATCTTGGCAAGAAAGTTTTTGCCCTATGGTGAAAGCATTCCTCTCTGGCAAGAGACCTTGGGTGAGACTTTTCGTCTGTCCCATGTCTCCAATGATGGCGCGGCTTTTAGTTTTTCGCCTTTCAGCCCTTTGGGCAATCGGATTTTTTTTATCTCCGTCAGCATTTTTGCCCTATGCCTGATCGCATATTTATTGATCAGAACGGCAAACCGCTTTCAGGTGTTTATCTATGGTTTGATCATGGGTGGCGCATTGGGCAACCTGATAGACAGGATTCTTTACGGCAGAGTAACGGACTTTATTGATGTGAATTTTCCCGATTTCATCATGGAGCGTTGGCCAGTATTTAATATCGCCGATAGTGCCATTGTGATCGCCATGATCTTGTTGATAACGGAACTGATCATCCAAAAAGATCCAAACACGCGGAAGGATAAACCACTTTCGCAGATTGATACCGAGAACAACTGATGACCAAGGAGTCAGATATTATGAAACTACTACTTACGCTTAGCATTCTATTATTGGCATCGTATGCTTTTGCTCAGGTACTTACCTGTTATAATGTCCAACATACCACCGATCCAGGCGGGGGTTCACCCTATACTGATCAACAGGTCACAGTGCAGGGCATTGTCACCGGCGTGAGATTTTACACCGGAGCCGGTACGACCAACTATGGCTTTTTCCTCAGCGATCCCGATGGAGGGCCATGGAGCGGATTATTTATCTTTACCAACCAGCATCACCCCCAATTGGGCGACATGGTGCAGGTCAGAGGAAGGATCATCGAATACTATAACTTTACTGAGATGACATCCGTCAATCAATTCACCGTTCTCAGTTCAAACCATCCTCTACCACCGGTATCAACGATTACGACGGGTGCCCTGACAACCCCCGCTACCGGTGAACAATGGGAAAGCGTCCTGGTAAGGGTTCAGAACGTCACCGTTACCTCGTTGCCGGATGGCCATCGGCAGTTCAATGTCACTGACGGAACCGGCAATTGCCAGATCGACGACCAGTTCTTTGACCGTGGTTTCCAATGGACTGGGATCACGGTCAACCAGTTTTGGGCAGAGATCAGAGGTATTGTGGATTATTCCTTCGGTAACTATGGGCTCAATCCACGCAACATGAGTGATATGATCCAGACCGACGACTTTACCAATGCCCAAGTCCGCATCCAATCCGTCAGTGCCACCCTCAATCAAACCAGCACGGTAAACATTACCACTTCGCGCCTCAGGCCCGTATGGGGACTGGCAACCTATGAAACGAGAATCAAATACGATTCTTCCCGGCTGGAATTTGAGGGTATCGTAGTAGATAGCTTGACCATTACAACTGGCACGCCGGCTTACTCTCTGAGCGGAGATACCCTCACCATCAGTTATGAGTCTCATGAACCCATCGATTCCGATGGGGATGATGAACCGCTCCTACGCCTGCTATTCAAACCCACCAGTTACGGAGAGGCGCTGGTGAATTTCCTGTGGTTCAAATTCAATAATACCAATATCTCCGGATTGACCAACGGTAAAGTCAATACTCCGATCCGTGAAAGTATCGCCCATTTGAGTATCGGAACCGCCACCAGCAACCGCAACACCTTCAATCCGGCAATGAATGAACGCCTTCATATCGAATACGGCGCTCGGCTAACCGCTTCCGGGATCAATGCCAAAGCGATAGTTAGGATCTATGACGTTCAAGGTCGGCTGAGAGCGACTCTGGTGAATAAGAACATCACCTCAGCTATCGGCATCGAACAATTCATCTGGGACGGACGGGACAGCAACCTGAACCGCCTTCCGATCGGCGTCTATTATTGTCATGTGGAGATTATTGACCGCAATACCGGACGCAGTGAGACCACCGTTCAGCCGTTTGTAGTAAAATCAAATCTCAAGTAAACGGGAAGGAAGGAAAATATGAAACAGTTACTGATCAGCATGATCCTTGTGCTCAATGCAGCAATGCTTCTGGCGGTCTTTGACGACTACCAGCCCAGTGCCAGGGCCCGTGGAATGGGTAATGCCTACACCGCCGTGGCGGATGATATCAATTCCATCTTCTACAACCCCGCCGGACTTGCCCTCACTCCGGGCGAGATCAATATCGGCGGCGCAAACCTTCAGTCCCGTGCCTTCACGCAATTCAAATCCGCTGCCGGTGGATATGCCCTACCCCAGAAATATGGCACTGTAGCGTTGGGCATGCGTATGATGGATGTGGATTTTGAAGATGTGAACCTGATGTCCGAGCAGATCTGGTCGATCGGACACGGCTTTGCTCTGCTCAGGGATATCCATTCCTCCATCCAATTTGGCTACAGCGGAAACCTCTATCGGCTCCGATTTGATGACACCGACACCGAAAGCGCATTCGGAGTGGATATCGGTGTCCTCGCCATACTCCACCGCCGCACCCGCTTTGGTTTTTCAGTCACCAATGTCAACCACCCCAAAATGGGAGATGTCAATCAACACGACCTCCCCCGCAAATTGGCTCTCGGTATTTCTTATATCCCTTACGAAGATGTCGTTACGTCCGTCGAGGTTAAGAAGGACTTTGCCCAGCAAACCGAGTTTATGGCAGGCGTGGAATATCGTATTTTTGATCCATTTTCCATCCGCATGGGCGTGCATCAGAATCCCGCTTCATGGAGTGCCGGCGCCAGTTTTTATCTCTCCGGCATCTCGATCGATTATTCCTTTTCCTCTCATGCCGTTTTGGATGGAACACACTACCTGAATGTTGGATATCAATTTCAAGGGAGATAAACTATGGCAGAAAAAGGATTTAAGCGGTTTCTTCCAGCTCTGATCCCGTTGATCATGGAGGTCATGCGCCGCATGAAACGTGACCGCATTCACGACAAAGAAATCGAGAAGATCGATCAAACGCAGGAAAAACTCTCCACCCTGGAAAATCTGATGGTCAAGATGGAAAAGAAATCCCAAAGCAATCGGGAACAAATGGACAAAAAACTTACCGTCATCAAAACCTTCCTGATCATCAATACCATCCTACTATTGGTTTTTCTCCTCGCCACAACGGGGTTCTTTTCTGTAAATTGTCCTTGGTAGTGTTTGGTTCATACCGCCTTGATTCGTCCGGGATCACAACTTCCAGTTCAGCCCGGACGGTTCGAAGACGTTGTTCTCGGTTTACATCCGGAGTGCCCTCTCTGGCCGTCAGTTATTTTGATGAGAAGATCTGAAGGTCTGAGGGGTTTAAAACTATCCTGCTGCATCTTCCTTGCTTGATAACCTTAGTATAACCTTAGTATAACCTTACGGTCGTAAGGTTATACTAAGGTTATTAAACAAGGAGGATAGCCGTGACCATGAAGATATGATCCCATTTGCGGTATCAGACCTGGGTGATCATTGTATTCTGGGCAGGCAATCCAGCAAATTAAACAACATATAAAAAACTGACATGGAGGTATTAAATGTTTGATGAAAAAAAGAAAAATAATTGCAACTGCGGAACGGAACCGTTGCCACTCATGAATGAATGCATCTGCGACGACGATGATTGCGATTGCGAATGTGCGCCCGATGAGATAACCCTGATCGGAGAAGACGGAGAAAAAATGCAATTCATCCTTTTGGGCGTGACCAAATTCGGCGAGAAGGAATATGCCGCTTTATCCGAACCGGATAGCAAAGACTTCATCGTATTCGAGATTCGCCAGGCGGATGAGTATTATGAATTTCTGGATATCGAAAGCGATGAGGAATACAACAAGATCGGCATTGCCTTTGAAAAGTACTTTGCCGAAGACGAAATGGGAGATGAGGAGTCCGCAGCACCACCCAAAAGAGAACGTGCGGCAAAAGGGAAAAACGACAAATCCAAACCCGCCAAACCCGCCGGCGGATCCAAAAACGGCAGCGCCAAATCCGGCAGACCCAGAAAACGCTGATTATCTGACCATAACGATGAAGCCCCTCTGATGAGGGGCTTTTGTTCTATGCTGCTAAGATACGTTTTGTTACGGGATATTCTGGCACCGGACGAATGGATCAGGGGAGCCAGGTGTCCTTGATCACGGGTTTGGTCTGGGGATTGGGATCATCAATCTTGTAGGTCTTGTTTTGCATGTCATAGATGACCTTGATCCCTGCTTTGCCAAAACTCTCTTTGGAAATGGCACGTATGGAGAGGTCTTCGGCTTCGAGCATGAAATCAAAATAGGTGGTGTCCTGCTCAGGTAGGTTGAGCACTTCGATCAGGATCGGGTAATCTCCGAATTCGTCCTTCCTTCTATACTCTTCGGCTTTGGCGATGATCACTCTGACTGACTGCATGGCAAGGTCGAATCGTTCCCGGTCAATGGCTTCCTGGGCCTCATCCGCTCTCATCTGAAAATAGGGTGGAATAAAGACAAAGACCAGACCCACCAACATCATGATCAAAATGATCTCGACCAGTCCAATTCTGGCTTTCTGTCCGCTTTCTTTTTGCTTATCCGGCATTATCTCCTCCTCGGGATTATCAGATGCCGGACACTGAATCTAAGAGACAGGTTTTTGTCAAAGGAATTATCATCGAGATACGGATGCAGCGATCGAGCATCCCTCCGCCGCCTGATCCGGATCCTGGGATCACGCTGATACGCGATCAGAAGCGGAAAGTGCGCTGCAACATTATTTCGTGGGATAAGACATCATGATTGGGTTTGTATTGGAGGGTGTAGCCAAGGCGCAGATGTAATGGTAAAGCGATCCGCAATGAAGTGTCGTGGGTCACGACGATCTGCTTTTTTTGCGCAATATCCGTCTCTTCCTGGAGTTTGATCTGATAATCGGCATAGATCCTGCGCCAAAGGTGTTTTCCGGCTGAAATGGACAGGTTGTTCAACAGAATAGCGGAACTGAAGAGCAGTGCGTCATTGTTGTATTGATCAAGGTTTGGCGCATCGGAAAACAAGTCCGAACTGACGGTGTATTGGGTAAGCAGGTTTTGGATAAATCCAGCACTAAGGGAAAAACTATCCAAACGCAGCCATCGGCGGACGCGATTCTCGATCGGATAAAGGAAAGGACTGAGCAGTGAGGTATTGATGTTTCCATAGATCAGATTGAGTGCTTCGTCCTGGAGTAGCGTCTGCCTGAGGGCGGGATCGATCTCATCGATGCTCCTGTTGTAGCGAAGGCGGGATAAAATGCGACTGACAGTGATATCCTGGGGATTATCGCTGGTGAGGTTAAATTCCAATCGGGAAAGTAGATCCTTATCCGTCTCCTTGTCAGTTGTAGCGGTGAGAGTGACAGTAGTCCCATCCGGGGTTCGTTTGTAGAACCTGCCATTGATCTGCATCAGATCCGGAACGCTGATGATGCTGACATTGACGTCTTCCACCAAGAAAACGGTTCCAAAGAAATCAAGGGATCCACGCGCCGAAGAAAAATCGGCTTCGATCACATCCCACGAATTACCGTCATATACCAAATGAATGAAACTGCCTGGAAAAACCTCCAGATCTACCGGATAAGTCACATAACGGACATTGTTTTGGACAATAAGCATCAAATCAAGAACAAAAGGCATGGGTACTGCGTCACCGGGAGGACGTCGGATGGCTGCGTCACCCACGGTTCTTGCCAGGTTGAGAAGATTGTCGGTGCCGCTGGGATAAACGACATTGCTATTGGATATCATTACTTCGGCGCTGATCTTCATGTCATCAAAAGGTCCGTGAATCGACGCAAAATTGTCTCTCCTGCCACGCAGAATTGCCCGGGTATATGTATTAGCCGTGGTATATTTGGGGACATTGATTAGGATGCCATTGTGGTCGGTGCTGACCAAAAACCTTCCCAGATCGATGAATCCGACAAAGAAATGGTCACCGGGATCAGTATCAAAGACGTTGCGTACCATCACTTTGCCCAAGCCGAGGCGAAATTCCCCTTTGTCGATCAAGACCCGGTTGTTGTCAAAGCGGGCGTTAAATGTCAGGTCGGTAATGGGTTCCCCCTGCCCCGCCACCTTGATCAGAGGTGCGCTAAGATCCAAGGATCCGCTGCTGAGGTTAAACTGACCGTCGTGGGTAGATAAACGGCAGATCAACCTGGAAGAGCCGGCAGCATCCTCTATGATCGCCAGATTGTTCTTAAGCCAGGAGAATAGCTCTCCCCTAATCGTGAGGTCGATGCTCCGGTCGCCTTCATAAAAGGTGTTGTTGGTCAGATTGTAGTCCAATGAACCGCTCGCCTGAAGGTCAAACATCCCTCCGACTATCACGCTGAGCGTATCGATCTGCAGGGATTCGTCATGCTGAGCTACGCTTGCCCTGATCTCGTCAATGACCAATCCCCCGATGCTCAATTGCTCAGCAATGAGGTCAGTTTTGATCGTCATCCGGGGCTGGGGAGAGAGGATGTCCAGATACTTGAATGACACCTTTCCATCGACCTTGGCACTCACCGAGTTATCCGCCAAAATCCTGGATAACGCCATGTTTTGGACAACCCCTTCCAAAGCCAGGGACAGATCGGGATATATGGTTCCGGAACCCTTGATGCCTGCCAAGGGATTGAGTAGAGTGGATATCTCACCAATGACCGAAACGTTCCTGATATCGCCATCTACCTGAACGGACGCCGATAAGGGCTGGATACCATCGATTAAAAGTTGTCGCAATCGAGCAGAGAGATTGATGGCATGTTTACCAATCAAATTGTATTCCAGATCCAGATTCAACCCCTCAAACTTGGGCAGATCATCAAAAATATCCGGAAGATAGTTCATCAGGTCGGAATGGTTGAGATTGACTATCTTGACAGTGGCGTTACTGGCAAACAGATCATCCAGATCAAGATTGCCAAAGATCCTGATCTTGTCATGGATTGTCAGGTTTGAGATCCTGATCCTGGGATACTCAAATTCGGCTCCGATATTAAAAGACAGCGGAACTCCATTCATCCTGGTGTCCAATCCGCTAAGGGTCAACGCTCCTGAGAGATGCTTGATATCAAACATGAACAAACTCTCAAAATGGGTGTTCAGCAGAGCAAATTCATCGCTATGGATCGTGGTTTCCAATTGGCCGGTAATGGAATCATTATTCAACATGGCGTTCAATGAGCCCGATAACCGGGGTTTGTATTGCAACATTTCCGGCTGCATGATGATCAGATGGGGGAATGTGGAATCAAAATTGACACGAGCAAAACCTTTCTGGCTTAGAATGTCGCCGGTTGCGTACAGTTCGATCCCCTGTCCGCCTTTCAGCGCCACATCCACAAGCAAGTGCTCCAGAATGTCATTCTTCAGATCAGGCACCACTCTGATCGATCCGGTATAATCCTCAAAACGCAGGTCTCTATCGCGGTAACTGAAATACAAAAGATCGATCATTACGGATGGATAGGATCCGATCATCGTCAGATCAAAATCGATCTCCGCATCCAGCTGTCTGGCAATGGATCGACCTTGAGGGGATTTACAGGTCAGGGTGCCTGCTGCCGATTGACTCTTTACATCGATCTTTGATTGGAGAGTGAAACCGTTGCCTTCCCAATTCGCCCGGTTTATGGTCAGATCTGCGATGCCTTTGTCATAGGTTGCTTGCAGTTGGATATCAGAAATTGTCGCATGTTCGGTTGAGATCAGATCCGACCTCAAATCGATCTTGCCGGAAGGATCGTCCAATCTACCAAACACTTGAATCTCCCCACTGATGTAACCGCTGGCAACGCTGGTGAAATCTGATAGTTCGATCGTTTTGAGATCGATCTCGGAAGTAATCGAGGGCTTGGCATGCAGGTCGCTCAATAGCAGGGATACATCCAAAGAACTGCGATTGATCATGGCACCCATAACATTTACTTTCAATGAACGGCTGTCGCCATCCACATTGACGAAGGGCACGGCTATTTTGTATTCATTGTATGAAGTTCGCGAATTCCATAGGATGGCTTCATAGGAGAGATCAAAGGGGCTGTCTTTGTCTTTCTGTTGCAGATTTAGGTTTATGAATACCTCGGTTTGGAGTGGCTCCCCGAATGGTTGTTCTATCGCTAATGGTTCATAGTTGGCGATCTCGATATCAGCGTTGTGGATGGCTGCTTGGTCAATAAGAGCATCGGCTTCGATCGTTCCCCTATTTGCCGTTACCGCAGACAGTGAGACCCTGCTCCGGTCCCGGTTATCCACACTGATCTTTATATCCGATAATCTTTCGCTAAACCTGATGCTGTCTGCGTTTACGACATCCAGAGGATAACTGAAATTTAGCAGCAATTCACCGTGCGATAGTTTCAGTTCTTGAAAAAAACTCTCTAAATCGGGAATCTCAAATTTCTCACCAGGCGGCTTGGATGGATCATGATAATATGAGTATGTAATACTGGCGTGATCTATCTCGATCAAAGTAAGCGTCTGTCCAATGCTGAACCAACTGGTCAATAACTTCAGCAGATTGTATTTGATCCGCACGTGACCAATGGCTGCATCGATCGATCCGTCATGAGATACAAACCTGATATCTCTGGCTATCAGACGACGATCATTGAAACTAAAATCCCCGATACTGAATGTACCCTCTAGCGCTTTGCTGACCTCCCGTTCGACAATGCCTTTTACATAACCTTGCACATCAAAGGCATACCACGCGACAAAAAACGTCGTGTTGACCACGAGCAGGATCAGTATGAGCCGCAAAAACCAGCGAGGGTGTCTCATACTTATCTCTGCCTGTCAGTTTCTATTGCTTCTATGCGTGGGCATTTGTATGGCATATCAGTTCCTCTTCAGGATACCACCACTCAAGGTATAGCACGAATCGGCAAAGCTGGCTAATTGTGGATCATGAGTGACCACGATAAAGGTCTGGTTAAATTCTTCGTTCAGGCGTTTGATGATGTGGTAAACTTCACTGCTGTGTTCTGGGTCGAGATTACCGGTGGGTTCATCTGCTAAAACTACTTCCGGTTGATTGACCAATGCCCGTGCCAGTGCTACACGCTGTTGCTCCCCACCGCTTAACTGGTTGGGATAATGGCCACGACGCTGTTGCATGTCAAGCCAGGTCAGTAGTTCAGCGGCTTTTTGCATTGCTTTGCCTTTTGCGCTTCCTGCTATCAACATCGGCAGAGCAACGTTCTCCATGGCAGTGAGGTCGTCCACCAGATAGTGAAATTGAAACACGAAACCGATCCTCCGGGTCCGGATAGAGGGTGCATCCGGCATCATGGAAGTAACCTCTTCACCGTTGAGAAGAACGGTTCCGGCATCTGGGCTATCCAAAAGACCCAGTATATGCATCAGAGTGCTTTTTCCACACCCTGATTTTCCAGTAATACACACCAGTTCCGAGGGCATAACCTCCAAATTGACATCCCTGAGAACTTCGATTTTCTGATCGCTATCCTCGTATGATTTATAGATATGGGATGCTACCAGTTTGTTCATTATCTCTCCTCAAACCGTTCTGAATACATCCAAGATTTGCACCTTCTCCATCTTGCGCAAGGGAATTATTATGCATATCATTATAATAAAAAGTGCTACCAAAAAGATGATGACCTGATTGAATAGAGAAACGTGCATGGTGATGTGGTCGATGAAATAGACATCACCCTTCAGATGATACAACTTCTGTTTAACGATTAGGTATGAGGCGATTACACCCATTGCCTGACCGATCAGGACAGACAAGGCACAAGAGACGCCTATCCTAAGAAAAAGAAGCCGCTTCAAGGAGGTGCTGGCTGCACCAATCGTCTTCATTATCGCTATCTCATTACGTTTATCAAGCATGACTGTCTGGGCGGCACTGATGACATTGATCCCGGCGATCAACACCAGAAAACTGAATACGATGAAGATCAGCCACTTCTCTACTTCGATCAAACGAAAAAGGCCAGAGTAATATGTCGTCCATGGAATTACATTATAGAACGGACCGGGATTAATCTCCCTAGCCAGTTGGTCGGTCTTATTTACATAGTGAAGTTTCAACCTAACTTCGATCCCCGAATATACATGCCCGGACAGAAGAAAACCCTGTGCTGTTTCGGTTGATGTAATCACCAGCGAGCGGTCAAACTCATAGTATCCTGACTGATAGATGCCGGTAACGATCAATTCCCGCTGTCCGGGATACATTCCCATCGCGCTTATCCGGTTCAATTGCGGATAGGAGATCAAGAGCGTATCCCCCAGTCCAACGTTCATCTCTCTTGCCAGGTAGAAGCCAATGATGATGCCATTGTCCCGAGGCAGTATCTCCCCATCTATCAGATACTTGTGATACCATACTTCGCCCTTTGGTTTATCATGTCTATATGCCTTGAGCAAACACATCCGGGTGTGATCGTCGTTATGAGCCATCACGTTTAGATTGATGACCGGATCAGCAGACATAATTGCAGGATTTTTATCCAGAGATGAGAGGATGCGGCTTGTCTCTTTGTTATTTACAAATTCATTACTGGCATGTGTGATATCGATATGCGGTATAGATTGCAACAAAACGCTGTGCAAGGTCTTTTGATAACCCTCAAACAGATTTAGTCCGGCGCTCAGGACCATTACCGAGATCACCAGTCCCACGATCATGAATAGGGAACTAAAACTAAAGAGATATCTGTGTGGTAGCCGCAGGTATTTTTCCAGATAAAAACGCTCCAGATTGCTTAGCAGAGGCATGTTTAGGTGCTATCTATGTCGTTATGGTTAATAGTGGTTTCGATGGAGATGTTGCGTCCATTGACCTCGGAACTGCGGTTGATGATCAGTTCGGAGATCAAACCCAGGGATATAAATTGCAGTCCCCCCAAAATCAATAGGATCCCAAGAAAGAGGAGAGGCCGGTTGTACAACGGAACCCCATAAAAAATCTTCAAAACAGCCAGATAGATGGTCACCGCCATACCGGCAAGCATTGAAAGCAAGCCCAACCTGCCAAAGAGGTACAAAGGGCTCTTGGCATAATGTGTTACCATCCTAACCGTCAACAGATCAAAAAAACCACGCAAGTAGCGTTCGATCCCATACTTTGACTGACCAAAGCGCCGAAAGCGGTGACTGACGGGTATCTCAGCGATACGATAGCCCAGGTTATGCGCCAGTGCCGGAATATAACGATGCATTTCTCCATAGAGACGCAATTCCTTGACCAATTGTCTGCGATACAACTTGAATCCGCAGTTGTAATCCTTTAGTTTCAACCTAAAGACCTGAGCCGTGACCGCATTGAAACACTTGGACGACAGTTTTTTATGGATCGGATCACGTCTGGTCTTTTTCCAACCGGAGACAAGGTCATATCCTTGGTTTATCTTGCGGATGAAATTTGGTATCTCTGCCGGGTCATCCTGGAGGTCTGCATCCATGGTAAACACCAGATCTCCCGCCGCCAGACCAAAACCCACCTGCAAAGCGGCTGCTTTGCCGAAGTTACGGCGGAATTTTACTACCTTAACTCGTTTATCCCTTTCTGCCAGTGCTGTCATTACCTGGAAACTGCCATCCGTCGAGCCGTCGTCGATAAAAATGATCTCAAAGCCCTGTTCACCACCAAAACCGGCGATCTCATGATTCTGCGAATGGTCGCCGCCATCCAGCGATGTAACATTCTCCCCGATCTCATGATAGAGCACTTCCAGAGATTCTACTTCATTCAAGACAGGTATGACAAACGATAACTTCATGTAATACCTCGCAGGATAATGGATATCAAAGTCATGGCGATCCCTGATATGATCGGGATTTTGACGTTATCATCGATCGGTACATCGACCATCTCCGCCAGTGTAGCACTCAATGATCCGGCCAGAACCAACCACGGATTGCCAATTAAGAACAAACCAAAGACAAAGGTGCTGACAAAGCAGGCCAAACTGCCTTCCAATGATTTGTTATTAAAAAACTTACGCTTTCCCAGGTTCATCCCGACCACGGCAGCCATGGTATCACCGATGGATAGGAAAGCACAGGCCGCAAAGGCGATATCAGGACTAAAAAACGCCACGCACAGCATTGACGAAAACATCAAGTAGGTGGCACCGGTAAAGTCACGGTGTTCATGACGCCGCAGGATCATGCCAAACAGATGATAAAAGCGGCGGCGAAAACTGGTGGCTGAAAAGCGGTAAAACTCGATGACCAACGCCAGGACAAAACCCGCCAAGAGAAGCAGAAACATTGCCTTACGATTCTCAAATCTGATCAGATAGCGATATGAAAATGGGATCACCAGCGAGCTGATATGTATGCTCTTACGAATGGTCTCCGAGAGTTTGATCTTTACATCTCTTCGTTTTACGCTTCTTTCAGCCATCATTTAACCCCCATGGGATCAAAGTCCCTTCAGTCCTTCTCTGCTAACTCTTGATAGGCGACCAGTTTCATCACACTTGGTGATCTCCAGATCACGCAAAGATCATACAATCCATTACCCGGGAGGTGACTGCCATTGATATCAAAAGTCCAATGCCTGATCAATCTTTCATAGCTTGCCCCGGACAATCGGATCACCGGTTCGCTAAACATCTGTCCAAAGGGCAACAGATCTTCCAGACGGCTCCACATCTGAGGCGTCAGTTCATCCATTGCGATCATGGCGTCATAGTGGCATTGCATCTCAGTTTTGAAGGTTTGATGACAGGACTGACAACATTTCGGCTGCTCCGGATTTGAAACAGCAATGGCTTGTGCCACAAAAGCATAAAACGCTTCAATGAAGTGATTATAGTTATCAGGGTGCATGGTGAACCCCGCCGCTTTGGCATGACCGCCATACTGGACGAGGTATTCCTTGCACCAGCGGAATGCCTCCACAATATTGAAACCATCGATACTCCTGCCTTCACAGTTCATTTTGCCGTTATGAAGTTTTAGCATCAGCGTGGGAACGTTTATCCGATTAACCACATAGGATGCGGCAGTTCCCAGCAAACTGTACGGTATGGCATTTTCATCATCGTAGTAAACAAATGCGTCTCCGGTAAAATCCGCCGTCAGCGAATCCATCAGACGGAATACTGCATACAGTTCCGATTCCCATTTGATCTTCTTGTTTTCCAATCGTTCAAAGGCCTGCGCTTTCTCATCTCCGACCTGCAGTAGAAAGTCCATCGCCAGATGCTTACCATGATCCTGTCTGCCATTTGCCAGCAAGTGTGAAACGTACTGCATGAAATTGAAGATATCGGTCTTTTGTCCGATCCGGGGATAGTTTCTCATCAAAAAGTCGATCGCTGGATCATTCATAAGCTCCCAATTCTCCAAGACATACCGCACGATCTTCCAATTCACACCCAGTATCGGGACCTTATCCGCCAATGTGCCCACCGTAACCCAGAAATAAAGGGACTCCGGCAAGGGATGTTGCCACTGCCGGCCGAGATAACGCAGGAACATCAGCACTACGCCGACCCCAGCCAGAGATTTAAACGGATAGCGGCACGCCGTTAATTGCGGATTGACAATGGCATAGGCATCCGGCAACTGATCCGGTTCGACCAAATGATGGTCGATAATGATCACATCACAGCCCAGGGCTTTGAGTTCCTCCACGCCCTTTGCTGAACTTATGCCATTATCCACCGTGATCAGGAGCGGATATTCTCCCGCCCGGACATAGTCGATCACGCTTTTTTGGATCCCATGCATCTCGCTATTACGGTTTGGGATGTAGTATTGGTGTCTTTGGTATCCCAGCGCGTTCAGAAACCGATAAAGGATATAAGTGCTGGTAACGCCATCCGGATCGTCGTGCCCAAAGATCACCATTGGTTGATTGGCATACATTGCCCTTCTGATCCTTTCGCTGGCTTTATCAATGTTCTCAAACAGTGATTCATCCGGAAGATCGTGAAGATCGGCAGTCATTTGTGACATGTCGATACCACGTTTTTCGCTTACCAGATCCAATAGTTTACTATCACTTTCCATATCAGTTGGTTATCTCCTCCACTTGAGGAATAAAGCGCGGGGCAGTGCGGGTCGGTTCACGGGTCAGGATATCAAAACCAGTGATCCCGACGATGAACATAAAGGAAGTCTCCCGTAGATTGTTTGTTGCCAGATCTCCGCGCCGGACGGTAATGATGCCGATATCGATCTGATTGGCGTCACGACTGAGCGGCAGGGATATTCCGGATGAGAGCGAATATTCCTGGATGGCATTGCCGGATTTATCTCTGAAGGGCAATTTGCGATATGCCATACCTACGCGCACAGGGATGGCGGTCAAGCGGCTGGTATTGGCTTCCCAGACCGGTTCTCTGGCCATCCCGATGCCGATCCTGTAACTATCCTCGTATCTGTCACCATCCAGATCTGCCCAGGGTTCATAATGGATATCAGCGCTCACTTTGTACGTGGATGCGGGTAAAACAGTGATGCCTACCGCCAGATGCCCCGGCAGTTTATACTCATAATCCACCGCATCCTCGGTTTCATGGATCGAGGATCTCACCAGATCCCCTTTCAGGGTGGTGCCAAGCGTGTAATATGCTCCCGCCGACCAGTGGTTACCATGAGTAAGGATGCCGGGGGTCAAGGTCGGATTCTTGAAATTACGCCGCAGAATCTCTTTCGTATTAAACAGACCAAACACGCCTTCCTGTGTGAAATGATGATCGTCATGCCCAAAGAAGTAATTGCCGCTGAGACCAACCTTTACCTTGCCCAAGTTATAGGAATGGATCAAATCCACACGGTAAAGATACTTATCGAATACGTGCTTCTCGATTATGCTGAGCGAATCGATCCTGAGTTCATTGCTCAATAGTCCGGAAGCATAGGAATTGAATTGCATCCCGATACGGTGTTTATGGAGGGGTGCGCTGATACTGAAATAGGGCAGATCCAGCGAATTGTCCATAAATCCTTGGTGCTCCCCGTTTCCCATCTCATAATAGGTATATCCGAACATCATGCCGGTGGAGATCAATACCTTATTGGACAAATTATGCATGGCAGGATTGCCATAGCCGGTGTTCTTGCGAAATATATCTGCCAGTCCGGTCTCCCCCATCGTAAGCCCATAAGCATCGGTGCCAAAATATTGATGTGGCATTCCGGCATAGGAAAAGACCGAATTTCCAGCGATTAACGATTGTGACAGCATCCATGCCGCCATTATTGTCCAGATCATTCTCTTCATTTCTTGCGTCCTGATTTACTTGATTTTGTCTTTACCGGATCCGGCGGAATTCGGAAAAAGCGGTAAGCATTGTTAAAAGTCTTTTCCGCCACTTCGTTGGGGGTCATCTCTTTGATTTGGGCGATCTTTTCCATCACATGATGCAAAAACAAGGGGCTGTTTCGTTTGCCACGATGCACCTGAGGCGGTAGATACGGACAATCTGTCTCCACCATTATCTGCTCGATCGGTGTGATTCGAATCACATCATCCAGATTGGATTTGGGATAGGTGATCGATGCCGTGAAGGAGATCATCCAACCCTCATCCACTACCTGGCGTGCAAATACCAGATCTCCCGAAAAACTATGCATCACTGCTGATCTCACTCCCTCCGCTTTCAGCATCCGATAACATTCCTGATGCGCGTTGCGGTCATGAACCACCAAGGGCAGGTCATACTCCAATGCCAGACGGATCTGATTGAAAAATACCTCGCGTTGAACCGGGAATGGCGTTAGATTGCGGAAAAAATCCAACCCCGTTTCACCGATAGCCACAACTTTTTTCTCCCGGGCAAGCCGCTTGATCACTTCTGCATCAAACTCCGTCGCTTCATGGGGATGATAACCGACCGTAGCAAACATATGCTGATAGTTCTTTGCAAGTGCCAGCGAACTCACCGAGGTCTCATTGTTTATACCGACATTGATGATATACTCGACACCGCTGGCAAAGCACTTATTGATAAGGGCATCCCGATCCCCATTGAAATCGGGTAAATCTAGATGCGCATGCGTCTCAAACAACTTCATACTTTCCTGTTTCACCTCTCATGCATGATGGAATCACTGTCTGCGAAGGCCATTTTCTTGTCAAAGAGAATTTATCCCTGCTTCCTCTTGCTTGATAACCTTAGTATAACCTTACGATTGTAAGGTTATACTAAGGTTATACTAAGGTTATGAAGCAAGGAAGTGACAATAATCCAGCTGATATGTCAGGTGCGTTTATGTTCTTCGGTAAGACGCGTGATGCACATTTTGACATGAGATCCCGGGAAGGTAGAAAATCTCTGGGGTCAATTCAGCCTTGAAAGAGAGAAGCCCGACGCAAAGCATCGGGCTATTTGTTTCATTACTATGGGGATTATGTGGATCAATACATTCCGCCCATGCCGGGATTGGGCATGGGAGCGGGTGCTTCCTTTTCCTTGATATCGGTGACGATACACTCGGTGGTAAGAAAAAGACCCGCAATGGATGAAGCGTTTTGTACAGCGCTGCGGACAACCTTAGCTGGATCGATGACGCCTGCTTTGAAGAGGTCCGTAAAGTTTCCGACAGCAGCGTCATAACCTATGGGGATGTCTTTATAGCTCTTGAGTTTTTCGACGATGACAGCTCCCTCGGCACCGGCATTGGCAGCAATCTGATAGGCAGGTTTTTCCAAAGCTTTTGCCAAGATCTCAAAGGCGACCTTTTCCTCATGGATCAAGCCTTTGACCTCTCTCAGCGTTTTGGCGGCACGGATGAGGGTAACTCCCCCGCCGGGAACAATGCCTTCTTGGACTGCGGCCCGGGTAGCATGCAGAGCATCTTCCACGCGGGCTTTCTTTTCCTTCATCTCAGTCTCGGTAGCGGCACCAATGCGGATAACGGCAACGCCGCTGGAGAGTTTTGCCAAGCGTTCCTGCAGTTTTTCCTTGTCATAATCGGAGGTGGTTTCTTCGATCTGGGCTTTGATCTGTTTGACTCTCCCAGAGATCATATCGGCGCTTCCAGCACCTTCGCGGATAGTAGTGTTTTCTTTTTCCACGATGATCTTCTTGGCGCGACCGAGGTCGGATAGGGTGCAGGAATCAAGGCGACGACCCATCTCCTCAGAGATGACGGTAGCGCCTGTAAGGATGGCGATATCTTCGAGCATTGCTTTGCGACGGTCGCCGAAACCAGGTGCTTTAACCGCGCAGACATTGAGCACGCCGCGCAGTTTATTGACCACGAGGGTAGCCAGCGCTTCACCTTCAATATCTTCAGCAATAATCATCAGGGGTTTGCCGTGTTGAGCGATCTCCTGCAAGACAGGCAAAACGTCCTTGAGGACACTGATCTTCTTGTCGTGGATGAGTATGAAAGGTTCTTCCAATTCGGCAATCATCTTGTCGGCATTGGTCACAAAATACGGCGAAATGTAGCCACGGTCAAATTGCATGCCTTCCACTTTCTCCAGTCCGGTGTCGATGGATTTTGCCTCTTCGATGTTGATGATGCCTTCTTTGCCGACGGAATCCATCGCTTCGGCGATGAGTTTGCCGATCTCGGGATCGTTATTGGCAGAGATCGTGGCGATCTGGGCTACTTCCTCGCTGTTCTTGATCGGAGTGCTATATTCGTGGATCTTGTCCACAATGATCCGGGCTGCCTTTTCCAAACCGCGCCTGAGAAACATAGGATTGACGCCGGCGGTTACGTGTTTCATGCCTTCCTCGATGATCGCCTGTGCCAGCAAAGTGGCTGTGGTGGTGCCGTCTCCAGCTACGTCATGGGTTTTTTCCGCCACTTCTTTGCAGAGCTGAGCACCCATGTTCTCAAATTCATCTTCCAGTTCGATCTCTTTGGCAATGGTCACGCCGTCATTGGTGATGGTAGGCGAGCCGAATTTCTTGTCCAGAACGACATTTCTGCCCTTGGGTCCGAGCGTCACTTTGACGGCATCGGCAAGCTTGTCCACGCCCTTCTTCAGCGAAGTGCGTGCTTCATGTGCAAATTGCATTTGTTTTGCCATGTTAGTTAACCTCCATGTTATTATTCTTTAGTTTGTTGTTAGCGTTTTAGCAGTCAAAACAAGCGAGTGCTAATCCTAATATATGCTGTTTTTTGTCAAGCACAAATTCAATTATCTTTACCTACTGACGACAAAAAAATCATTGCCAGATTGCCCGTGATGCAGATCTTATCCCCCATGATATATAAACATAAGATCGGTCAAACTTTATGGCTTGCCCGTATTAACAGGTATCTGATATCTATTGCGCTGGTTACAATGCTGTTAGCGGGACTGAATGCCACCGTTGCCGACAGGATCGGCAAAGGCGTATTGAAGCAGGAACTGGATGCCTTGCTGCTTCACGAAACAGTTCATGGCGCTAAGATCTCGCTGGGCATTTATCCGGTGAAGGGTAATCAGTCGCTTTTTGAGTATAATTCATCGCTCCAAATGATACCGGCTTCACTACAAAAACTAATGACCGCTGTTACCGCCATTCGGCGTTGGGGACTGGATCACCGTTTCCGGACTCGCCTCGGATATCGGGGGGAGATCAGAGATAGCGTCTTATATGGGGATCTGGTCATCATTGCCGATGGCGATCCAAGTTGGTCGGAAAGCATCCATCCCGAGGGCGGACACATCATCTTTGAACAATGGGCGGATTCGTTGAAGGCACGAGGGATAGGACGGATCGAGGGCAAATTGATCGTCAATACCGATAAATTTGATTTTCAAAGACGCGGAGACGGATGGGAAAAGGATGATGAACCCTATGGCTATGCCGCTCCGATCTCGCCCTTTTCGTTCAATGAGAATGCCATCGGGTTTGATCTCGTCGCTCCTGATACACTCAATACTCTGGTCAGGATCACTCCCCGTTTCGGCTATTCCTACCTCACCTTGGAGAATCACTTGAGATCCGCCCCCGCTCATACCATGCGCAATATCGTCATCAAGATTACCGATGTCGCACATTATCGGCTGATACAAGGCACAATGCCGATGGGAACACAGCGCACGGTTCGTGCCAGTGTCAGCGATCCGGTGGATTTTGCTGTCTCGATGCTAAGAGATGCCTTTGCCGGAAAAGGACTACACTTCAGCGGAAAATACGGCGTGGACGATGTAAAACCGGACACAGTGGTCATGCAGCATCTGTTTGACTACGAATCGGTGGAACTAATCCACATCCTGCGTTTCCTGCTCAAGGATAGTTCCAATATGATGTCAGAGATGCTTCTTCATCAGTTTGGCAGGGGCGTCAAAGATGGTATCTCCTACATGAAAATGACCCTCAAAGACATCGGGATCGATTCCGAAAAAATCACCATCGCCGATGGTAGCGGCCTCTCACGGAAAAACCAGGTGAGCGCTAAACAAATCGGACAATTGCTCGTATGGTGCCACGATCAACCATGGTTTGAGCAGTTTTACAATGCACAGGCTGTCAATGGGATCGATGGCACCCTGAAAAACCGCCTGAATCAAGAGAGCGTCCGAGGCCGTATCCATGCTAAAACGGGTTCTCTGACCGGAGTGAATACCCTTGCCGGTTACCTGCGTGCTGCTGATGAACAGCTATATGTCTTGGTGATCATGTGCCTTGGTTACAAAAGCGCTGTTACCATCATGGACTGGCAGGACTCGATTTGTCAATTGCTGCTGCGCTATGATGGCACAATGGATGCCAAATAAGGGTAAGCCCGGGATTTCCGGTTTCACCTGCATCAATCATTAAGCAGTAACCGGATAAAATCCCCGTTGGCTATCAATCCGTAAACACCCGCCTCCGCGCTTTTTTCATCATATTTCCGGACGGGATCGGCGGCTGCATTGGGCTTGTAGATTACAAAAGGTACCGGATCATGAACGTGGGTGCGGATCTCACAAGGCGTGGGATGATCGGGCAATAGTGCCAGTGCGACAGGTTCGTCCATCCTTTCTACTTGTTCCAGAATTGGCTTTAACACGCGTTGGTCAATGGCTTCAATGCATTTGATCTTGAGAGCCACATCTCCATCATGGCCTGCTTCATCGGGTGCTTCTATATGCAGATAAACGACATCGACCTTTGCGATAGCGTCCAATGCCGCTTCCACTTTGCCCTCATAATTGGTGTTGTAAAGCCCTGTGGCACCCTCCACATATAGATTCTTGAATCCTGCATAGACGCCAATGCCATGCAGTAGATCCACTGCCGAGATGACTGCTCCACTTTTACCGTAGAGTTCCATAAAGGTCTGCATTTGAGGACGTTTTCCCGCCGACCAGAACCAAATGGAATTGGCAGGGTCTTTACCATGAGCGATACGCATCTGATTGACCGGATGTCCGCTTAAAACCCCATGCGATCTTACGATCAGATCGGTCAGGATATCCGCTGTAACTCTGCCTTCCTCACTCTTAGCCCTGGGCAGTACATCCTTCCAAGGCGCTCCCGGAACATCATGGGGCGGCGTTAAATTTACTTCGGGGGAGCCATTACTCAGCAGCAATAGATGCCTGTAACTGACGCCATGATGGAATGATAACTCTTTGGTGCCGAATTCACGGTTCAGCAGATCGATCAGGATATGTGCTTCTTCGGTGGAGATATGCCCAGCGGAATGATTCTTTATCTTTCCGTCTTGCAGGCAGATGAGATTACAGCGCATGGCGAGGTCATCCTCGGTAATCTTAACACCCATGGCTGCACCTTCTAAAACCCCTCGCCCTTGATAGACGGAACGCACGTCATATCCCAGCACGGCCAGATTTGCCACTTCCGAACCAGGGGGCATATCATCCGGAACGGTCTTGAAAAGTCCATTTTTACCCAGGGAGGCCAGTTTATCCATATGTGGTTTATGGGCTGCCTGCAGGGGCGTTATTCCACCCAGGGAAGGAATCGGATAATCCGCCATTCCGTCGCCGAGAATAATTATCGCTTTCATTTGTAATACTCCTTCAAAAGGCGGACAAAAGTTTGATAATCCGTATCCATATTCCGGACGAATTCCTGCTTTTCTTCCAGACCCTGCAGCGAAGGCGGCAGTGATGGATCAAAGCCAAGCAGATTTTGGATCTCATCGGGAAACTTGGCAGGATGAGCCGTCTCCAATGACACACAAAGGCGACAGGAATCTTCCGGATGTTGTTCCAGGTATTCCATCAAACCAGCCCAGCCAATTGCCCCATGCGGTTCGAGAAGTAAACTGTCTTCATTCCAGGCACGAATGATGGTCTGCCTGGTCTGGGCATCATTGATACTGATGCCCCAGAGTTCATTGCGCATTCTTATCATCTCCGGTTCCTGATGAATAAAGCCATTCTCATCCATTATTCCGCCGTATAATGCGATCAACCGAGCCACGTTGCTGGGATGACCGACGTTCATAGCGCTGGAGATGCAATTTCGTGATGGTTCGATGATCTCGTATTTACCGCTGGCGAGGTAGTGAGGAAATTCATCGTTCTCATTAGTTGCCACTATATAACGAGATACTGGCAGCCCCATTTCCCGTGCGATCAAACCACCCATCAGGTCGCCAAAATTGCCGGACGGAACGCTGAAAACTGCTGGTTCCGGATATTCCGCCAATTGGGAATAAGCCCAGAAATAATACACGCTCTGCGGCAACAGACGACCGATATTGATGGAATTTGCGGAGGAAAGATCAAGGTGTTTCAAGGCAGGATCGGCAAAAGCACGCTTGACCAGCGCCTGACAATCGTCAAATTTACCATCAATTGCCACGACTCTGACATTCTTGCCGAGAGTGGTCATCTGCTTCCGCTGTCTTGCCGTGACTTCGTTTTCAGGGAAGAGCACCAAGGCTTGGATATTGTCCAGACCGTAAAAGGCATTGGCAATGGCGGATCCAGTGTCACCGGAGGTAGCTGTCAGGATCAGCAATCGTCGCTGTTCCCGAGTCAAGTAATACTGCATCAGACGTCCCATCATCCGTGCGGCAAAGTCCTTGAACGAAGCAGTGGGTCCCTGATCCAGACGCATGACATACATCCGGTGTCTCACCAACTCCAGCGGAACTGTATAATCATAGGCATCATCCACCAAACGGCGCAATTCCTCTGCTGGAATATCATCTGTCAGAAACTTATGCAGTATGGTAAAAGCCAGCGAGGGATAATCCATCGTTTTCATTGCTTTCATCTCGTCAGGTGTGAATTGAGGGATTACTTCCGGCATATACAGCCCACGATCATCCGCCAGCCCTTTCAGGAGAGCGGTCGGAAAGTCCACCTTCGGCGCTTTTAGATTGGTTGAATAATATCTCATCAAACTCTCCCTTTCGGAATCATTTACGTAGACGGGCTGAGGATGCTCCACCAGCGGAATAGTCAGGAGAATCAGATTTGATCACTTTCCCGTCAAGGGTTGCCAATGCCTCGTCCAGATCCCGGATGATATCATCCGGGTGCTCGGCGCCGACACTCAAGCGGATCAGATTGGGAGGAATTGCAGCAGCTTTGCGTCCTTCCTCGCCTTGCTGGGAATGGGTGGAGATGGCGGGGATCGTAGCCACCGACTTGATCCTGCCAAGATCGGTGGCGCGCCAGATTCGCTGGAATCCATCAAAGACCATACGAGCGCTATCCGTTCCTCCTTTGACCTCAAAAGACATCAAATGTCCATAGCGGTTGACAGGCTTTTGATAAATATCATCCTGTTCAGCGTCAACCAGATACATGTATTTGCTGGCGAGTGGGTGCAGGGGATGCGATTCCAGTCCCAAGTAATTCACTTTACTAATATGCTTATGCTGTTCCAGGAATTGAGCCACTTTCATCGTATTGCGCGACATCAGATCCATCTTGGAACGCAAAGTGCGGATATCATTGATGATCAGTGTGCACATCTGAGGGGATAGATTGGGACCGTAATCCCGTGCTGGCAACAACTTCAGATAGGTGCAAAAATCCGCTTTAAGCGCATCATTATCGACCTTGGTTACCAGATTCTTACGAGCAATGATCGCACCGGCAATACCAAACCCGCTGGTAGTAAGTGATTTGGTGACCGATTGAACGACGATATCGGCGCCATGAGCCAACGGACGCATCAGTGCCGGAGTCGCCACCGTCGAATCCACGATGAAGGGAATGCCATATTTATGAGCTAGAACAGCCACTTTTTCCAGATCAAAGAACGCCAGAGTCGGATTACTCGGCATCTCGCCATACAAAAAACGCGTGTTTTCATCGATCAGCGATTCCCATTCATTGATATCCGCAGAATTGATCACCTTGCGCCATTCGCATTTTGCTTCGTCGTTCTCACGCACGGAAAACAATTGATAAGTACCGCCATAGACCTGGGCAGTCGCCACAAAGTTGATCGGACGGCTGGGATCCCTGGGATCGGGATGTAAGAATTCTTCGACTGCCGTTCTGATCGCTGCCATGCCGGAAGTAGTTACCAGACATGATGCTTCCACGCCGGTTTTGTATTCTTCCAAGAGAGCCAAAAGGCCTTCGAGATAATACATGCTGGGATTTGCAATACGGGTGTAACACCAGGTTGGGATCTGATAACCCAAGGCCAGTTCCATCTCATCTGAATCGCGAAAGGTCTGGGATGATGAATTATAAAGCGGTTCGATGATCGAGCCCTGATTAAAGTCCAATGCCTCCTGCATTGAATAGAGACCATGCACAGCGATGGTATCAAAATTACACTTGCGCACCTTGTTGCGATATTCCTGATGCCATGCTTGAGCACGCTTCGCTGCTTCCAGATAGTGTTGTTTTCCGTCCATTACAGTTGCTCCTTATTGTGAATATTTCCACCGGGCCAGTCCAAAAGGGCTCCCCTGATATGTCAATAGAATTGTTTTGAGATACTCTTGCCAGATTTATTGATCACTTGTCAAAGCGACTTCGGAGCTGTGTAATCCTGACCATGAACATACTGAATAAGGCGTTGTACATACTGGAATCAACGGAGTCCGGTACTTAAAAACGAAATATCACTCATGCTAGCGCAAGTTGTAACGATACGGGATTCTGTCTGACGGACAGTTTGTGCAAAACCGTAGAGTTATCCGCTGTGATTTGTTCATCGGTCTTAATAAATTTGAATGCAATCGGACTGGTGTTTCCGCCTTAGTTCTCCTTGCTCAATAACCTTAGTATAACCTTACGGTCGTAAGGTTATACTAAGGTTATACTAAGGTTATCAAGCAAGGAGGAGCTGGTAGAGGATGATGGAGAATGAGGGGGCGCGGTAGTAATCTTTCTGTTATAAACTCTTGCTATACGGTCTGTAAGATAATGATAATGCCCCACCGTATGGCGAGCATGATTGATGATAAGATCCTATTCGTTTTCCAATACTTCTTTGATGGCGCTAAGCAATTCATCCCGCATAAATGGCTTTTGCAGGGTCTTTCTGGCTCCCAATTTCTCAGCCAGAGGCAAATAACTCTCCGGACCAAATCTTCCACCGCCGGACATTGCAATGATCTTGATCCCGGGATTCAGCGACAATAACTCCTGAATGGTCTCCAATCCTTCTTTATCGGGCATGATAATATCCGTCAACACCAGATCGGGAGAAAAAGAGCCACAGATATTCATCGCTTGATTGCCATCCTCCGCAAAGCACACCTCAAATCCTGCTCTTTCAAGCATCTGAACCAGTAACGTCCGGAAGCTATTGTCGTCTTCAATCACCAATACTTTTGTCATTGTCGTTTCCTACGTCATTATGCTGATGTCTTGATGCAACGTTTACCGATCCGGTAACCATCTGCAGCACTGCTAATTATCCCGCCAGCATAACCACTCCCCTCACCGATCGGATACAGATTGACACAAGACACGGATCTTGCAGTGGCTTGATCCCTCAATATTCTTATCGGCGATGAAGTTCTGGTCTCAGGCGCAATAACCGTCCCTTCTCTGACGAACCCACGGATGATTTGGTCAAACTTCTGTAAAGCACTTTTTAATGAAAAATTGAGCTTGGTGGGGAACAATCGATTCAGATCGCCAGGTTGCGTTTGTGGCTTGTAAGTGGTTGTCAATGATGCTCTTGTCATAATTCCATGGAGATAGTCATTCGCTCGCTGGACAGGAACGGCAAATCCTTTACTGTAAGCGCTACGTTCAATTTGTTGCTGTAAATCAACACCGCTGTATAATCCTCCCCTAAATTGATGATTGGAAATCTGTGTAACGATCGCGCTATTGCCATAATGGCCGTTCCTCCGGCTATAACTCATGCCATTGGTGACACATCTTCCTGCGGAACTGGCAGCAGCAATTACTTCGCCACCCGGACACATACAAAATGTATAACTTCCGCTGGATTTGTCCGTTAAGCGATAGGTCGCGGCTCCAAGGATCTCCGACCAGCGCTCCGAACCATAAACCACACGATTGAGGTAGTCCTGGGGATGTTCGATCCGGAATCCCAAGGCAAATGGCTTGGCTTCCATCAAGACCTGGTTGTGTTCGAGAAGGTTCCAAATTGAGCGGGCGCTATTTCCCACCGCCAAAAAAATCACTTCGGGAGAGTAATTCTCATTGTTGATCGTGACTCTTTTTATCTGACCATTATGCATTTTGATATCGGTCAATTTGCTCCGGAAAAAAATTTTGCATCCCCTAACCAACAGATATGCGCGGATCTCTCTTACGATTTGCCTGATGCCATCAGTGCCAAGATGAGGATAGGCATCATATCCTATGCTCGCCGGTGCGCCAAATTTGACCAACCTGTTAAAAACATCGTCCGTTGCAAAATCTCTGGTGCGGCAGGTCAATTTACCATCCGAGAATGCACCAGCACCCCCTTCTCCAAATTGAACATTGCTGTCTGCGTCAAGTTCTCCCGTTTGCCAAAACCGCATTACCCTTTCACTTCTGAGTTCGATGCTGTCACCCTGATCAAACACCCACGGCGTTAATCCCTGCTCCACCAGTGCCAGCGCACAAAACAATCCCGCTGGACCCATACCAATGATAAAAGGATTGGAATCGTGAAGCGCTATGGGCTCATAGGACTCCGGGGAAAGTTCAGTATGGGAAATAAGGTCTGGACTCTTTATTGATCGATCCACATCGAGCATAACGGTGTAGTCGTAGAATGGCTGGTTCTTTTTGCGAGTATCAATAGCCCTGCGGAGGATACGTTCGATCCGGACATCCGGTACGGGTATAGAAAGTTTCCGGGCTATTGCCTGTACCAATCCGTCTTGTACTTCGACGGGAAATCTTATGTTTCTTAATACTTTCATCTTACAAACATATTGGGACGCACATCAACATGCGTCCCAACAAGTGGTGGCAAGACCCAGAATCGAACTGGGGACACAAGGCTTTTCAGGCCTCTGCTCTACCGGCTGAGCTATCTCGCCGAGACGGGGCCACTAACCATGTAACAGGGTAATTCGTCAAGTGATTTTTTACTCGCCGCTGCTATCGTCCCTGACATCCATATAGAGTCTCACTTAATTCTGCAAA
>JBBISI010000006.1:0-85520 GCA_037441405.1 Candidatus Cloacimonadota bacterium
GTGTTTTAGCTATTTTACTGCCTTTCAACCACTTGAACTGCTGGGAAAGATTAGTGAATAATATGGGGCATTGTTCTTGCGGCCATAAGCTAACTAATTGTCAGACAAGTCCGGTGTAATTACAGTGCCATCAGATGTTAGGCGGTGACTTCAGTCACCGTTCGGAACGCCGCCAAGGGTCAACCCGTAAGGGTATCAGGATTTTTGAGGACTTGAGACCGAGACAAATCTCCTCCTGCAGGACAGGGATCATTTTCTTGATACGCTGACAGATGTCTCTCGTTCGGACTAAGGTCCTCGCAATATCTGAAAACCCAGTAGGGTTGGATGGACTCTCACGATCCGAAACGGTGGTTGAAACCACCGTGTACATCTGATGGCGCCGGAAAACTCGACAGAATCATCTGAGGCGCTGGAAACCTTAAAGAGCGTTGCACAAACTGGAACCACCAAGTTTCGAGAACATGAAAAACCAATATAGTGTCTCCTTCCAGTGCAGTCAGGAAAAAAAATTAGCATTATGCCTGTCAGATAGTCTGGATGCTCGTAAAGTCAACAGCGCTAAGTTATCTAACTGTCTCAAGAAGGTTTAGATTCAAGGGGAGTAGTGTTTCTCCTGAGTTCTCCCTGCTCGATAACCTTAGTATAACCTTACGGCCGTAAGGTTATACTAAGGTTATACTAAGGTTATCAAGTAAGGAGGATTCAACATACAGTCCTTAACTCTCTAAATTATCAAAGGTCTTCCATCAGGTAGAGATCATTTTTTTTCAATCAAGACACTCCAGCGCTCAAAGGCGATGGAATGAGCGATATTCAATTCTTCCAGTTGTTTACTGAGTTCAGCGTAGGTAGTATAAGCGAGACCGGGCAGGTTTAGATTGTCCTCGATCTTCAAAACTTGCTGCTCGATCCGTTCGATCTCCCGCTCCAGGATATCCAATTCCCGTTTTTCGTTGTAGGATAGTCCTTTATTGATCTTTGCCGGATGCATGACCGTAATGGGTGAGGGAGGGCTGGCACCTTTTTCTTCGTCATAATAGCGTTTGACGAGAAGGTAGTCGGAATAGTTGCCGGTAAATTTGCGGATCGTATTGCCTTCGAAGATGAAGAGATAGTCGATTGTGCGGTCGAGGAAAAAGCGGTCGTGTGAGACGATGAGGAGACATCCATCGAAGGCATCGAGATAATCCTCGAGTATCTCCAGGGTCTTGATGTCAAGGTCATTGGTGGGTTCGTCCAGGATGATGAAATTAGCGCCAAAGAGCAAAGAGCGCAAGAGATAGAGCCGCTTCCTCTCTCCTCCGGATAGGGATGAAAGACGCATCTGTTGCATTTTGTTGTCAAAGAGAAAACGTTTGAGCATCTCAGTGGCGGTAAGTTTGGTTCCATCCTTGGTCTTGACGATCTCGGCGGTATTGGCGATGTATTCATAAACAGTGATGTTACCATCCACTTCGATATCTTCCTGACGGTAATAGGCAAAGCGTGTGTTCATGCCGGTCTTGATAATTCCGGAATCGGCTTCTTCCTCACCGGTGATAATCCGTAAAAAAGTGGTCTTGCCACAGCCGTTGGTTCCGATGATCCCGACCCGTTCCCGAGGCAGGAAATTATGATCCACGTTCTGGAATAACGCTCTGCCGTCGTATGATTTGGAGATCTTATGAAGTTGGAGAATGGTCTTGCCCAAACGATGTGTGATGAATGAAATATCCAGATCCTGTTCATCGATCAGATAGGACTTGGACAGGAGTTCGCGAACGCGGTCGATGTGGTGTTTGGGCTTGGAACTGCGTGCTTTGGCGCCTCTGTTCAGCCAATCGAGTTCCTTTTTGAGTTGTGCCTGGCGGCGGGTTTCCTTGCGACGGTTATCGACTTCACGGAGCAGTTTTGCCTTGATGAAGTCGCTGTAGTTTCCCTGATAAAAATACAGGTCTGACCGGTCTATCTCTATCATCTTGTTGCAGACGGCATCCAGGAAATAACGGTCGTGAGTGACCAGAATGAGTGTGATGTTTTCATTGGCGAGATATCCCTGCAACCACTCGATGGTATCAAGATCGAGGTGGTTGGTGGGTTCGTCCAGCAGCAAAACATCCGGCTCGTTGACCATGACGCGAGCCAGATCTGCCTTGCGCCTCTGCCCTCCGCTCATTATCGATAGGGGTCGGTCAAATTCATTCAGACCGAGTTTGGTCAGGATCGCCTTATAGCGATGGATATCATTGTCCGTTAACTGTTCATAACTGGGGATGATATGCTCCAGAGCGGTATGGTCAGCATCAAAGACGGGATCCTGAGGCAGGTAGTCGATCCTGATGCCTTTGCGGATCACGATCTCACCGCTGCTGGGTTCATCTACTGCGGCTATTAACTTGAGGATGGTGGACTTGCCGCTGCCATTAACGCCGATCAAACCGACCCGGTCACCTTGATGCAGACCAAAAGTGACGGGCGAAATGATGGTTCGGCTGCCGATCTGACGGCTGATATTTTCCGCGCTGATCAGGATTTCATTTGCCATAACGATCTATGGATGTGCTAAAAGAATGGCGTCCCTGAGGCGATTTGAACGCCTGACCTTCACCTTCGGAGGGTGCCACTCTATCCAACTGAGCTACAGGGACGCGTACGCGGGTCAACTTGTTGGCAGGGGCATTTTTGTCAATTGAATTGACCAAATTCGCTCTTCCCCATCAGGTATTTGGCGCTAAGGGGGCACAGGCGTCTGATGATCTGGCTGATCCGATCTGATATCTCCCTGATCTCCCATTGGGCATGGAAATCGGAACGCAGGCGTATAAAGTGATATAGTTCCCGTAGATTCATTCGGACAAGAACATTGACAGTATGCGCATTTGTGAGGCAATATTGAGCAACATGATGGTTAGCACTGAGTGCCTGATTTAGGGTATCTGCTTTTTGGATCAGAATGTTGAATTGGTCTTCAATAACCGTTCCGATGATCGCAGGGGGTATGACGTGTCGTCCGTCATTACGGTAATGCTGCCGGATCATGGAGCAGAGCCGGTGGCGCTTGAATTGGGCATAGCAGCATTGGGACATAGTAAGTTCGAAGGTAAAATCGGTCATCTCAAAGGCACGGGGCATTTTGTGCCACGCTTGCATTCCTTCAAACATCGCATCGGTAAAATGCCTTTTTTCACCTTCGTCCATATTGATCACATATTGGAAGATACTGGAGTAGTCGTGCCCGGAGCGTTCATAGAACAGAGCAGCAAGAATACGGGCATCGGGATCGGGGCTGTGATCGATCAACTTGACGCTTTCTTGATCGCATGTATCAACTACTGGAGGAAGGTAAGCCTGGATCGCAGATCTGGCGGCAAAATCATCCGTTTCGGTATATTTGATCAGGGATGGCGCAATCATGTGGGTAGCGGAGTGTAACTTCCGATATAAATCCCTGGCTTCGGATAGATCAAGCCCATGCAAACGGCGAAGGAGAACTTCCATGCTACGCGCGTTGATCGTCACACCCATCTGGGTCTTGGTGGCAAGAGGCAGGATATAGCGGGCATCTTCCTTGGCAGAATTCTCGATCTCACGTTTACTGCGAAAATTAGATGCCTGCGTTGTCATGATCCGAGCCGTCATGGAATGCACTGATCGCTCATAAGCAGCAAAGAGGTCATCCATCAGAGAGATGTATTGCCGTTGCTCACTTTCATTGAGTTCTTCGGGGATCACATAGTCCTTGTGAAAAGTAACGTAGCGTTGAGACTTTTCGGTAAAGGAAGCCAGCCGAGTCCGCTGGATAAATTCTGCGAGGTAGCGGGAAATGCCGATTAGATCGATGTTAAACACTGCATGTTCCGCTATCGAAGAATGTCCCAATTCAAAGATGATCTTCTGATTGGAGTTACGGGCTTGGGGAATCTCTCTGAGAGCATCATCCCTGAGTTGTTGAGCAGTTTTACTACTGCGGCTTATCCTGGCGTAAGCAGCGGAGATCACCTCCGGAGTGGCGGAATCGATGGGTATCCATCGATCGATCAGTGTCTTGTCAACATTGAATCCAGCGATGATGACTTTCATGGATCCTCAACCGATCAAAGCAAGGACATTGCTGGCGCCAATGCGGTTCGCTCCGGAAGCGATCATGAGCAGTGCTTGCTCACGGGTTCGGATGCCGCCGGATGCCTTAACTCCGAGCTTCGATCCCACTGTCTGACGCATCAGAGCAATGTTTTCAGCCGTGGCTCCAGCATTGCCAAAACCGGTGGAGGTCTTGACGAAGTCAGCTCCGGCTTTTTTGGCGATCAGGCAGGATATGATAATCTCTTCCCTGTTCAGATAGCAGGTTTCGATGATCACTTTGAGAATGGCTTGGTGTTCGTGACAAATGGAGGCAACTGATCTGATCAAGTTGAAGACGGTATCAAAATCACGGTTCAATAACATGGAGATGTTTTGCACCATATCCACTTCATTGGCGCCCATGAGGCATACGGAAATCGCTTCTTCCGCAACCGCTACCGGATTGCTTGCGCCGAGAGGAAAATTGATCACGGTGCAGGTCTTCACCGGTGCTGCGAGAGCAGTTCTGACCTGATCGAGATATATGGAATTGACGCAGACGGAAGCACAACCGTGTTCCATAGCAGTTTGGCAGAGGGCAGCGATATCATCTTTTCTGGCATCTGCTTTGAGGATAGTGGCATCGATCAGCGAGGGGATGGGACAATCCGCATGAGCTACCTGATCGGGCATGGTGGCGCGACATACTTCGCAACGAAGACAGATCTCGTGTTCACCACCACATAAGCAAGCGGGAGCATCACCCCAGAGGGCAATGGCGATCTCTTTCATCTCTTTCATTTCTAACTCCTTAATTAAGAAGACATAGCGGAATCATCCCTGAATACAAATATCTTCACGTCATCTGAGCTGTAAGTTGTCCGCAAGAGCCGGCAATATCAGCACCACGGCTTCTCCGCAAAGTAACAGCACAACCGAGATCCAGTAATTGGGATTGAAAATGATCGATCTCGGCAGAATTTGGCGCACGCCAGGATTGGGAAGGTACCGGATTGAATGGTATGAGATTGATCTTGACCGAGAGATCGCCAACAAACTTGCGCAGAGCACGTACCTCCCTCTCCCCCATGTTAATATCCGGGATCATGATATACTCGATGGTGATGCGATAATTGGTCTTGCGGCGAAAATAGGCAATGACGTTTTTAAGATCTCTCAATGGATATCTGCGGTTGATCGGCATTAGTCCTTCCCGAACTTCATCGATAGCGCTATTGAGCGAGACCGCCAGTTTGGTCCTGATACCGGAATCGGCAAGTGCTCTTATGCCAGGGATGATACCACAAGTGGAAATCGTGGTGCGTCGAGGGCTAAAGGATAATCCATCGTCCGATTGGATGAGAATCAGGGCATCCAAGACGTTTGGTAGATTGTCCAAGGGTTCACCCATGCCCATGAAGACAAGATTGGTCAGCGTCTGCGGCTGCAGATGTTTGGCAGCAAGCATGATCTGTCCGATGATCTCATGGGTCTGCAGATTTCTGTGCAACTTCATAGAACCCGTGGCACAGAAAGCGCAGTTATGGGTGCAACCGACTTGGGATGAAATGCAAAGAGTGTTCTTTCTCTGGTCGGGAATGATCACCATTTCAATCAATGACTCATCTTCCAATCGTAGTAAAAACTTAGTGCTGCCATCCTTGGAAGTAGCGGTGGCAATGATCTCAGGTGGATCAAAATCAAAATTATCGCTTACCTCCTGTCTGAGGGTTCTGGCTATATCGCTCATCGCAGAAGGGGAAAAAACACATCTGGTGTAGACCCATTTCAGTATCTGACGCGCTTTCCAGGTGGAATGGCCCGCTTCGTTCATCAAAGCGATAAATTGAGAAGGTTGCAGCGAAAAGAATTTTATTCGCATGCCTGATTGACCGGAACTTCGATGGGAATGAGCGAGTTAAACTCATCCAGTTCAATGTCAGTCAATTCCTGATCCTCGGTAGTCAGATAGACCTTTTTTTTCAAGACGTCATTCTTATAGACATACATTTTTTTGTTTTTGCAGTGGACACAAGTTCCGATGATTGGGAACCCCTTGGCTTCTTCGACATAGAAATCCTCTTCGAAATTGAGACAACACAATAATCTGCCACAGGGTCCCGAGATCTTCGAGAGGTTTCCAGCAAGGTTTTGATCCTTTGCCATTTTGATCGTCACCTGATTGAACCGTTTGAGAAAACAGGAACAGCAATATTGATTACCACACATGCCAAAACCACCCAAGCGCTTTGCCTCATCCCGACCGGTTGTCTGGTGAAGTTCGATCCGGGTCCTAAAAACCGTGGCCAGTTCTCTTACAAACTGACGGAAATCGATGCGCCCTTCGGAAGTGAAGAAGAAGGTAAGTTTGTTGCCATCGAACTGATAGACCGCCTCGATTAGTTTCATGTAAAATGGGTAGCGTTGCAGCGATTCATTAAATATCTTTGCTGCTTTTTCCTCTTCATAGTGGATATTATTCAAACGCCCAATATCATCATCAGTAACGATCCGCTTGACCTTGCCGATTCTACCGGTCTCAAATTGGGCTTGGAGCTCTTCGTTGCTAACGCTAAGGTGGATGACCTGGACGATATCCTCGCCCCTCTCCACCTCCACAATGATCATATCTTCGGGTTTTATGGGAAATTCCCCAGGATTGTGATAGTATCCTATACGTCCTGTGCGGAATTCCACTTCGATGAAATCATTCATTTTTTCTCCTTGCTATGTAGGTCGAGGAACAAATCCTTCTCTGCGGTGGTGAGGGCAAGTTTTCTTCTGGATTTTACAATCTCTGCTGTCCGGATGAAATCTTCAAAGCGGTAGATCTGATAATCGCCGGCTTGTCCCCAACTGAAGGATGGGACATGGCCTGAGATCAGTTTGGATCCATAAAGATTACAACCAATCCCAATGACACAGCCAGTATTTATCGAGCAATTGATACCGATCTTGGTGTGATCGCCGAGGATGGTGCCGAGGAACTGCTGCTGTGAATCGATCAAACAGCCAGAAGAATACGAGTAGAATTTAGCGCTATGATAGTTATTTTTAAGATCGCTATTATTTGTGTCAGCGCCGATATTGACCCATTCCCCGATGTAACTGTGCCCTAAAAAACCGTCATGCTGCTTGTTGCTGTAACCATGAATAATGGTATCCTCGATCTCTCCGCCCACCTTGCAGACCGGTCCGATAGAAGAACCGGGGTATATCTTGGCACCGACCCTGACGATCGAATTCTTACCGATATATGCGGGTCCAATTATCACCGCATTCGGCATGATAGTAGCACCATCATCAATGGCCACGGCTCCTTCGGATGCGTCGATGACCACACCGGGTTTGAGCAGAACAGATTCCCCCAACCATACGTTATATGGATGCAATACAGTAACTCCCGGTTCGGTCTCAAAGTAGTTGTCCTTATCGTTGAAGATCAAATTGAAGTCAAATTCCAGAAGTCGCTTGTTGTCATGGATGAGATCGCTGATATTCCCATAGAGAACATGCTCACATTCAATGATTTTAATAAGTGGGTTATTTCTGATCTGGACGATTGTGGGCACGCCGGTCTCAAACTGAGTGCTATGAAGAGCAATAACATCGTCCCCTCGAACCAAAGCATGCTCCACTTCCAGACCCTTGATCTGCTTGATCACATCGATGTTTACTTTGATGCGGGTATTGACGTGTAACACCGTAGTGGATGGAGGCTGGAAGAGCCAATCGGGATGCCGCTCCAGATACAATGATTGCAGATCCGGTGCAAGAACTATGGACTCGGCTTCGGCATCAATCATGTTACTCAGTCGCTGGCGAAGTTTCATAATGCCACATCTCAGATCTCCGACCGATCTGGTCATGGTAAGCGGATAGAATTGTATCACATTGTCATCAAATAGGTTTAGGTGCATTATTTATACTCCTACGATAGGGTTTTTTACCGTGCCAAACGAACATATTGAACTGCCCCAATATCATGGTGAAGACCAGAAAAAAACTTTGGATCACAAACCACACGGGATAGAAGCGGTGCATCTGGCCGTTCATGATCGGGAAAAACTTCCGGGAATAAAACAAGAAGATATTCTCGATCAAGATCCTGAACAAGATCATGCCCAAAGCAATTTTCCAATTAAACAGCATCATCAGAATTGACCCCCAATACATGAATGCCATGGACAGCAGAATAAAAAAGAACTCCGTATTGAAACGCAATTGGAACTTCATATTGGATGCCCATCGAGTACGCTGATTGATCAAACTTTTCCATGAGTCGATGGGATGAGTGTGGACAAAACTCTTTTGATTGAAGTTAAAGATGATCTTATGTCCTTTGAGTCGCATCAATTGCATCAGATTAACATCATCCCCGGAGATCAGGTGTTCGATTTTTTCAAACCCTCCGACGTCATTAAACGCGCTTACCCGATATGCCAGATTCTGTCCAATGCAGGCAAAACTCCTGCCCGTAGTGTAGCCCCCGCATAATACCATATAAGTGGCGGTAAAATCGAAGTGCTCATATTTATGTAATAGTGAGGCTTTAGCCCATTCAGGGATACAAGTCCGGGAATAACCAGCGACCATGGAGACGTCATCAGTAAATGCTTGAGCCATAGATTCCACCCAGGTCAGCGGTACTAAACAATCAGCATCGGTGGTCAGGATTATATCACCCCTGGCATTGGATATTGCCTGACGCAGAGCATTCTTTTTGGGTGATATCACATTATCTCTGCCCGTGATCTTGAGATATCTTACATTGGAATTACTGCTTTGATAACTTCTAATGGTCTGGGCAGTATCATCGGTGGAATCATCGTCGGCAATGATTATCTCATAGAACTCCGATGGATAGGTCTGATTGATCAGACTCATCATCAACGCGTGCAGGTTGTGCGCTTCATTATGAGCGGCAATGACGATCGATAGGCGTTTAATGCAATAGTCGTAAACGGGCGCATAACGCTTGAATCCAAAATAAAAAAGGATGGCAAATACAATATAGGTAACAAACCCAGAGACGCAAAGAGCCGTTAATACCCAAAATAGTATCTCCATTATCATAGTTCAGTTGCCCACTTGGTCAAGCACTGCCTGATCACTAAAACCCCATCGGGTTGGATGAAAGTTATACTTTAAGGTGTCATCCACGATTGGGGGAACGGTGCCATCGATGAAGTATTCTGTGATTCCGCCATATCGGGTCTGGAAACCGGTCTTGGGATTGATCAATGCTTCCGTGATGCCGGAGGGTTTTTCAAATCCATATCTTGGGTCATCCGTTCTGGGTAATTTACCTTTGTTGTCCAAGATCATCGCCCGACGCATAATCCTGCCCCAGATCGGAGCAGCTATATTACCTCCGGCAGTTCCCGCTCCCATCGAACGGTTGTTGTCAAATCCGACCCAGATCCCGCAGATCAATTCCCGATTGAATCCCACAAACCAGGCATCTTTAAAATTGTCAGAAGTCCCGGTCTTACCGCCTGCAGGCCAGATATAGTTATCACGGGCAGCCGTCCCGGTTCCTGATGAAACCACTGTTTGCAGCATAGATGTCATCAAATAGTTGACCTCGGGTGTACACACTCTCTCGCGTGCCACTGGCGTTCTCTCCAATACCCGACCGGCATTATCTTCAACTTTGGTGATAAAGATCGGCTTTACTCTTACTCCCTCATTCGGAAACGTGGAAAAAGCCGCAACCAACTGGATAGGTACCACCTCATACGTTCCCAGCGCGCAGGTATAATTATCAGCATTGATCGGAATACCAAAACGATTGAAGGCATCATTAACTGCCGGCAAGCCAAGATCATAAACGGTTTTTACAGCATACAGATTATACGAGTTTTGGATGGCCTGACGCAAACGCCGGTATCCATAAAAACCGCCACAATAGTTGCGAGGACTCCAGGATTTTCCTCCAAATGATCTAAAAGTTATCGGTCCATCATTAACCACTGTTGCGGGAGTATATCCCTTTTCCAGGGCGATAGTATAGTAGATCGGCTTGACTGATGACCCCGGTTGCCTTCGTGCTTGCGTCATGCGGTTAAACTTGCTGTGAGTGAAACTCCGTCCGCCGATGATGGCACGAACATGTCCGGTCTTATTCTCCATCACAACCAGACCACCCTGGAGATAGTTCGTCCTGATATCAAACTTCCCGGCACCGATATCACTGAACTTGTGCGGATAGCGGTATCGGTTCTCTATTTGTGTAAGGTGGGCGTTCATCAAAGAATCGGCATATACTGAAAGATCATAATCTAACGTAGTGTATATCCTTAGCCCGCCTTCAAACAAACGATCAGTCCCATATCTGCCTTCCAGGTAGGTGCGAATGGTCTCGATGAAATAATCAGAGGGATACTGCTTGACTGCCGTCCGATCCGAATCGAGCGGAGTGTCTTTGGCGATTTGTAACTCTTCCTGTGTGATCTTCCTGGATTTGTGCATCTGTTCCAAGACAAAATCCCGGCGTGCCTTGGTTCTCTCAGGATGCTTCACCGGATGATAGAAATTGGGACGCTGGATCATACCTACCAAAGTCGCTGCTTCCGGTAGGGTAAGATCACGGGCATGCTTGCCGAAGTAATTAAGGGAAGCTGTTTCCACACCATAGAACTGACCTCCGAAGAAGATCTTGTTGAAATAAATCTCGAGTATCTCATCCTTGGTAAAACTCCTCTCGATCCTCAATGCCAAAATCCATTCCTTGATCTTGCGAGACACATTTTTATCCAGCGTAAGAAACATGTTGCGAGCCATTTGTTGCGTGATGGTGCTTCCGCCCTGTCGAAATTCCATTTTGCTCATATCCACGATCAGGGCACGAAAGAGTGCTTTAATGTCAATACCAAAATGCGTGTAGAAGTTTTTGTCTTCTGTTACGATCAGAGCATCGATCAAATAGGGAGGCAATTCCCTTATAGAAACAAGTTTGCGCTTCTCAAAAGCAAAGAGATAGATCATGCGACCGTTTCTGTCAAAAACTTCAGAACCTGTTCTAAGGGTAAAATTGCGTAATTCACTCGTCGGAGGCAATTCATCCCGGTAAAACCAGAAAGCTCCCAGCCCAATTCCTGACAGAATGCAGAGGGCGATCGCCATTAACTTGATGATCTTGTATGCTGCCCACTTAGTATTCATGATTCTCTACCTATCAGAGGGCGAATTGCAATTCGTTCCTTTTGATTTTAATGTCCTGGAGAGGAATAGATTCAAGCGACTTGCTGCCAGAGCAACGATCAAACCACTGATGATGGCGATCCCAAGCAATACTGGAAGGAGTTTATAAACGTCTGGAGTGGTGATGATCAGATGACGAACAATAATGAGTTGAACCAGATTGTGAGTGACCGATCCCAAAATGCTGATCCCATATACTGTAAAACCGATGTTGTAACGGATGGTCAATGCCATAACCAATACCGCTGCGGTTCCCCCTCCCAATGACAGCAATACTGTCGGCGAAACGAAATTTAGGGTGAATAATCCCCCCATCAGTGGTTTCGTCAAATTGATCAACAGTGCTTCCCAAAACGCTTTATGGTAGAGAAGATACAGCAAGATCGAATAGGATAGACCGAGTCGGATAAAAGGAACGGGTAAGAGCCGGAGTATGAATTGTTCCACGACATAGACCGAACAAGCAGCAGCCGTTAGATAAGCGATCAGCAATCTGTGGTCTGAACCGGATCGGGATCTATCCATTTCAATTGTGGTGCAGGAAACAGCGGATCTCTTCATGGTCGATAGTAGCCAATTCTGAATAAGGACCGTTGAAAATGAGTCGTCCGGATGATATATAGATCACTCGTTCGCAGATCGAAGCCAGATCACTGATATCATGGGTAATGGTGATGACGGTTCGTAAGCGGGCTTTTATGATACCCTTCATATAGGTCATGATTTCCTGCCGGGTAATCGGATCAAGACCAGACACGGGCTCATCAAAGATTATGTATTTCGGATCATAGACCAAAGCCCTGGCAATTCCCACTCTCTTTCTCATTCCTCCACTCAGTTCTGCGGGGTATTGTAGTGCCACATGATCCAGACCGACGATTGCCAGGGTTTCCATCGTCTTGAGTCTGATCTGGGATTCATCCAGTTCTCGACGTTCATATAGTGGCAAGGCAACATTTTGGAAAATGGTATAGGAATCGAGCAGGGCGGAATTTTGGAAGACCATAGCACATTTGTTTCTGATATTAAGGGCTTCGGCACTTTCCTTGAGCATGTCGATTCCTTCAATGGTGATAAAACCGCTATCCGGGATAAAAAGTCCCAATATAGTCTTGATCAGCACGGTTTTTCCGCTGCCGCTTTTACCCAAGATCGCTAGAGGACTCCGTCCCTCAAGGGTAAAGGATATCCCTTCCAGGACAGGTTTGCCGCTCAAGGACAGATCAAGATCTTTTACGTCTATCATACAACCGGTGGATAATCAGTCCGAACATAAGACCCGCTTGATTGGCAAGCATGTCATATATAGAGACCATTCGGTTCGGGATCCAGATCTGGTGATATTCATCCAGTGCCGCCGAAAGAAACAACAAAGAATAGATTAACAACACAAAGGGCATTCGTAACTGATACGCGTGGAGTGCTTGGTTCACAAGCAGGGCAAGGATCAGATAAACTGCCAGATGAGCGATTTTGTCCAAATTGAGTCTATGGAGATCACTCAACGTTTCTGACGGCAGCGTTGAAACAACCCAAATCATCGAATACCAGGCAAGGGCGATGAGCAATTTGGTAGTTTTGTTCAATTTGATCATGGAGTGTGCGAAACCATTTCCCAGGTCATATGAAGCAGGTTCCTCTTGACATGAGCGCGGACGGGAATGCCTTGAGAATCGACCCAGAAGTTTACCGCGCTGGATTCATTGAGCGTATTGAAAGTCACCATATCCACATAAGGCGGCTTGATCCCTGAGAGATTAGTAAATCTCATCTCATAACGCACGGTTTGATGAGTGCCGGTCTTGGTCTTCAATTGCTCATCGCCGATGCGTTTGACCGACGTTTGCCAGAGTGTCGAATTGCCATCGATGTAATAGGTTCCACCATCACCCCGTGTCTCACACAGATAGGTGAATAATGAGAAGTAATCACGGATATCCGATCTGATCGGATAAACGCTCGCCTCACGTTCTGACTTGCGGGTTTGGGTAGCGATACGGGAAGTGCGGTCATAATTGGTCACGACGACATCTTTGACACTATCCTGATTGATCTGACGCGTATAAGTTCTCGGCAAATACAATCCCTCGTAGTGGATCAGATATGTATTGTCCAAACTGGGGAAAAGCTGATCGGCAAGTAATGACTTGATTTCCGCCAAGATGATCCGGTATTGTTTGTCGTGATCTATCGTGATGCGCGCAACATTCAATCCCATGAAGCGGACATTATACACCGTCCGATATCCCGCTAGCGAGACAACGATGGCAACCATCAGTGCGATCAGAGTTAACCTCTTCATTCCTCTGTCTCCTGATTCAGAGTCAACTTGACCCGTTTGATGCTTTTCTTGTCACTTTCAAGGATCGTGAACTCGAGGCCATTGACCATGATAAAACGTTCGCCCATTTGGGGCACGTGGTTAAAGCAGGACAGCAAATACTGCGCAATATTGTCGAATGCGTCCGTATCGATCTCGGTATGAAAACTGGAATTGAACTGCCGGACGCCAAAGTTTCCACTCAGAATCCACTGGTTATCGGATAACTGACTGATATCCGGGATCTTATCCTGGTCATATTCATCAAGTATCTCTCCTACTAATTCTTCCAGAATATCCTCCAACGAGATCAGCCCCGAAGTACCTCCATACTCTTCCACTACAACCGCAATCTGTAACTTTCGGCTTTTAAATTGATTGAGCAATGTCTGGATTTTCATATTCTCAGTGACAAACCACGCAGGCCTCATCAGTTCCTTGATCGTGGTCTTATCCGGTTGCAGGATCAGATCTTTGACATAAATGATCCCAATAATGTCGTCGATGGTATTGCGGTAAACCGGGATACGGGAATAACCGCTCTGAGTGATCAGAGCATATAGATCATCCATACTTTGGTTCTCTTCCACTGCCTTGATCCGGACGCGCGGTACATAGATCTCGGATATTTCTGCATCCTTGAACCGGAACAAATTGACCAGCATCCGTTTCTCGTGTTCTTCCAAAGGATGGTTGGTATCCTCGCTCTGGATCAGGTCATGAAACTCCTCGCTTGTGATCCCTGTCTCCAGATGGCTTTCCAGTCCCTTCTTTTTGGAAATCAATTTACTAAGATATTCCAGGAAGAGCACCGGCGGATGAAAGATGACCTTGACTATCCTAATCGGATGACAGACCAACCGCGATATTGTTTGAGGTGATGAGATAGCCACCAGTTTGGGGATTATCTCGCCAAAGATCAAGATGATCACTGTCGTGATCAATACTTGTATCGTGATCACGGTTGATAAACTCACGCCGGCATCACTCAAATAACCATCGTGTAGATCCATTGCCATAAGCGCAGTAAATGAGGACAAGGCAATATTGGCAAAAGTATTACCCAGAAGGATGGTAATCAGCAGTTGGCGCGGACGCCTCAGTAACCGCACTATCAATTTGGATGTGCGGTCTTGGGAGTTTTCTATCTTTTTTAGGTAAAGGCGGGACAGAGAAAACAAAGCCGTTTCCGAACCGGAAAAGAATGCGGATAGAAACAGCAAGCCCATTATAATCATCATCTTACTGCTATCCATTAAAAGCGCCTCTGATTATATTGAGATATCGATTTTCTGCTTTTTCCATAACCTCTTTATCTTGAGAACGGATATGTTCATAACCCATCAGATGTAGCAATCCGTGGACAAATGCCTCTATCAGTTCATCTTTTCTGCTGATTGGGCCCCTCTGTTTATCTATCTGGTTTATGTCAATGATAATATCTCCCAATAGAAGGGATGGCATCGTTTTTTCGAGGGTCCCGTCGTAATCAAAACCAAAGGTCAGGACGTCGGTATTTGAGTTATGTCCCCGATAACGGCGATTCATTTTCTGCATCTCTTCGCTATCCACCAGGATCAGACCGATCTCATAATCCTTATCGGGAAGTTCTCCATCACAGACGATGTCTGTGATACGTTCCCAATCGATCATTTCGATCTGGACGCTACTCCGGTTATTGATATTAATCAGTCCCATTGGGTTCAGTATTGTGTGGGATGGGGATTATCGTGTTCCCTATCAGGGGGATAGTCCAGACGTTTCCGGTAAATGCTTGCCAGGATGGGCGACATACGATCCCTGGCCACGGCCAAATCCCTGATCGTGATAGGAGCATCGTCAAATTGACCTTCCTTGATCAATTTGATCGTCGTTTCCTCGATTATTCTGATGATCTCGTCTTCCGATTCCAGGTTTTTGGCTTTCGAGGTGGATTCCACGATATCCGACAACATTACCAGCGCCGCTTCCTTTGATCTGGGTTTGGGTCCATCATAGAGAAAGGACTGCAAGTCGATCGGTTGCTGGCTTTTTTCCGCTTTATCCAAAAAGTAGCGGATAGAACTCGTCCCGTGATGTTGGCGAATGATATCTATGACTGGCTTGGGTATCTTGTATTTACGCGCCAGATCGATGCCGTCGCGAACGTGATCCTTAATGATCGCAGCACTTTCCCGGGGTTCAAGGTTGTGATGGAAGTTGTTGCTGTTTTCATTGTTTTCCGTAAAGACATCTTTGTTCTTCAGTTTGCCGATATCATGATAATAACTGCCCACTCTTGCCAATAGAGGATTGGCGCCGATCGCTTCCGCCGCCTGTTCACTCAGGTTTCCCACTATCAGTGAGTGGTGATAGGTTCCAGCCGCCTCGGTTGACAGCCGTTTCAGCAAGGGATGGTTAAAGTCCAGCAGTTCCAGCAAGGTCTGTTTTGTGGCGCGATGCCAGCGCTTTTCAAAAAAAGGCAGGATAAAGATTAAGCCAACGACCGAAAGCACGGAAGAGATGCTAAGTAGTCCGAGATTACCCAAGGCCAGTTGGATCCCGTCATTCTTATACAGCGCGAATGCGATCCCGCCAACCATAGAGGCAATGAACAAATACAGCCAGATTGTTAAGTATTCCGTTTGTGAATGCATCTTCCTCAGCATCATCACCGTCAACAGCGATGCCACCAGTTTGATCAGCAAGTTATGCATATCCGCACCCACGAAGGGAAAGACGAAGATCATACCGCTGATCGCATAGAACACCCCAAATTCATAACTGATCAAGAGTGCCACCGCGATCACGGTCATGGAAAAAGGTATCAGTAACGTACTATAGCCCAAAAGAGTATTATTGATGATGGCGATGAGCACGATCAACACATAGCCGAGATTTACCGGGATCACTTCAAAATACTTCTCCGGATACTTGCGCTGATGGCTCTCCAGATATTGATCGGTCATCAGCATCACCATCAGAAATAGGACAAACAGACCTATCAGTAACAACACTTGCTCCCATGAATTACGCCTGTCGAGATGATTACGGTATGCCCGTCGCAAAGAGGTCAATTTATCCACATCCTCTTCGCTGACTTTAGTATTTTTGCGGATGATCTCCTCATTTCTGAGGACAATGCCCGTTTCCAGCGAAATCTCGCTCACGGCCTGATCTTTCATCGCATTGTAGTGTTTTTCGGCTACAACCACGTTTGCACTGACCAATTCGGCCGCAATCTGTTCCATAAATGGCTTCAGTGATGGTCTATCCTCTCTCCGGAGGATAAAATGCATTGCTTCTTCATGGCTCAGCAAACGGGTGATGGGGATCATCACATAATCGTCGCCCTGCTCAAAGTAGATGCTGTCGCTTCTGATCCCTTGATACACGCCCTGCCCATAGATCCGTGCCAGATCGCCCACGAGATCATCATACAGGCGATTCCGGATTGCGGGATATATCAATGTGCTAATCACTGTCTCATCGAGATCAAATCCTATTTTCCCGAGTTCTGTTTCGATATTCGGGAGATTGGCACCTGCCTGATGCATACTCAATATGGTAAAGATATCGTCCAGTTTCTTCTTCTGTTCAAATGCATGGTCTTCCGACAGGCGGTAAGGGATCGGCAATTTGGCAACGGCATCGCGCTTCTCGGCCTGAAACTGGGCGTCTGATTTCAATACAGGAAAATCAAACGGTGCGGTTATATCCCGGTCGGATATCTGACCAGGACGCATGTCCAATTCGGGACTCAAATTCTGTCCGCTGATAAATATCTGATACAATCCGGTGATGAACAATGCCGTCAGTATCGCTGCCATCATACTCTTTGTAGTCATGTTTTTCAGCCTCACAGATTGTCGTTTATTGTCAAGTGTTTCCTTGCCAGTTTGATACTTTCAAAGAGTGTTGCTCATATTGGGATCACCTGATGCTGAGGTTGTGGGAATTCAATTTCATAAATGTTCCAGCGCCATCAGATGGGAAGCGGTAGTTTCAACCTCGGATGTTAGGCGGTGGTTTCAACCACAGTTCAGAACGTCACGGGGATCAGCATGCAAGGGCATCCTGACTTTTTTAAGGACTTCAATCCGGGAGAAATGCCCACTTGCTGGATAGAAATCCTTCTGTTATTTTGCTGGAAGTATGTCTCTTGTTCGGACTGAAGTTCTCACAATGTCTGAAAACCATCAAAGTTTGTAAGCATTCTCCCGATCCGAAACGGTGGGTGAAACCATCGCCTGACATCTAGTGACGCAGGAAGAGGGATGATGCCGCTATCTCACGACCCCAATATCTGGTTATCCCTATAAGGGCAACGCTCTTTGACAGATAGTTTGGATATAATCATAGAATCGATCACTCTGAATTATTCAAATGTCTGAAGATGGTATAGATTCACTCGGGCTGTATTTCCGCTGCGTTCTCCTTGCTCCATAACCTTAGTATAACCTTACGGTCGTAAGGTTATACTAAGGTTATACTAAGGTTATCAAGTAAGGAGGACAGTAGCCAGAATCGCTCCTCTTTGCCAGGTATCTTACGGTATTCCATCGTTCCCTAAAAAGGGCTCCGGATCAATCTGCCGAAGCCCATAAATGATTAATTGCCAAAGTAAAGTCAGTTACATCTGACCAATGGCACCGCCGATCAGGAAGCAAGTGGCAAATGCAATAATGGCATAAAGTTCGGGATAAACACCCAGAATAAGCGTCTTGGTAAAGACGTCGTTTCCGGAGCCTAAACTCTCGATCCCATTGGCGACCACTCTGCCTTGTTGTAAGGCGGAAAAGAGACCAACCACGCCCATGATCAATCCGGCGCCGAGAATGGCAAAGCCCTTCATCATGGACATCTCCAGTTGAATGTGTCCCTGCAGGATAAAGAAAGCAGCAAAGCCGTATAGTCCCTGCGTTCCGGGCATAGCGGAAAGGATCATACAATTGGCAAAGATGTCATCACGCTTTTTCATTGCGGCGACGGATGCGCTACCACCGATTACGGTTCCGAAAGCGCTGCCCAGCCCACTTAGCGCCACCATGATAAAAACGCCGATCCAGGCAACGAAATAGGCAATGTTTGAAGCGGTTGAACTGGCAGCGATGGCGACAGAATCCACCACCGCTGGGTTGAGTGCATTGGCAGTTTGTGCTAAAGTATCGACCATGATACCTCCATTTATTTTACAGTTCTATTTTTTGTGAATGGTCTGTATTCCAGGCCGGGACCTTCAAAACCGGCATTCTTGTAAAACTCGACAAATGTTAGACGCAAAGGATGGATGAAACCGCCCAAGGCACCCAATGCCAGATTGAGCCCATGGCCGAACAGCATGAAGACAAGATATGCCAGATATCCCGCGATCGGGATACTGAGCAGGTTCTGGGCAATGGAATTGACCACCAGGCCAAGGATCGTGCTAGATACACCCAAAGCAAAGAGACGGATATATGAGAGGATATCACCCAAAAATCCAGTGATGACATTATACATCTCCCACAATCCGGAACCGAGATTGACAAAGATATTCTTGCCGGGGGAATTGAACAGCATGACCATCCCCAAGCCGGCATACATAAGCCATTTGGTGTAGTGGGACAATACTCCTATATCTGCCTGGAGCATCTCTGCGCCCATCAAAGTCAGACTGAACAGAAAGACAAACACCCCCAAAGGGGCGATCCCACCCATGATGCCTTTCTGTCTGATGCCCTTGTGAACACGGATCATGACACCAAAGAGAATCTGCAGGGCACCTAAAAGCAACGCCAGATTGAAGATCTGATCGGTCTCTGTGATCAATATGGCTCCGGAGAGAGGAGTCAGCTTGAGGTCAAATCCCAGTATCGTCCCCGTCAGCCAACCCATGAAAATAGCGGAAATACCAAAGAGCATAATCAATGTCAGGTAATTATTTACGGCAGTGTTTTTAATCTTTTTCTTTAATACGAAGGCGAGGATGATCAGCGAGATACCATACATGATATCGGCATTGCAGAAACCGAAGAAGAGCATAAAGAACGGAGCAAAGAAAGGCGTAAGGTCGAGATCGTTATAATGGGGCAGCATAAACATCCGGGCTATGGGCTCGAACAATTTGGCGAACTTGCCATTGCGCAGGGAGATGGGGACGTTGTCATGGGGCTGTGGATCGGTAGCGTAGTGGATGATGTTTTGTTTTTGTATGAATTGAACAAGGTCTGCTTCCAGCCGTTTGGGGATCCATCCGGTTAGTATCAGGATATGCTCATCTGCTTCCGGAATACCTTGTTGCACAGCATCTTCGTAATCATACTCGGCAGTGAGTTTGATGATCTCATCCTGGAAGCGATGGTAATAACTTCTGGCGTAAGTGAGGAAAAAGGTCTCGATCTCCTGTTGTTTTTCCTGCGTTTCCTTGAGCTTCTTCTCCAGTTCCACCAAAGACATCTCCGGAAAGTGGAAGGTATCGGCATCAAGGTCGATCGGCTGATCGTCCTGATGAATGACCACAAAGTAAACGTGACCGGCGATCAGTGACAATTCCTGCAGGGTGTGATTCGATTTCCATTCCTCGCGAAACTGGTTTTTAGGACAAGTGTAAAAATCCACAACAATGCCTTGGGCTTTGAGCATCTGAACCAAGTTTCGATCAAAGTGACCCCAGGGTTTAAGTTCCCCGATCCCTTTACGCAATCCATCGGCATGGCGCTGCAGTTTTTCCTTATCCGATATGGCATTTTCCACCTGCTTGAGGATCTTCATCGTATGGTAGGTGGTACGCAGGAAATCTGATTTGTCATTGATGTATTTACCGAGATATTTGGCGGCAGCATTCATCCTTTCGATCAGATCACGGGTTTTGAGCAGTGTTTCCGTCTTTGCTTCACTTGAGCGGCTGATATGCACCATGCCCAGATCCTGCAAGCGGTTAAGAAAATCGGGATAATCCGGATGATAGATCACGAAAGTGTGTTTTCTCATACTATCGATCATGATACTGTCTCTCTGACCATTCGGTTTTTGAGTATCTTCTGCGATGCCTTGGATAGGGTCTCCTCATCTTCCAGGAAACGCTTGATCTTACGAATGGCATCATTGTACGCCGGGATTTGCACCTTTTCGTAGAGATTTACCTTTTGCGTGGTTTTCTTGCGGACATAATCCAGTATATGCATCTTACGCAGGAACAGCAAGCGCTCGATCTGTAATTGGGACAGGGATTTGAGTATCTCCAGTCCCTCATGAAACCAAGATGGGGCATTGAACATCATAAATTCAGCAAGTTCGTATTCGATGCTTTTCAGGACGGGCGTCTTTACTCCGGCTATCTTGCGGGATTCGATCTCTACATTCTTGATCGATACCAGCGAGGGATCGAATTCCGTCCAGATCCGATGTAGTTTGTCCAATTGGGAAAACCGTCGCTGAATCTCATTATCCAGTTCATGTGTCTTGTCCCGTGCCTTTTGCACTTCCGCCCGCAGAGCGGACTCCTTGTTCTTGAGTGTGGGCAAGGCATCCTCACGGATCTTGAGTTGTTTTCTGATCGCATGCAGAGATGTCTTGTTATACTGAAACTTCAGGTTCATGCCTTACTTCCAGAATTGATTCATGAATTCTTCTTTGATCCCGATCTCGTGACGGTTAAAGTGCTTTTTAAACAGTTCCCAGCAAATATCGAGCATTTTGACCGTATCGATATTCACATCGATGGCAAGGATCGCTTGCGAGTACTCACGGGCAAACTTGAGCACGCGTTCATCATAGTCGGAGAGGTCAAATCCATTCTCCAGTTTGGTCTTGGCATTGGCCGCATCGGCATAGAGGCGGATGGCGGTATTCATCACCTGGGGGTGGTCTTCCCTTGTCTTTTTGCCGATCACAAGTTGCTTTAGTCGGGACAAGGAGCGGAAGGGATCAACGATAACGCGGGAAACGTCCGTATCACGACGCAGATATAACTGCCCCTCAGTGATATAGCCAGTGTTATCGGGAATAGCATGAGTGATATCGCCGCCAGAAAGAGTGGTCACTGCAATAATCGTGATCGATCCGCCATCAGGGAATTGGACTGCCTTTTCATAGAGTTTTGCCAGGTCGCTGTACAGAGAACCGGGCATGCTGTCCTTTGATGGGATCTGATCCATGCGGTTGGATACAATACTCAGAGCATCACAATAAAGTGTCATGTCGGTAAGTAAGACTAAGATCTTTTCCTTTTTCTCCAGGGCAAAATATTCAGCTGCGGTGAGAGCCATATTGGGAACGAGCAAACGTTCCACCGGCGGATTTTCGGTGGTATTGACGAAGGAAATGATCCGGTCGATAATGCCGGCATTTTCAAAGGTATGCTTGTAGTATAGATAGTCGTCATTGGATAGTCCCATCCCGCCCAAGATGATCTTATCCGCTTCGGCTCTGAGTGCCACGGTTGCCATCACCTGATTGAATGGCTGGTCTGGATCGGCAAAGAAGGGTATTTTCTGTCCTGTTACCAAGGTATTATTGAGGTCAATTCCGGCGATACCGGTGGTGATCAGTTCTGATGGTTGTTTGCGCTGCACTGGATTGACTGATGGCCCGCCGATCTCCACTTCCTCACCTTCCACCTCCGGTCCGCCGTCGATCGGCTCGCCATAGGCATTGAAAAATCTTCCTGCCAGTTGGTCGCTTACCTTGAGAACTGGTGGTTTGCCTAAAAACATCACTTCCGCATCGGTGCCGATACCCTCGGTGCCGGAAAAGATCTGCAATGTGACCGTATCACCAATGATCTTGACCACCTGGGCATATCTGGCGGATACAATCGCCATTTCCTCATTACCAACGCCGGTCGCTTTCACGGAACAGGTCGCTTTAGTTATCTGATTGAGTTTGGTGTATATCTTTTGAAAGGCAGTGCTGTTCATTTGGAGATCCTCCTATCGGCAACAAGGGTATGCAACTCTCTCTCATACCGTTTGAAATCAGGTCCTTCAAACTCTTTGTAATTCATCTGTTTACAGATGTTTATCATCTTAGTAAAGTAGGGCATAACATCCTCGAAAGAGTCAAAATCAAAGTCCATATCACAGATGGAAAGGATCAGTTCCAGCATATACCTTTGTCTTACCATCGGTGTCGTTGAATCGATCGGATCAAAACCATCCTGCTGAAGAATGATCCGGTCGATCAATTCCGACTTCCAATAGCGGTCATGATAGACAAGCGGAACGCTGTCTACGCCCAGGATACCTATCTGGTCATAGGCTTCCCTTCCCCGGATAAGCAGGTCTTTTGTATGGAGCACTTCCTCCACCCACTTGGGCGAGACATTGGCATTGAGATACTCCTGCACCTCGTCATATTCCAGATACTTAGAATATGAATCAATAGGATCGACCGCTGGATAGCGTTTGCTATCCGCTCTTGCTTGTGATAGGGCATAGAAACAGCGGGCGGCTTTTTTGGTGGCCTCGGTGACCGGTTCCTTGAGGTTACCGCCGGCAGGTGATACCGTGCCGATAAAGGTGATCGAACCCGTTTTACCGTTATTGAGATATACAAATCCAGCACGAGCGTAGAAATTTGAGATGATCGCCGGCAGATCCATCGGGAAAGCGTCAGGACCTGGTAATTCCTCCATCCGGTTGGACATCTCACGCAGCGCTTGCGCCCAACGGGAGGTCGAATCAGCCAACAGTAGTATTTTGAGGCCCATTGTCCGATAATACTCAGCTATAGTCATGGCGGTATAGACTGATGCCTCACGGGCAGCCACCTGCATATTGGAGGTGTTACAGATGATTATCGTCCTTTCCTTCAGTTTTCTGCCCGTTCTGGGATCGTCCAGATGTGGAAATTCGGTAAAGAGTTCCACTACCTCATTGGCACGTTCCCCGCAAGCAGCGACGATGATCAGATCCGCATCAGCGTTCTTGGACAAACTGTGTTGCAAGACCGTTTTGCCTGCACCGAAAGGCCCGGGGATAAAGCCCGTTCCGCCTTCCATTATGGGATTAAGCGTATCAATCGTTCGGATTCCGGTCTCCATCTGGCGCGAAGGACGAGGTTTATCCTTATAAGCCCTCACCGACAGTTTTACCGGCCAGGTCTGGACCATATCGATCTGATGTTCCCTGCCGCTCTTATCGGTAAGCACCGCTATCGTCTCCTCGACCGTGTATTGACCTGCGGGAGTGACAGATTTAACCGTAAATTCTTCGGTCATGGTAAAAGGAACCATGATCTTATGATTGATCCAGTTCTCCGGCACTTCGCCCAGCCAGTCTCCTCCGGTGACCTTGTCGCCGGGTATGACCAGCGGAGTCCAATCCCATTTGATGTCATAATCCAATGCTTCGGTATATTCGCCCCGTTTGAGAAAGACGCTTTTCATCTTATTCAGATCATTCTGCAGCCCGTCGTAATTTTTGGATAGCATGCCTGGTCCGAGTGTAACTTCGAGCATTTTTTGCGTAAATTCCGCTTCCGTGCCGATCTTGATGCCCCTTGTGCTTTCAAAAATCTGGGCATAGGCTGTATTGCCCAAAACCTTGATCACTTCAGCCATCAGGGGTAAGCCCTCATGAATCACATAACAGATCTCGTTCTGGGATACGGGTCCTTGCACTTCGATCAATACCAAGTTCGATACGATGCCGGTGACAATTCCTTTCGTCATTATATGCACCCTTATTCTATTTTTTTCTTTGTTTCAAATCAAATTCTTCGGGGATGGCAAAACTATTTTCCAGTTCGCTCAGCGTATCATGGAAGATATCCCTGCCTGTGGCTGGATCGAGTGCCATCCACCTCGCCAGGATCATCAGTTTGCACATATAACCCAATACCTTGTCCACCGTGAAGTAATCAAAGAAGGTCTGCTCATCGATCCATTTCCAGCGCAATGCGTCATAACCCCGCTCCCGATCCAGGATATCCTTGACCTCAAAGACCCGCAGGATGACTTCAAACAGCGGAAATTGCTTGCCCAGGCCAAAGTCGGATGCACTGCTCTTGGTAAGCTTTTCCACGATCTCGTTATCACCGATTAATTGATTGTCATACTTGAAGTCAAAGCGCTTTCCGTTCAGGGCAATAATGATATTCTTCAGATCACAGTTAAAGGCGAACCACTTTTTTAGGAAGCGATTCTCCTCCGCTGAAGCCCATTGATAAAATGCTGTGGTAATGCTGTGCTCCCACGTGAAAGGAGGCAATTCATCCTCTGAGTCAAGGAACTGCCTGATATGCTCTTCGATAAAACCGGGAAGATCGGCAATACCCTGATAGTCATAGTCATTACGCTGCTTTTTGATGCTCTCGATGATCTCGATCCATCTCTCTTTCTCGATCAAGCCCCGTTCGTCATACTCCGCTTCATTCTGAAACAGGATATTGATCAAATTATCCAGATCGACCGGAATGAATAACGCTCGCAGAAACGCATAATCCTTGTCCGATAGATGGTTCGCCGCCTCCGTCATCAATTCCGCCGGCGTCTTGGGTAGTTTGGAGTCATCAAAAGTGATATTGGGCAAGCCCGCAACCAGATAGTAGTATTCTTTTGCCATAGACCAGGTTATTCGGTAAAGAGCAGTTTGGCGGTGCGGGGACGCAGATATGATCGAAACAGGTTTACAAAGTCATCATCGGTAAAACTGAGTTTATAAGTCCCGTCCATCGGTTCGATCGTAAAGCCGTCCTTCATCAAAGGGCTGAAATCCACCTTGATCTTGTCACCCATAACACCGGGTATCGACTGTTGGAGCAAGTCGTCCAATTGCTGCTGTAACTGCTCCGGCAAGATCAATCTTATGGTATCGGGTGAGTTATGCCATGCCTTGACGACCTCAAGGATCAAATCCTGAAGAAATTGCGGGTTTTGAAAACTCTCTTTGATGGGTTTTTCGATGGCGGAATTGAGAAGAACTTCGGTGACCTTCTGTTTGATCACACTCAAAGTATGCTGAGCGCCCAATTTGATATCCGAATCCGTGTTCAGGCGCAGATCATCCGCTGCTTTGCGGGCTGAGGCAACGATCTCTTCCGCTTCCGTCTTTGCCTTGTCGATCAGGTCCTTTGCCTGGGTTTCCGCCGCTTCCCGGATCTCCTGCGCCTCTTCCTGCGCTTTCTTAACTCCATCATTGTAAATGCGTTGTAATAGTTCCTGCAATTGGTCGCTCATATCGTCTCCCACTCATTGTGCACTTTTGCGACAGCGAATTTAAATGCCCAAATCATGTCAATAATTATGAGCGGGTCAAAACACATATAATGCCCTCTATCGAACTCTGCTAAGAACGGATGTTGACTGACAGATAGTTTGGATATGGCTAAAAGTCAACCGCTCAGAGAAATCATTGCACATACTGGGATCAACAGAGAAAGATCAAGGAAATCGCTCCCATCAACAGTTCAATGTCTTGGAGAAAGTGTATGCGGGTTGCCAGGTGATTGGTAATCTCTTTATCATCGAAGGTTATGGTTTGCTTATCCATGTTTGGTTCCCGGGTTGTCGTCAATACTATATGATTGCCGCATCAAACGTGTCAAGTATTACTTATCTCTACTCATTGTCCACCTACACGAATAACGCTCTTAGAGATTGAGATCGTGAGAAAGCAATATAATGAGTTTTCCGGCGCCATCAGATAATTTTGATGAGGTTACGGCACCATCAGATGATTTTGAAGAATTTTACAGCACCATCAGTTGTTAGGCGGTAATTTCAACCACTGTTTCGGGTCGTGAGAGTACATACAACCCGACTGGGTTTTTTAGACATTGTGAGGACTTTAGTCCGAAGGAGAGACCTATACCAGCGTACTAAAAGTAGGATCCCTGCCCAGCGGGAGGGGATTTCTCTCGGACTTAAGTCCTCATCAAGTCCGGATACCCTTGTGGGTTGATCCTTGGCGGTGTTCCGAACGGTGACTAGTCACCGCCTAACATCTGGCGACGCTGTAATGACCCCGGATCTTGTCTGATAATTAGTTAGTTTATAGCCATAAGAACTATACCCCAAACAATTCAAAGGTCTTTATCCTTCGGAACAATACCCCAAACTATTCAAGGGTCTTTCAGAATTATTCACAGGTCTAAAGCAGGTATAGATTCAATCGGAATGGTGTTTCCCCTATTATCCTCCCTGCTCCATAACCTTAGTATAACCTTACGACCGTAAGGTTATACTAAGGTTATACTAAGGTTATCAAGCAAGGAGGAAAGAAAGAAAGAAAGAAAGAAAGAAGTGACAAGCTCTGAACTATTCAATGATCTTGAATATTCCGGAACAATTGAATGATCTGCTACGAAGAAAAAGAAACGGCTCCACCCCTCGGCAAAGCCGTATCGACTGATCTTGTAAGATCCCTTATCAAACGGAGATAACTTCTTTTACTTCGGGGATATGTTCTTTAATCACCCTTTCGACACCTGCCTTGAGGGTGATCGTTGCCATAGGGCAGGAACTACATGCGCCTTTGAGCCGAACTTCAATAACCTTGTCCTCGCGGACATTAATGAGTTCGATTTCTCCCCCATCTGCCTGGATGGAAGGGCGGATCTTGTCGAGGATCGCCTCAACTTGAGTGCGTTCGATCATCGTTATCTCCATTTTGCGGGATCAATTGAAAAGGGTGCTCAGGGTGAGCGACTTGCCGGAAGGATAGATCAGGTTGAGTTTTCCGTCTTCGACTGAGGCGATGTGATAGGTACCGTTGTTCCCGACCAGATACCAATTCTGGTTGGTTTCATCATATTTCAGTTCAATTGCCTGTCCCTGTTCGGGGCCTTGGGTCTCTTCGATCAGGATAGATCCTTTGGTCATTGTGAGTTGATAGGTTCGGTCTTCGGTCTGGACGATCTTGATTTCGCTTTCTCCGTCCGCCATGGTGAGCAGTTGTGCACCAGTCCAGAATTCGATAACGTTCAATATGGCAAAATCAACGAAGAGCGTGGTCTCATAAACCTGTAATATGCACAAAGCCCAGAACACGATGTTTTTCATGACCCTGTTGCCAATAGTGCCATTCCAGTCATAGACCTTACGAGTGAGGGTCAGATTGCCGTAGCATCCCATAAATGAGATGAGCAGGAGCATTGATATCACGCTGAGTGATATGAGTTTGATAGCAGTTTTCATCTTCTTTCTCCTTTCTTATGATGATTTGTCGTTGAGGTGGGTCTTATATTGTTTAGTTGTGATACTGTAGAAAACGGGGATGATGAACAGGGTCAGGATGGACGAGATGACCATCCCGCCGATGCTTACGATACCCATCGACTGCCGGAACTCCTTGCCAGCAGAACCGACTCCCAATGCCATAGGCATCATTCCGATGATGATGGATACGGTGGACATGATGATGGGCTTGAGTTTCATCACTCCAGCTTCGAGGATGGCATCATGTGTATTGGCTCCCTGCCGGCGTTTCATATTGGTATAATCCAAGATCAGGATGGCGTTATTAACCACGATACCCACGAGCATGATGATCGCCATCATAGAGAATACATTGATGGAAAATCCGGTCACAATGAGGGCAAGGATCACACCGATCAGCGCCAACGGAACGGTCACCATGATCAACAGCGGTTGGCTGAAACTCTCCAGAATTGCCGCCAACAGCATGTAGGTCAAAAGTATCGCCAATAAAAAGGTTCGCATCATATCGATCATCGTCTCCTTGAGCATCTCCGCTTCACCACCCCAGTAGATCCTGTAACCAGCGGGCATTTCGATCCTATCCAGTTCTTGATTTATCTGCGCCATTACATCACCCAGATTGAAGCCGTCGGCGATACCGCCACCGATCTGGATCGACTTGTACCGGTCACGGTGGATGATCTTGCTGGCACCTGTTTCAAAATATATCTCAGCCAGTTGAGAAAGCAAATAAGTTTTGCCCAAGACGGCCACAGGCAGGTTCCTGATCTTGTCCGGCGAATCAACCGCTTCCTTGTCCAGTGAGAGATGGATGCTGTATTCAGCCCCCCCCTCGCGGTAGTTGGTGGCAACCATGCCTTCGATGGCGACGCGCAATGCCATTGCCAGATCGAATACGGTGGCTCCGGCCTGGGCAAGTTTATCACGGTTCGGCCGGATGGTGATCTCTGCCTTGCCAGTGCGGGAACTGCTATCCAGATTGATCAGGCCAGGTGTGTCCTTGATTGCTGTAAGGATGATATCCTTGAGTGCTTCCAGGCGTTCGATCTCCTGTCCCTGTATATAGAATTCAATGGGAGATCCACCACCACCGAAACTTTCGGGGATCTGTACCTTGATAGCGGCATTGGGTATATTCGCCAGATCGACCATAAACACGTCGATCATTTCTCTCGTCTTGCGAGTTCTTGCCCGATAGTCGATTAGTTTTACATCCGCCGATGCCAGATTAGCGCCCCGGTCGATAAATCCCTGCGTTCCGAGATTGGTGACGATGTGTTCCACTTCCTGATACTTGGAGATCCTTTCGTTGATCCGGCTCATCACACTGGCTGTCTGATCAAGGTTATAACCCTGTGGAAGTTCCACGCTGATATTGACATCGCCTTGATCCAGCGTGGGCATCATTTCTGAGCCCAGTGACGAGATCAAGCCAAAACTTAAACCAAGAGCGACGACTGCAGATATCAGCACCAACGCACAGCGTTTGCGATTTTTTATCACAGATCCCAAGACGCGTTGGTAGAAGTGGCTGAAGCGTTTAAAACCCCGTTCAAATCCTCTGCCGAATTTGGTGTCGATCTGTTTTTCCGGGATGATCAGCGATGCCAGCATAGGAGTGATGGTAAAGGACGTGATCAATGAGAAAATGGTGGCATAGGTGACCGTAAGCCCGAATTCTTTGAAAAACTGACCGACCATGGAGGACATCGTGGCAATCGGTAAAAACACGACAATATTGGTCAAAGTGGAAGCGATGACAGCCAAAGCAGTTTCTGAGGTTCCGCGGTCTGCCGCTTCCCGTTTGTTATTGCCCATCTGTTTATGTCGGAAGATATTTTCAATGACCACCACCGAATTGGTTACGAGGATACCGACGGAAGTGGATAGCCCCATCAGGGTCATCACATTGGTGGTAAAGTTGGATGCTCGCAAAAACAGGAAGGTGGACAGGATGGATATCGGCATCGAGAGCGCTACGATAATGGTGGAACGCAGATCATGCAGAAAGATAAACAGGATCAATCCCGTAAAGAGTATCCCTAACCAGATATTGCTCAAAGTATCGGAGACCACCGAGCGGATAAACTCGGAATTGTCTCTGATGATCTTGATCTGGACACCTACCGGGAGTTCTTCCTGAATCATAGGCAATTGGTCTCTCACCTGTTTGGCGATGTTGACCACATTACCGTCACTGCTTTTAATCAGGGAGAGCCGGACGATATTATCGCTGTTTCGGTTTTGGGGAACGTTGAAATAGGTCGCACGTTCACGCACCACTGCGATCCCATCCTCTACGGCGGCGATCTGGGAAAGTTTTTTAATACCGTGAGCAGTAGGAATCTCCAGATTGCGCAGGTCATTCAGATCAGCGATCTCTCCCTTGAGCCGGACGGAATATTCCTGGTCACCGCGGTCGAATGAACCACCGGGCATATCCAGATTCTGTGCACCCAAAATCTGCATCAATTGCATCAACGACAGGTTGTTCTCAAAGATGGTCTTGTCACTGAAACTGACATTGATCTGGCGTTTATTGCCACCGATCATATCCACCCGCGCCACGCCTTCGATCTGGGCAAAGCGGTCTTTGAGCCGGGTATCTGCTATTTCATACAACGCCTTGCCGTCCAAGTCGCCTTCGAGCAGGATGTCCATGAATGGAAAGGCATTGATCTCAAACTTGGAAACCAATGGCTTTTCCACGTCACGCGGCAAGTCACGCAGGATGGCATCCACCTTGTCCTTTACCTCTTGGTTGGCTATATCGACGTTCTTTCCCAATTTGAACGAGATAAAGACGATGCTCACGCTTTCCATCGAATATGACTCGATATAATCGATCTGGCTGACGGTCGCCACCGCATCCTCGATCCGTTTGGTGATCTGGGTTTCCATATCAGCCGGTCCGGCACCGGGATAGACCGTTTGAATGAGGATAAATGGCAATTGGATATCCGGCATCATATTCAGCGGCATATTCAAAAACGCGATCAACCCAAATACCAGGAAGACCAGGATAAACATCGTTACCATTACCGGCCGTTTGATTGATAAACTGGACAGAAACATCCTAACTCCTAATCAATGATCCGGACAAGCGCATCTTCGGTGAGCATATTGATCCCGTGGATGATGAGTTTATCACCTTCTATTAGACCGGACAAGACCTGATATTCCATCTGATTGGTCTCACCGAGAACGATCTCTCGCCTACTTGCCTTGCTATTTTCCATGATCCAGACGTAGGCATTGTTGTTTTCCCAAGTGATATACTGCCTAGCAATGATGATGGCATCGGCAATATTACGGACGTTTATCTTTAATTGAACGGTCGTGCCGGGTTTGAGCCAGCCAGCGGGATTGGCAAATTCCGCTTCCACCCGGAACGCCTTGTTTTGCTGATCCATAGCAAGAGCGATCTGAGTCACGGAACCACTGATGACTTGGTCATTAATCTTGATACTTGCTTTGGAACCGCGTTTGATGGCTTGGATGTCTGATTCGGGAACCCAAATCAGGGCTTTGATCCTGTGGGTCTGTGAAACGGTAAAGAGGTCTTGACCAGGAAAGGTCATTTCGGATACATTGACGTGCATGGCAGTGATAACGCCATCTATCGGACTGGTGATTCTAATCATTTTGCCGCTGGCTTCCAGATTTGCCTTTGCCACTTTGTATCCCGTCTCCATATTATCCAGATCCTGTTTGGATATGGCGCCTTGCTCAAAGAGCCGCTGCATCCGTTGATAGGTGGCGTTGGCATTCTGATATGCGGATTGGGCTTGGTTATACTGTGCTGTGGGAGAATTTGCCGGATAAGTGACAATTGTCTGGTCTTTACTCACTCTATCCCCCACTTTGGCATTGATCGCCGTGATCACATCGCTTAACATTGCCTTGGCGGTAGTTTCCTGTATCCCACTCAAAGTGGCGTTGTATGCAAGATCCCGACTCAAGTTCCCCGGTTTGACCTCGATGACCCCGACAGGGATACCCTGTTCTTTGTGGATCTGGTCTATATTCTTGCTTTCCTGCTGCTTTTTGCCGCATGCGGTTAGTATCAGGACAGCAGCAATCATCAAAGGGATGATCTTTTTCATTTGATTCACTCCGCTTATAATCTTGTTCCGATGGATTTTCTTAGTTTTTGTTCTGCGATCAGCACCTCATGGATCGCTTGCATATAGAGCAATTTCACCGAATTGAGCATGATCTGGGCATCAAAGACCTCCAGTTGGATGCCCACGTTACTCTCATAGCGGACTTGTGCCAGATGCAGTCCTCGTTCCGCCAGACGAATATTCTCCTGCTGCACCCGATAGTTTTCTAAAGAATTACGGTAATTCTGATAGTTTTGCCTGATCTCCAGCATAATCAGTTCCCTGATGTCTTCCCGAAGAATACGTGCTTGCTTGTAATCATGCCTGGCAAAAGAGCGTTTGGCCGTATTGCTGAGCCCAGTAAATATTGGGATCTGAAATCCGATCCCGAACTGAAAGCGGGAACCAAAGTCACGCCGTTCGAGCGCCAGTTCATCCGCAGCGGTAAAGATTGAATAGTCAGCCTGAAACATCACATTGGGTAGATAATTGCCCCGTTCCGCACCATAACGGATCTCTTTGACCTCGGTATTGATATCTGCCAGACGCAATTCAGTCCTGTCTCGGGAACCGCTGGCAAGTGCATCTTCCAGTGCAATGTCATATTTGTCACTCAGGACGAATTCACCGGCGGGAACCACGGTCGGATCTTTGACGCCGATATGCTTTCGAAATGCTTCCAGTGCCAGTTGATACTGATTTTGAGCTTGTAAGGCCTGTGGCTTGAGTTTTGCCACTTCCAGCCGTGCCCGCAGAAGATCAAATTCCGAGATCATCCCTTCCGAATAGAATAATTCCACCCGTTCCAGGTGCTTTTGAGCAATCTCCAGCGCATCTTTCTGGATTTGAGCCAATTTCTCCGCCAATAGGCATTGATAAAAGATGCTCGTAGTCTGCACCACCAGATCCTGTTCCAAGATCTGATAACGCAGTTTCTGGATCGTGCGGTAACGGTCAACCGCTTTGATACCGCTGATCAGTTTCCCGCCCAGAAATAATACCTGTTCAAACTTCAGTTGCAGAGCCAGCGCACCTTCCGTGCTTCTTTGAGTCGGAACGATAGAGGACATCATCCCGCTTAATACATTGGCAAGATAGGTCTCGTTGGCAGTGGCAAGCGTATCCAGTCCGGCGCTGAAATCCATCATCGGTGGTATAGCTGAATCGGGCAGGCGGGTTTGTAAGATCTGGTATCCGCCTTGTAGATTCAATTGGGGAAGGAGGTATCCCCTTACTTCCCGGTATTGACTATCAGCCTTGTAAATATCTTCCTTTGCCATCAGCAGGGTCTTGTTGCTCTGCCGGGCCATCTGCACGCTCTCTTCCAGCGAGATCGCCGTCATCAGCATCCACACCAAGAGCATTATCATCATCAAACATAACCGTTTCATCTATTTGCCTCGTTTGATAATTCCATACAATACGATCCGGGTAATCGTTTCATTGTCTTCATCCACTTTCCTGATCAATTCGCGCGCATTAGTGATATTGACATTGGGATCGCCCAGCAGCAGCCAGTCATACACGATCTCCACGAATTTTCCGGCATCCAGAAATTCTGCCAGTATCCCCTCTGATTTGCCATGATCCATTATGTCAGTCAGCAGGCCGCACATCCTGCTCCTGACCGATCCGCCGAATTCCATAACCAGCGACTGATAGGTATATGGGATCTGATTGAGCCCTTCCAGCATAACCGGCAGATGTTCATACAACAACTTCACCGGAGTCCGGATAAAGACCGCTATCTTGTCCTCAAATGTTTCTGCCGATTCGATCATAGCGCTCATTGTCGTGAAGAGTTGATCGCATTTGATCTCCAATACACTGAGAAACAGTACCTCTTTATTAGGATAATAATGGTAAATCGTCGCTTTGCCAAAGCCCGCCTTGTTGGCGATATCATCCAATGAGGTCTTCACATAGCCATAGCGCAGAAAAAGATCCATTGCGCTCAGCAAGATCCGTTGCCGTTTGTCCTGTTTTTCTTTCATTTTATGTCGTCCTTGAGTGTAGGTCACTAGGTGTTCAATATCTCTGACACATCATCATATCTCACTGAAAACCAATCTCTTGTGCGATCTTGCGATAATCCTCGGCCATTTTGGTATCATGATCGAATCTGTCAATAGTATTATTGGAAATAATTGTTAACTCCATATATCACATGCGCCGATCCTTAGCCCATCGACTCTGATTGACCGATAAACCCATATTGGAGTCAGGTTTCTCCCGAGATCCCGCCGAGGATTCGGGAGATTCTCGGGACAAAGGTGGCTTCAGATCTGCAGCAAGATCAGGGTGAGTGAGAACTGCCAACGGGAAGTTTAATTGCCGGGATCCCTGGTCGCGTGATGGATTCAAAGGGTCAGTGGTGATAATCATTGACAAACTAGGGCACTTCGTCACAGTGCCGTCCCATAATGAAAAAGACCGCTAGAATGACGATACGACTGATTAGAGTGTTGAATGCGACCAAGTCCGTTTTATTCGGTGAATGGAACGGACTTCAAGTGTTTTTGGTGCCCTCTACGGTGTTTTTTTTGATCGACGATGCTTCCCTGCGCCTGTGGTTCATTGATCTTTTTTCCCGCCAGATGTTTTATATACCCCTGGTCTTGTTTTTATTGCTCTTGCTGTTTCTTATGGTAATGGTGATCAAATACAGCGTTTCGATGGAGTCACTGCCTCTTGATCGCGATCAGCGCAAGGATATGCTATTTGATTACGTTTTGGGGATTCATGAACTGTTGTTGGTTGTGATCTTCAGTTTTATGGTGGTCTATGTGCTGACTGCTTTTCTGCGGTATTTTTATTCCATCCAATTCCCGCTGCGATATATCTATCTCAAGATTTTTCAGTTTATGGCGATCGGTATGATCCTGTATGCCCATCTCCGCGGTTCCTGGCTCAAAGTGACATTCCGTCCGCATCATTCACCCAAGCGCAATACCGCCACCCTACTTCTTTATATCCGGCGTAATCAACGCCTTTTTCTCTGGCGTTCGCTCGTCTCATTAGCCCTGATCCTCATATCGGTTCACGTTTTCAAGTGGACAGTGTACTTTTTCTGGGAACCCTTGGTCGCTCTTGCAGGCAGATTGGGGGGCAATTCACTCCGGTTTTCGCTGGTAAAGGTCTCATCGGCGCCAGATCTGTTTTACAACCTCTATATCTTGTTCAGCGCCTATATCCTGTCCAATGCGCTATTTTCGCCCATTGTCAAACTATTCGATCATCTGGCGCGACACATTGCATTAAAGGAATACAAAGTGGTGCCATAATGCCCCGATACCGAAGTCGAGCATCACGTCCGTCCAACAAGCGGAAAAGAACCACCAAAAAAGACGGCCATCTGGCTTTGTATCTGGTTCTTGCCCTTCTTTGCGGATTCACCGTCTGGTGGATCATCAAACCCCTCCCTCCCACCGGTGACGCTGATCCTGTCCCTACCGCTGAAAGAACCCCTACTTCCCGCAGTAAGCAAAGGAAACTGGACGCTAGAAACGCGCAGGACAGGATTCCTGGCGATAGCGGAGAAGAAGAAGGACTGGATGCCGTGATCAGATCGGCGGCTCTTAAACTGGGCATTCCCGAGCGATCGATCCGCCGAACCGGCAAAGACAATGAATTCCGTTACCACCTGCCGCTTGATCCCAATGCGATCGATCTCACTTTTGCCAATATGATCTTCAAAGGTGAAGTGGAAAACCATCGGGGATCTCTCATCTCCGGCGTAGAGAGAAGCCACCGTCAACTCCTGAAGTTTACCGACCGAACTAAGCAAAAGACCTATCACGTTGAATTATACTACGACGACAGCATCTATCAGACCAGAATGGCTGATAAGGTGATCGCCGTTGTGGTGGATGACTTTGGCAATATCGGCGGTGACCTGCTGCGAAGGTTTCATCAGATCGATATCGAGGTCTGCTTTGCCATCTTCCCCGAAGAACCAAACAGTGTTCAAACGATGCAGACCGCCACCGGGATGGGACGTGAGTGCCTGATCCACGTGCCGATGGAACCCTTGGGCTATCCCCGGGTAAATCCCGGTGACAATGCTATTTTCGTCCACCTCAAAGAGCACGGTATCCGGCGGCTGATGCGGCGTTTTATCAATCTGATGCATCTCTGCAAAGGAATAAACAACCATATGGGCAGTTTTGCCACCACCGACGAAAGGACGATGCAGGCGGTGATGTCGGTCTTGAGAGAACACAATATGTATTTCTTGGACAGCCGGACTTCCAATGTTTCCGTCGCTTATTCGACGGCACAGCGGATGAAAGTGGACGCCTACCGCAATGATATCTTCCTCGATTCCCCCGATCTCAGCAACACGACGTTGGAAGAGAAGATCCAGCGATGCATCCAGATGGCTTCCTCAAGGCAATACATCGTAGCGATCACCCATTGTCACACTGAAGCGCACCTGATCTACCTGCAGGAATTCATCCACCGGATCAAGCAGGAGGGTTTCGTTATCGTCCCCGTTTCCAAATTGGGCACCTTCAGATTGCCGCCCATCAGTTGAATAAAGGAATATCAACATGAGTATCATCCAGTCGATCCTGATCGGCATCATCCAAGGACTTACCGAGTTTCTCCCCGTCAGCAGCTCCGGACATCTGGTATTGTCACAACATTTTCTCGGTATCCAGCAAAGCAGTGATATTGTTTATGAGGTCTTTCTGCATCTGGGTACCGTCCTCGCCGTCCTGGTATATTTCCGTAAAACACTCTGGGATCTGACTCTATCCCTGTTTCACTGGAAAGGCAGCATCTCAGACAACGTTCACCGCCACAATCGCCTGATCATTGTCTATCTGATAGTCGCCACTGCTGTCACAGCCAGCATCTACAAGTTATTCGGGGACAGCATCGAATCATTCTTTGCCTATCCGGTATTCGTCTCGGTAATGCTGTTCATTACCGGACTGATCGTCTTTCTTTCAGACCTGGTCAAAGACAGCGATATCCCTGCTTTTGCCATGGGGTTGTGGCGCAGTGTCCTGATCGGACTTGCTCAAGGTTTTGCCATGATCCCAGGCGTCTCCCGTTCCGGTTCCACCATCTCGGTCTCTCTGGCAAGCAGGATCAAACGCCGAGACGCCGCCTATTTTTCCTTCCTTCTCAGCATTCCGGCGATCATTGGCGCAAACTTGGTTTACCTGCCTTCACTGAAAGGACTGGATGGCGGGATGCTGGTCAAATACCTGGCCGGATTCGTAGCTGCCTTTGTTTCGGGATATCTGGTGATAGCGATTTTGATCGCTCTGATCCAGAAAAGCAAACTGAAATACTTTGCCTATTACTGCTGGGTGGTCGCCACCCTGGCAATAGTAAAACTCACTCTGTCATGACCGAAAACCCGATCTCAGCCCAATCCTTTATCGCCGGCAAACCACCCTTTGCCACCGTTGGCAGTTTCCTGCTTATCGGTAGTGAACAATTCCTGATGGACAAGGTCAATACCTTTTTACGCAGGGAGATTAGAGCACGATTTGATACCGAGATTGAGGTCGTTTGGGCGGATGAACTCAAAGCGTATGAACTAAGAGACTTTTTGGAGTCAAATTCTCTTTTTGCCGGGTCCAAAGTGCTATTCATCAAAAATGCCGACCAGATGAAGGAAGAAGTGATCAGACCCCTTGCGGAATATTATTCCTCGCCTTCCGATGACCTCAAACTCATCATCTCCGCCGTTTCCGTGGACCAGCGCCTCTCCGCCTGGAAGACTGTGATCGCTAATTCAATGCTCATTAAATGCAACCCGCCCGCGTATCCCAGTGACTTGGGAATATGGCTGGATAGCGAGATCAGATCCATGAAACTGACCATAACTCCCGATGCCAGACAGTTCTTTCTGGAAAGAGTCGAACTCGACTACAAGAGCGCTGATAACGAATTGCAGAAGATTTATCTGTACATCAGGGACAAAAGTCGGATCGATAGGACGGACGTGGCTGAAGTGCTCGGCTCCACGCGTGCCAATACCGTCAACGAATTATACAATGTCCTGCACACCCATAAGCCCGGAAAGGTGATGGCAGTGATCCAGAATATCTTGGATACCGGTGGGGACGCCATCCCCACCCTAGCCTCCATCCACCGCTTCTATATGAACCTCTGGCATATTGCCCTGCTTAAGACCAAGAAGAAACTTTCTCCCACTGAAATCAGCCAGCTATATCTCAAAGATCTGCGCGAATCCCACCGAAACGCATATCTTAAATCCAGCGAACATTATCCCCTCGAGGTCTTTGAAGCCATATTCGACATCCTACTGGATACCGATGCCAAACTCAAACTCACCGCCGCCGATCAAAAAACGCTGATGGCATTATGCATCAGCCGGATCTTTGACTTATGACCAAAACTGCCGGTATCCTCCTCCCTATCACTTCCTTGCCTTCCGAATTCGGTATCGGGGACATCGGCGATAACGCTTATAAATTTGCCGATCTTCTGGCCAGACACCACCAAAAATACTGGCAAATCCTGCCTCTGAACTGGTGCGGATACGGCAATTCGCCCTACAATCCCATCTCCGCCTTTGCCTCATTCCCCTATCTCATCAGCCCGCAGATCCTCTATCATGACGGCTGGATAGACCGTACGGAACTGACGGATGCCTACCTGCCGGAGTCGGAAACGGTGGACTATGCCAGCGTCTATCGGACAAAGGACGCTCTCTTTGCCAAAGCCGTGCCCCGCTTTCTCGCCTCGACCGCCATCAGGGATCATATTGAAAGCAACCCCAGCGATCTCAAGCCTTTCCTCGCTTACCTGATGTTATGTCGGATCTATGAACACGACGACTGGTATCGCTGGTTTGTCGATCATCAGACCTATTCCGATGACCTTTTTGAACGACTGTGGCGCAAATATGAACTGCAAATCAGTTATTACGCCTCTTTGCAGGTAATTTTTGACGGACAGTTCCAGCGTCTGCAACAGCATCTCAAAGCAATGGATATCAAACTCATCGGCGATGTCCCCCTCTATTGCTCTTACAATAGCGCCGACGTCTGGGCAAATCAGCATCTTTTCGATCTGGATGAGATCGGTAGGCGGATCACTGTTTCCGGAGTGCCTCCCGATGCCTTCAGCGAAGAAGGACAACTCTGGGGCAACCCCACTTTCAGATGGGGCAAGATGGCCGAAGACAATTTCGCCTGGTGGCTCAGGCGCATCGGGAATGCCCTCAAATACTACAACCTTATCCGCCTTGACCACTTTATCGGCTACGTAAACTACTGGAGTATACCCGCAGAGGAAAAGACCGCCATCAACGGCAAATGGATCCCCACTCCGGCTGAAAAGTTTTTTGACACACTGTTCAGTCACTATGACCCCTCCCGCTTTATCGCCGAAGACCTCGGCATTCTCAATGATGAGGTTTGCCGGATCAGAGACCATTATTCCCTTCCCGGAATGATCGTCCTCCAATTCTGTTTTGACAATCCGGATGTCGATCCAGCCCTTTATCCCGCTGACCGCATCATCTATACCGGAACCCATGACAACGACACCATCCACGGCTGGTATCGGCATTTGGCAGAAACCGATGCTCACGCTTTATCCATCTTCCATCAATATCTCATCCGTACTGAAAGATCAAATGCCATGACCAACAGACAGCATAGCGCCCTTTCAGCCAAATCCCTTACCGACGTCCACTGGCAGTTTATTGATATAGCCTATGCCAGCCCCTGTCATCTGGCGATAGTCCCCTTTCAGGATATCCTCGGACTCGGCTCGGAGGCACGGATGAATACCCCCGGCTTCCCTCTGGGAAATTGGCAATGGCGTATCCCCGATGATACCTGCCTCCTCTCCCATTTTCCCGAATGGCAAGACCTTATTACCAAGAATATGAGAAACACTAGGAGCGCTTCCCCCGGCCCTCTATCCCGTAGCGGAGTATGTTAACGCTCCGTCTTTCCGGATCGCTGATGACACTGGTATGGTATGATGATCCTGAAGAGGTTAGGACACTTGTCCCAGAGACTTAAGCAGGGACGGTAACAGAAACCGCGCTTGACGAATAACCCTCTCAACTAACACTTGCATACCACCCAAGATCGGTGAATTACTTCAGCGAATATGTGTCCTCCTTGCAAGGAGGACAACAGCGGAAACAGCACGAGTAAATCTAAACCATACTCAGGTCATTGAACAATTCTGAGGGATCGACTATATGGCTATATCCAAACAATCTCTTAAAAAAAATTGCACACATTGGGACTACCTGATACTGGGGTCGTGAGAAAGCAGTATCGGAGACTTTTGCACTTATTGGGATTCCCAGATATTGTGGCCGTGAGAATGCGGTATAATCCGCCTTTTTGCGTCATTGGATGTTAGAGGGTGGTTTCAACCACCGTTTCGAATCGTGAGCGTACATATCTCCTTTCTGGGTATTTAGACATTGTGAGGACTTCAGTCCGAACAAGAGACATACTACCAACATATTAACAGAAGGATTTCTCTCCAGCAAGAGGGCATTTCTCTCGGACCAAAGTCCTCAAAAAAGTCCAGATGCCCGAGCATGCCGATCCCCATTGACGTTCTGAATGGTGACGGAAGTTACCGCCTGACATCTAATGACACCGTTATGAGAGGTGAAATTTCTTTGTCTCGTTCTCAACATCAGATGATCCCAATATGCGCAACGTCCTTATCTATCCCCTACCAAAAATACTCTCCGAACCTATGGGAGCAGTATGTATGGCTGGAACCACAAATTTATTGACAGTTGTCCAGATATCCAGGAGTGGGAACAAACGACGATACAGGAGTAACCGATGATCGATGTCATAAACGGAACCAGCGGACTGGATATGGTTAACTTGCTTAAAATGCTGCTGATGATAGTAGTGGGAGCGGTCTTGATCTGGCTTGCCATCAGGAAGAAGTATGAGCCGGCTTTGTTATTGCCGATCGGATTTGGTACGATACTTGCCAATGTTCCCTTTTCTGCAGCGGTAGGCCCGGACGGACCTTTGACAGTATTGTTCCGGGCGGGTATCTCGACGGAATTATTTCCGCTTTTGATCTTTATCGCCATCGGTGCGATGATGGATTTTACTCCGTTATTGAAGAACCCCCATTTGCTGTTGTTTGGTGCGGCGGCACAATTTGGCATCTTTGTCACTGTGGTAGCAGCGGTTCTGATGGGGTTTGAACTTCGGGTGGCCGGAGCGATCGGGATCATCGGAGCTGCGGACGGTCCTACCTCGATCTATGTAGCAAATCGCTTTGCCAAGGAGTTTTTGGGACCGATCTCGGTGGCTGCCTATTCGTATATGGCATTGGTACCGGTCATTCAACCACCTGTGATACGTCTGCTAACATCCAAGCAGGAGCGCAGGATCCGGATGGATTACCATGCTGGTGACGTTTCCAGGACGGTGAAGATATGTTTTCCAGTCGCGATCACGATCATCGCTGGATTGGTGGTTCCCCAGTCGGTGGCATTGATCGGCTTTTTGATGTTTGGCAATCTGATCCGTGAATCGGGTGTTTTGGAAAGTTTGTCCTCCACGGCACAGCGTGAACTGGGCAATCTGGTCACCATCCTATTGGGCATGACGATCGCCTCGACGATGACGGCTGCGAGTTTTCTGAATGCCAGGACGCTCATGATACTGGGATTGGGCCTGATCGCTTTTATGTTTGATACTGCAGGCGGTGTGGTCTTTGCCAAGTTTTTGAATCTCTTTTTAAAAAAGAAGGTCAATCCGATGATCGGCGCTTGCGGCATTTCCGCTTTTCCGATGTCATCCCGGGTGGTGCATCAGATGGGTCAGAAAGAAGATCCCTTCAACTTCCTGCTGATGCCTGCGTCCTGTATTAACGTAGGCGGCCAGATCGCCTCGGTGATCGCCGGGGGCATGATCCTAGCGCTTATATCCAATTGATGGGAGAATTTCATATGGATATGATCCATACCTTACTCAAAGCAGCCCAAAAAGCCGCCAACTATGCCTACGCACCCTACTCCGGCTACAAGGTGGGCAGTGCCCTGTTGACACCTGAAGGACGCATCTTCACCGCCTGCAACGTGGAGAATGCCTCCTATTCGCTAACCTTGTGTGCGGAACGCATTGCGTTGTTCAAAGCGGTCTCCGAGGGATGTCATAAATTCACCTGCTTAGTGATCTATGCCGATACCGATCAACCTTTTCCGCCTTGCGGCGCCTGCCGTCAGGTACTGGCAGAATTCAGCCCCGATCTCAAGATCGTCTATGCCGACCATCAAGGTAGCCACAACACCACTCTGAAGGAATTACTGCCCCAAAGTTTCTTTCTGCATCATGGCAAATGAGAGGATAAAGGAGCTAGTAAACTGCAATTTATGTCCCTATGACTGTGGCGTGAATCGCTGTGAAGACTTGGGACGCTGCCGGGCGAGAGCGATACAGTGCTGTACTGTTTCGGAAGAGCAGATTATCCCCCCGTGGTGATGGTGGAGATCGAAGAAATGTATAAACAGGCAGGAATCTTGCAAGTAGTTTCAGATGGTGTCTCCCAAAGAGGTACGACCAGCCATTTGCTGGTCTTGCCCAATGGACTTTCCGCCACCGAGCTGGCGCTGATGTGGATCACCGGCGAACACGGCGCTGAATTGGCTATTAGTTTAATGGCACAGGTTAGTCCGACCGGCGGTGCCTGCGAGAAAACGCTTTAAAGCCGGGGTATTACTCAGAGAGAGTATGACAAAACGGAACGAACTTTGGAACATCCGGGTTTTGATAACGGATATGTCCAGTTTCTGTCTTGGAGATCGGACTGGATCCCTGGTTTTCCCGATCGTTAGGTCGGGGATATAGAGAAAAACAGCGAGACGATTGCAATGAAAAGTTACCTGATCTTATGCCTGATGTTTCTGGTTAGATACCTTGGAGCCGGCAACATCACGCTTTATAACACCGGAACGAAACAAAGCGCCATCTTGCCGACCCAGCAGATCCGTGAGGTGACATATATAGATTTCGATGATTTCAATGGCGTGTTCAAATCCATCATCAAAGAGGACAGAGAGGAGAAACGCCTCTATCTTAATGTCTATGGAGAACAGTTCATCTTCCTGATCAATTCGCCTTATTACACTTTCAAGACCCGTAATTACAACCTGGGCTATCCACTCCGGCGGATGAATTCCACTTTTTTCGTTCCTCTCACATTTCTTGCCGAACACCTGCCCGCCCGTTTTGCGGCAGGCGGGCAAGTCACCCTGTCGGGGGGTAAGATTCACTATAGCAATCCTCAGGACAACAGTATCCGCACGATCGTCATCGACCCCGGTCATGGCGGCAGGGATCCCGGAGCTATCGGCAGAAGGTTTAAGACCCAGGAAAAAGACGTTAATCTGACAGTATCACTCAAACTCAAGTCCTTACTGGAAAACGAACTGGGCATACGAGTCCTGCTCACCCGCAGCGACGATCGCTTCATCCCGTTGTTTGACCGCACGAAATTTGCCAATGACAATAAGGCGGATCTTTTTGTCTCGATCCATGCCAATGCTTCCCGAAATACCGCCAGTCACGGTATTGAGACCTATTACCTGTCCACGGCGACTACAAGCGATGCCCGAGCGGTAGAGGCACTTGAGAATCAGGTGGTGGAACTGTATGAAGGAGGTCTGGAAGCAGTAAAACGTTATGATGATCTGTCTTTTATCCTCTCGGATATCCTGCAATCGGAACACCTGGAAGCAAGCAATACCCTTGCTTTCCAGATTCAGCAGAATATGGTCTTCGGCACAAAAGCCATCGACCGGGGAGTGAAACAGGCAAATTTCTTTGTCCTCAGAGGCGCATACATGCCTGCCGTCCTGATCGAACTCGGCTTCCTGTCAAATGCCAATGAAGAAGCGTTGCTCCGCAACTCCGAATATCAAGACCGGCTGGCTCGCACTATCTTTGAAGGCATCAAGCGCTTTAAATTCAGATACGACCGTGTTCGTAATGTTTGAAGTTGATCCGGAAGTGAGGATGATATGAGGGATAATCAGCAGAAACCACCGCTCATAAGCAGCCACACGAAAGGTGACTACTCTATCCGAACCAGCGGTCAGCGCAACAACCGTCAGGTGGAAAAACTACTCTCGGTATTTACCAAAGCGCTTTTTCAGGATGATGATCTGGATGCCGCGCTCAAAACCATCCTGCAGATCACCAAAGCGGAATATATCCAGATCTTCCATCGGATCCCTCCTTATGACGAAAAGGGGACATTGGTCTGCGTGAAAGCATTGGCGTTAAGTGGCAAAACCGATCTCCTTGACCGGCAATTTACACCCGAAGATCAGGCAAAACTATCACTCAAACTGACCGAAGGCAAACACCTTTTTCATCAATATATCAATCGATCCATCAAGGCTAAGTATGTCAATTACTCGGCATTGCTGATCTCTAACGGCCAGTCGTTCGGTCTCATCAACCTGGTCTATTGCCAGGCAAAAAAATCTCAGGCTACAGCCAATAAACTCATGCTATCGACGCTGATCGGGATCATCACGCAATACATAGTTCTGGTGAAACAAAGGATCGAGGGTGCAAAACAGGACAGGATACTGACCATGGCTGTTCAGATCTCACATTTACTGTTGGCAGAAGATGATTTTGACGCTGCGATCGAAACTTCCCTGGAAATGATCAAGGAAACCACAGAATATGCCTGCGTGATCGTAATGACGAGACATAGTGTCGCCAAAGCCCATCCGGTTTACAAGACCAGTTATATCCATACCGAAGAGACGATCCCTGATCGCTTTGCCGAATTGTGGAATCAAAATATCGATCTTTGGGATCGACGGCTTCTGGAGGGGATGCCTTTTCGGGTGGAATTGCGTAATCCGGATGAATATATCGACCTGGACTTGATCCCCGGCTTTGTGCAAAGTATCAATTTCCCCATTTGTTACGGTGATAAGTTATGGGGCGTATTGTCCCTGATCAGTAATAAACTCGGTCACCATCTAAAGGAACAGCATGTATCCGCTCTGGTACCTGTAGCAGACAGCATCGGCAATGCCATCATCAGGAAGAATGCCGAGACCGCCATGATCCACGCTAAGGAAGCGGCGGAAAAGGCAAATCGTTCCAAAAGCGCTTTTTTGGCTAATATGAGTCATGAGATCAGGACTCCGATGAATGCCATCATGGGTTTTACCCAATTACTCAAACAGACCGGCCTGTCCGAAGAGCAATCGGATTATACGTCGGTGATCCTGGACAGCGGACATAAGTTGCTCTCCATCATCAACGATGTTCTTGATCTGGCGAATCTGGAGATCGGCAAGACCAAGGTTGTCGGCAACCAATGTTCTCCCGCCCAGATCGTGGAAAAACTGTGGCTCCAATTCCAGCCGATCATCATATCAAAAGGTGTCACGCCGGTTTTGAAGATTAAACCCAACAGCCCGCTGGTGATCACCGATATCGATAAGATCGAGAGGGTTTTAAGCAGTTTACTGTCCAATGCTGTCAAATTTACCGACACGGGATCGATCGAACTGATCTTTGATCATAATGACTTGCCCAACAACAAGATCGAGGTAATAATAACGATCAGGGACACCGGCATCGGGATCAGTCATGATAAGATGGAAGTGATCTTCAATATCTTTGAACAGGCGGATAATACGATCACCCGACGCTACGGCGGCATGGGTTTGGGATTGGGATTGACGGCACGCATCGTAAAGACGCTGGGCGGTGAGATCAAAGTAAAGAGCGAAGTTGCTGTCGGATCCACCTTTTCCCTGAGTTTTACCTTCGACAAGGCGATCACCCCTGATGAGACCCCGAAATCTGTCGAGTATCCGCCGCCTCCCGGGATAAAGATCCTGATCGCTGAGGACAATAGCATCAACCGCACCTTGATCGCAAAACTGCTCAAGCCACTGGATTGCACCGTGTTTCAAGCGGTCAACGGCTCCGAAGCGCTGGAGACCCTGACACAAAATGGTGACATTGATCTCATCCTGATGGATGTGCATATGCCGGTGATGAGCGGATTGGAAGCCACCCGGATGATTAAAACCCGTGAAGATATGCAACATATTCCCATTATTGCCCTTACCGCATCCGTGTTGCGGGATGATATCGACCAATACAATGCAGCTGGAATGGATGACTTTATCGAAAAGCCTATCCGATCCGACCGCCTGATGGAGGTGATCCGCAAGTGGATTAACCGGTGATCCTCTGCCCTTTGATGTGGACCACGGATCAATTCCTTCTGCTGATTACCCTTGGGAATAATGCTATTTGGGATCCAGCCCGTAGTTTTTTGTCTGTCTGTAACGCTTTATGATGCCTCGGTTTTAATCCAGGTTCATCCCGAGATCCTCCCGAACACTCGGCTTTACCTCGGTAGCAACCTGAGGTAAAACCAGCTTTTTCATTGAACCGGAAAAAGGAAATCTACTTGACAAAAGACGCTTTTCAAATCCCTTGTCAAGCAAGCACTGCTTATCGTTCTACATAGCGATCTGACGGCTAATCAGATTCTAACCCTCAAGGAAATGAATTAATGCGTTTTGAACACGAAATGAAGATCATCGGCAAAGGCGTAGAGGAGATAATCCCTCTGGCTGAAATGATCAATAAACTGGAAAAAGCGGAAAAGACCGGAAAACCGCTGCGGATCAAATATGGGATCGATCCCACCGGATTCGATATCCATATCGGTCACTTGGTGCCCATCCGGAAAATGCGTGATTTTCAGGATCTGGGTCACGCTGGCGTTATCATCATCGGCGACTGTACTGCCCAGATCGGCGACCCCACCGGCAGAGATGAATCCCGCCCTCCTCTCACCGCAGAAGAAGTGAAAGCCAATAGTGAAAAGTATATGGAACAATTGGTCACCGTGCTAGATCCCACCAAAACCGAAGTTCGTCTGCAAAGTGAATGGTTCGGTAAAATGCACCTTGCAGACGTGCTGAACCTATTGGGAAAGTTCACGCTGGCACAGTTTATGGCCCATGATACTTTCCGAAACCGCTGGGAACAGGGCTTGCCTCTGGGGATGCACGAGATCTTGTATCCGATCTTACAGGCATACGATTCGGTTGCCATTGAAGCAGATGTGGAACTCGGCGCCACCGAACAGAAATTTAATATCCTCTGCGGCAGAGATATGCAAAGGTATTTTGGGATGGAACAACAGGTAGCGATCCTTTCCCCCATCCTGATCGGTACGGATGGTAGCCAGAAAATGAGCAAGTCGTTCAATAATTACATCGCCGTGCTCGACCCACCCAATGAAAAATACGGCAAGGTGATGTCCATCCCCGATTCCATCATCATAAACTACTTCAATTATTCCACCACGCTCGATCCTGATGAGATAATTCATATCAAACAGGAACTGGATGGCGGGATCAATCCGATGATCGTCAAGAAACGCCTGGCACGGGAGATCGTTTCACTTTACCATGGTCAAGAGGCTGCTCTTGCCGCTCAGGACGCATTTGAGAAGGTATTTTCCAAAAAGGAAATGCCGGATGAGGTTCTTGAATGGCAGACCACGGCGGATACCTATAAAATAATCGATTTGCTCACCGATACGGCGCTCTGTGAATCTAAGTCCGAAGCCAAGCGCATGATAATCCAGAAAGCGGTATCCCTCGACAATGTCAAGATCGGGGATATTGATGCGGTTATAACTGTCAAAGACGGTTCGCTGCTCAGAGTCGGCAAGCGCAAATTTATTCGTTTAAGGACGGGATAGATAATGCCCGGTGTATTGATCAAGCCCGTTATAAACGCCATCATTGTAGGTATCGTCTTTTACTCGATCATCCTGCATGAGATCAGCCATGCTATGGTCTCGCACTGGTTGGGTGACGATACTGCCAAGCGCTATGGACGCCTGAGTCTGAATCCTCTGGTGCATATCGACTGGTTCGGAACGGTGATCCTGCCGCTGCTCTTGTATTTTACCGCCGGTTTTATCTATGGCTATGCCCGTCCGGTTCCGCTCAACCCATATAACTTTTCGGATTACAAACGGGATGTCGGGCTCTCCGCACTGGCCGGCCCGATCTGCAATATCCTCATTGCCTTCGCCTTTGCCGCCATCTATCATATCTTTGCCTCAAACATAGTAGTTCAGTATATCTGCACCTACGTGGTGTTTTTGAATCTACTGCTTGCTTTCTTCAATTTTTTACCTTTTCCTCCACTGGACGGATCGAAGGTTTTGGGGATGTTCCTGCCCGATGAACTGTATTACAAATGGACGATGCAAGAGAAAAAAGGGATGATGGTTCTATTCGGTGTGATCATCATCTCCAATCTGATGGGCTGGAATCTGATCGGAAGATTGATCCTTCCGCCCGTTCAATATGTGATGACCCTGTTGGGATTGTCATAATACCTATAACGCATATAAAACAAATGGAGATAGAAATGGAGTACAACCGTATTCAAGACATGATCGAAGAGCGTGAGATCGAAGCGATCGACCTCAAGTATTGCGGTTTGAACGGCAAATGGTATCATATCACCATGCCCCCCGGCAGATTGGAATCGGTGCTCAAATATGGAGTACCTTTTGATGGTTCGAGTATTCCGGAGATGAGTTCGGTGGAATCCGGAGATATGGTATTGATGCCTGATCTGACGACTGCCGTGATCGATCCTTTTTACGAACAGCCCACGCTCCGGATGATCTGTTCCATCTGTGATGCCTCTACCCGTATCGGTTTAATGAAAGATCCCCGTAGCGTGGCAAAAAGGGCACAAGAGTATCTTGTTTCCACGGGTATCGCAGACACATCCCTCTGGATCCCGGAAATGGAATTTCATCTCTTTAATTCCGTAGATTACAATTCCGGAGATTTTTCCGCAGGATATACGATCACTTCCTCCGAAAGCAAGGAATGCTTACCCGAAGATCTGGATGACGGCGATGCGGTGTCCCAGCAGGACGTCAAAGGTTATCACATGGATACGCCTTTCGACCGCTACTATGAGATCCGTCAGGAAATGGTCAGCATCATGGAAGAGATGGGCATCACCATCCGCTACCACCATCACGAAGTAGGGCTCTCCTCCCAACAGGAGATCGAAACGGAATTGCTGGTATTTCCCAAGATCTGTGACGACACGATGACAATGAAGGATGTGATCAGGCGCACCGCTCTGCAAAATGGACTCACTGCCACCTTTATGCCCAAACCGGTTTACAACCAGGCTGGTAATGGGATGCACTTTCACATAATGTTGCTTAAGAATAAACTAAACATATTTTACAAACAAGGCGGTTACTCCGACTTCTCCGACGAAGCGATCTGGTTCATCGGCGGTATTCTCAAACACGGCAAAGCCGTCGTGGCATTCACCAATCCAAGCACAAATTCATATAAACGTCTTCTGCCTGGATTTGAAGCGCCGGTAAAGCTATTTTACGGTTTGGCCAATCGCAGCGCCGCCATCCGTATTCCCAAGTATGCCACCGATCCGGAAACCAAACGCTTTGAATTCAGAACCGGCGATGCTACCTGTAATCCTTATCTGGCAATGAGCGCACTTCTGATGGCTGGTCTCGATGGTATAAAGAATAAGATAGATCCCAAGGATTACAACATGGGTCCGGTTGATGACAATATCTATGAATGGACAGAAGAAATGCGAAGCAAGTTGCTCTCCATTCCTGTCGATCTCAAAGATGCAATGCAATGCTTAGCCGAAGACCACGACTTCCTTCTGGCGGGCAATGTCTTCAATGAAGAACTGATCCAATCCCATATCAGAATGAAACTCAAAGAACACTACGCAGTGCAAAACCGTCCCCATCCTCACGAGATGATCACCTATTATAATCTTTGACGATCGTAATTGATTTACGGTCTTACGGGTTTCTTATTCGTGGGACGCTAAGGCTAGTGATTGAATTTAGAGCCTGTCGTCACGAGATACAGCCATAAATTAACACCAAATATTTACTGCGGCGAGATGGGATGCGGTGTTTTTCGCCTATCGGATTGCAATACCCATTTTGAAAGCGCGTAACTCAAACTGGAATCACCAAATTTCGAGAACGTGAAATAACAAGATCGTCTCTTCTTCCAGCATGGTCAGTAGTAACAAGGATAATGCCTGTCGGATAGTTGGGATACTCGCTGAGTCTACTGCTCTAAGTTATCCAACGGTCTGAGACCGGTTTTGCGATCCAAAGTCAAAAAAAAGCGCAGTCCGAAAACTGCGCCTATGACTACGGCTGGGTATTTCGTTCAGATGTATCATCAGATCATTTTAGCAGGATCATCTTTTTGGTGCTCGTGTATTTACTGCCATCGGACATTCTGTAGAAATAGACACCGCTACCGACGCTGCGTCCATTGTCATCTTTTCCATGCCATTGGACAGCATGATTACCCGCGTCCATATCAGCTCTGACCAGTGTTTTTACTTTCTGGCCAAGGATATTGTAGATCTCGATGGTCACTATGCTCCTGTCCTTCAAACTAAAGGCGATGGTAGTAGTAGGATTGAATGGATTGGGGAAATTGCCTTTTAGTTCTGTAATCAGGGGGTTTACCTGATTCTCATTGGAGACGGGCCTACCCTCGCCGGAAAGCGTAATTAGGGTCTGAGTTGCCAATGGATCGTCAGAAGTTGCCACCAGATACCCACCGAACACTCCGATCGCAGTTGGTGCAAAGCCGACGTAGAAGTCCTGAAACGACATCGGATGTATCAGATACTGCAGTGAATGAACCGGTGTATCCTGGTTGATCGCTATGGAAAATGGCGTTTGAGCAGAAAGGGTCCCGATCATAACCGCATCACCGTTGTTGGAGATCGTTATGGGTGCATAAGTTATGGAGTTGACTATGGTCGGAGTAAATTGGATATTGGTCTGAGTTACGTGGAATACCGGAGCGGTGGAAGTCCCACCGGTGGTTGGGAATACGATGGTATCGATCCAGGCGCAATCACTGCCGTTGGATACCATATAATCCTTCACGTATTCCCATTTGAAGGTGTTTGGTCCCGGTAATACTGCATAGGACACCTGCGTCCATGCCTGTACACCTGACCATTGGTCTTTGAGGACATTATTGATGTAGAACTTGAGGTAATCATAGTTCTGCTCGCTAGAGACCTTCCGCCAGAAAGAGATATTCCCCGGAGCCGGAATATTCATAGCCACGCTCATCGTCGTGGCTTGATTGTGGGTGATCGTAGCAGAACGCGCACAGGCAGTTCCACTGTGCGGAGCAGTAGTATCGATCGTCCAGTTACCGCCGGTGAACATCCATGGGAATCCAGTGAAGTCACCGCTGGAGAAATTCTCCATAACCATCCCGATAGGAATATTGTAGGTCTGGGTGGCAGAATATTCTCCCGCTGCAAGTAGAAGGATGAGGTTGGCAGTCGTTCCGGTGGGGATTTGTGAACTAAATGTTACTTCAAAGATTAAACTTGCTTCCGCCGTCGGAGGTAAGGCGGAGAAGAACGAGGAGATCGGGGTCACGACGTGGGTCACATTGGTCACAAGTAAAGATGAGATGACATTGACCGCTTGAGCGTGTCCGTGATTGAATAGGGGTATGGTCAAGATGACGGTTTCTCCCGGATCGATGCGGCCGTTGGAGTTACCGGCACTGTCACCGATCTGGATCGTACCAAAGGTAAAGGAAGGCGCGTTGATAACCAGATTGCGGTTATAATGCCACATATTGTCATTCTCGGCAGATATGGTAACGGTATATTGCACCATATATTGGTCTGGCACATTGTTGGCGATGTAGATCATAAAGCCCTGTATGGTCTGGCCATGAGTGTTGGAAGGAATATTACCGATGTACTCATTACCGGTCAATACTGTCAGATAAGGATCTGAAGTTGTTATCTGAACCTGAACGCTATTTGCATCAAAAGCGCCGATATTGTCGAAAAACAGATTAAGGTTAATGACCTCGCCATATTCCGGAATATTATTGTTGTCATCAGTAATGGTATGCTGTGTGACCACGACGTGAGGACCGGTGCTGGGTAAAACTTGGATCGTGTCGATCAGAGTGACGCGGTTGAATGCCGTGATGGTCAAGGTCATATCCATCGGTTGGATGGGAGGATTTGCCATTACTACGCTGGCAAGTCCGGCACTATTGGCAACCGCCGTTCCATGTATCACACCGTTACTCATCAGTGTTACGCGTGCTTTGGGAACGGTTTGCACCGTAAAGGTATCAAATCCCAGGAAGAGAACGGGATCATAGTTCGCGGTCATGGCTGTGGCAGGTTGGGTGCGTATCATCAATGATGCATCGCCAAAGATGTGCCAGTTCTTGAATTCATTGGCACCGTTGTTACCATATACCTCGACCATCCGTGAGGATCCATTGAAGAACAATCCGCCAATCGTGTACATGTGACCGCCGATCATCAATTCAACGATATGGTCTTGTCCGCGCATGGGCGGATTCCACTGTTGATTAACCGTGGAGGCATACATGGCTATTGCGCCAGTGGGAGCACCGGTTACATTGTTCGTGGCTCTCAGCCATGCTTCGGCAAAACAGGTTATGGACACGAAATTACCATTGACGCAGGCAACTGAAACGATGAAGGGCAGCATATAGTCATTGGTGAGTTGGTTGACGTTGGCGTTGCTGAAGCCGGTAGTACTCCACGTCGTATTGGAGCCATGCCCGCAGTAGTTGATGAATCCACGGCCGGCATTGACGTTGTTACCCACTTGGGTAGAGGTGGCACCCAACGCCTGATACAACTGATCCACTGAAGTATATCCATAATTAAGCAACAGCCCGCGAATCAGTTCCAAATGCTGCTGGTCGGATTCGCCATTGTCACCCGTCGAACCGCCACCTTCATTGGAGGCAATGCCCATCCCGCGGGCTGCCCAAACGCTACCGATCTGGACATCACGTTCATAGTGAACGGTTCTGAGTACCTGGGTCCCCATTTGAGCCACGGTCTCGGCAGAAAATCTTCCGACAAAGATATCGGGATAATTATCATTACCTGCCAGCAGTGAGAAAGACGGATCTGAACCACCGCCGTTTGCCATAATGGTTGGTACTTGCGGGGCATCTCCGAATATCTGGACAAACTTGAGCCCGTTATTCAGATTATACTGTGCTTGGATATAATTCTTGATTTGATTGGCGGTGGGACCGGCGACATTGACATCCACCACATCGACCTGGAAACCATTCTGCCGTTTCCACTCCACATAAGGAATAAGGGCAGTATCAAACATACTGTTCTTGATCACCAAGATGCGCCCCACTTCATCAACTTGGGGATATTTTGCGTCTGTCCAGTTCAGGAAAAGATCCTTGTAGATCGATTCAAAATAGATGCTGTAGGCATTTTTGGGAGTGGTAAGAGCATTGCGACTATCAATACCAACGTTGTTCAAAGTAACCCCTATCTTGGTATAAACCCTGAGTGTTTGGGTCTGAGGATAATAGATAAAGGGCTGGAAATGAACCGTGATGCCTCTGAAATCACGGATGATAAATGGCTCCGTCAAAGCTGCCGGATATTCAGGAAAGTTCTGTGATGTTTGATAAAAGGCATCGAATGAGTGTGACACGGTTGAGGGATCGATGTCACGAGTCAAACTGCCCTTCGATGGAGCCACCGGCATTTTGTATTCCACATACTCGGTATTGTTTATGGTCAGGTTCATCGCTGCAGTGGGTGGAATGATCACGCTGCCAGCCAAGATCGGAACCTGGGGCAATCCTTTCTCCAGTGTCAATCCGGCATTCTTTATGGACAGATCATACCAGGTCTCTCCATCAATCCGGATTTCGTTACGGGTAAATGATCCCAATGTCATTTCCAGCATGATCTGACTGGGACTGCTGGTAATAAGACGAACCTGGTTCGGTTGCTGGGATACAACGATCTGCTCAGCTTTAAGTGACAGGATGGCCGTCAACAGCAACACAAACAACAAAAATGAGCGTTTCATTTCTCCTCCACGATGTTTCCTAATTTTTATGTATTTCAATAACTTTGAAAGTAAGTTATGCATTCCAAACTCCTTAAGATAACCGGTGGAGGTGCGTTTGACACCCCCGCCTGCTGTCTATTCTACTTCATCAACATCATTTTATTGGTTTTGGTATATCCAGGGGTGTCCATACGGTAGAGATAAAGACCGCTGGTCACTTTTCTGCCATTATTGTCTGTACCGTTCCACACTACCCGGTGATTACCTGCATTGAGATTGGCGTCTACCAGGGTGCGAACGATCTGTCCTTTGAGGTTAAACAATGTTATCCGGACAGCGCCGGCCTTTTGCAGACCGAAACTGATGGTCGTCTCCGGATTGAATGGATTGGGATAGTTACCTTCCAATCTCGTTACCACTGGCGTAAGGGACGGATCATCGTTACTGACGGATGTTTGCAGATAAACGGGTATGCTGTGAACCGTGTTAAACGGGTCATTACTGGTGATGATTATCGCATCATTGATCGTAATATGCTGATTGGATGTGGTATATGACAATGTGTAGCGGGCGGTGACTCCACCTCCAATAGTATAATTATAGGTTGAAGGAAGGATCGTGCTGGTCTGACTGAGAACGAATCCCGCCGGTATGTTGATCGATCCATTCAAATCAGTAGTTCCCAGATTACGGATGACAAAATCCGCTGAAACAGTTGAATTAAGCGGTACATTATCAAAGGACATGGAAGCCGTTGAGGTGAAGAAGATCGGGACATTACCCATTCCAGCAGCAGGGAATACGATATCATCGATCCACGCACAATCTGATCCACTAACGACCGATCCATCCTTGGAATATACCCATTTGAAAGTTCGCTGTCCAGCAAGGACGGGATAAGAAATCTGTGCCCAAACCTGATTGCCAGACCAACTACCCATTTCGACAGTATCAATGTAAAACTTGAGGAAGTCATAGTTAGATTCTGATGATACCCTGCGCCAGAAACTGATATTGCCATTAGCACCAACATTCAATGTAATTGCCAGTTCAGTAGTTCCATTATTTCCAATCGTTCCGGATCTAGCCGCATAAGTACCTGAATTGACAAATCCAGTTCCAGATACAATCGTCCAGGGGATTGGGCTGTTGTTCCACCAGGGGAAGGCAGAGAAATTCCCGGTTTCAAAACCTTCCGCGATCATCCCAACCGGAATAATCAGAGTATGGTTAACCATTTGGACACCGGCCGTAAGCGCTATCCCGAGCGGAACCGCTTCTCCATCAGGAATACCTGTACCGAGAGTTACCGCGAAGGTGACAGGTATGTTTACACCGACTGGAACACCTGGTATCACGAATGAATCCTGTGACAAGTAGGCATTGGTATAGTTCATGACAACATGCATCGTCCCACCGTCAGAAGTGACGGATCCCGTATTGGTTACGTTGACAGTGATGATGATGTTTTCTCCGCTTTCAAATATCCCATTGCCATTTTGTTCGACCATACTGATGTTACCAAAAGCCACTTGAGGGGCACTGACAGTAATGCCACGCTGCGAAGTCCAGATGTTATTTCCGTCCGTGATCGTAAAGAGGAATTGGATTTGCGTCTGATCCGGGGTCATTGGCGAGATCATAAGTGTATAGGCATTTGTCATATTCAGGGTCGAACCACTATTGATCCCGGCAATATTTACCGTGGAATTGATGATCGTGGCTAAGGGGTTTTGCGTGGATATGGTAGCCGTCATATTGGTGGCGTTTTGGATGCCAACATTGTTGAAAGTAACGTCAAGATTGATGGTCTCTCCCGCTTGGGCGATATTGTTGTTGCCATCGTTGACAGATATGCTTTGAACCGTGACGTAAGGTCCTACATTGGGCAATACGTCTATATTGGCAATCAATGGACGGCGGCGCGAGCGGGTCATCACCAATTGAGCAGTACCCGGCTGATTAAAGGGCGTAAAATTGAGCGTCAGATTACCGCTGAGACCGACAAATCCCGTTCCCCTAAGTTCATTGTTCATCGATAAAGCCACGTGAGTATAGGGCTCAGCTATGATATTAGCCGATCCAACACCGATAAATATCTGATCCGGATAAATGGCGGCATTGTGAGCAGGGATGCCCATATAAGGTACCAACGAAGGATCACCCATTATGGAGTAAATCTCCCAGTAATAATTGATCCGGGTACTATTGGACATCGTCACTGCCAGATTACCCATCACGACCATAGCACCGGTAGTGGGCGCCCACTCTGCGTAGGGTTCACCATGAGTATGAAATAAAGCGTCGTAAACGCCGGTACGATTGGCAATAAATGGTGAACCGGCAGCAACTGGCGGAGGCTTATGACCGACCGCCCACCAATAGTCCTCATCCCAATAGGTATTGTTCGTGCCGCCGATATAGATGACCCCACCCTTATTGGGTGCTCTGAGCCATGCTTCGGCAAAACATAAACCAACGTTGAAAGCGCTGGTAACACAGCAGTTTCCGACGACCACCGGGTATTTATTGGCGTTTTGGAGGTTATTGATATTGGTTATGGTAAAGGATGGATCCGACCAACTCGTGGTACTACCATGTGCAGTGTAATTAACAAATCCGGCTCCCTGGCTGACGCTATTGACAATCGCTGCTGCCTGAGTGCCGGACTGGGGATACATATAGGCGATGGGATTGATACCTTGGGTGGTATTGAAGTAATTATTGACCCCATAATTGATCTGCCCGTTGCCATGGGTTTGTGCCCAATAAGAATCCATCCCAGCGATCAGGACGGAATTTGCCAGATAAGAATCATCCGGCATGGTATATTGCTCGTGCATCAGTGATTTCTCGATCTGGGGGATCAATTCATTGATATTGGTGGCAGAGAATCTTCCGTAATACATCTCTGGGATAAAATCAGTCCCCTGCAGCCGAACATAAGTAAGATCCGTCACATGTCCGGTCGCCGTATTTCCCTGCCAGGCAGGCACTTGAGGCGTATCGCCCACGATCAGTAGATAGGATGGTGCAGGATGGGAAGGGGTGGCATTATCCCATAATCCCTGCAGATATGCCTTGATCTGGTTGGTCGTAGAGCCGATCTGTTCCGTGGTCGTCAGGATCACATTGAATCCTTCGCGCCGTTTCCATTGGATAAAGGGTTGCATGGTAGTGACAAACATCTGGGGTGTGATAATCACATAGCCCAGCGGGTAGCGATTTAATGTCATTCTTGGTGGTGTATAGTTCATCAGAATGGATGAGAATACCGTCTCGAAAGCAGGTGAATAGGTTTTAGCAAAGAGTTCTGCGGTAGATTGATGATCAGCGCCCACAAAAGCGATCTCCACTTCTGCTGATGTGATCACTTCGAGACTACCGGTGCGGGAATTATAACTGATGGGACTAAAGTCGAGCGCAAAGATCCTGACCCCCCTCATCATGCCGAGTTCTTCCACTTTGACCAAGGGTTCAGTCGTCCATTTGTCCCGGTTGTAATAATCCCGATTGATCACGAAAGGCACTTGGGAAGGATCCTGGCATTTGGGAACAGGTGGTTGGCGAGGTATGATCGGATAGTGCAAGCCGTACGATGCAAGATCCAGGTGCATTTCCCTCTGACCAGTCACCCGTGCCACCACTTGCGCCTGCAGTGGAACGCCGATCAATTGACGCAACAGGGGTAAGCGAGGCACACCCTCGGCGTTGGTGGTGGTATAATCGCGGATATTGATCTCGGTAAAAATCCCTTCTGAGGTCTCAATCTGACGGTATTGCAATGCATCCACGGAATATCTGATGGTCATCCCGTCCGCTGTATTCCGAAGCAATTGCACCCCAGTATGTGTTGATGGTAGCCCGATCGTTCCCTGAAAAGCAAGCAATCCAACGGAAAGCATCACGAGTACCGTTACCAAAAAAATCCTCTTCATTTTCTCTCCTTTGAGAATCTACGTCCATGTTGTCTATATCTTCATATAATGTTAAGTAACTGTTTGTCATGCAAGATGGATGCCCAAATGACAAAAAAAAGGACTGGTGCGATGCATTCACGATTTCCGAAGCTGTGTTTTTTGCCGCACACTACCACAGGATCGCTCCCACGATAGTGTATCAATGGCGTTTCAAATGCTTCAAGACCAGTCAGCTAGGAGCGTTTCTCAGTTCGATTGCAGTAAGCGTATGATAAATTCCGGCAATGCAAAACTGGCATGATGCAATTCTGCATTGTAAAAGTCGAATTTCAGCCCGCTTTCCCGGATCCGGGTTCCAACCTGATCATCAAGCGGAGAATATTTTTTGGATGCCAATTGAAACATCCAATATCCCGCCTGATAAGTCTGGATCGGCGCCAGATAGGGACAAACCAACGGAAAGAGATCTTTGAGAGCATGATTCACCCGCCTGATAACATGCCTCAAATCTTCGATATATGGGCTTTCTGATTGGATACAAAGGATGCCATCGTCTTTCAGAGCCCGGTGGCAATCGGCGTAGAAATCTTGATGAAACAGCCCTTCGGCAAAACCCACCGGATCGGTGGAATCGACTAGAATCAGATCAAAACGAGCATGATTATTCTTGAGAAAAACGATCCCGTCCTCATACAACAACTGCACCCGGGGATCATTGATACAATCTGTCAGAGTCGGGAAATATACCTTCGCCACCCGGGTCACCATTTCATCGATTTCGACCTGAATGACACTTTCCACCTTCTCATGCATTAAAACCCGTCGCATTGTCCCACAATCCCCGCCTCCGATGATCAATACTTCCCGTGGCGCTGGATGACTGAACAGCGATGCTTGACTCAACATCTCATGATAGACGAACTCATCTTTTTCAGTGACCATGATGATCCCGTCAAGCAGCATCACCAGACCAAAATCCTCTGTGTCAATGATATCGATCGTCTGATATTGACTGCTCTCGTGATACAGGGATCGTTTTACTTTATAAGTAAGCGCCCGGCCCGGACTATGCATCTCAGTGAGCCAGAGATTCATCTCAATAACCTTCCGGCTTATGACGCAGTTTAGCGCCAGCCGTCTCAAGAAGCCCCCGCCTCAGTTCCATCTGACTGGTTTGCTCACTCTGAAAGGCGGTTTTGAGATAATTGAACAAGATCCAGGGGTCGATCGTTTCGCCGCAGGTAAAGATATCTACCGCCGCATAACCATATTCTGGCCAGGTGTGGATAGCAACATGGGATTCGGCGATGACGACCACACCGCTTACGCCGTAAGGGCTGAAGGAATGGAAAGTATGGCTTACGACGGTGGCTTTACCTTCGATGCAGGCCTGAACCATCGCTTCTTCGATGTAGCTCTCGTTCTTGAGCAACTCAAGGTTGCAGTTATGGAACTCGACGAGTATTTGTCTGCCTAATGCTTGCATTATACACCTCTTAATGTGTTTGGGGATCGCTTTCTGATCCCGGAGTCTGGAGTGGTCACTGATGCTGCTGGTCAGTGTTTGATACGCATCCGTTTTCCGTCGTAATATCCGTAGTAGAGTCGCCGCCGGATTCCGCCGGAAAACTGGATGTGCTTTAAAGACTTGTAGTTACGAGGTATAAAGAGGTGTCAATGTCGCGGTGAACGCGGAAAGCTCTGCCAATACCTCCTCATCATCCACGACAATCGGATTATATTTCAGCAGTTCTATGTATAACGCCTGCTGTACGTTGTGTATGCGATAAAAACCTGCTGTCTTCAAGGCGACTCCTCATGATATTACCGAGGCCGATTTTGTGGGATGCCTTTCACATGTCAATAGTTTTTTCCGCCTTGCCTTTCTTTTGCCCTCGCCTGGTCTCGGCAATATGATGTAATCATTTATTATATCAATACATTAGCCATTGTTTCCTGCCCCCTGCTTGCTACATAACCTTAGTATAACCTTACGCTCGTAAGGTTATACTAAGGTTATACTAAGGTTATCAAGCAAGGAGGAGCGAGTTTCCACAATCATCCTCTACAATCCGATGCGCTCACAGTAATCATAAATTGGGCATTTTGCGCATGCCGGCTTACGTGGGGTGCATACTTTTTGACCAAAGGCAACCACGTATGAATTGAATACCAGCCAGTACTTTTCGGGCAGGCTCGTTCTCAGAGCTATCTCCGTCTCATAAGGTGTCTTTGTCCTTACGTAACCCCAGCGGTTGCTGATACGATGAACGTGGATATCGACGCAGATTGCCGGTAATCCGAATGCCATTGCTCGGACAAGATTGGCCGTCTTTCTGCCTACTCCGGGCAATTGGACGAGATCTTCAATTTCATGGGGGACAGAGCCATTGAAGCGTTGCTTCAGAACGGCAGGCAACTGCTTGAGATGGATTGTTTTGGCATTGTGAAAACCAACGGGAAAGAGCATTTTATTCAGATCCTGACCGTCGATTCTCTCCAGATCCTCCAAGTTGTGGATGACCTCGAACAAACGGTTGACCACTTTCGTGGTCGTCTCGTCTTTGGTGCGGGCACTCAAAATTGTGGCCACCAATATCTTGAATGGGTTTTGGGTTTGGGCGGCGATAAAATCGACCACCGGTGCTTTTACCTGATGGAAATGCTGCCTTAGGATCGGCATTATTGCATCGATATCACAAGTCATAAGTCATACTCCGGATACCCAGTTGATTTTTCTGTTGCCTATTTTTGCCGCTTCGCAACTTTGTCAACCAAGGAGGAAAATAAGATGTGCGGAAGATTTGCCCAAGTGATAAAATACGACCAACTTAAGAAGTTGTTGGATGAACTTGCCATCGCCAACAGAGATGAGCAGATCGAGATCAATTATAATGTGGCGCCCACGCAGGCAATATCGGCTTTTTTGACTACTATAGAAGCCCGGATCCAATCTCATTTCCGATGGGGACTGATCCCTGCATGGACAAAAGATCCCCCCCAGTATCAGATGATCAATGTCCGCAGCGAGACGATCCTGGAGAAAAAGACCTTCAGAACGGGACTTCGATATCGGCGGTGCCTGATCCCGGCAACGGGTTTTTATGAATGGAGAAAAGCGGATAAACAGCCCTTCTTTATCCATTCCAGAGATGGTAAACCACTCTTGCTGGCTGGCATATATGATCGATGGAACGGCAGTGACGGCAGTTTTGTTCAGTCCTGTGCCATTATTACCACCGAGGCAAATGAGATAATGCAGCCGGTACATGAACGGATGCCGGTGATCCTGGGCGGAAATGATGTATTGAATTGGCTGTCGCATGGCTTGACCGATGCGATCTCTTTGAACTTCATGCTGCGCCCCTGCGATAGTGATGTCCTGTCCATGTACCCGGTCAGCCGCTACATCAATAAGACCCAAAATAATTCAGCAGAATGCCTCAGGCAGACTGAATGAAAATGACTGCATGAAGTATTGGCTGCTTCTTTCTCTTGGCTGGTTCATGATTACCGAATTTTCGGTGGAGACCTTCTTTACGGGCTATCCCTATGCCGGAGTGACTGTCGATACCGGATTGCTTTGTGGTGCCTTTGCCTTGTGGAAACATACCAATCCAGCTGACGATAGTGTCCAGACCTTATCCTCCGTTCAGATACTGGCAGGGTTCGCTTACACGCAAATGAATCAATTTACCGTGAATGTCATACCCGATTATGTGTCTGGGAAATGGAGAACGGATGTCAGTATGGTGTTTAAAAAATGGCCGACACATTCTATGGAATAGGAAATGACGTGATCTGGGTGATGCTGAGAAATATACCGAAAACGTGTATGGCCTGTCCTATACGCTCCGACTTCAGATGCATTATCCCCTCTTCCTTTCGTTGCATGGCGATGCTTACTATTTCTCGATCAGGGATATCAAGCCCGGGGGTATGATCGATCAGGCGACTTTTACCGGGTTCAGTGATGGTATGGTGAGCGGAAGTGGATTGAGCATCAGATGGAATACGGCCGGATTCGGTTATGCTCCCCATCGGGGTATTGATCTGACCGCAAAGTATGCGATCTATCGATCCTGGCTGGGCAGTGATTATAGTTTCGATCATTATCGTATCAACTGCCGCGGCTTTATCCCCATCAGCGTAAAGTCGGTGCTGGCTCTAAGAACGGATCTGACCGTCAATAACGATGATGAGCCGCTCTTATTTTTCCCCGGTCTGGGCTCTCGCTTGAGGGCTTACCCGGAGAGACGGTTCGTCGATAAAACAAGGGTATCGCTTAATGTTGAACAGCGGGTTTTTCCTTTTGAAGAACCTTTACTTGACAGAATCGGCTTCGTTTTTTTTCCTGAGTTTGGACAGGTGTCTGCTTCGCCGACCAAGATCAGGATCGGTGATTGGCGGTGGTCGGCGGGATTTGGACTGAGATTTGCCATCCTGCCCGCAGAACATCTTAATGTTCATATGGATCTGGGTTTCGGTGCTGAGGGCAAAACCTTTAGCGTCACCGCAGGGGAATTCTTTTGAAGTGACCCAAACTTTGCGAAATGGCCCGTATGCGAGAAGGAGGTAGATTGATCTCTCATAAGTTCTGGGATGGCGTTATGCTGGTCTTTTTGTTGCTGCTATCATCGCTATTGGTGGCAGCGGTCATAGAATTGATCATGCAAGGCAGCATTGGTGCTGGGATCTTTTCGACACTGACAAAACGGATATTGAGTATCTTGTTTGCAATCACGATTGTGTTGATGATCATTATTCTAGTATTGGAAAACGACAATCCGATTCACACGATAGCATGGATCCTCGTTCTGCTATATCTACCGGTAGTCGGCTTCATCTTTTATCTGTTCTTTGGCCGCAACTGGCGCAAGACTAGGATCTTTTCCCGCAAAGAACTGGACGACAACGTAAATCTCAATGAACTGCTCGGCGGGCATGATCATCATGCGGCAAATGATAGCCAGATAGAAAATCCACTGGCACATAAACTGATCAAACTGCTGGAATGCAACAGCAAAGCGATATTGACCTGCAACAATCACGTGCAGATCATCCCCGATACCGAACAATCGCTAAATCTCATCTGTGACGGCATCCTAAACGCCAAAGAACATATCCATATGGAATATTTTGCCATATCCGATGACAGCACCGGCAGGATCATGCGGGATCTTCTGATCCAGAAGGCATCCGAGGGAGTGGAGATCAGATTCATCTACGATGATGTAGGTTGTTGGAATCTACCGCGGCGTTTCATATCCCGCCTCCGTAAAGCGGGCGTGCAGATGGTTCCTTTCATGCCTGCCCTGATACCTTGGATCAATAGCCGGCTCAACTATCGCAATCACCGGAAATTGATTATTATCGATGGCATCAAGGCCTATCTGGGCGGCTTGAATATTGCTGATAAATATCTGCATAAAGTCGATTACTTTGGCTATTGGCGAGATACCATGATCCTGATCGAGGGCGAAGGCGTATGCTCCTTACAGGCGTTGTTTTTAACCGATTGGTATTTCGTCACACGCCGGAACCTTTTGAAGAAGGACTACTTTTTCCATGACCCGCTGCCTACCGGCAATAACAGCCGGATACCGATCCAGATCTCTGCCAGTGGACCGGATTCCGATCATTCGAGCATTATGCAAGCATACTTTGCAGCCATAGCCAATGCCCAGAGATCGATAGATATCTCCACTCCCTATTTAATCCTGAACGAGAGTTTGTTGACTGCTCTCAAAACTGCTGCCTTGAGTGGAGTAGAGATCCGGATAATCGTTCCCCATAAAGCAGATCACTTCATTGTATTCTGGGGCTCCAAATCTTATTATGAGGAATTGATGGAAGTAGGTATCCAGATCTACGAATATATGAAGGGATTCATGCATGCCAAAGTCCTGATCGTGGATGGCGGAATCGCATCCATCGGCACTGCCAATATGGATCTGCGCAGTTTTCACCATAATTTTGAAATGACCGCGATGATCTATAACCCGGCAACCGTTAGTATTGCCGCTGGCCACTTTGAACAGGATATTGCTGATAGCAGGCAGATCATATACAGTGAATTTCGCCACCGACCTTTGATCCAGAAGCCCGTCGAATCCGTATGCCGGCTATTTTCTCCATTGTTATGAGATGCATATGAATGTTATTATCCCCACACATCAAACAAGCGTCGAGCACTCAGCCTCCGCGCACATGCAACACCATTCCCCCAATTAGGGAGAGTTCATGCCAAAATGCATCGCCATTGGCTTTGAACAGGACATAATCCGTTCGTCTTTGGATTATGCTTCCGATCGCTGTGTTATGATCTTTCCTACCCAGGTCAATGTACGCAGGGCAAAGTATCTGTTTCAGGCCAGGTGGCAACTTGAGGATTTGTGCTTTTACTCCATGGAGGAATACAAGCAATCTCTTATCCGCAGTCGCCATCCTTTACTCCAGGAGGACAAACGCCTGCTTTGCCTCTATCAGGCCTTGAGTACTGCTGACCGCTCATTTTACCATATCGATTCTTACGATGACCTGGTGGGATGGGGCTGTAACTGGTTCAAACTGATGCAAGAACTCAGGGAGGAATGTTTTGACATCGAACGTCTTAGAGATCCTGAAGATCTTGCTGAGTTGTACCTCCGGGACTGGCAGATCAAGAGCATTCCCCGAATCATGGCGATCCGGGATCAGTATCAACGATTGATCAATGACAAGGGCTTCGACGACCTGATATTTATCCCATTGGAACAAAGCATTGATCCCGATCCACGTTACAATAGATATGTCTTCGTTAACCAGTATTATTACACCGCATTGGAAAAACAAACCATCCGGAAACTGGAAGAGATTGGCTATGAGGTCATCATCATGTATCAGGGATTGGAGAACTGGTTTGATCCTGAGACGATGAGATCGTCGGACTTTGATCTGGAGGGGGCAATCAGGGAAGGTAACCACCTGCTGAAGTCAATAAATATTGTGCAAACGGGTTCCAAAGCAGAGCAATACCTGCAATTCCTCAGTGATGCAGCGTCGTTAATACCCGGAATAATTGAGCACGGTGCTGTCCTTGCCAAAAATAGCATCACTGATCCTGACACCGGTCAACTTAGGCAAAAGCGGGCAATTATCGACCGGAGCTTTCAGCATAGCGCCCAAGCAGCACTATTCGATCCCATCCGATTTGGTATGCCTCATTCCTTTCCCATCACCCACACCCGGTTGTTTCAGACGCTTATGACCATTACTCAAACCCTGGAGCATCTAACATCCGATGAATCGGCTACTTATCTACCCATCAAAGATATAGCCGCTCTGGTCGCTGATGCTGGGCTTTGCTCAATGTGGAACATGTCGGATATGGATCGTGACCAGATCCAGCGCCTTTTAGCACAATTGAGTGCGGAAAACGTGCTCTATCTCGATCTGGAGGGGGCGTTCTTTGCAATCAGAGAACAAACCCTGAGCAATACGCAGGCAGGCAAAATTGATCTGCGTCCCTTGCAGGACTATATGACGAAGGTAGCCGAAATCATCCAGTCGATCGTCTCTGTTACGTCGCTAACAGCTCTCATTGACGTTCTGGACAGCGATCTATTGCCAATGGCTTTGCTCTGTACCGAGGATGAATTGGCTTATACGGACATCTTGGACAAGATCCCTGAGCGGCTCGCCAATGCCCTCAGTATCGAGACCATAGGCATCGTGCAGAATTGGCAGGATTTCTTTCCCAACCGCAAAAACTGCCTGGCTGCTGATCTTATGAACCTTCTAACCCAGATCGTCAAATCCGCTTATATTTCATATCGTGTCACAGATCATGATTTGCCGATCTACGACATCACAGACATCCAAGACAGTCGTAACCTGTGTTATGACCAAACGGTGTTCTTTAACGTCATGGAAGGCGAGTATCCAACAAACCCTAGTCCGGTGTGGCTATTCAGTGAGAATCAAAGGGTTCGCATGGGACTGATATCTTGGGAAGAGGTGCGTAAGCGAGAAAGATACTATTTCTTCCGGTTGCTGCTTGGTAGTTGCAAGGCGGTTTTGTATTGTTACTCCGATAAAGATAAGGGTGTCGAGCAGAGTTCCTTTATCGGCGAGATCCTGGTATTGATGCGAAACTGGCAGACCAGTCAGGACGCACCGGACCACCTGCCAGAGATCAAAGTCCTACCGATGGATCATACGAGTCCCCTGATCCGTGACCTGTTTAACAGCCGCTTTATCAACCTGAGAAAAGTGGATCTTGATGTAGGTGCGGATTCCGATCCGTTCCTGGAAAACGACTCTCTATATAACCAATGTTCTTTCGATCACCGTCCAGAAGCACTACTTTCGGCATCGGGATGGATCAGGCGGATCTGCAGCATCCCCTATGATCCCAGTGACTTTGGCAAAAACCATACTGTAGCGCTGTCCTATCACAAATTAGCCGCTTTTGCCAATGATCCCTTCATGTGGTTTGTAGAACACCATTGCGGGATCTCATCCCGCCAGACCGACGCTCCACCACAGATCAGCAGAGGGTTCTTTGGCAACATCCTGCATGAATATCTGAGAACGATCATGGAAAGGGTCGTTGCTGAATACGATGGCAAATTGAAGGACAAGTGGCAATGGTATAATGAGGGCTTTTTACTCAAGACCCTCACAAAATTGCTTTCTTTACCGGAGTATGATTTCAAACTACCCCAGAACTATAACCATGAGTTCATCCGCGAAGTGATCATTCCCACCTTGATCCGTGCCGCAAGAGATTTTCTCCATGATATTCTTCCTCATCTACCGATCAAATCTATGGCAGAGGTCACAATCATCCCCGAAGAGCCATACAATGCCGATAATCCTCTCCAATACAAACAGTTTATCCCGCCGAGCGAAGAGACCGAGGGAACAGCCGTTATCATCCGTTGCATCGCTGATCTGCGTGTAGAAAGCCCTGATGAAGCGGTGATCATCGACTTCAAGACCGGCAGTTCTACAGACAAGGATCAATTGGTCATGTATTATTGGTATTATTACGTCTTGAATGAAGATTACAACCGCAAGGTGACAGGTATGTTCATCAATCCTCTCGGTGGTCACCCTGACTCTTGCGAAATGAGCGCCAAACGCCGTGATGCTCTTTACACCAAGGTAAAGGATGCTCTTGTGAGCATTATCAATACTGGTTACGGAACGGCCCGCACCCGAAAACTAAGGGATAGGAATTATCAGATCACCCGTGCAGATCTCAACGTATTACCAGGAGGCGACGATGAAAACGACGACTGAGCAGCCCATCACCAAGATCATCTCCGCCAGCGCCGGAACCGGCAAGACCTACCGCCTCAGTTTGGAATACATCACGCTTTTATTGAAATATGAACGCCATCCCGACTTCTCGCTGGACAATATCCTGGTCATCACATTCACCCGCAAAGCCACCGCTGAGATCAGGGAGCGAATTCAAGCTCATCTCCATCTTCTGCTCTATCCCACCGAAGACAATGCCAAAGACAGGTCGATCCTGCTGCAAAACCTACGCCGGTTCACCGTTACCGCCAATCCCAGTGAAGACGAACTTTCCGCCGATGAATACCGCCTTTTATCCCGCGCCTACCATGAGGTATGCACTCAGAAGCACCTGCTGAGGGTAATGACCATCGATTCCTTCATAGGCAATATCTTCCGCAATCTCATTTGTCCGGTGCGTGGCATTGATCGCTTTGAGATCGACGAGGATGCCACCGGCAAACGGATGCCTATTTTGATGCCCTATGTCATGACTGATAAGATCCTGAACAAGATCAGAGATATTTTCCGCTCCAAAATATATCCCTCGCTTGATGATTACAAACCATTCTTTGTCTCATTGGTCAAACTTCGCTGGCTCTATTTCCTGATGACCCGCCGTCCGGTGGGAGCAGACGATTCGATCCTTTGCCGTCATTTGGGCGCTTCTGAATATTGGGATAGGGAAGCCCAGACGCAACTCGGCAAATGCCGGCATAAATTGCATCAATTGTTTATGACGATCGAACAGGCAATCATCAGCAGGGAAAAGAAACCGGAATTTAAAGGCATCAGTGAATACTACAAAAGTGATCTGGTCAAACTACTCATATCAGAACCCTACACTACTGATCAACTGATCGCCAAGTGCAATGATCTGCTCACTGATCCCCAGAAATGCCAAAAATTACTCAAGGTGATCGCCAGCAACAAGCATGCCTTGTATAATGGCAGCAAATTCCGCTATAATGAGCCGCTCAAAAATGAGATGGATGCCATCACCAAGGAAGCCGCCCGTTATCTGGCAGACCACTTGATCTTCAAACTTCTTCTCCCCGAGCAGCAAAGCATCCTCGATCTCTGGGGTGATATCCTCAGCGAATACGACCGGTTGATGTATCATTACAAGGAGTTAAGTTATGATGATGTTACCTGGCTCACCTTTGAAGCGCTATACAGCGATGATCCTCCGCTGTTTGATCCCCAGGATGAGAATACCACCAACGAATTTTACCACTTCCTTTCCCACCGCACTCGCGTTATCCTGATTGACGAATTCCAGGATACCTCAATCCTCCAGTTTAATATCCTCAAACCCATCCTGGACGAAGTGGTCGCCGGACATGGCAGTAAACCCTTTGGCGGTTTCATCGTGGTCGGTGACGAAAAGCAATCGATCTTTGGCTGGCGTGAAGGTGAGAGGGAATTGCTGGTCAATCTCTCCGCTTGTTTTCCCCAATGCGCAAATGTGCTCACTGAGCCCCTGACCGATTGCTGGCGCAGTAGCAGCATCATGCTTGATGCCATCAATTCCATCTTCCTGGAGGATTCCATCCATCGGTATCTCGATTATCATGGCATGAAATGGAAATATGAGACCATCCGAGGCAGAGCGGATAAACATGAGCAAAATACCTACATCCACTTTGATCTCGTAAGTTATCAGACCCGCAGCAGCAAGAGCCCAATTCTTCGGCTCGACCGGATGCGCCAATTCGTCCGCCATACGATCGTTCCCAATCTCCGAATGATCGATACCGGTGAGACCATCGCCCTCATCGCCCGCAAAAATAGCGAACTAACCGATCTGCAATCCATGCTCGAGGAAGAGGGCTTTGGCAGCATCTTCCAACCCTCGGCGCTGTTGATCGATCATCGGTTGGTCTATCCATTGCTCTCGTTTATCCGCTTCACCGTATATCGTGATTGGCTAGATCTGTTCAAAGTCCTGCGTTCCGATTACGTTCTGATGCCTGGAGCCGAATTCAAACGCTTGTGTCTTATCATCGCTGAATATGACAAGTGCAGCCCGAGCACCACCGAGCCTGTCGAACTCTCGGCCATACCATTTGCCCAACGCTATTATGATCTGATGCTGAAAGCGGATGAATTGACCTTGTATGATCTGTGTCTTGCCCTGATTGACAACAGTCGTCTCGACCTGAAACACATTCCTGACCGGGATCTGATAAATGTCAATGCCTTCCTAGACCTGCTCCGCGAGTATGAAAATTCCACTCAAGGCACTGCCTGCAGCGCACCGGACTTCCTCCAATACTGTCAGGACAAATCAAAACAGGAAGTCATGAAGCAGCGGAGCATCGAACGCAAGGACGCAGTGCAATTGCTTACCATTCACAAATCCAAAGGACTGGAATTTGACCACGTATTCTTCTGGTATGACCTCACACCCCAGACCCCACATGACAACCGTCTCATCGATTGCTTTTATCAATACGCCGGCCACACTTTTGAGCATTTGCACGATTTTGCCCTCACCTACCAGTATGCCGATGTCCTGCAGCACTCTTCCTGGTCTTATCTGACGGAAGAAAAAGTCCGTAGGGAAGAACTGGAGGAGCTCAATACGATCTATGTCGCCGTTACCCGCGCCAGACGATGCCTTTATGTCATGCTGGGTTTCCAAAACACAAAGGAGTGGGAGGAATTTCTCGGTGAAAGCAAAGGCAAGTCCCAATTGCCATTGCTTTTTGCTGATTCCTTCCGCAAATTTATGGCTGACAAGGGATATCCAGATGACTTGGGCTGGGGCTACGGCGCCCCTTCCCGAGCACTGCCCAAAGATCCCGAATCACAAAACGAAACCACCGCTCTGGGGGGTATCACGCCGAAACTGATGACCACCCTCTCCCCCATACTACCGCCCTTGATCCACAGCCCTTTTTCCCATGCTTTGCCAAACCCAGACCGGAAAAAACTGGACTGGAAAAAGATCTGGATTGTGGATCGTTCCGCTCTGATCGGTCAATTGGCACATGACTATTTGTCCTTCCTGATCCGCAATACCTACGAAGAGCGAAACCGGGGACTGGAAAACTGTCTCATCAAATATGGCAATATCATCAGAGCAGACGATATTAGAGTTCTGTGTCAAAAAACCGATGCCGCCCTGATCGGCTATCCCGATCTCTTTGATCTCGCCTATGACAAGATCTTTACGGAGCGCGATATCTGGCATCAAGGCAAAGAATACCGCATCGATCGTCTCATGATCAATTCGCGGGATAAAAGCGCTTGGATCGTGGACTATAAGACAGGTGAGATCAGCGAACTCGATCAACTGGATATCTACGCCGCCGCGCTGATGGCTCTGCCCATTTTCAGACAGTCGGGCTACACCTGTCATAAAACCTATATCGAACTGAATGGCATACAATTATAAATAAATTTGCGCTTGATAAGAACTTTGTAAAACCGTTGAATATTTTGGGGTGTCGTTCCAACGGCTATAAACTAACTATTTGCCAGATAGAACCCGCCGTCATTGCAGCGCCATCAGATGTAAGGTGGTGACTTCAGTCACCGTTCGGAACGCCGCTAACGATCAACACGCAAGGGTATCGGGACTTTTTGAGGACTTTAGTTCGAGAGCAATCCCCTCCCACCGGACAGGGATACCTCTTTCAATACGCTGGCATATGCCTCTCGTTCGGGCCGAAGTCCTCACAATGTCTAAAAACCCAGTAGGGTTGTTTGTGCACTCACGATCCGAAACGGTGGTTGAAACCACCGCCTAAAATCTGATGACGCTGGAAAACTAAATATTGCTTTCTCAAGATCTCATCTCTGGTAAGCCCATTAGGTGCAATGGTCTCCCCTTGAAGGCAAACGTCATCTGCCGCTGATGGAAAGCTTCCCTATGGAAAACACCGGCTCAGATATATCGCACCTTGATATGCGCTGCGATCCTGCGATCCAAAATATATCGACTGTCGCCCACAGCAATGATCAAATTAGGTTCATCCCTGTTATTACGCAGGATACGGATGCTGATTCCGTTATAAAGACCCCGCTCAACCATGCGGATGTTTTGATTACAGGTCACCATGACCACGCTTCCCCCCACTGCTTGTGACAGGTTATGGCATTGACGATCTCTGGGGTAACGATTTCTCCGCCCGGTCATTCGTCCCCACCAAAGCCACAACTTCCGACGAAATCTATTGCGTCTCATAGTGCTGTTTTCTCCCTAAATACTTAAAAATCAAAATTGATAACACTATGGTGCCCAGACCGATCCCGATCCAGAACACCGATAATGCCGTCCAGGTGGTGATTTGATAAAATATTGTTGCCACTACCCACGCCAATAGCGTGAGATACCCAAAAGCAAAGACCATCCAGCCCCAGCCATATCCTTTGAAAAGCAAGGCAAGGGTCGCCGCACATGGCGAATATAGCAAGATGAACAGCAAAAACGCCCAGACCTCTCTGCTGCCGCCAAATTTGCTTCTGATCGTCGCCGCGCCTTCATCGTTTTCCTCGATCCCATACAAGGTCTGAAGGGAACCCACGATCGCTTCCTTGGCAAAGAGACCGCTAAGCAGCGCTACGCTGGCCTCCCAGTTTTCAGGATCGATACCAATCGGCTGGAAGATCGGATTGATGGCACGTCCGGCTGTCTGGAGCAGGGTCTCCCTGAGCGGCTCGCCATTCCCGACTGCGCTTTCAGAAGGACTGGTGATGTAGATCGCCTGCAGGATATTGATCAGGATGATCACACCGAGGATCGTCTTTCCTGCGCGGAGAATAAAATCCTTGAGTCGGTGCCAAGTATGCAAGAGAATGCCATTGAAGGTCGGAATGTGAAAGGCGGGTAATTCCATCACAAATACGCCCGGATCGGTCTTGAACAAGGTTTTCTTGAGTATATAGGCGACCAACATCGCCATCACGATCCCTCCCAGATACAAACCAAAGATGGCGATATCGGCATTACGCGGAAAGAATATAAGCGCCAGATATGTATAAACAGGTAGTTTAGCACCACAACTGATAAAGGGAGCGAGGATCGAGGTCATGATCCGGTCACGTTTGCTTTCCAGCGTCCGTGTCGCCATGATCGCCGGAACGGTGCAGCCGAGGCCGACCAAAAGCGGTATGAACGCCTTGCCCGGTAGTCCGATCCTCCGCATTGACTTGTCGGCCATAAAAGCTGCCCGTGCCATGTATCCGGAGTCCTCCAGAACCGCTAAACTTAAGAATATAAAGAAGATCGGTGGGATGAATGTGGCGATAGTGACCAGTCCTCCTCCCAGCCCTTCGCTTAGGATGTGTTCCAGCCAATACGGAGCGTTCCAGCCAGACAACAATGCACCAAACTGACCCACCAAGAGCCAGGATAATCCCTCGTCGATCAGGTCGATCAAGGGCTGGCTCGTTCGTACCGCGATCAGGAAAATCAGATACATCACTCCAAAAAATACCGGCAATCCCATGATCTTGCTCAGCAAAACCTTGTCGATCCGGTCAGAAAACGTCTGGTGATCAGTGCTGCTGCGCTTGACCACGTCCTGGACCAATCCGCGGATGTAGGCATAGCGGTCATCGGCGATCACGATCCTGCCATTCTGACCACGATGACGCTCAACGCCTTGGATCGACTTGACGATCCGAACCAAGCGGTCTCCACCCAATTTTGCCTGCTCGTCCGCATCTCCTTCGATCAATTTGATCGCACGCCAGAAAACGGGCTCTACGCTGAGCTCTGTGCCATCATTCAAAGCTTCGATGATGGTGGCGATCGCTTTCTCCACCAACTCATCATAGCGGATCACATTGGGTGCGGGAGAACTTTGCAGGCACTGATCTATCTGTTGGATGAATTCCTCTCGGTCAAACTTGCGATTCAGGATCAAGGGCTTGACCGGAAGACCCAGGTGCGTCTCCAGATGCCGATGATCAATCCTGATGCCATTGAGTTCTGCAATATCCGTCATACTCAAAACCATGAGTACCGGAACCTGCATCTCCATTAGTTGCACGCTCAGATAGAGATTGCGCTCCAGATTGGAGGCATCGACGATATTGACCACCAGATCGGGCTTGTCCTTGAGAAGATAATCACGCGCTACACATTCATCCGGAGACGATGCCGAGAAAGCATAGATCCCCGGTAGATCGATCACTTCGTATTGTTTACCTTGGTTGAGGATGGTGCCCATCTTATATTCCACGGTTACACCAGGCCAATTGCCCACATGCTGCCTTGCCCCGGTCAGAGCATTGAATAAGGTGGTCTTGCCCACATTGGGATTCCCAGCCAAGGCGATTACAGGTTTTCTGTTATTGCTACCCATTCTCAATATCCTTACACTTCCAGCACAGTCCTACGATGGTGAACTTGGTATCCTCCACCCGAAAACAAATGCGTTTTGCTTCCCGGTTCAAGCCGGGCAACACTTCCGCCAGATCGGTCTCAATAACTGCATCACATTTACTGCAAACCCAATGAATGTGTTTTGGATGACCATAGATATGCTCGTAGGTCTCCCGTGCCGAAAAACGCACCGACTGCTGCAATAAGCCCGCTTCACACAAAAGCTGAATGGTGCGATACACCGTCGCCCGGGACATCTCCCGCGTCCGCTGCCGTATCAGGTCATACAACTGCTCCGCATCAAAGTGCTCATGCAGAGAAAATACTATATCCAATATCATCATTCGCGTCCGCGTATATTTCAAGCCCCGCCCCTGCAGGAACTCGACAAAAACCTCTTCATGATCTTTCATGGATTTCTCCTTATATTGAGACTGAGTCGCAATATATCAGAATCCTCCAATTTTGTCAAGTCCTGTTTTGCCTTAAAAGTTACTTAATCTGATTGAGGTGATTAACGCCTGACAGATAACAAGGTAGTAGCGACACTGCCCGCAGTTCTTTTCACTGGCATCGCCACCATCAACTGCATGGCAATAGACATTGTAATACATTGACTTACGATCAGATACGCTTATCATGGCAAGCGCTGGAGCAGATGAACTTGCCAACACGATTACAGGTATGCCGATCACCGGGCCGAGACATGGTCTTCGGAGTCCTCAAGAGACCCTGCCGTGCCCCTAACAGGATTAGGGAGAAGTGAAGTGTCAGCTACAAACACCTACATCGAGATGTTTGATCTGGGCAAGCTGGATCGGATCAAGCAACTGAAAAGCCTGCCGGTGGGATTGATCGAAGTGATTATGACGGCGGCATTGGACTTTTCTATTCGAACCCGGAGTTGCCTCGTCAATGAACTGATCGTTTGGGGATGCGTGCCGGATGATCCGGTCTTCCGGATGAGTTCTCCCCATCTGGTTATGCTGACTGAGGAGCATTTGAAAGTGTTTCACAGGGCAAAGGCGACGGACGATCTGGCACAAATGGTCTAAACAATCCGGATGCTACAATCAAGGGGTTATCCATGTCCTCGACGCTGGGTAAGATCAGGATCGATATGGTCCTCTGCATAGATGGACAGAAGGTTTTTCATCCTAAAATATTTGGATGCGCGTGATCCCCACTGGATTAACCGCCCTTTCTTTGCCAGATACAATGAGACCGCTACTTGGATGGCCGAACTCGAACCCGCTTATGATAACGACTGGCAATATTACCAGAGGGAACACATTTACTTTGACCATTAGGGAGGGCACAATGAAAAAGACGATCCTTCTGATCATCCTGACCCTCGCCTACATTATACTTCCGGCGAGAGCCATCACAGGCAAGGTGACCGGTGTCAAGGATGGGGATACAATCGAGATCCTCAAAGAAAGAACCTCTTACCGCATCCGACTGGCGGGGATCGACTGTCCGGAAAAGAAACAACCCTACGGTAGCCAGGCAAAACAATTCGTCTCTGAGTTGTGTTTCGGCAAAACAGTCACCGCCCGGATCTTGTCCCAAGACCGCTACGGCAGGCATATCGCTCTTATAATCTTGCCCGATGGACGAAATCTGAATCACGAACTGCTCCGGCACGGACTGGCGTGGCACTACAAACAGTATAGCAAAAACCGCCACCTGGCAGCCCTGGAGGCGGAGGCACGACAACGCCGGATCGGGCTCTGGAGTGACAAGAACCCCATCCCGCCCTGGGAATTCAGACGCCGAAGCCGAAAATGACCACAACCATTGACCAGATCGGTTATCAACTGATCCTTTGCCCCGATCTCAATTCGCTATCGCTTCGAGATCCTTCCGAGTAGTCGGCTGTATCTCGGGAGCAAGGTGGTTTGAAAGTGAGGTAAATCAAGGACCGGGCAGCAATTAGGACTCATGTTCGGGCAAGGCGATAGCAGTCAATAATGTCGGAAATAGTCATGAACAAGGTCTGGGATGGTGGGTTTATGCAACAATTTACTTGACTATTTCAATCCTTTGTTTAGTCGGGGACGAAAGCAGCAGAAGGAGTAAGAACTATGTTCGCTTCAGTCGTGCCAAGTATGCTGGATGTAAATCTGCACAACAAGGTTGTGCTGGTTCGTCTGGATCATAACGTGGTCAAAAAAGGCAAGATCAAAGATCCAATGCGGATCGATGCCACCATCCCCACCCTGATCAACATCTACAAAAAGGGTGGACTGCCAGTCTTGATGACGCATGTGGGCAGACCTTATGACAAAAAGACGGGACTGATCACGGCCTTGGAAGATGATGCCATTACCCCGATTGTCCGTTATCTGGAGAGCAAATTGCACCTGCGTGGCTTGATCCCCGAATGCCCGGTGGAAGAAGGCAAGGGCATCATTGACATTAGTCCCTGCCATCTTGCGATCGCAAAACTCCGCAAGGGTGAATGTGATTTCGTTTATTTACCCAATACCAGATGGTTTGCCGGTGAAGAAAGCAAGTGCGATGATGCGGAAGTTCTGGCGGACAAATTATCCGCTCTGGGCGATGTATTTGTCAATGATGCGTTTGGATCCTGGCAGGCGCATGTCTCCACCTATCTGCTTGCCAAAAAACTTCCTGCCTATGCCGGCTTACTGATGCTCAAGGAGATCGATCATTTGAAAATGGTGTTCGAGCCGCAGCGTCCGCTTGTCTCCGTCGTCGCTGGCGCTAAATTTGACACCAAGATCAGACCGCTCACCGCTTTGCTCGAGATCTCCGACCATCTGATCCTGGGCGGTGTGCTCTATAATGCCTGGCTTTGCGTCAAATACGGCATCCGGATCAAAGGGATCGGCGAGGATGATCTCGCTCTGGCAAAGGAATTTATCGACAATTCCCAAGCGCATATCCACAAGATAGTGGAATTGCCCGAGGTCATCGAATCCGACTCATTTGAAGCGGTTCAGGATGGTTCCTGGCGCAGCCGGAAGATCAAGGATCTGAAAGAAGGCATGGAACTGAACTACGTCCTCGATGCCGCTTTGGAATCTTATGCCGATGAACAGATAAAGAGAGTTTTTGGGGGTGCCAAAACCATATTCATCAATGCGGTCATGGGTTATACAGTCCTTTTCAAGGATGGAACCAAAGGGGCGTATAAACTCATTGATGCCAATGAAAAGGCAAAAAAACTCTTTGGCGGCGGAGATACAATACAAGAATTCAAAGACCTCTTGAGCGATACTTTTGCCCAGGCTGTCGATAATGATAGATACTACTTTTTCACCGGTGGCGGTGCCATCCTCGATGCGATCGAAAGGGGCGGCCCCTACGAGATGAAGCCCGTTCAGGCCCTGATCCAGAATGCAGGATTGTAACACGATAAAATATCAATAAGATACATACTGCAAAGGAGAAACTGTTTTGGAAAACAGCACAATCGATCCCTTACAGCAAAAGGGATTTGACCCCCTGTTTGAGGATCTGATCCTGGAAGACGAATTTCCCGTGAATCAATGGGAGGATTGGATCAAGGCGGTCGAAGCCACGCTAAAGGGCGCCAGTTTTGATAAGGTAATGCACAGCCCCACCTATGAAGGCATCACTCTCAAACCCATCTACCGTAAGGAAGATATCCGCGATCTCCCCCATCTGGACAGCATTCCAGGTTCCAGCCCTTACGTAAGGGGTAACGATCCTTTGAGATATTTATCCGAAGGATGGCTGATAGCTCAAGCGCAGAAACACCATGATCCCGAGAGACTGAATCAGATCCTGTTGGATGAATTGAATAATGGTTTGACCACAGTAAATCTATATGTCAGTGATGATTGCGTCAATGCCCGATCCCCTGTCAGCCCTGATCGGATCGCTCAGGGACTGAATCTTTGCACTTTGGAAGAGATGGAGATCCTGCTCAAGGGTGTCCGCCTGGAGGTAGTTCCAATCCATATCAACGCCGGTTGGTCAGCGATTTTGATGCTGGGTTTGTTCAATGCCTATATCAAACGGCAGGATCTGCGGCTTAATGACATCCGTGCCTTTGTGGGCTTTGATCCAATTTCTTTGCTTGTCGGAGAGGGTCGGTGGGCTCTTGATCCTGAGCAAATCTGGCAGATGATGTATCAGATGACCCATTGGGCTGATATGAAAGCGAAAGGGATCAGGACGATCCTGCTCGATTCCGTAGTTTATGCTGAATCGGGAGCTAACGCAGTTCAGCAATTGGCGGTTATTTTGGCTACGGCGGTGGCGTTTTTTGATCGGCTGCGAGAAAAGGGACTTTCGGTCGATCAGATCGCTCCGCATGTACAACTCAACATTGCTTTGGGCTCCAATTTTTACATGGAAATCGCCAAAGTGCGGGCGGCACGACTGATCTGGGCAGAACTGGTCAAGGCATACGGTGGATCAGATGAAGCATGCAAAATCTGGATCCACGGCATCAGCACCAGATTCAATAAAAGCATCTATGACCCTTACGTGAACGTCTTACGAACGACCACCGAAGCTTTCTCCGGTGTCATGGGCGGAATCGATAGTTTGGAGATCGAACCTTTCGATGCTTTATGGAACTGTGAAAACGAACACAGCAAACGCATCGCCCGTAATCAACAGATTATCCTGCAAGAGGAAGCACACTTAAAGCGCGTGGTCGATCCCGTAGGCGGTTGTTATTACATCGAATCTCTCACCGCTGAACTGGCGGAAAAAGCATGGAAAATGATGCAAAAGATCGAATCCGATGGGGGGATCATGGCATCCCTACTTTCCGGTTCCATCCAATCCGAGATCGATGACTGTGCCACTCGTCGGATCTGTAATGCCGAATTGCGTAAGGACATCATCGTCGGTGTCAATATGTATGCCAATCCGGATGAAGTACATACACCCAAGACCGATGAATCTCAACACCACATTTGGGGCAGGATCATTGACCGGATAGATCGCATCAGGAAGGTTGTGGATAAGGGTCTCCAGAGCCGTTTGCGGGATCTGCAGGAACATCTGGATAATCAATATATCGTTGATATGATCACCGATGCCTGGCTGCATCATGCGACCATCGATCAATTGGGTGAGATCTTTGGATTCGGCAATAATTATCCCGGTGAGGCGATCGCTCCTCTGGTAACCAGACGGCTGACAGAGGGCTTTGAAAGATTACGCCTAACTGTCCGGAATCACCAAAATGCTCGTGTCTATCTGATGAATATGGGTTCATTGAGTCAATACAAAGCAAGAGCGGATTTTGCTCAGGGCTTCTTTGCAGTTGCCGGTTTTACTTCCGTTGCTTCCGAAGGGAGTGAGGATATTGACCAAGCAGTGGCAAGGGCATTAGACAGTGGATGTCCCGCCATTTGCATCTGCTCCACCGATGATGTTTATGTGGAATGTGTCCCGGCATTGTGTAAAGTGATCAAATCCCGATCTTCTAGTAGTACCATAATCCTTGCCGGATATCCGCAGGATATGGTCGAAGCATATAAGGAAGCTGGCGTGGATATCTTTATCCACCTGAGATGTAATGCTTTGCGTACTCTGAAAGAGATCGCCGCGGCTATGGAGGTGGAAAAATGAAACCTGACCTGAACAAGATCAATCCGACCTTTGAACCCGCCAAAGGCAAATCCCTAACCTACGAGATCCGGGACAAGATCTGGAAGACCAATGAGCAACTCGAGGTGAAGCCGGTCTATCTCAAAGAGGATGCCACCCATCTTGAGCATTTGGATTACCTCTCAGGTATGCCACCCTATCTGCGCGGTCCCTATCCCACGATGTATATCCAGCGTCCCTGGACAATTAGACAATATGCTGGATTCTCCACCGCCGAAGAGAGCAATGCCTTCTATCGCCGTAACCTGGCCATGGGACAGAAAGGTCTTTCCATCGCTTTTGACCTGGCTACGCATCGGGGTTATGATTCAGATCATCCGCGGGTGGTAGGGGACGTCGGCAAAGCCGGCGTGGCTGTGGATTCCATCCTGGATATGAAGATCCTCTTTGATGGCATCCCGCTCGATCAGATGTCCGTATCCATGACGATGAATGGAGCAGTATTGCCGATTTTAGCATTTTATGTTGTCGCTGCCGAAGAACAGGGCGTCGGTCTGGAACAACTGAATGGAACGATCCAAAACGACATCCTCAAGGAATACATGGTGCGCAATACCTATATCTATCCACCGGCCGATTCGATGCGCATCATCGGCGATATCTTTAGTTTCACGTCCAAACATATGCCAAAATACAATAACATCAGCATCTCGGGATATCACATGCACGAAGCGGGTGCCACGGCCGATCTGGAAATGGCTTATACTTTGGCGAATGGATTGGAGTATATTCGAACCGGCATCAAATCGAGCATTGATATTGATGTCTTTGCCCCTCGCCTCTCATTCTTCTGGGCAGAAGGGATGAATTACTTTATGGAAGTGTCCAAACTCCGCGCCGCCAGAGTGCTCTGGGCAAAGATCGTCAAGATGTTCAAACCCCATAATCCCAAGTCACTGGCACTGAGAACCCACTCCCAGACCTCAGGCTGGAGTTTGACCGAGCAGGACCCATACAACAATATCGCCCGCACATGCATCGAAGCATTGGCGGCAACCATGGGACACACGCAATCGCTACACACCAATTCTCTGGACGAAGCGATCGCTCTGCCCACTGATTTCTCTGCCCGCATCGCCCGCAACACCCAACTATTCCTGCAACACGAAACCATGATCTGCAAAGTCGTTGATCCTTGGGCTGGTTCCTGGTATGTGGAAAACCTCACCCATGCCCTGATGCACCGCGCCTGGGAACATATCAAAGAAGTAGAAGGTCTCGGCGGAATGGAGAAAGCCATCGAAGCAGGACTGCCCCAACGCAGAATCGAAGAGGCATCCGCTCGCAAACAAGCACGCATCGACAGCGGCGAAGAGGTCATTGTCGGCGTCAATCGATACCACTACCAAAAGGACAGCCCGATGGATATCCTGGAGGTGGACAATAGCGCCGTAAGGGAAGCGCAGATTGCCCGTCTGAAAAAGTTACGTGCCTCCCGTGACGAATGTCAAGTGCAGATACGCCTGAATAACCTGACCAAATGTGCTGAAACCGGAGAAGGGAACCTGCTACAACTATCGATCCAAGCGGCTCGTGCCCGTGCTTCCTTGGGCGAAATATCCGCCGCTTTGGAAAAGGTCTTTGGCAGACATCAGGCGACCAGTAAACTCATCACCAACGTTTACAGCAGCGAGTATGCAAATATGAATGACATAAGTTCTGTAAGGGAATTGACCGATCGCTTCGCCGAATATCATGGCAGGCGCCCCCGTATCCTGATCGCCAAGATGGGACAGGACGGGCATGACCGTGGTGCCAAGGTGGTTGCCACTGCCTTTGCCGATATGGGATTTGACGTGGATATGGGACCGTTATTTCAAACACCGGAAGAAACAGCCCGACAGGCCGTGGAAAATGATGTCCACATTATCGGAATGAGTTCACTTGCCGCAGGACACAAGACCCTACTGCCGCAACTGATGTCAGAACTGAAAAAACTGGATCGCGAGGACATCCTGGTCTCCATTGGCGGCGTTATCCCTGCTCAGGATTATAACTTTTTACGGGACCATGGCGTGATTGCCATCTTTGGTCCGGGAACCAATCTTCCTGAGGCCGCCGTCAAGATCATGAATGAACTGCTTGCCAGGTTTAACGATTGAATGATTATGGGGAGGCGTGGGGATCCACCCTCCCACTGAGCAAATTATGAATACCAAAAAGCCAGAATGGACACCCGATAATGCCGGGCGGGAATTTGCCTCCCGCATCGTCAGCGGTTCCAAGCATCCCGCACCCGGAAGCGATGCCACCGAACCAAACAAACCGTCAAAGCAACGGCAGAGGCGGCTGATGGACAATTCTGCCCTCAAAGAAGGTATCATCCAGGGCAACCGGATGATCCTTTCAAAAGCCATCACGCTTGTAGAAAGCAATTCTCCCCGACACTTTGACCAAGCCCAAGACCTGATCAGGCAAATCCAGCCATTTTCTGGCAAATCCGTCAGGATCGGGATCACTGGCGTTCCTGGAGCCGGAAAGAGTACTTTTATTGAGGCATTTGGCTTATGGCTGATCGGACAGGGACAGCGCGTTGCGGTTCTGGCGATCGATCCCAGCAGCAGTTTGAGCAAAGGCAGCATCTTGGGCGATAAAACCCGAATGGAAGAACTCTCCCGCCATCCCATGAGTTTCATCCGACCCTCTCCCAGCGGCGGGATCCTAGGGGGAGTCGCCCGTAAAACAAGGGAAACGATCATCCTCTGTGAAGCCGCTGGTTATGACATCATCCTGGTGGAGACCATTGGCGTAGGTCAGAGCGAGATCAATGTGCGCGGTATGGTCGATTTTTTTCTCTTGATGCAGATCGCCGGAGCGGGAGATGAATTGCAGGGGATCAAGAAAGGTGTGATGGAGCTGGCTGATCTGATCGTCATTAATAAAGCCGATGGAAACAACCTTCAGGCAGCCAAGCGCGCTCAAGGGGAAATCAGCAATGCGCTGCATTATTTACAACCGGCCACACCGGAATGGAAGACTCCAGCTCTTACTTGCTCCGCTTTGAACCGACAGGGAATGGATACGATATGGCAGATCATTACCCAATTTACCCATCAGAATAAAACCAGCGGATATTTTGAAAACCGCCGCATCGAACAGACAGCCCAATGGTTTGAATCCCTGATCGAAGAGACCCTGGTCCGCCGGTTCTTTGCCGATGATGATCTAAAGCAGCGATATGATCTTATTCGCTCGCAAGTTCTATCCGGTCAGACCCCACCCGCTGCAGCAGTTATGAAACTATTTGAGAATGGCGATTAACGCTTGACGGCAGGCCGGACGTATTCAATGACCAGGATTGTGGTATCATCCGCCTGACGGTCTCTATCGGCAAACTTACGAACGCTATTCAGAATCGCTTTGACGATCGTTTCCGGCTCCGGATTTTGTAGTCCAGCGATCAATTCCTCCAATCTTACTTCTCCGAAAAAGTCCTCCGCCTTGCTCATCGTTTCGGTGATGCCATCGGTGAAGAGGATGATCGTATCGCCCAGATCCAATTGCATTATCCGGGTGTTAAAATCAATATCGGCTAAGATCCCCAGTGCTGTGGACTGCGTCTCGCTGAATTTCATCAAATGGCGGTTTCTTTTACGAAGATACATAGGCACGTGTCCGGCATTGCAGTATTCCATAATGCCCGAGCTTAGATCGATAAAACCGATGATCATGGTAACGAAATTGGCATCGCTTTGAGTGTCACAGAGATAACGATTGATATCTGAGAGCAGTTCTTTAATCGAGGATGCGCTACGTGCCTTGGTTCTGATCAGTGTATTCACCACCGTCATGGTCATCGCTGCCACCATACCCTTGCCCAAGACATCAGCGATCACAAAGCAGAAGCGCTTGTCATCCAGGCGGAAATAATCATACAGATCACCACCGATTTCTTTTGCCGGTTCGACAATCCCATACACCTTCAATCCGGGAAACATCCTGCTCATATCGTTATTATTGGGGATGAGGTTCTGTTGAACCAGTGAAGCGATCCGCAGGTCAGATTGAATGCGGTTTTTTTCCTCCGTCGTCTGCAGCAGATTGTTCATATAATCTTTGAGTGAATCACGCATATTGGAGATACCCTGGGCGAGATAACGGATCTCATTAAAATTCTCCGGCAACCTCACTTCCGTTTCAAAATCCCCCTGTCCAATACTATTGGCTGCGGCCGTAAGATGCTGCAAGGGCTTGTTTATCTTCCAAACAATTACCGAGATGATCACGGCGATCGCCAGGAACCCACCGATCATAAAAAGTGTAAGGATCAATAACAACGTATCCAGATCGCGGAAGATCTCCTTTTCGTCAAAGATGATCCCCAACGCCCAACTGTTCAAGGGCAATGGTGCATAGTAGATCCATTGCGGTTCTTCATTGACCGGATTGCGGAGTTTTACGAATCTTGTTTTTCCAGCAAGCATTTCCTTTCCGATCGACCTCAGATGCGTGTCATTGTTTTCTTCTGCCAAACTGAAGATGGTTTCGTTCAGCAGTTTGTCATCATCCGGATGCACCACTATCCTACCACTACACGAGATCAAAAGGGTATTGCCTATATGATGCCGGTCAGAGCCCGCAACCCTTCTCTGCAATGCGCTGAGAGCAATGTCCAACCGTATGATCCCGATCACTCTATCCTCATCCGGGGACATTATCGGCAGTGAATAACTGCTGATCATCAATCTCTTGCCATCGGCATCAAACCAAGGTTCCGACCAGTAATCGGTAGCGGTCAGAAAAGGTATCTGATACCAATCTCGGATTTGATAATCTATCCCGGCGGCACGCAGATCCAAAACCCTGAACCTTCCCATATCCAGATAATAACCGCGGCTAGAGGTCTGCGGAAGGTTATCATCGTCCTCATAAGCGAGGTAAATGGATTCTATCTCCGGATGTTGGCGCAAGATGTCTTGGACATAGGATTCAAGATTGGAAGGTGGTATCAGTCCTTTTTCGATCAGAATCAGGATCCCTACTGCCACCCCCTCGATCCTGCTCAGAACGGTCTCGACCTTACGAATGTTATCGTTTACCAGATAACTCAGCGTTGTCTTCGTATTTTGGAGCATCACCCGGGACATCAATTTTCTCGTACTGAAAATCGAAACTAGCAAGACCGCGAACACGACCAGGAAGACGACGGTTATCAATTGATGGGCCAGTGAAGAACGCAAAACCCTAATCAGCCGCAATTCCGGTAAATTCCTTATAATCGAGGGGAACGGTCAGTTCCCCTTGTCGCATAAGCATCTTGAGCGCAATATCAAATGTTTCCCGATCCAATTCGCCTATCTTGCCCGGACGAGCCAGTATGACATCTCTTTGAACCGATAGCATCCATCTCTGATGCGGACGATTGGCCGGCACAAAACTGCGGCGCATCACGCCCAAGACGATCTCAAGCGCTTCTTCTGGATTGTTTATGGCATACATCCAACCGTCCATGGTGGCCTCGGCAAAATCCCGGGCAACCTTTGGATACTGCCGATAATATTCCCTTGTGCAGTAGATCCCATCTTCGGGAATGTTCAGACCATAGTCTTTCATAGCAAATACGGTCAACTCGGATGGATCAAGTCCCGCCTGGATCAATTGATTGTATTCGTTGTAGCGCATCACGTTCATCGCATCCACTGCTCCCTGGAGCAAGAGGTTGATCGTCCAATCGATCGGGATTATCTCGACATTCACTTGCTGCTGCCGGAAAAAAAGATGGGCGATCTCGCGAAATTCCGAATGCCACAATCCGACCTTTCTGCCCTCAAGATCTTTGGGTTCCTCGATCCCGGACGACTTTTTCGCCGCCAGCATAAAAGATGATTTTTGTGATATCTGTGCCAAATTCACCAAGTGATGCCCCTTTTCCGCCTGCATCATCGCAGCCAGTAGAAACAATGATACAAAGTCAGATTCCCCATTGATGAGAGATTGTGCGGCAGGGTGATCAGGACCTCCTTCCTGGATGATCACGTTCAGACCATAATCACGATAAATACCCTTGGCGTGTGCCACATAAAATCCGGCAAATTGTGCTTGATGTAGCCACTGGGGACGAAATCGAACGGTAAATAGAGCGCTGCTGTCGGGGGCAGTATCTTTCGTCGATAAATCCCCTTCAGCAGACGATCCCCCTCCTGATCCGCACGATAAGCAGATCAGTAATAGTGCGACAAACACTAAAACATAGAAAATTGCCCCCACTTTTCGGCACCGTATTTTCATTTCTCTCTACTCAGGTTCACCTCTTCGGTTTCAGCGGACGCGAGCTGATTAGCCACTGCCAATGTTGTCAAAACCAAATTCATACCAAACCCCTAAAAGTGTAGATATCTATCAACACTGCGTCAACGCCACTTTGTCAACTGCTTCAATGACAGTGTATTAAAGGCGTCAGTAAATTGTCGGAGTAAGTATGTCTACGCGAAAATACTCCGCCTTTACCGGTTTCCCCAGTTAATTGTTCTAGCGCCACTGATTCCAGCCCCATGCATCTTAGGGTAGTGTCTCAAAGGTTGGTGTAAAATGGGTAACGCCAGATGAAGAAAAAGGTTGAGCCGGATCCCGCACTTTGTTTTGATGG